>CALFDJ010000036.1 GCA_937950325.1 uncultured Collinsella sp.
ATCGTTGGGGCCAGGCCCGATTTTGCCTCTTGACAATGTCCTGCTCATATTAAAAGGAACGTCCCTAAGTACCGCATAAATACCGTTTATCGGAGAAAAAATACCGTTCGCCGGTCATAATGATTGTTCCGGCTTTGGGCTTGTCTACAATAACCCCCATAAAAGAAATGCGGAAGGTTACCGAGTCCCCTCGGACGTGGGCCTAACCAAAGTCTTTAATCGCGAGCGCCTCAATGGGCGCATTCGATTGATTTTGGTTGGGCTATATTTATGAAGGGACATGTCACCATGGGTTTCTTTTCTCGCCTTATGGGGGGCTCGGATAAGCAGATGACTGTAGCTTCCGAGTTCGAAATCCTCGCTCCCGTTTCCGGCGAGCTTGTTAATCTAGAAAAAACCAATGACCCCGCTTTTAGCAGCCGTGCAGTGGGCGATGGCGTTGCCGTGGTTCCCCAAGAGGGAACGGTGTGCGCTCCTGTTTCCGGCACCGTCGCGGCGCTGTTTCCGACTGAGCACGCGCTGGGCATCATGTCCGACGACAGCTCTGCTCAGGTGATGCTGCATATCGGAATCGACACTGTTAAGCTTGAGGGCAAGGGCTTCCATGCGCTTGTTGCACAGGGTGACCATGTCGACGCGGGCCAGCCCCTCGTCGAGGTCGATTTCGACGCGGTCCGCGCCGCCGGCTTCGATCCCACGGTCTTCGTTATCGTGTGCGAGCGCTCGGAGAACTCGACTCTTCGTGAGCATGCTTCCGGCCCTGTTGTTGTTAAAGAGCCTGTCGTCTGGCTTTCCGAGTAAATTCTTGTGGTGGGTACCGTGGTTATCAAGCGAGTTTTTAACAACAACGTCGCAATGGTCACTTCGGACGATGGCTCCGAGCTCATCGTCATCGGTCGAGGCCTCTGCTTTGACCGTCATGCCGGCGATGCCATCGACGAGGCGTCAGTCGAAAAGACCTACGCGTTGCAGGAGGGAACTTCTCAGGACTCGCGTACGATTGACCGCTTGGCACATCTTTTGGAGTCCATCCCCACCGTCAACCTTGTGATTTCCGAGGAAATTGTTCAGATGCTTCGCCGAGAGCTCAATGCCGACATCAACGATAAGATCCTCATTGCTCTCGCAGACCATATCAGCCTTGCTTTGGAGCGTGAGCGCAAAGGCGTTCCCTGCGAGAACCCGTTGCTGCTCGAGATCCAGCAGTTCTATCGCAAGGAGTATGCGCTTGCGGGCCGTGCGCTGCAGATTATCAAGGAGTATATGGGCATCCAGATGAGCGAAGAAGAGCAGGGCTTCATTACCTTGCATATCGTCAACGCCACCATGCCGCAGCGCTCTGACCGTCTGATTGTTTCGGTCCAGCTTGTTCGCGACGTGCTCGCGATTGTTTCCGAGCGCTATGCCACGACCCTCGATGACACCTCGCTGCCTTACGAACGTTTCGTTCGTCACCTGCAGTTTTTCGCACAGCGAGCGCTCGGTCCTACGGCCGGGCAAATCAACGGAGACGCGCTGTTCCGAATCGATGAAACGGCGTATCCGTGCGCATTCTCGTGCGCGGACGCTATAGCCGCCCACTTGTCGTCTACCTATAACGTTGTCGTTACCGATGCCGAGAAGAGTTATCTCGCATATCACATTGTTAACCTGCTTGGAGAACCTGGTCTCTAGGCATAACGTGCCCACACATCGATTGATATAAGGCAAGGCTCACGGTCTTGTCCAGGGCACATCTGTCTTAATTTGCGGAAAAGGAAGGGGAGTACCGCTATGACCGCAAAAAAGAAGTTCAATTTCAAAGCGCCGTTGGAGGTGTTCGCGAAGTCGATCGTCCAGCCGATGATGTATCTCTCGGTTGCCGGCATCCTGCTCATCGTGGGCATCATTCTGACCAACAAGACCATCTGCGCTTTGGTCCCCGTACTGGGCTCCGGTCCGTTCCAGCTTGTGGGCGCCGTTGTCTATCAGTCGCTGATGTTTATCATCAACAACCTCTCGATTCTGTTCTGCGTTGGCATCGCCGGCGCCATGGCAAAGAAGAACAAGGGCCATGCTTCGCTGATCGCCCTGATGTCGTTCTTCCTGTTCCTGCAGGCTAACAACATCGTACTCAACGCCACCGGCTCTCTTGCCGATGCGAGCGGCATGCTCGGTCTTACCGGAACTGGCCAGGCCACCGTTATGGGCATCCAGGTGCTCGATACCGGCGTGTTTGGCGGCATCATCCTGGGCTGCATCACTGGCGCTGTGTTCAACAAGTACTCGAACAAGCAGTTCCCCATTGCCCTTTCGATGTTCTCGGGCGTTCGCTTTCCGTTCCTGATCATGATCATCATTTCCTGGATCATGGGCGCTGGCTTCTGCATCGTTTGGCCTCCGGTCCAGGGTGCCATCTCCTCCGTTGCCGGCATCATTAAGGAGTCGGGCAACATCGGTCTGTTTATCTACGGCATGCTCAACAAGCTGCTCGTTCCCACCGGTCTGCACCACCTCATCTACACCCCGTTCCAGTTCTCCGATGTGGGTGGCACCCTGACGCTGGGCGATCAGGTTATCGCCGGTGCCTACCCCATCCGTGTTGCCGAGATGGCAATGACGGGCCAGCCCTTCTCCGATAGCACCTACTTCAACAGCTACACCTTCAACAACCTGTGGCCCTACATCGGTATCGGTCTCGCCTTTATCGTCACCGCTTACAAGGGGAACAAGGATAAGACCAAGGCCGTTATCATCCCGCTGATCATCACCGCCGTGCTCTCCTGTGTCACCGAGCCCATGGACTTCCTCTTTGTCTTTGCCGCTCCCGTGCTCTTTGTCGTTCACTCGGTTCTTTCCGGCATCTTCCTGGTTCTGCTCAAGGTCCTCTCCGTGCCCGCTTCGACTGCAGGCGGCATCATCAACATCGTGGTTTCCAACCTGGTGCTTGGTGTCGATAAGACCAACTGGCCGGTTATGCTGGTGCTTGGAGTTGTCAACGCCGCTCTGTACTTCTTCCTCTTCACCTTCCTTATTAAGAAGCTCGACCTCCACACGCCTGGTCGCGAGGAAGAGTCCGAGCTCGCCGAGTCCGTTGCCGAGGGCGAGGCCGCCGCGTCTGTCGCGGTGAAGCAGGGCGCTGTTGCCGCGGCTCCCGCAGAGGGCGTCGATGCAGGTATTGCCGACCTGGTCGCAGGTCTTGGTGGCAAGGACAACATCGAGGAGCTCGAGAACTGCTTTACGCGTCTCCGCGTGAACGTTAAGAACCCGGACCTCATCAATGAGGACCTCATCAACCACGTGCTCAACAGCGGCATTAACCGCAACGGCAATAATATCCAGATCATCTTTGGCATGAAAGTCGCCGAGATGCGCGACAAGGTCGAAAACGCAATTGAGAAGGAGCAGTAAACAATGATCATTACTCTGTGTGGTGGCGGATCCACCTTTACCCCCGGCATCGTCAAGTCCATCGCCCTGCGCAAGGACGAGCTCGACGTTGACGAGATTCGTCTGTACGACATCAACGAGGAGCGCCAGCGCAAGATCGGCGTGCTCGTGGACTGGATTTTGCACGAGGACCTCGGCCTGGACATCAAGCTCAAGGTGACCACCGACAAAAAGACGGCTTTTACCGACGCGAGCTTCGTGTTTGCCCAGATGCGCGTGGGCGGCTACGCCATGCGCGAGCAGGACGAGAAGATTCCGCTGCGTCACGGCTGCGTGGGTCAGGAGACTTGCGGTTGCGGCGGCCTTGCCTACGGCATGCGCACCATCTTCCCCATGGTCGAGCTGATCGATGACGTTGAGAAGTACGCCAAGAAGGACTACTGGATTCTCAACTACTCCAACCCTGCTGCCATCGTCTCCGAGGGCTGCCGTGTGCTGCGTCCCAACGCTCGCATCATCAACATCTGCGACATGCCGATCGCGATCATCGACGTGGTTTGCGCCGCGCTCGATATCGACAAGAAGGATGTCGAGTACGATTACTTTGGCCTCAACCACTTTGGTTGGTTCACCTCGATCCGCCACAAGGGCGAGGAGGTGCTCCCGCAGCTGCGCGAGTACATCAAGGAGCACCAGATCCTGCTGCCCGATTCCTACCTCAAGGGTATGGGCTCGCTCATGGCAAAGAAGCCCGAGGAGGCCACTGACGAGCACCCCGAGCAGAACCGTCACACCAAGGGCAGCTGGTACTACGTCTGGAAGGGCGAGTACGAGATCATGGAGTGCTTCCCGGAGTACCTGCCCAACACGTATCTGAACTACTACCTGCAGCAGAAGGAGTTCGTCGAGCATTCCAACCCCGAGCGCACCCGCGCGAACGAGGTTGAGGAGACGCGCGAGAAGAACCTCTTCGACGGCATCGATCACTACGAGAAGACGGGCGAGATCGACGAGAGCACGTTCTATGCGGGCAGCCACGGCGACTGGATTGCCGACCTGGCTATCGCTCTGAAGAACGACACCAAGCAGCGCTTCCTGGTCATTTGCGAGAACAAGGGCGCCATCCCCAACATGCCCTACGACGCTATGGTCGAGCTGCCTGCCTACATTGGCAAGAACGGCCCCGAGGTCATCAGCCGCGACAACATTCCTCTGTTCCAGCAGGGCCTCATGATGCAGCAGCTGAACTCCGAGAAGCTCGTGGTCGAGGCTACGATCGAGGGTTCGTATGAGAAGGCGCTCAAGGCCTTTACGCTGAACAAGACCGTACCTTCGATGAAGGTCGCCAAGGAAGTTCTCGACGACATGATCGAGGCCAACAAGGGTTACTGGCCTGAGCTTAAATAAAAGCAGCAGGGTCGCTGGCCGCATACCATGATCAATGCCCCGTCCACGTGATTGCGTGGGCGGGGTATTGTCATTTGGTAACGCGTTTTATCAAATATGGCATTTATCTGCGGTAATGTTCTTTTTCACCGCCGAGGGTGACATTTCATACCGCCTGCCGAACTGCGTGGAGACCTAACAACTTTTTAGGTCAGTGTTGTGCGTGTAGCAACTTCGCCCGGCCTCGCCTCCGGGCTGCCATGTGAGAGGGGATCTTATGGCACGACTGCACGTAATGGAACGCAGCCACGCTCAGGCCGTCATGGACGACCTGCACGATGCACTCGGACGTCGTCTGGCGGTGAGTTCGCTCGCCCCGTGCCCCGTCGAGTTTACGGCGGCGCTCGTCAACCTGTGCTCCACCCAGAGCTGCGGCAAGTGCACGCCCTGCCGCGTGGGCCTGAGCGCACTGAGCGACCTGCTCGCCGATGTGCTCGAAGGCCGCGCCGACGAGTCCACGCTCAACCTGATTGAGCGCACGGCCCGCACCATCTACCTTTCGAGCGACTGCGCCATCGGCTACGAAGCTGGCGCCATGGCACTCACGGCCATTCGTGGCTTCCACGACGATTTTGAGCACCACATTCGCGAGCACTCCTGTGGCTTTGACCGCGAGGCCCGCGTCCCGTGCGTCTCGGGCTGCCCGGCGCACGTCGACATTCCCGGGTACATTTCGCTTGTCGAGGCCGGCCGCTATGCCGATGCCGTCAAGGTCATCCGCAAGAACAATCCGCTGCCGCTCGTTTGCGGCCTGGTGTGCGAGCATCCCTGCGAGATGCACTGCCGTCGCGGCATGGTCGACGATCCCATGAACATCCTCGCCCTTAAGCGTTTTGCCGTTGAGCACAGTGACCTCAACGACCACAAGCCGCATGTAGTGGACAACACCGGTAAGCGCGTCGCCGTGATCGGCGGCGGCCCGGCCGGTCTTTCCTGCGCCTACTACCTGGCCGTGATGGGCCACAAGGTGAGCATCTTTGAGCAGCGCCACCACCTGGGCGGCATGCTGCGCTACGGCATTCCCAGCTACCGTCTGCCGCGCGAGCGCCTGCAGGCCGAGATCGACTGGATCTTGAGCGCCGGCATCGACGTGGAACTCGACCACTCCGTCAATGGCGAGGAGCTTGCCCGCCTGCGCGACGAGTTCGATGCCGTCTACCTGGCCATTGGTGCCCATAGCGATAAGAAGCTCGGCCTTCCGGGTGAAGAGGCGCCCGGCGTGGAGTCGGCCGTCAAGATGCTGCGCGCCATCGGCGACGACGAGCTGCCCGACCTGAGCGGCCAGCGCGTGTGCGTCATCGGCGGCGGCAACGTGGCCATGGACGTGGCGCGCTCTGCCGTGCGCTGCGGTGCCGAAAAGGTGAGCATCGTCTACCGCCGTCGCATCTGCGACATGACGGCCCAGGATGCCGAGATTGCCGGCGCCCAGGCCGAGGGCTGCGAGGTTCTTGAGCTCACCGCACCGCTCGCTATTGAGACGGGCGAGGAAGGTCGCGTGAGTGGCCTGCGCGTGCAGCCGCAGATTATCGGCGAGCCCCGTCGTGGGCGTCCGGCCCCGCGTGCCGCCGCCACGCCCGAGCGCGTCATTCCCTGCGAGCGCGTGTTTGTGGCCATTGGCCAGGACATCGATTCCAAGCCGTTTGAGGAGATGGGCGTTGCCTGCAAGTGGGGCTGCATCGTCACCGATTCGGATGGCGCCGTGCCTAACTTCGATGGCCTCTTTAGCGGCGGCGACTGCCAGACTGGTCCCGCCACCGTCATCCGGGCCATCAACGCCGGCCGCGTTGCTTCGGCAAATATCGACCGCTATCTGGGTTTTGACAACAAGATCAAGCTCGACGTTGAGCTGCCGACCGTGCAGTTTAAGGGCAAGCACGAGTGCGGCCGCTGCGAGCTGGGCGAGCGCGAGGCCGGCGAGCGCATCCACGATTGGAATCTGGTCGAGCAGGGCCTTACCGAGGAGGAGGCACGCCAGGAGGCAAGCCGCTGCCTGCGTTGCGACCACTTTGGCTTTGGCGCGTTCCGCGGAGGGAGGAACCTGGAATGGTAGAGCCCAACAACCCCACTGTCAGCGACAACACCGAAAGCGGAGCACTCAACATGGTCAAGCTCACTATCGATAATTGCGAGGTCGTGGTGCCCGAGCACACCACGATCCTGGACGCGGCCAAGTCCGTCGGTATCCAGATTCCCACCCTGTGCTACCTGCGCGATCTAAACGAGATCGGCGGCTGCCGCGTGTGCGTGGTCGAGGTTGAGGGCTGCGACCAGCTGGTTGCCGCCTGCAACAACTACGTGCTCGACGGCATGGTGGTCCACACCAACAGCCCCAAGGCCCGCGAGGCGCGTCGCACCAACGTGCAGCTGCTACTGTCCCAACACGACTCGCGCTGTACGAGCTGCGTGCGCAGTGGTAACTGCAACCTGCAGACCATCGCCAACGACCTGGGCATCTTCTATCTGCCGTACGAGCAGCACCTGGCGCGCGAGGGCTGGGACTTCGATTTCCCCATCATCCGCGATAACGACAAGTGCATTAAATGCATGCGCTGCATCAAGGTGTGCGAGAGCGTGCAGGGCTTAGGGATTTGGGACCTGACCAACCGCGCCACGCATACCGCCGTGGGCACCCGCGGGCGTGCGCCGATCGGCAAGACCGATTGCGTCGCGTGTGGTCAGTGCATCACGCATTGTCCGACGGGCGCCCTGCGCGAGCGTGACGATACCGAGACCGTGTTCGACGCCATCGCCGATCCCGACAAGATCGTGCTGGCGCAGATTGCGCCGGCCGTGCGTAGCGCCTGGGGCGAGGAGCTCGGCATTCCGCGCGATGAGGCCACCGTCGAGCGCCTGGCCTGTGCGCTGCGCCGCGTGGGCTTTGAGTACGTGTTCGACACCGATTTCTCGGCCGACCTCACCATTATGGAGGAGGGCTCCGAGCTGCTCGAGCGCCTGGGTAAGGCCGCCAAGGGCGAGGGCGACAGCCGCAGCTGGCCCATGTTCACGAGCTGCTGCCCGGGCTGGGTACGCTTTGTGAAGGCGCGTTACCCCGAGTTTGTCGACAGCCTGTCCACGTCCAAGTCGCCGCAGCAGATGTTCGGTGCTATTGCCAAGACGTACTACGCCAAGGTGCTGGGCGTGGAGCCCGAGCGCCTGTTTGTGGTGTCCGTGATGCCGTGCACGGCCAAGAAGGCCGAGTGTGCGCTGCCGAGCATGGTGGGCGAGGGCGGCGCGCCCGACGTAGACGTTGCGCTGACGGTGCGCGAGATGGTACGCATGATCCGCGCGAGCCACGTGAGCGTGGACACGCTGGTCGAGGAGCCGCTTGATACGCCGCTGGGCTTTGGCACGGGCGCGGGCGTGATTTTTGGCGCCACGGGCGGCGTGATGGAGGCTGCCGTGCGCTCGGCATATTACCTGGTGACGGGCAAGAACCCCGACGCTGACTTCTTTACCGATGTGCGCGGACTTGACGGCTGGAAGGAAGCCGTCGCCGATGTCGATGGCACCAAGGTGCGCGTCGCCGTGGCGCACGGGCTGGGCAACGCCGCCCGCCTGCTCGACGCGATTCGCGACGGCCGTGCGAGCTATGACTTCGTTGAGGTTATGGCGTGCCCGGGCGGCTGCGTCGGTGGCGGCGGTCAGCCCATCCACGACGGCTGCGAGCTGGCAGCCGAGCGCGGCCAGGTGCTGTGGGGCCTGGATGCGAAGGCGGACATTCGCTTCTCGCACGAGAATCCCGATGTTCAGGCGTGCTACAGCGAGTTCTTGGGTGCGCCGCTTTCGCCGCTGGCCGAGGAGTTGCTGCATACCGACCATCACGCCTGGTCGATGCCCAACGAGGGGAAGTGCTAACGATGCGCGCGTTTGATGTTGAGCTGTCGCGCCGGGGGTTTGCCTCGGCGCTTGCCGCGGGCGCGTTGTCGCTTGCGCTCGCGGGCTGTGGCGGCGGGGCTGCCGGTGCCGGGTCCGCCGCGGGCTCGGCTGCCGGGTCTGCCACTGACGGTGCCGCCGCGGAGCCGGTTGAGGTGCACGTCGCCTCGCTCAAGGGTCCGACGTCGATCGGTCTGGTGCAGTTTATGGACCGGGCGGCCGATGGCGAGACGGACAATGAGTTCGACTTTGCGATCAGCACTGCAGCCGACGAGATCGTGCCCAAGGTCATTCAGGGCGATATCGACATTGCCCTGGTGCCCGCCAACGTGGCGAGCGTGCTCTACAACAAGACCGAGGGCGCGGTGCAGGTCATCGACATCAACACGCTGGGCGTGCTGAACGTTGTGACGGGCGACGCGAGTGTGGCCTCGTTTGGCGATTTGGCGGGCCATACCGTCTACATGACGGGCAAGGGCACCACGCCGGAGTACGCCATGAACTACCTGCTGGAGCGCGCGGGCTTGGCCGGTCAGGTGACGCTCGTGTTTAAGAGCGAGCCTACCGAGGTGCTCTCGGCTCTGCTTGCCGACCCGACTGCCGTGGGCGTGCTACCCGAGCCGTTCAAGACGGCGGCCATCGCCAAGAGCGAGGGCAAGCTGTCGGCACCGGTGAGCCTGACCGATGTGTGGGACGAGCTGGCAGGAGACACGGGCTCGCGCTTGCTGACGGGTGTGACCGTGGTGCGCCGTGCCTTTGCCGAGGAGCATCCCGAGGCCGTGGCGGAATTCCTGAGCTGCCATGCTGCGAGCGTTGAGGCCGTGAACGCGGCGCCGGCGGACTGGGCGCAGGCCGTGGTCGATGCGGGCATCGTGGATAACGCCAAGATCGCCGAGAAGGCGATTCCCGGGTGCATGCTTGTCTGCCAGACAGGGAAGGATATGAAGGCCGCGCTCGGTGGGTACCTGAAGGTGCTGGCCGATGCGGACGCGAGCGCCGTGGGCGGCAAGCTCCCGGCTGATGATTTCTACTACATGGAGTAACCCGTGCGTGCGTTTGCTCGACAAATGATAGAGCGTATGAAGGCGGTGGCGGCAGCAGGTGCCGTTGCCGCCTTTTGGCTTGCCGTGTGGGTCTTCGTGGCGGCGCTGGTGGCACAGCCGCTGATTTTGCCGGGTCCGGGTGCTGTTGTGGTGGCGTTGCTGCGGCTGGTATGCGATGCCGGCACGTGGGCGATTCTGGCGGGCTCGGGTGTGCGGATTCTAGGCGGTTTGGCGCTTGCCGCGGTGTGCGGTGGTTTGCTGGCCGGAATTTCGTCGCGCTCGCGGGCGTTTGCCCGCTTGGTGGCTCCGGCGCTTTCGTTTGTTAAGGCGACGCCGGTTGCCTGCGTGGTGGTCCTGCTGCTCATTTGGCTGGGGTCGGCGCGCGTAAGCATTGCGGCGGTCTTTTTGATGGCGCTGCCGGGAGTGTATTTTTCGCTGGTCGAGGGCTTGACGCAAGCGGATAAACCGCTGGAGCAGATGTTTCGTCTGCATGGCGTGCGGGGTTGGCGACTGTTTTGTGCCCACACCTGGCGCGAAGTCCTGCCGTTTGTGCTTTCGTGCGCCCGCGCCGTGATTGGCATGAGCTGGAAGGCCGGCGTGGCGGCGGAGCTGATCGGCATGGCGGTGGGCACCGTGGGTGAGCGCATCTATCAGGCGAAGCTGCTCATCGAGACGGCTGACCTGCTGGCGTGGACCGTGTTGGTCGTGGCGGCATCGTGGGCATGCGAGCGCGTGCTGGTGTGGCTGCTGCGGGCTTCGGGGCCCGCAGCATGGCGTGCTGCTGTGCGGGCGCATGGGCGTTGTCCTCGCGGACGTGCAGGCGGCTCTGCTGGCGGCAGGGCTGCTGCGGAGCTTGCGCTCGCCGTGGGCGATCGCGCTCCCTGGGCTCCGGCGCTCGACGGACTGGTGCTTCGTGTGCCCGCCGGTGGGCGCGCCTGCGTGATGGGCACCTCGGGCGTGGGCAAGTCGACGCTGCTTGCGCTGGCGGCGGGGGAGTGCGCGCCGTGCTCCATGGTGTTTCAGGATGTGCACCTGGTAGAGGGCGCCTCGGCTTTGGATAACGTGCTGGTGTGCGCCGACGCGCGCGTGGACGCCTCGAGTGCCGCGGCCCTGTTGCGCCTGCTGGTGCCGGGGGTCGATGTGCATGCTCGTGTGGCCGAGCTCTCGGGCGGGCAGCGCCGTCGCGTCGAGATTGCCCGAGCCCTGCTGTGTCCGGGCGGCGCAGTGATTCTGGACGAGCCCTTTACCGGCCTAGATACCGCTGCGCGCGACGCATGCGCCGAGGTCGTGCTCGACTTGCTCGACGGCCGCATGCTGTTGCTTGCTACGCACGATGCCGTCGACGCTCAGGCCCTCAATATCTCGGACATCATCACGCTCTAAATACTTACTCAGCAACAAAATGATCCGTTTTTTCTCCGTCCCCATAGGGTTGGGTATGGTATTCTATCTGCGGGGTAATACTTAGGATTACTAAATAATACCAACGCAGTAGAAACAAACTCCAGATGCGGGCCAATCGGGTTGCCTTCACAGCCCGTCGCCCAGCCGCGTGGCCCGCATCTATCCGCACCACCGTCGTTTCAAAAAGGAAGCGCCATGGCAGAACACATGACCCCGGTTGTCGCGAAGGTCTTGCCCGAGGAAAAGGCGGCCTTCGCGGCGGCAACCCAACTCGTAGGCACCACGCCGTCCAACGCCATCCGCATGTTCATCGCCGCCTTCAATCGCTGCGGCACCTTTCCGTTCGACATTTCGCCCAGCGGGGCCTTTGGCAAAGACTGTCCCCAACAGCTAGTCGTTGAAGAACGTCCCCAATGACTAGTCGTTGGGAGGAGGTCGGCATGCTCAATGCGCTGGTTTGGGCGCTTGCCTGTTTTGGCGTCGTCGCTGCCGATATTGTCCTGAGCATGGTTTTGTTCTCCGTGCTGGACATCGTGTCGGCGCTGACGGGTTTCCCGATCGACAACCTCGATATTCAATGGTTTCAAGCCGTCGCTCAGACGGCGTCGTTTTTGATGGCGCTGCTATGGTGGCGTTATTTGTGGCCGCGGTCGTTTATCGCGCGCTGGCAAGGTGAGCGTCCGCTTGGCGGGGGAGTGCGTAGCGCGTGGAAGCGCATTGCCTGCGTTATCGTGATCGGCTTGGCACTGCAGGTGGTCGTTGGCTACGTGACCGACGCCGTACTGTCATTGTTGCCCGAGGTCGCGGCCGATTACAGTGAACTTGTCGAGGAAACAGGCATGGGCGACACCAGCTATCTCGCCGTCCTGACTACGGTGCTCGGCGCTCCGTTTTGCGAGGAGCTGCTGGTGCGCGGCATCATTTTTGAGTTTTCGCTCCGAGCGTTTAACCCGCAGTGCCGCCCACTTTGGAAGCGCCGACGTCTCGTGCGACCGCAAGACGGCGCCATAGTGCCCTGGGCGGCCCCGAGTGCCTGGGGTGTCGCCGCGGCAATCGTGCTGCAGGCGGCGATTTTCGGTTTTATGCACATGAACTGGGTGCAGGGTTGCTACGCGGGGGCCGCCGGCCTCATCTTTGGCTGGGTACTCGTGACTACCGGAAAGCTCCGCTTCACGATTCTGCTGCACTTTGCCTTTAATGCCGTGTCGTATCTCATGACGATGCTCTGGTTTGTGAACACGCCGCTCGACGTGGCAATTACGGTCGCTATCGCCGGTTTTGTGCTGGTAGAGGCGATGCGCTCACTGCTCCGATTGTGCATTCCTGTGCCGCGCGAAGCTGATCGATCTGAGTAATAACGCCTTTAACTGGACCGATGCGTCCTGAACGCACCTGGCGTTTCGCCGAATGCTTCTTTGAATTTTGAGTAAAAGAATGACATGTTGGAGATGCCGACTTTTCGGGCTACATACTGCACGCTGCGCTCGGTGTTATTGAGAAGATATGCCGCCTCTGTGAGCTGCTGGTTGAGCTTGATTTGCGAAAACGTTTTGCCGGTTTTTTGCTTGATCAAGCTGCTGAGATAGCTGGTGCTATAACCCGTATCGCTCGCAATGCTTTCAAGCGTGCATTCGCCGTAGCTTCGCTCAATATGATTCAGAATCGACACGATGCGTTCGTCCGACATAATCGCCTGGTTATCAGTTGCGGAGCGTCGGTACAGTCCTCGAATGAGAACAAGGAATAGGCTGACGGCGAGGTGCCTCATGAGTTCATTGGAGTAGGCATCTTTAAAGTGATATTCGATAAAGAGTATCTCGATGAGGCGTCGCGCATGTCGGGCGTATTCCTCTGGAAGAATGAGATATTTGCGGGCCTCACGGTTTCTGGACACAAAATCAAATAGGAGATTCGTTAATGGTGACGCGCCGGGTAGCTGGCTCAGGAAAACCGAATCGAACATTTCCTTCTTGAAGACGATTGAAATGACGATATCATGCTCGCCCTTAACGTATGGAACGCTTCTGACTACTCCGGTGTTGCAAATGAGCACGTCGCCCTTTTTAAGGAGTAGTCGCCGTCCGTTGACGATGAACGTGCAGACGCCGTCGTACACGTAATTAAGCTCCATATCCCGATTGATATGAGGAGGAATGTCGGTAAAGCGCGACTCTTTGATAAGGCCCACGGGGTTTTCGTCAAGGGTTTCTTTCCAATCAAACAGATAGACCTCTTGGCCGTTAATGGTTGTGGTTTCCACCCTGTTATATCGCGGGCTGGGCTCTCCCGGATGCGTACGATGCCACTCTTCGGTCTCGGTATGCGTATAGAGCAACTGTTTGAGATTCGAATCCATGGGGTGCTCCAGCGGTGAACGGTAGAATCGATGCCTTGAACGGTATTATATCTAAAAAAATGTTATAAACCCAAGCTTTCTATGCGATATCTTATGCATCTTGTTCTTCCTAGTATTGGGTTATCCGCTGGAGCATCCGATCAAGGAGGGCAAATGGGTAAGTTAAAACATGGATTTGACTCCGACTTTTTATGGGGCGGAGCCATATCGTGCTCGCAGGCTGATGGCGCCTGGAATGAGGGCGGAAAGGGAAAGTCGACGCAGGATTGTCGATGGCTGGATGGCACCTGGACTCATGACCAGATCGAGGACAAGCATCAAAACAACCCCTTCTGCCATGACGAGCTAATGAACGCTCTCGCAGATGATGGCGTTGAGTTCTACCCGTTTAGGCGTGGCAACGACTTCTATCATCACTATCGTGAGGACATCGCGCTTTTTGCGGAGATGGGTCTCAAGCTGTTCCGCACCTCTATTTGCTGGAGCCGAATCTATCCTAACGGAGATGACCATGAGCCTAACCGCGAAGGCATCGAGTGGTATCGAAGCATGCTGGGTGAGTGCAAAAAGCACGGCATTAAGACCTTCGTCACCATGCTTCACTATGACATCCCGGTAAATCTTGTTACCACATATGGAGGATGGAAGAATCGCAAGACGATTGATTTCTTCGCCCGCTATGTCGAGACAATCGTTACGGAATTGGGCGATCTGGTCGATTTCTGGCTGCCTTTTAACGAGTTCAATGCAGCGCGTTTTTCGCCTTGGGACGGGGTCTGTCTGGTCAAAGACGAAGAGGGAGAGAACTTCGATCGAGCCATCTTCCAGTGCCTGCACCACGAGTTCGTTGCCAATGCGCGTGCCGTCGAGATTGTCCATCGTCTTTCGCCCGATACTCCCGTTGGCGGCATGATCGCTCGATTCTGTACGTATCCTGCCACCTGCCGTCCCGAAGATAACATGCAGGCTATTCACGACGACCAGTATTCCAACTGGTTCTATACGGACGTGATGGCTCGTGGAAAATACCCCGCTTATATGAATCGCTATTTCGATGCGTGCGATATCGAGATTCAAATGGAGCCGGGCGATGAAGAGCTTATCGCCCGCAACACGGTCGACTTCCTGGCCTTCTCGTACTACTTTTCCCAGGTATCCACCTGCGATCAGGGATGGGAGAAGACTGCGGGAAATCTGGTCATGGCAAACAAGAACCCTTATCTCGAGACGAGTGAGTGGGGCTGGCAGCTCGATCCCATTGGCCTGAGGGTTACCCTTAACCAGATGTATGACCGCTATGGGCTGCCCCTGTATATCGCCGAGAATGGCCTCGGTACATCTGATGTAGTCGAGGAGGATGGCAGCATCCACGACGAGTATCGAATCGATTATTTGCGCCAGCACATAAAGTGCCTTAAAGAGGCAGTGATCGATGGCGTTGACGTGCGCGGATATATGATCTGGGGATTCATTGACCTTGTTGCCTGCGGTCCTCTTACGATGGACAAGCGATACGGGCTTATCTATGTCGATCTGGATAATTGCGGCAACGGCACTGCGGAGCGCTTGCGTAAAGACTCTTTCTATTGGTACCAGAAATGTATCGCCACTAATGGCGAGGATCTTGGATAGGAGTGATTGTTGTGGCAGACAAGAAGGAACTAGCCGCTCGTGTCCTCGAGCTCGTGGGCGGCGCCGATAACGTTGTTATGGCAACGCACTGCATTACAAGGCTCAGATTCAACCTGAAGGACGATAGCAAGGCAGACCTGGAGGCCCTTAAGACGCTTGACGGCGCCTTGGGCGCGCAAGTTAAAGACGGGCAGTGGCAGGTTATCATCGGCGCCAGCGTGGGGTCGGTATATGACGAATTGGAGCCCATGCTGGGCGACAGGATGGGTGGCGAGGTCTCCGCCGACGCCGAGCAGCCTGAGCTCCAAAAAGGTTCGGCTCGCGTATTCGATATCATCACCGGCATCTTCTCCGCTATCATTCCCGCACTGGTGGCGGGAGGCATCGTAAAGGGCATCCTGGCTGCTATCGCGGCTTTTGGAATCGACACGGGTGCCGGCGACTTTGCGATATTCAATATGATTTCGGATATCCCGTTCTACTTCTTGCCGTTTTTGCTGGCAATGTCTACGGCTGATAAGTTCCGAGTCAACCGCTCGCTTGCGCTTTGTGTTGCCGGATCGCTGATGTACCCGACCATTGTCAACGCTGTCGGTACGGGCGAGACGCCTCTTGCGTTGTTCGGTTTTACGGTGCCGATTTTTAGCTACGCCGATTCCGTGTTTCCGGTCATCTTTGGCGTCATTGGCTTGTCTTTTGTATATCGCGCAATCGACAAAGTCGTGCCGGATCTTTTTAAGCTCGTTGTCGTTCCGGCGCTCTCCCTTGCTATCGTGATTCCCGTTAACCTGTTTGTGCTTGCTCCGATTGGTGCCTGGTGCGGTCTTGGTCTTGCCAACGGTATCGTTTGGCTATTCTCGACGTTAGGCCCCGTTGCCGGTTTTCTGCTGGGCTTCTTTATGCCGCTTATCGTGCTCTTCGGCATGCACCAGTCAACGAGCCCTATCCAGATTTCCAATATCGCAACGCTGGGGTATGACTATCTGCTCCCGATTTCTTTCTGCCATAACCTCGCCGAAAGCGGTGCGTCTTTTGGTGCGGCCCTGCGCATGACCGACGAAAAGCTCAAGTCCGCTGCAATGACGTGCGCCTTCTCGGCGTTTATGGGAATCTCCGAGCCCGCCTTGTTTACCGTTCAGGTTCCTAACAGGACTCCGCTTATCGCTGCGATGATCGCGGATGGCATTGGCGGTGCGCTCACCGTTGTTCTGGGCGCAAAGTGCTTCGGCTTTGTTATGCCTGGCATTACCTCGTTGCCCGTTTATGCCGATCCAAGCGGCAATCCCATGAATCTGATCATGATTGTCGTCTGCATCGCTTTGACTTGGGTTATTTCCGCGACGCTCTCGTTTGCGCTCTATGGTCGTTTTGACAAAAAGTAACGATGTTTTGAGATAGACAATATTAATCGGCCGCTCGCCGGGGAATCGTTTTACGACGCCCCGGCGAGCGGCATTTTATTGGTGGGGGCGTGTGTGCCGCCAGCGGCGGCATGCCGCCTCGCCGCGCTAGTTACGCCTGCCGCCTCCGTTGGCGCCCTGCCGTCCCTGGGCCGCGCGGTTGCGGCCGGCAGTGTTCTGCGCGCGCGACATGCCGCCGTGACCCTTGCTGCCCTTAGGCTCCTTGCCGGCGCCGCCAGCGCCACCGTGGGCCTTGCCGCCCTTATTGCCGGCGCCATGTCCGCCGCCAGCAGACGTCTCGCCCGGTCGCGGCGGCACGGGACGGATCAGGCAATGCTTGGTGTAGCCGATCAGATCGCGGCGGCCGGCCTTCTCCAGCGCCTCACGTACCAGCTTGTAGTTCTCGGGCTTGCGATACTGGATGAGCGCGCGTTGCATAGCCTTCTCGTGCGGGTCGCGCGCCACGTAGATCGGCTCCATGGTGCGCGGGTCCACGCCGGTGTAGTACATGCAGGTCGACATGGTGGACGGCGTAGGGTAGAAGTCCTGCACCTGCTCGGGCATGTAGCCCATGTCGCGCACGGCCTCGGCAAGGTCCACGGCTTCCTTCATCGTCGAGCCGGGGTGGCTCGAGATCAGATACGGCACCACGTACTGCTTGAGTCCGTACTCGCGGTTCAGGCGCTCAAATTTGCGACAGAACGCATCGTAGACGGCGCGGCTCGGCTTGCCCATCACGGACAGCACTGCGTCGCTCACGTGCTCGGGCGCTACGCGCAGCTGGCCCGAGACATGGTACTCCAACAGCTCGCGTAAAAACTCGTCCGAGGCATCGGCCATGGTGTAGTCGAAGCGGATGCCGCTGCGCACGAAGACCTTTTTGACGCCCGGCAGCTGACGCAGGTCGCGCAGCAGCTGTGTGTAGCCGCTCTCGTCGACCACCATGTTCTTGCACACGTTCGGCCACAGGCAGCGCTTGTTCTTGCACACGCCGTGCTTGAGCTGCTTGTCGCAGGCAGGACGGCTAAAGTTTGCCGTCGGTCCGCCCACGTCGTTGATGTAGCCCTTAAACTCGGGATCGCGCGTGAGCAGCTCGGCCTCGCGCATGATCGAATCGTGGCTGCGCATCTGCAGCACGCGCCCCTGGTGGAAGGTGAGGGCGCAAAATGAGCACTCACCAAGACAGCCACGGTTGGAGCTAATGGAAAACTTGATCTCGGCAAAGGCCGGCACGCCGCCTGCCACGTCGTAGTCGGGATGCCAATCGCGTGCGTAGGGGAGCTCGGCTACCTCGTCCATCTCATCGGTGGTGAGCGTCGCCGATGGCGGGTTCTGCACCACATAGACGCTGTTGGGGTAGGGCTCTACCAGGCGGTGTCCGGTGATGGGGTCCATATTCTGCTGCTGCACATTGAAGCTGCGTGCGTAGTTGAGCTTGTCGGCGGTAAGGTCGTCCCAGCTGGGCAGCAGGTCGTAGTCGTAGACCTCGTCGAGCGAACCCGTGCGGTAAACGGTGCCATTGATATAGGTAATCTGGTCGACGGGCAGTCCCGCGTCGAGCGCGTCGGCGATCTCGACGATTGCGTGCTCGCCCATGCCGTAGATGAGGATGTCGGCGCCCGAGTCGAGTAGTACCGAGCGCTTGAGCTTGTCCTGCCAGTAGTCGTAGTGGGCCAGGCGGCGCAGGCTTGCCTCGATGCCGCCGATAATGATGGGAGCGTCCTTAAACGTCTGGCGGATGAGGTTGCCGTAGACCGTGACGGCACGATTGGGGCGGTGACCTTCCTCGCCGCCGGGCGTGTAGGCATCGGTGTGGCGGCGGTGCTTGGTCACCGAATAGTGGTTGACCATGGAGTCCATGTTACCGGCGCTGACCAAAAAGCCCAGGCGCGGCTCGCCGAGCACGCTGATGCTGGCGGGGTCGGTCCAGTCGGGCTGGCAGATGATGCCCACCTTGTAGCCGTGCGCGTCGAGGACGCGGCTGATAATGGCCATGCCAAAGCTGGGGTGGTCCACGTAGGCGTCGCCGCAGATGTAGACAAAGTCGCACTGGTCCCAACCGCGCGCATCCATGTCGGCGCGGCTGACAGGGAGGAACTTATCGCGGCCCGGGCGCCAGGGGCGGACAGGCGCTGCCGGGGCATGAGTGGTGTGGCCGCTCTGGGCCTTACCGCCGCGCTTTTGCTGCTGGCCCTGTTTGCCCTGCTGACTGCGCTGGTTGTTCTGAGCGTGCTGAGGCTTTTTTGCCACGATCCCTCCCGGTGTTTGTATGCTGCACGTAATTGTAACCAGTCTTTTTGGGACGGGGCTAAAAAGACTGGTGGAGTACACGAGCTGGCGGATCGGCGTGTCGATGCGGGTGTTGTTTGTTTCCAGACTGTGTATCCCTGTGTCGAAGGGGTCGTCTCGCGCGCACGCCATGTTGTCAATGGGTTACAGTATGAACGGCGGCTATGTTTCCGCCAACGCACGAGAGAGTCGTCAACAAGGAGGATGCACGACGATGCAGCGTGCCAAACAGATATCGGAGTCTATTGAGCTGGGCATCATCTTGGCGCTCGCCGGTGGCTTTATGGACGTGTATTCGTACATTGGGCGCGACCATGTTTTCGCCAACGCGCAAACAGGCAACATCCTGCTCGTGGGAGTGAGCATCTCGGAGGGCAACTGGGCACTTGCGGGGCGCTACTTCTTCCCTGTGGTGTCGTTTGCCGTGGGTATTATGCTTGCCGATCTGGTACACGAGCGGTTTGGCAGCGTGATCCACTGGCGTCAGGTGACGGTGTTCTTTGAAGCCGTCATCTTGCTGGGCGTGAGCTTTATCCCCGGTGGCGGTTACAACCTGCTCGCCAACTGCCTCACCTCTTTTGCCTGCGGCATGCAAGTCGAGAGCTTCCGCAAGATCCACGGTCACGGCATCGCTACGACCATGTGCATCGGCAACTTGCGCAACGCGCTGCAAAACGTGGACGATTACATCATCACCCACAGGCGCGGCTTTTTGGAAAACGGCCTGCTGTACTTTGGCGTGATCTTTACCTTTGTGTTTGGCGCCGTGTTGGGCAACTGGTGTATTGAACGCATGGGCCTGCATGCCATCGTCGTGGCGAGCTTGCTGCTGTTTGTCGCGTTTGCCATCATGTTCATCGACCGCGAGCGCGACTTGCGCTTACGCTGGAAGGTTGCGGCCGAGGCTTGGAAAGAGGGCTGCCGAAAGTAACCGATTGCGGCAAAGGGGCTGTTCCTTTGCCGCAATATTTTTCATCATCTGTTGAAACGCTTTAACACTTTTGACGTTCTCACGCGTTTTTTGTTTCAAAAGCGTTAGGATGGGACTTATAGCGCGGGGCGTAATGGGTGCCCCGCACACGATGGGAGGCTATCAATGGCTAATCGTTTCGTTCTCAATACCATCTCTTATCATGGTTCCGGCGCCATCAAGGAGATCCCCGGCGAGCTCCAGCGTCGCGGCTACAAGAAGATCTTCGTCTGCTCCGACCCCGATCTGGTCAAGTTTGGCGTTACCGCTAAGGTGACCGATGAGCTCGATGCCGCCGGCATCGCTTGGAGCCTCTACTCCGAGATCAAGCCCAACCCCACCATCCAGAACGTCAAGGACGGCGTCGAGGCCTTCAAGGCCGCCGAGGCTGACGCTATCGTGACCATTGGTGGCGGCTCCTCCATGGACACCGCTAAGGCCATCGGCATTATTATCAACAACCCCGAGTTCGCCGATGTCCGCAGCCTCGAGGGCGTTGCTCCCACTAAGAACCACGCCGTGTTCACCATCGCCGTGCCGACGACCGCCGGTACCGCCGCTGAGGTGACCATCAACTACGTCATCACCGACCCCGAGAAGGTCCGCAAGTTCGTGTGCGTCGACACCAACGATGCCCCCGAGGTTGCTGTCGTCGATCCCGACATGATGGCTTCCATGCCTGCCGGCCTGACCGCTTCCACTGGCATGGACGCTCTGACCCACGCCATCGAGGGCTACACCACCAAGGGCGCTTGGGAGCTCTCCGACATGTTCCACTTTGAGGCTATTAAGCTGATCAGCGAGAACCTGCGCGACTCTGTCGCCGAGGCCAAGTCCGGTCAGCCCGGCTCCGGCCGCGAGGGCATGGCTCTTGGCCAGTATGTCGCCGGCATGGGCTTCTCCAATGTTGGCCTGGGCATCGACCACGCCATGGCTCACACCCTGTCCGCTCACTACGACACCCCGCACGGCGTCGCCTGCGCCATGCTGCTGCCGATTGCCATGGAGTTCAACAAGCCGGTTTGCGCCGAGCGCCTGGCCAAGGTTGCCGTTGCCATGGGCGTTGACACCACGGGCATGAGCACCGACGAGGCCGCCGACGCCGCCATCGCCGCCGTCAAGCAGCTCTCCGCCGACGTGAACATCCCGCACGTCTGCGAGGCCATGAAGGCTGACGAGATCGAGGTCCTGGCCAAGGACGCCATGGCCGACGCCTGCTTCCCGGGTAACCCGCGCGAGGCGACGCTCGACGACGTCATCGAGCTCTTCAAGAAGATCTGCCCGGCTGCCTAGCCTCGTTTGGTGTTCTTTCGCCTGTAGGTGTGCGGTCGCTTTTTGACTTGCCGCTGGCCCCGCCGTGCTACGCACGGCGGGGCTTTTTGTGCTGCGTCGATGCCCTGAGGCGGACAAAACCAAGGCGTACTGCCCGCTGCGGATAGGTGGTGCACTTCCCTGCGTGCATTTTTGGGAGTATTCAACAAGCTCTTAAAAATGCATAACGTTGTGAATGGGCGGTAGTGATCCGCAGGCGCCCATCGACAGCCATTGTGGGCGGGCTATCGATGAGTGGAGGGGGTTGTTACTGAGTTTCTGCTTTGCGACGACCTGCAACACTGCTGTAACCGCGTCGTTTTGTCGTTCGTGATGGGGCCGTTGGGGCCCACGGTGCTGAATACTCCGTTTTTTGCACGGTCCAAGGTGGGGCACCCTGAGACGAAGCAAAAAGATGCCTCATTTCTATGCAAATACCAATAGGATTTATGCAAGATTGAGATTGTAAACCGTGCACGTGCACAAAACCGGTGCGGGGACGTCTGGAGGCGGCTCGGCTCCTGGGGCATTGCACGTGCAGAACGGTTAAAATCGGGACTCGGTCTTAGTTTTACTTGGAAGGATGCATATGACTTCTAATATTGATGCTTCTCTAGAGGAGACGCTCTCCTATATCGCAGGACAGCTTAAGACGCTGACTTCTATTGCTTCGCCTACCGGCTATACCCGTGCGGCGACTGATTATCTGATGGAGACCCTGCGCGATATGGGGTTTGGGCCTGAGCGTTCTAATAAGGGTAACGTGCTCGTTGAGCTTGGCGGCGAGGGCGAGCCGCTCGTACTGGCGAGCCATGTCGATACCCTAGGCGCCATGGTGCGTTCCATTAAGGACAATGGCCGCCTGCGCCCCACGACGCTCGGTGGGCATCAGTGGTCTACGGCCGATGGCGAGAACTGCACCGTCTACACGCGCGACGGCAATGTCTACACGGGCGTGGTTCTTAACACCGAGCCTTCGGCGCACGTGGCCGACGAGCCGGTCAAGACCATCGAGAAGAACATGGAGATCTTGCTCGACGAGAACGTCGACAGCAAGGACGATGTGCTCGAGCTGGGTATTCAGACCGGCGACATCATCGCTATGGATCCTCGCACGACGGTGACGGAGAGCGGCTACATTAAGAGCCGCTTCCTGGATGACAAGCTATCGGCCGCCATTTTGTTGGGCTTGGCGCGTGCCGTCGCCGCTGGCGAGGTGACGCTTTCGCGTAAGGTTTCGCTGCTCTTTACCGTGTACGAGGAGGTGGGCCACGGCGGCGCCTTCGTGCCGGCCGACACGCGCGAGATGATCAGCGTTGACATGGGCTGCGTGGGCGACGACCTAGGCTGCACCGAGCACATGGTGTCGATCTGCGCCAAGGATTCGGGCGGTCCGTACAACTACGACCTGGTGACGGCGCTGTCCAATATCGCGCGCGAGCTTGAGCTCGATTACGCTATCGACGTGTATCCGCATTACGGTTCGGACGTCGAAGCCACGCTCTCTGCCGGCTACGACATTCGCCATGGTCTGATCGGCCCCGGCGTGTATGCGAGCCACAACTACGAGCGTAGCCACATGGACGGCGTGCGCAACACCTTCGAGCTCGTCCGCGCCTACGTACAGCGCTAGCGATGCAGCGGCCTCGGCTGATACGGCAGTACCGACCGAGGCCGTCCTCTCTAAGTTGCGGTGAAATAGGGACTGTTTGGCGGTTTTAAACGCTTAAACAGTCCCTATTTCACCGCAATTTATGAAGGGGATGGGGCTACTTAAGTGCGCCGGTCACCGTGCCGCCGCCGAGGACGATGTCGCCGCGGTAGACGACGACTGCCTGGCCGGGGGCGATGGCTCGCTGCGGCTCGTCAAAGGTCAGCAGCATTTGTCCGTCGGCGCCACGTGTAAGGGTCGCCGCCTGGTCCTTTTGACGGTAGCGGTACTTGGCACCCACGCGAATGCCGCCGGCATTGAGCTCGGCCTCCATGCGCTCTGCCGGCGCGCTCCAAATCCAGTCGTTGGCCGTGAGCGCTGTGGCAGCCAGGTCCTCGGCTTCGCCCAGATGCACGGTGTTGCTGGCGGCGTCGACGCCCGTTACGTACACGGGATGCGCCATCGCGACGCCCAGGCCCTTGCGTTGGCCGATGGTATAGCGCAGCGTGCCGTTGTGGCGTCCGACCACGCTGCCGTCGCGCCATACGATATCGCCCGGCGTAGTGGGATGTCCGCACCGACGCTCGATATAGCCCGCGTAGTCGCCGTCAGGAATAAAGCAGATGTCCTCGCTTTCGGCCTTCTTGGCGTTGATGAAGCCCTGCTCGGCGGCAATGCGGCGCACATCGTGCTCCTTGTCCAGGCCTGCCAGCGGAAAGATCGTGCGCGACAGTCGTTCTTGCGTGAGCGAATACAAAAAGTAACTCTGGTCCTTTTTGGGGTCCTCGCCGCGATGCAGCTGCCAGGTGCCGTCGGGCGCCTGGCTCGTTTTGGCATAGTGGCCCGTGGCGATGAAGTCGCAGCCCATGTCGAGTGCCGCATCGAGCAGCGCGCCAAACTTAACATGGCGGTTGCAGATGATGCACGGATTGGGCGTCAACCCTTCCTGGTAGGCAGTCGCGAAGCGCTCGATAACGTTGCGGTCGAAGGTCTGCTGCAGGTCGAGCACATGGTGGGGTATCCCCAGACGATCGGCGACGGCCTTTGCATCGGCGATGTCGCGGTCGACCTTACTCATGCCCGCGATGGGATCGGGCGCGGGGCAGGTGAGGCGCATGGTGGCACCGACACATTCGTAACCCTGACTTTTGAGCAGATACGCGGTCACGCTGGAATCGACGCCGCCGCTCATGGCGACGAGCACGCGCTTATTGTGCATGGGGAGGTTCTCCTTGGTGGCATGTGGCCAAAAAAGAAAAGCGGCGCGGGAGGCTGGTTCCGCGCCGCAGACATTGTAGCAAGTTCGGGCGTCCTGTGGGACACCCTGTTGGGATGAGCTCAGGCTGCCAGAAGAGAGGGGAGACCGGCGTGCCTTGGACTCGTTCTAAGAACGAGAAGCTCTAGTCCTGGAAGAGCGCCGTGGACAGGTAGCGCTCGCCGGTGTCGGCAAGCAGGGCCACGATGGTCTTGCCCTCGTTTTCGGGACGCTTGGCCAGCTGCAGCGCGGCCCACACGGCGGCGCCGGACGAAATGCCCACGAGCACGCCCTCCTTGTGGCCCACGGCGCGGCCGGTGGCAAAGGCGTCGTCGTTCTCGACGGGGATGATCTCGTCGTAGACCTGGGTGTCGAGGACGTCGGGCACAAAGCCGGCGCCGATGCCCTGGATCTTGTGCGGGCCGGCTTGGCCCTTGGAGAGCACCGGGGAGGTGGCGGGCTCGACGGCGACGACCTTAATCTCGGGGTTCTGCTCCTTGAGGAACTCGCCCACGCCGGTCACGGTACCACCAGTGCCGACGCCGGCGACGAAGATGTCGACCTTGCCGTCGGTGTCGTCCCAGATTTCGGGGCCGGTCGTGGCCTTGTGGATGGCGGGGTTGGCGGGGTTCACAAACTGGCCGGCGATGATGCTGTTGGGAGTCTCCTTCTGCAGCTCCTCGGCCTTGGCGATAGCGCCCTTCATGCCCTTGGAGCCGTCGGTGAGCACGAGCTGCGCACCGTATGCCTGCATAAGCTTGCGGCGCTCGACGGACATGGTCTCGGGCATGGTGATGATCACCTTGTAGCCGCGGGCGGCCGCCACCGAAGCGATGCCGACACCGGTGTTGCCGCTCGTGGGTTCGATGATGGTGTAGTCGCCGCCGCGCACGAGCTTGCCTGCCTTCTCGGCCTCGTCAATCATGTTCTTGGCGACGCGGTCTTTGACGGAGCCGGCGGGGTTGAAGTATTCCAGCTTGACGAGCACGCGGGCCTTGAGGTCCTCATCGGCCTCAAAGTGAGTGAGCTCCAGAAGCGGAGTGTGGCCGATAAGCTGATCGATGGACGTGTAAACATTGCTCATGGTGAACCTCCAAAGTGTTCAAATGACTGGATACCGTGTGGTTTTACGGTGTGTGTAGCAGCGGAACCCACAAACCTTATGGGTTGTTCGTTTTGCTGTTGGCAAGCATAGTAGACAGTAAAGCCTAGTAACGCAATAGGAAATAGAAGATTATTACGAGTCGATTAACCATCTTGACCGGAACGGGTATTTTCAAAACCAATTTTTCGGCTAGAATTTCTACGGACTAAATGACCGAAAGGCAGCACTATACATGTTGGTTTCTACTAAGGGCAGATATGCCCTGCGCGTTATGGTCGACCTGGCCGAGCACCAGGCGGCCGGCCGCATCCCGCTCAAAGAGATCGCGGCGCGACAGGGGATTTCCGAGAAATATCTCGAGAACATCTTGGCTACGCTCGTGCGCGCCAACATGCTTTCGGGCATGCGTGGCAAGGGCGGCGGCTATGTGCTCACGCGCCCGCCCGAGCAGTACACGGTGGGCGAGATCCTGCGCCTGACCGAGGGCAGTCTGGCGCCGGTCGCCTGCCTGGATGGCGACTGCAAGGGCTGCTCGCGTTCGGATGAGTGCCCCACGCTCGACGTGTGGAAGAACCTGGACAAGCTCATCAACGACTACCTCGACGGTGTGACGCTTGATCAACTTGTCGCTCCCAACCATGGCTACGACTACGTCATCTAACCCACACCTGCATTTGGGGACGGGGTGGAAATGGTAGATTCTCTCGCCCTTTGAGACTTGAAAAATAAGAAGGCCGCCCATTTTTGCGATGGGCGGCCTTCGTTTTGGGTCGATATGACGGTTCGTATTGAACAGTTCTAGCCCTCGGCGATGCTGTCGAGAATGCTGCGCATGACGGATACCAGGATGCTGCCCATAAAGGCCGATCCAAAGCTGGCGATGGAGATGCCCGCGCCCAGCAGATTGACCGACAGGTAGCTGGCCAGCTCGAGCATAAAGCTGTTGACTACGAGCTGAAAAATACCAAGCGTAATAATAGTGAGCGGCAGTGAGATGACCGTCAGGAACGGCTTGACGAGCGAATCGACGATGTTGAGGAACAGTCCCACAAAGGCGAAACAGACCCAGGCCTCGGCAAAACCGAAGGGCTGGATGCCGGGGACGAGGAACGTGGCGATCGCGATGGCGATCGAAGTAAAGAGCCAGTTAAGCATAAAGCGCATGGTAGGGGTCCTTTCTTGCGCGGGGAGAGTTGGCGTCGCGTGAAGCGGCTTGCGGCGGCGACCTAGATGGTTGCGCGGGCGCGCCGCGGTGTTTGGGCGCCCATTGTCTCAAATATTCGTGGAGCTTACGTGCGCATTCGGTTTCTAAACGGCGTTCGTCCTGAAAAACGCGCCGCTGGCAGAGAGTCTTGTCGCTTTAGTTTGGTGGTGTGCTACACTGCTACGGGCAAAAGCCACAGGCGTTGCCCTATTGCATAGAACGGGCGAACGATGCCCGATGTCAGTATCAACTTCGATGCCTTTTGGCGGGTTTGGCGGTGATCGATGAATATCGAGAACATGTTTGACAAGCCTGATGTCAAGCAGCTGGTCCACGCATTTAGTCTTTTGGATGACGAGAAGGATATCCAAGCGTTTTTGACCGATATCTGCACGCCGCGCGAGATTTGCGACCTTTCTCAACGTTTGCAGGTTGCGCGCTATTTGGACGAGGGCGAGCCTTATGTTGAGGTTCAGGCCCGTACCGGCGCTTCGTCCACCACGGTGAGCCGTGTGTCCAAGGCGCTCAACGGCGAGTACGGTGGCTACCGCAAGATCCTCATTAAACTGGAGGATGGCGAGTAGGCCGCGCCAAAAACGAATTGTGCAAAACCGCTCTCCCGGGGGCGGTTTTTATATGCCCGCAATCGGCTGGTGCGTTGGGGTCAGGTTGCTTTGTACCAAAAGATGGAGCTGCGGTGGCAATGTGTCCGCTTGGGCGGGTAGGATGGATGCATTGATTATTGCGAACAGTTTGAGCGGAGGACCATGCCTGTTCGAATCTATACCACCAATGCCGGCACGGATTTGAGCGATGCCGAGTCGGCGCTGCTTGCCGACCTTATTGCCCGTTACGGGCGTGCCGTGTTGCTGGCACCAACGTTTGCCGAGCTCGACCTGTGCCGTCATGATGCGGCGGAAGCCGGCGTTTCGCTGGGTATCGACTACAAGACGCCTACATCGTGGCTTCGCTCGCTTTGGGAGCTTTTGGGCGACGGGCGCGGTTTCGTCGACAACCTGCAGCGCCAGATGCTGTTCTCGGACATGGTCACGCGTCTCGACGATGCCGACCTGCAGCCGCTTTCGCGCAGTCAGGGCACGGTGCGCATGCTTGCGCGTATGGCCCGCGATGTGTTGCCTGGCGTGGCGGGGACGACGGCAGAGCGATGCCGTGGCAACAACTGCCAGCCTGAGCCAAAAAGCGATGCCGAGGCTCGTGTGTTCGAGCTTTTGCGTGCCTACGCGGGCGGTTTGGACCGTCGAGATATGGTCGAGCCCTGCGAGGCAGCTGACATTATGACCAGTGTCCTGGCCGATAGCCTGCCGGCGTGCACTCGCGCCGTATGCGTGCGCGGTATCACGTCGTTTGCGCACGGTCTGCTCGAGCTGCTGTCTGCCGTGGCGAACAATGGGGGAGAGGTCGTCGTGCTGCTTGCCCGCGAGCAGGCGGCGATGCGCGAGGAGCTTGCCGCGGCATTTGATGCCCGCGGTGTGCTGTTTGAGATCGCGCCGCTGGGGGAGGGTGCCGGCGCGTCTGATGTCGCTTGCGAGACCGCCGCTCAGCCTGCCTTTATTGAGGTCGCTGGCCCCCATGCCCGTGCTCATGCTTATGCGGACGCCATCGATAAGTTGGTGAAAGCGCACAAGGAGTCCAAAGCCGATAAAGCTGCTGCAACGCCCGCCGACCCCGCGCGCGTGCTCGTGGTTTCCGCCCGGGCGCCCCAGCTGTTCGGCGAACTCGCCTCTCGTCTGGCGGCGCGTCACATTGCGGCCGAGACGGCTGAGTTCACGGCGTTTTCCCAGTCCATCGCGGGCAGGCAGTTTACGGCGCTCGCCAACCTGATCGAGCGTATGAAAGCCGCCGACGAGGGCACCGCTTCCAAGACCGAGTGGTGGCCCGCTCCAGAGCTTACCGACTGGATCTACAGTCCGCTTTCGGGCGCTGATGCCGTCAATGCCCGTACCTTCGATAAGAATATGCGTCTCTCGCGCAGCAAGACTACCGCGGGCGTTAAGAGCCTGCTGCAGAGTGTCCAAGGCCAGGTGAGGGGCGCGCGCAAGGCGGCGAGCGACGATAACTGGTTTAAGAACGTACCGTGTGTGGTCTCGGACGTGTTCCAGGCTCTGTGGCGTGACAAGCCCGTGACGGCGCTCAAGGCCATGCTTGCCGTTGCCGAGGCGTTGCCCGATCGCTCGCTGGGCAGCTTGGATGGCCAGGCCCGTCGCCAGGCGGAGGTAGCCCTGCTGCGCCACGCCATCGACATCCTTATGAACGGCGCCCGCGCGCTCGACGTGTCGAAGGCCGCGACCGTTCCCGTGCTCGATGGCATTCGCACTAAGGTGGACAAGCATAGCACCGCCTATGATTACGAGACCCACGAGGTTGACCGCGCGCCGCGTGCTCAGGTTCGTTTTGCTTCGCTTGCCGATGCGGCGGCTCTGCGCCCCGGCAGCTACGATGCCGTGCTGTTTGCCGATGTCGATCTGGACAGCTATCCGCTCTCACATGAGGAGGGGCCGCTGGCCACGCTGACGGCGAGCCTTGGTCGCGAGGGCGTGACGCTTGAGCCCGCGGCCTTGCTGCGCGTGCGCTTTGGCCACGCGATGCGGGCGGCACGCGGCCCGGTTGCGCTTGCGCGCGTGACGCACGATCGCCAGGCGCGCGAGTGCTACCCGGCAGCCGTATGGACCGAGCTGCGGGCACATGCCGAGGCCGCTGGCGCTGCCAAGCCCACGCGCGTGGGCGAGGGCGATATCATCGCCGACTTTGATCCCGCTGCAGGCGAAGGTCTTAGGCGCGAGCGCGTGACCTGCGAAGCTCCTCAGCATCTGAGCGATGAAGCCATTCCGTATCTGGTCCTGCGCCGTCGCGATGGCGAGGGCGAGGACGCGCCGCTCGTGCCGCGTCTGACGTCCGCCTCGCAAATCGAGGCCTATTCTACCTGCCCACTGTGCTGGTTCGTGTCGTATCGCGTTAAGCCCCAGTCTATCGACGCGGGCTTTGGCAACATGGAGAAGGGCAACTTTGTCCACGACGTGTTGGAGCATCTGCATGCCCGTCTGTCCCAAGAGGGCATGGAGCGCGTGACGCCCGAGAATCTGCCGCGTGCACAGGAGCTGCTGCACGAGGTCTTTGACGAGACGTTGGCCGAGCACGCCGGCAAGCGCGGCACGGAGGGCCCGCTGGTGCCGCTCTCTGCGGTGGAGGAGCGCCAGGTGGCCGAGATCTTGCCGCAGCTGGAGGGTGTGCTTGCCTACGAGTCCGAGGCACTTGCCCCCTTTGCCCCGCGCTACCTGGAGTTCGCCTTCAACGAGCTCAAGGTCGAGTATGCCGGTTGGCCGCTTGGCGGGCGCATCGATCGCGTGGACGTGGACGCCGAGAATCGTGCCGTGGTGATCGACTACAAGCATCGCACGGGCGTTGAGGAGTTTAAGCTCGCCGACCCTACGGTGCGCGACGAGGAATCGGGCACGGCGCCCATCGACGATCCGCGCTGGTTGCCACCACATACCCAAACGCTCATCTACGCCCAGGCCATGCGCCGGGCGCTGGATTTGGACACCCGCGCGGCGCTCTACTTTTCGACCAAGGGCGGCAAGCCGGCGTTGCGCGGTGCTGCGAGCGCCGAGCTGCTCGAGGAAGAGCGCGGCGACGGTCGCATCCCGGGCCTTAAGAAAGGTTTCCCCGGCGAGGGTGGCAGCATGGACTTCGACGCCCTGCTCGATCGCGTTGAGGCCGGCATCGCCGAGCGCCTGCGCGAGCTCGAGGCAGGCAACGTTGCCGCCGTCGACCCGACGTCGGCTCAGGCCGCGCATGCGCGCTGCTCGTATAACCACGAAGGAACGTTTGTAAGGAGGGACGTGTAGACCATGGATCTTTCGACTTTGATGCCGCAACAGCTGCAGATTGTCAAAACGCTCGACCGTCCGCTGTTTGTCTCGGCGGGCGCCGGTTCGGGCAAGACCTTTACCCTCACGCGCCGCATCGTCTACGCGCTCTCGCCCGAATCAGGTCCGTTCGTTGAGCATCTGGACCAGGTGCTCGCCATTACCTTTACCAAAGATGCCGCGGCCGAGATTCGCGACCGCGTGCGCCGTGCGCTTATCGACGAGGGCATGGACGAGGAAGCACTGACCGTCGACGACGCGTGGATCTCGACCATTCACGGCATGTGCTCGCGTATCCTGCGCGCGCATGCGCTGGAGCTGGGTATCGACCCCGAGTTCACGGTGCTCACCGATACCGACGAGCTTATGGACCAGGCTGTTGAGCATGTGTTGGCCCGCGCGACGGCGCCCGATGCCGCCCCCGAGCTCGCGGCATCGCTCAAGGCCCTCTATGCCTGGTATCCCATGGCGGGCGAGGGCGGCCCCTTTGGCACCGGCACGACCATCAAGGGCCTGGTGCGCGACCTGCTGGAGCTGTCGAGCCAGTTGCCGGGCGGTATGGACGACGTGTGCGTGGCGCGCGGCCAGGCCGATACCTCGGCACTTGCCGATGCCTATCGTGCGGCGCTGGGCGCAAGCAAGGCCGCGACCGAGAAGGCGCAGACGGCGCTCGATGCCATCGACGCGTTCGAGGCGAGCGGCAAGACCATGGTCGACGCGGCGCGACTCATGATGTCGTGCACCATGCCGCGCGCGAGCAAGGCGTTCCCCAAGGAGCAGGTCGAGCTGCTCAAGGCGGAGGCTGCCGATGCATTTATCAATATCGTGCTTGCCTGCGGTGGCCCGGCGCTCGATGCGCTGGTGGGCTTGGCCCGCTCTGTAGAGGCTGAGTACCGCGCGCTGAAGGCTGCCCAGTCTGCCCTCGACAACAACGACCTGCTGCGCATGGCCTACGAGGCCCTGCGCGATTACCCGGCCATCCGAGCGGCATACGAGAGCCGCTTTAAGATGGTCATGATCGACGAGTTCCAGGATACCGACCAGATGCAGGTCGATCTGATCCGCTACCTGACGGGTGCGGGGGAGCGCGCGCTGTGTACCGTAGGCGATGCACAGCAGTCGATCTACCGCTTCCGCGGGGCAGAGGTCGAGGTGTTCCGTCGCCAGGAGCGCAAAGTGGGATCGGCGGCGGCGTCCGAGACGGTCGCCACGCCGGATGTCCCCGCCGGTGAGCTCGTCAAACTCGTGCGCAACTTCCGCAGTCACGACGAGGTACTGCGCTACGTGGCACGCGTCTTCGACGGCGATGACGGCGGCCTGATGCAGGGCTTTTTGGATCTTGAGGCGAGCGACGGCCGCAAGGACACGCTGGTGGCAGACGCCTCGCGTCGTCAGGCGCTCTTTGTTGCCGGCGGCAGCACGCAGGAGCGCACACAGGCCAAGGCCCGTGCGATCGCTGAGCGATTCCGCGCGCTTGCCGATGCCGGCCAGCCCCAGGGCGGCATGGTGCTGCTGCTGGGCCGCATGACCAACGCCGACGTCTACGCGCAGGCCTTCCGCGACCAGGGGCTCGACTGCGTCATCGCGGGCGGCTCAGTCTTTGCGCAGGCTGCCGAGGTGCAGACGGTGCGCGCCCTGGCTTGTGCGCTCGCCAATCCGGCCGATACGGCGCAGGGCCTTATGCCGCTGCTCGCCTCGCCGATGTTTGCGCTCGGTGCCCAGGAGTTCCTGGCACTGGCGACCAAGCTCGATAGCGAGACGGGGGAGACCTCGCGCCGCAACATCGATGCGGGCATCATGAGCGATTCCGATGTGCCGGGCTTGCAGGGCTTGCCGCTCGTGACGCGCGCCCGCGAGGTACTGCGGTATGCACTTCGTCGCGTGGGCCGCGATTCATTCGCCGCCATCGCACGCGACGCGGTCAATGCCTCCGGCTGGTTTGTGCGTCTGGCACAGTGTGGTCCCGAGGGCAAGGCTATTGCCGCCAACGTGCTCAAGGCGCTCGACGCCGTGGCCGAGGCGGAGGCCGAGTTCGGCAACTCGCCGCGTTCCATCGCGCTGGCCTTCGACCGCTTCTTGGCGGGCAAGGAAGCCCCGGGTGCCCTCAACGAGGACGGCGACGGCGCGGTGCGCATCATGACCGTGCATGCGTCCAAGGGTCTGGAGTATCCGGTCGTAGCGGTTGCCGAGTGTTTTGGCGTGCGCAAGCCGTCCGGTGCGGCTCAGATGGGGCGTGTCGAGGGCGGAGTGCAGGTCGTGGCACTGCCAGCTCGTTTTGATGGCGTTAAGCTTGCCGATGGGACCTTTGTGAGGGGCGATGACGTCAAAAAGCAGTTTGAGCATGCGTTTAAGGGCAAGGGCACGTCGCTGTGGTTGCCGCCGGAGCTCATGGAGGACGTCTGTGCGACGGGCTCTCCCGCCGAGGCATTCGTTCGCCTGCGCAACGACGACCTGCAGCTTTCGCTCGAGGAGCGGGCCCGCCTGCTCTATGTTGCCATGACGCGTGCGCGCGAGCTGGTGATCTTGGCGATGGATGCCGGCGTGAGCCGTGGCAAGGTGACGGCGCCGACCTTCGATGTCGAGACCGATCTGACCTATGACGTGCTGCGTCGTATTCTGCCGACGGACAGCCTGGACATGCCGCAGCTCGATGCCGACCGCCTGGCGTTCGACAACTCCCAGCCGGGCGACTACGAGCTCATTTCGCTCGCGAACTTTACCTTTGGCGAGCAGGCGTTTGAGGCCAACGCTTCGCTGGATACCGAGGGCAGGCTTGTTCGTGGCGATGCCGATACGGATGCTGCCGACGATTCGGCCAGTACAATCGTCCCCGGTCCTGCCGACCCCAAGCCCGATTCGTTTGAGCTTGTGTATCCCCAGGCAGTGGGCGTGCGCATGGGCATCTGTCCGTATCCGATGCGTGACTCGTATAGCTACTCGTCAATCGCCGCGGCACTCCATGCCGAGACGGAAGACCGTGCCGCCGAGGCTCGTGTTCCCATGGACGAGTCCGGCGATGATGCGGAGTCGGATGGCTCGGAGATGACGGATGCAGACGTGGCTGCTGTCGAGCCCGTCGGCAATCCCATGGCCTTGGGTTCGGCCTTCCACGCCGCCTGCCAGTGGCTCATCGAGATGGGTGCCGATGCGTTGCCCGCTGCGCGTGCCGATGCGCTGGCGCGCCTGTGGCGCTTGACGCCAGAACAGCGCGAGCGCTTCGACGTTGCCCTGGATCGCTGGCTCAAGTCGTCGGTTCGTGCCGACCTGCTCGTGTGGCCGTGCATCCGTGCCGAGGTGCCGTTCTTCTCGCTGGGTTGCGAGGACGAGGACATCGCCCGCTACGGTGCCTATGCCGAGGGCGCCATCGATGTACTGGCGACGAACCCGGCCGATCCGTCACGCGCGCTGGTCATCGACTACAAGACGGGCGGCACACCGGACGAGACGCCGGAACAGTTGCAGGAGAAGCACGTCCTGCAGGCGCGCGTCTACGCTGATGTTCTACACAAGGCGGGCTTTGAGGCCGTGACCGTCAAGTTCGTCCGCGTGGAGCAGGCGAATCCAGCCATCTTCGTCGAACCCGCCGAACCTCAAGTAGTCACCTACAATCTCTAACCTCAATAACTTGCGGTGGAATACGGACTGTTTTGGCCAAAAAAGCCGCCAAACAGTCCGTATTTCACCGCAACTGCAAGAGGAGCCGTGTTGGTTTGGCTAGGTTCGGGTGCTGTCCGTGCCGTGCGGTAAAATCGTTCAGTCAGAACACGAACCCGCATCGGAGCTCATCACATGGCATTCGTCCATCTGCACAATCACACTGTTTTCTCCATGCTCGACGGCGCAACCCGTATCCAGGATATGGTCAATCGTGCCGTTGAACTTGGCATGCCCGCCGTGGCCATTACCGACCACGGCTACATGTATGGCGTGCCCGACCTAGCGCTGGCCTGCGACGCCGTCAATCACAACACGCCCGAGTACAAAACCTGGAGCCACGACAAGGCCTTCCTGGAAAAGGACCGCCGCGACGAGCTGGTGGAGCCCGACCCCGAGGCAAACCCGCGCGAGCATGCCCAGTACGTCAAAGACATGGCCATGTGGGACGAGAGGGGCAACATCGACGAGCTCAAGCCGCCGCTGGTCATTAAGCCCATCTTTGGCTGCGAGGTCTACTTTACGCCGGACGAGACCCTTGCCCGCGACCATAAGCCCGAACTCTACCACATGATTCTTCTGGCCAAGGACCAGGAGGGCTACGTCAACCTGATGCAGACGGTTTCCGAGGCCGCCGTGCAGGGCTTTTACTACAAGCCGCGCGTGACGCTTGACAACCTGCGCCGCCATGCCAAGGGCATGATCTGCACCAGCGCCTGCATCGCTGGCATCATCCCCAAATACATCGACCGCGGTGACATGGAGGGCGCCATCAAGTGGGCCGAGACCTTCCGCGATACCTTCGACCCCGGCGACTTCTACATCGAGATCCAGGAACATGGCATCACCACCGACAACGGCCTGACCGACGAGCAGATGGACCGCACGCTCATCGATATCGCCAAGCAGGTGGGCGTCAAGGTCATCGCCACCAACGACTTCCACTACCTGCGCCGCGAGGATGCGCCCGTGCAGGACGTCATCATGTGTATTGGCATGAACGCCAAGGTCGATGACCCCAACCGCATGCGCATGACCGGCTCGGAGTTTTACATGAAGACCGAGGAGGAGATGCGGGCGATGTTCCCGTATTGCCCCGAGGCCTGCGACAACACGCTCGAGATCGCCGACAAGTGCTACGTTGAGCTGGACTGGGACTCTATCATCCTGCCGCGCTTTCCGTTGCTCGATCCCGGTGAGACGCACGAGAGCCAGTTCCGCCGTGAGTGCGAGAAGGGCCTGCGCCAGCACTATGGCGACGACTGGGCCACACGCGAGATCGGTGGCGTCAACATCAAAGAGCGCTTTGAGTACGAATACAAGGTCATCTGTGACAAGGGCTTTGCCGCCTACTTCCTCATCGTTGCCGAGTACGTGCAATGGGCCAAGGACAACGGCATCGGCGTCGGCCCCGGCCGTGGCTCGGCCGCCGGCGCTATCGTCGCCTACGCCATGAACATCACCGCGTTCGACCCGCTCGAGAACGGCCTGATGTTCGAGAGGTTCCTGTCCCCGCAGCGTACCGAGATGCCCGATATCGATATGGACTTCGACGATGAGCGGCGCCTCGAGGTCGTGGAGCACGTTCGCCAGCTCTACGGTCCCGAGAAGGTCACCCACGTCATCACCTACTCGACCATCAAGGCCAAGCAGGCCATCAACGACGCCGCGCGCGTCCTGGACTACCCGGTCTACATGGGCCAGCGTCTGTCCAAGATGGTCTCGAGCGACCCCAAGGTCAAGCTCAAGCAGGTGCTCGACAAACAACCCGGCAAAGAGGATCTGTTTAACCCCGATTTTGCCGAGGCCTATAAAAAGGACGACGACGCCCGCCGCATCATCGACACGGCGCTCTCGATCGAGGGCCTCACCCGCGGCGAGGGCGTGCACGCGTGTGCCGTTCTAATCTGCCGCGACCCCGTCAACGAGCACGTGCCCACCAAGCTCGACACCAAGGGCGGCGTCGAGATTACCCAGTACGAGGGCCATACCGTTGCCGATATGGGCTTGCTCAAGATGGACTTCCTGGGCCTGCGCACGCTGACGGTTATCTCCAAGGCCAAAGCAAACATCAAGAAGAACTTCGGCATCGACATCAAAGAGGAAGAGATTCCCTTTGACGATCCCGAGATCTTTAAGCTCATGGGCTCCGGCCACACCGCCGGCGTCTTCCAGGTCGAGTCCGCCGGCATGACGGCCACGATCAAGAACATGAAGCCCACCGAGTACAAGCACGTCGTGGCATTGATCGCCCTGTACCGCCCGGGCCCGTTGGGCGCCGGCATGGTTTCGTCCTACATCAACCGTATGAACGGCAAGGAGCCGGCCGTCTCCTACGACGACCGTCTGGACGACATTCTGGGCGAAACCTACGGCACCATGGTCTACCAGGAGCAGGTTATGCTCATCTCCGTCGAGATGTGCGGCTTCTCCAAGGGCGAATCGGACTCGCGTATCCGTAAACCCGTGGCTAAGAAAAAGATCAAGCTGCTCACGTCGACGGTGCTCCACTGGGAGGATGGCTCGGACGAGACCACCTACGACCACTGGATGAACGGCGCTATCAAGAACAACTACACGCGCGAGGTTGCCCAGAAGATTTGGGACGATGTTCTCGAGTTCGCGTCCTACGCCTTCAACAAGTCGCACTCCGCCGGCTACGCCATCCTGGTTATGCAGACGGCGTGGCTCAAGGCGCACTATCCGCACGAGTACATGGCGGCCGTTCTGACGTCCTATACGGGCAAGACCGACAAGATCGTGCACTACGTCTCGGCATGCCGTCACGACGGCATCCCCGTGCTGTCGCCAGATGTCAACGAGTCCGGTACCGAGTTCACGGCTACCAAGGAGGGCGTGCGCTTTGGTCTGGCCGGCATCCGCGGCGTGGGCACCGGCGTGGCGCAGGCGATTATCGCCGAGCGCGAGGCGGGCGGTCCGTTTAAGACGCTGCACGACTTTGTCGAGCGCGTGGACTCGAGCCAGGCCAACCGTCGCGTGATCGAATCGCTCATCAAGGCAGGTGCCTTCGACTCCACGGGGTATCCGCGTCGCCAGATGATGCACTTTGTGGACAAGAACAACCCCGAGAACATCATCGACGCCGCGGTAAAGCGCCAGAAGGATCGCGCGAGCGGCCAGACGTCGTTCTTCGATATGTTTGGCGACGTTGAGGGCTCGGGCTTTGAGGTGAGCGTACCCGATCCGGATGGCCAGGAGTGGGACCGCCACCTTAAGCTGAGCCAGGAGAAGGAGGTCCTGGGCATCTACGTCTCGGACCACCCGCTGCGCCCGTTTGAGTATGCACTTAGCAAAGCGCGCGACTTCTCGTTCTCGCAGATCGACACCGGCTACGAGGTTCAGAATCCTACGGGCGGCACCATCAACCAGGAGATTCCCGAGGGCAAGGCGCTGTGGTGGGCCGGCATGGTTTCGAGCGTGTCCAAGCGCGTGACCAAAAACGGCGACCCCATGGGCATCGTGCAGCTCGAGGACATGGAAGGCGAGGCCACGGTCGTGGTGTTCCCCAAGATCTACAAGAAGGCCGAGGGGTATCTGTACGGCGAGGTCGATCCCGAGACCGGCGCGCAGCTGTCCGACGCGTTTGTGCGCATTAAGGGCAAGCTCGAGCGCTCGGACCGCGGCGACCAGATCATCGCGCAGGAGATTGTGCCGCTGGAGCTTAGCGAGGAGAAAAACAAGCCCAAGGTCTTTGAGGTCATGGTGCCCAACAGCCGCTTTAGCCAGGGCAATATGGCGCGCCTGGCCACGGTGCTCACCACCAACCCGGGCGGCGACCGCGTGGAGATCTTTATTGAGCAAGTCGACGGGCGCGTGCTACGTGCCGAGGTACCAGCCAAGGTCAACGCACGCTCGATTCCGCTGCTGGCAGAGGCAAAGGCCATCGTCGGCAACCAAGGCCGCGTGACGGTTATCTAAGCTACCCCGGGTGAGATTGGAGGAAGTGATGGCGCAGGGGACGTTTGTGCAGGCGCTCCGGAAAGAGGCGGCGCTGAGCGGCACCTTTATGAAGGGGCGTTCGCTCATGCTCAACGGCGCCGTGCTGTCGATCGAGGACAGCGGCTCGCGCTTCTCCAAAAACGTGACGGTTGAGGGCTCGGTGCGCGGCTCGCGCGGCGACCTGTACAAGACGCATGTGGAACTCGACATGGACGAGCACGAGGTGATCGACTACGACTGCGATTGCCCCGCTGCCTATCGCTACCCCGGCATGTGCAAGCACGCCATCGCCACGGCGCTTGCGTATCTGGACGCAAGCGGCGCCGAGCCCGTCGAGGGCCTGCGCACACCGGTTCGCACGTTTACGGCGGCGCCTAAGCAAGCCGCGCGTCCTGCGTCTGCCGCACCGGCGGTCAACCCTAACTTTCCCTTCCCGGCGCCCGTCCCCACGAGCCCGAGCCTCATGAAGGCGCTCTCCGATCTTTCGGACGCGCGCATGGATGAGTTGGCGGGCATGCGCCGCAAGCTCGCCGGTACTGTCGACCCCGATGCCCCCAAGGCGGTGTTGGAGCCCTCGCTGGTGCCGTACTACAATCCGCTGTTTGCCGACCGCTTTAGCTGGGCGCTCGAGCTTCGCATCCGCTGCGGCTCGGTGTCCTACGTGGTCAAGGACATCGACGGCATGGCCGCCGCCTACGTGCGCGGCGGCACGTTCTCGTACGGCAAGAAGCTCACATTCCTCCATACGCCCGAGGCCTTTGACGAGGTTTCGGTGCGTCTGCTCGACCTTGTTGTGGCAACGGTTGTGTATCTGAGCGACATCACAAGCTCGCGTTCGGCGTCGTACGATTTTGCACGCAGCGGTTTTGTCGCCGAGCGCCAGCTGCCGCTGTCCGAGCATGACATCGTATATGTGCTGGACTTGCTGCGTGGCCGGACCATCTCCTTTGAGCCCGCCTGGTCGCGGGGAACGACGACGCATCGTTCCTACGAGGTAGCGGTTGAGTTGTCGCCGGTGGGGGAGGACGAGGCCTCGGCAAAACAACCGCCGCTCCTTGCCGCCAAGATCGCGCCGGCGGCCGGTGGCAGCTACGACCTGCGCCTGCCCGCCGATATGTACTGCTTTGCCTCGGGCGACGTTGCCTATCTGGTCGACGCGCACCGCGCGCGCCGCGCCGATGCGGCGTTTGCCCAGCATGCCGCACCGTTTCTGTCGCGTCTGCTGCCCTGTCGCGCGCCGGTCCATATCGCCGCCGAACAGGTGGGCGAATTCTGCCGCATGGCGCTGCCCGTGCTACGCGAATACACCGACCTCACCGCTCCCGCCGTGCTCGACACCGTGGCGCCCGAGCCGAGCTTTGCCATGGCAATCGGTGTCGATGATGGGTTTGTGACCTGCAAGATTACAGTTGCCTACGGCGACTGGTCGGCAGATCTCTTTAGCCTGGGCGCTCCGGGCAGCCTCTTCGAAGAGCAGCGACCGGGCGTGCCGCCGCGCGACGAGATAGCAGAGTTTCGCGTTATGGACACGGCGGCCCTGTATTTCGACTTTTACGAGGGTGGCCTGGCGTTTGAGGAGCGCGACGACGAGAGCCTGTTCCACTTGCTGACCGAGGGCCTGTCTGCCCTGTCCGAGCTGGGTGAGGTCATGCTCAGCGACCGCCTGCGCCAGGTCTCGGTTCGCCCTGCGCCCAAGCTCTCGGTGCGCGCGACCGTCAAGAGCAACCTGCTCGATGTCGAACTGGGCGCGAGCGGTCTTTCGGCGGCAGATCTTGCCATCTATCTCGATTCATATAAGCGCCACCAGACGTTTGCGCGTCTCACGTCGGGCGACATCATTCGCCTGGACGAGGGTGCCCGCGCCGCGTTTGGCCTTGCCGAGGATTTGGGGGTCGATGCTGTCGACCTGCTCGACGGCGTTTCGCTTCCCGCGTCGAGCACCCTGTTCGTCGATAGCATGCTTGCGCGCACACCCGCGCTCGAGGCCGATCGCGACGCGGCGTTCCGCCGTACCGTCGAGCGCCTGGACACGCTCGGCAAGATGGACTTTACGGTGCCGGCATCGCTCAAGGCAACGATGCGCGGCTACCAGGTCGACGGCTACCAGTGGCTTGGCTCGCTCGAACACCTGGGCCTTGGCGGCATCTTGGCCGACGATATGGGCCTGGGCAAAACACTGCAGATGATTGCGCACATTCTGGCGCGCGTGGAGGCGGGGGATACCAAGCCCACGCTCGTGGTATGCCCCGCGTCGCTCGTGTACAACTGGACTGCCGAGTTGGAGCGCTTTGCGCCCTCGCTTGATGTGTGCGCCATCGTGGGCGCCAAGGCGCAGCGTCGCGTACAGATTGCCGGCGTGGCCGAGCATAACGTGGTTGTAACGTCGTATGACCTTATGCGACGCGATATCGACGAGTACGTCGAGCAGGACTTTGCCCGTGTGGTGCTCGATGAGGCACAGTACATTAAAAACCCGCTCACGCAGGTGGCGCGCGCCGCCAAGCGCCTGCCGGCCGGTGTGCGCTTTGCCCTGACGGGCACGCCCATCGAAAACCGCTTGTCCGAGCTCTGGAGCATCTTCGACTTTTTGATGCCGGGCCTGCTTGGCACGCGCGAGTCGTTTGCCAAGCGCTTCGAAAGCCCAGTCGAGCACGCCGAGGGTGACAGCGCCGCTCGTCTGCAGGCGCTCGTGTCGCCGTTTGTGCTGCGCCGTGTTAAGGAAGACGTGGTGGCCGACCTGCCCGAGAAGATCGAAGACACCGTCATGGCGCAGCTCACCGGCGAGCAGCGCAAGCTCTACCTGGCCAACCAGGACCGCATCGCCCAGCAGGTGCAGCATCGTGAGGCATCCGAGTTTAAGAAAGACAAGCTCAAGGTGCTCGCCGAGCTCACCAAGCTGCGCCAGATCTGCTGCGACCCGCATCTACACTACGAGGACTACAAGGCGGGGAGCGCCAAGCTCGACGCCTGCATGGAGCTCGTGCACGGTGCGCTCGACGGCGGGCATCGCATCCTGTTGTTCAGCCAGTTTACGGGCATGCTCGACATCATCGGCAAGCGCCTGGCCAAGGAGGACATTGGCTTTCTTAAGCTCACGGGCGCTTCGTCCAAGGAGAGCCGCGCCAAGATGGTCGCGCAGTTCCAGGAGGGCGAGGTTCCGGTGTTTCTGATCTCGCTCAAGGCGGGCGGCGTGGGCCTCAACCTGACGGCGGCCGACGTGGTCATTCACTACGACCCGTGGTGGAACGTGGCCGCGCAGGACCAGGCGACCGACCGCGCGCACCGTATTGGCCAGCAACATACCGTGACCGTGTACAAGCTCATCGCCAAGGACACGATCGAGGAGCGCATCATGCAGATGCAGGAGTCCAAGCGCGGCCTGGTCAACAGCGTGCTCGGCGGCGACGGCATCTCCTCGGCGCTGTTTACCCGCGAGGATGTTCTGGCGCTGCTCAGCGGCGACGGGCGCTAGCCTCGCTCGTTATGTGTTCATTTGCGATGCCGTGGATGGTTCGCTTGCCTTTGGGCATAAGAACCTCAAGAACATCGGCACATCAGCAAAGGAGAACATCATGGCGAAATTCTTTAAGGACCCCGATGGCAAGCTCATTGCCGCCCTGGGCAACGACGTTGCAACCCCTGCCGGCTGCACGGAGCTGACCGCGAACACCGAGGACGCGGCGCACGAGAAGCACGTGCCCGTCGTCGAGAGCGAGCGCGACGGTCACGTAATCCGTGCGCGCGTGGGCTCGGTCGAGCATCCTATGGTGCCCGAGCACTACATCGAGTGGATTGCCCTTGAGGCCGAGGGCCGTCTGGAGGTCCATTACCTCCAGCCCGGCATGAAGCCCGCGACGTTTTTTGCCGGCGGCTCCAAGACCGGTACCGTCTATGCCTATTGCAACCTGCACGGGCTGTGGTCCGCGACGTTCTAGGAGCGCGCCCCCGCTCGGGGTATCATAGCTAGCATATGCACATGCGAGCGCCGACTGCATCATGCGGCCGGCGCTTTTACTACGACAACGATGGTTTACGACGGAAAGGGCTGAGCCATGAAGCTCGCACTTGCACAGATCGATATGCGCCTGGGTGATATTGAGGGTATCTGCGGTCGCATCGAGGACCAGGCGCGCCTGGCCCATGAGCGCGGTGCGCGCGTGTTGTGCGTGCCGGCTCCGCTCTTTATGGGAGCCCTGCCCGGCGGCCTGGTGGGCGCTGCCGACTTTGAGCACGACATACTTGCCGGCTTGACCGGCGTCGCCGAGCGTATCCAAGAGCTCGATATGATCTGCATCGTGCCCGCGGCAGTTTCGTTTGAGGGCCAGCCCCTGCTCGACTACATGATGCTCAAGGACGGCCATGTGGTGCCGGCCCGTTCGAGTATTGCCTTGCAGCGTGGCGAGAACAACGACACGCGTTGGGCGCCGCCGGTGTTCGACGTGGACGGCGTGCGCATCGCCGTGATTTTTGACTTGGACCGCGAGCTCGAGATGTTGCCGACCGGCGTCGACCTCATTGCGTATTTCCAATTCAACGCGTTTGACATGACCGACCGCGAGACTGCCGCCATTGCCGCCGTTCGCAGCGGCGCCTACCGCAAGATCGCATCCAAGCGCAGCGTGTGGTTTGCCTGCATGGCGCCGGTCGGCGCCTATGACGAGTCGGTGTATACCGGCGGTTCGTTTGTGCTCGACGACTGCGGTCGCGTGGTGGCCCAGGCGCCGTGTTTTGAGGAGAGCCTCCTGGTTCAGGAGATTCAGCGCGGCGTGATGCTCGATGCCCTGGAAGATCACGAACTGCCCGAGTTCCGTTCCGAGGAGTGGCTGTGGCAGGCGCTGGTGCTCGCCGTGCGCGACAACGCCCGAGCCCGCGGTGCGTCGCGTGCTGTGGTGGCACTCGAGGGTGACTTGCCGTCGTCCCTGCTGGCGGCGCTGGCCGTCGACGCTCTGGGCCCGCGCAATGTGATTGGCCTGGTGCTGGGGCGCAACCGTATCTTTACGCCGGCGCAGGAAGAGGCCGAGGCTGCCCGCTGTGCCGCCGTCCGCGCCATCGCCGAGCGTTTGCACATTCGCACCGTCGAGCGCGATGCACCGGATGCGGCGCGTGTGCTCGATCGCGACGTGTCGGCGGGCGATTCCGAGCGTCTGCGCTCGCGCACGCTGGGCCTCATGTTGGAGGACACGGCGCTCGAGCTGGGTGCGATGGCGCTGAGCCCGCTGTCCAAAACCGAGTACGCGCTGGCGGCGCCGGCGCTTTGCGGCGGCTACCAGGGCGACTTTGCGCCCTTTGGCGATGTGTACCTGTCGACGCTTGAGTTTGTGGCGCGCGTGCGCAACCGCACGTCTGCCGTGGTGCCCCAAGAGCTCGTGACGCTCAACGCGGTGGAAGACTGCATGGAGCGAGTGTTGGCGCAGGCGCTCTCGACGCTCGATGGTCCGGTCGATATGCTCGACCGCGCGGCACAGCTGCTCGGCGGGCTTGAGCCGGGTGAGGCCGATGGCGCGCTCGAGGCGCACGTGGACCGCAGCCGACCCTTCGACGACATCCCGATGGCCGCTGGCAAGCCTGAGGCCTGCTCGCTGCTGCTGATGCTCGTGCGTCAGGGCGAGGCCGCCCGCCGCATGCTGCCGACGGCGCCGATCGTCTCGGCCCGTTCGTTTGCCGAGCGTGCCTGGCCGTATATGCTCGCGTGGTCCGACCTGGGGCTTAACGGCAAGGAGCGTATGACGGTCGATTCGCTGGCGCGCGCCGAGGTGCGCCGTTTTGCTGACGAGGATACGAGCGAGCGCGTGCGAAACGAGATGATGGGCGTGCTGGGCGAGCTACTGGGTATTTCGCCCGAGCAGATGGAGGAGCTGCGCTCTGAGGACGGTCAGCGTCGTTTGCATGAGGGAATGAAAAAGTTCGAGGGCGAGGTTCAGGACGCCATCGATAAGATGATGGGCGGTCAGGGCGGCTCGCAAGGTAGTCCCCAGGGTGGTCCGATGCCGCATCCGCCGGTGGATCCGAGGCAGTTCCCCTTTTTCTCGCAGAACTAACTATGGGATAGGATTCGCTTCCAACCCCGACACTTCAACTGAGCATCTTGGCCCCGTTGTGTTATTCTAGAACAGACGTTCGTGAATGATGCGCGGGGCCTTGTCTTGCGCTGTGCTTGTGGCGAGGGGAGGTCGGCTTGGTTATCTTGGGCATTGACCCCGGTTTGGCTCATACGGGTTGGGGGATTATCGAGGAGCGGCGTGGCGAGGTTCGCTGCCGTGCCTACGGTTGCATCGAGACCAGCGCGGGCAGCCCGCTCGCGGTGCGCCTGTCGCATATCGCCCGTGACCTTAAGGATGTCGTCGAGCGTTATCGGCCCGACACAGCTGCTGTCGAGAGCATCTACTTTGGCGCCAACGTTCGTTCGGCCATCCCCACGGCGCATGCCCGCGGTGCTGCGCTTGTGGCGCTTTCGGAGTGCGCGCTCGAGATTGGCGAGTACACGCCCATGCAGATCAAACAGGCTGTGGTGGGCACCGGCGCCGCGGACAAGCGACAGGTCGCCTACATGGTACGCACGCTCACGCAGCTCGACCACGACCCGCATCCCGACCATGCCGCCGATGCCCTGGCCTGCGCCATCTGCCACGTAAACCTCAGCCGCACCCGCGCCCTCACCGGTGGCGAGTTCTATCAACAGAGAGGAACCGGATACTGATGATTTCCCAGCTCCATGGAACGCTTGTCGAGGCCACGATGAGCTCTGCTGTCGTCGATGTGTCGGGCGTTGGCTTTGAGCTCGGCATCTCGGGCAGCACTGCGGCCACGTTGCCGACGCCCGGCGGCGAGGTCCGCCTCTATACGCGTATGCAGGTGCGCGAGGACGCCATGACACTTTTCGGTTTTTCCTCCAAGGATGAGCGCACGATGTTCGATCGGCTCGTGTCCGTCTCGGGCGTTGGCCCGCGCTTGGCGCTCGCCGTGCTTTCCACCTATACCGTGGGGCAGCTGTATTCGCTGGTGATGGCCGAGGACGACAAGGGCATGGCCAAGGTACCCGGTGTGGGCAAAAAGACAGCTCAGCGCCTGATCCTGGAACTCAAGAGCACCTTTGCCAAGGATAAAGGCTTTGTGCCGGTCGACGTGATTCCCGGACAGGTTGCGATGCCCGTGCCCGCTGCCGCTCCCTCGGCGATCGACGATGCCCGTGCGGCACTCCTTTCCATGGGCTTTAGCCCGCAGGAGACCGATGTTGCCCTGAGCGGGTATGATGGGCAGAATATGCGTGTCGAGGATCTGCTCGGCGCGGCGCTTAAGCGACTCGGAATGGATGCGTGATGTGGGAAGCCGATGACTCTCAGGACTTGTGGGCGACGCCCGGTAACTCGCCGGCGGCATCCATGGCGCACGGCGAGCGCATGGTGGGCTCGGAGCTGACGGCCGAGGATCTCGATGTCGACCGCACTTTGCGCCCTCAGCGCCTGGACGATTACTGCGGCCAGGAGCACATCAAGCAGAGCCTGCGCGTGTTGATCGAAGCGGCGCAGAGCCGTGGCGAGACGCTCGACCACGTGATCTTCTCGGGTCCTCCGGGCCTGGGCAAGACCACGCTGGCCACCGTTATCGCCAACGAGCTGGGCGCTCAGATCAAGACCACGAGTGGCCCTGCCATCGCGCGCACGGGCGACCTGGCGGCCATCCTTACTAACTTGCAGCCGGGCGATGTGCTGTTTATCGACGAGATCCACCGCCTCAACCGTTCGGTCGAGGAGGTCCTGTACCCCGCGATGGAGGACTTTGCCCTCGATATCGTGATTGGCAAGGGTCCGGCGGCGCGCTCGATTCGCTTGGATATCCCCAAGTTTACGCTGGTGGCGGCAACGACCCGTTCAGGCATGTTGACCGGCCCGTTGCGCGACCGCTTTGGCATTTCATATCGCCTGGATTACTACACGATCGAGGAGCTCGCGCAGATTGTGACGCGCTCGGCGACTATCCTGGGCGTGACGATCGACCATCCCAGTGCACTCGAGATCGGCTCGCGTTCGCGCGGCACGCCACGTCTTGCCAACCGTCTGCTCAAGCGCGTGCGCGATTACGCACAGGTGCGCGGCAACGGCCCCATCGAGCTCGATATCTGTCGCCAGGCGCTCGAGTTCTTCGAGATCGACGAGCTCGGTCTGGACTGGATGGATATTCGCATTTTGGAGACGCTCGCCAAGACGTTCTCCGGTCGCGCCGTGGGACTTACGACCCTTGCCAGCGCGGTGGGCGAGGACCCGGGCACGCTCGAGGATGTCTATGAGCCCTATTTGCTGCAGTGCGGATTGATGATTCGTACGCCGCAGGGCCGTCAGGCAACCCTCCGCACCTTTGAGCACCTGGGGATTGAACCTACCGTTTAGGGCGTTTTGTTTTGGCGGGCTGTTGGACTATCGCTGGGCATCGGGTAAACATATCGCCGTTCATCGGTTATGGGCGTTTTACTATTGCGCGCCCGTGCTATGCTGAATTGGTCTTTTTCTCATTCGGTAACGAAAGGACCGCCCATGCCTACTGACATCGAAATCGCACGTTCTGTCACGCCGCTGCCTATTACCGAGGTGGCCAAGAACGCCGGCGTCGACGTTAAGCACCTTATTCCGTACGGCTTCGACAAGGCTAAGGTCGACTATTCACTGCTCAACGAGCCGACTGATCACCAGGCCAAGCTCGTCCTCGTGACCGCTATCAACCCAACGCCCGCGGGCGAGGGCAAGACCACCACGACCATCGGTCTGGCCGATGGCCTGCGTCGTCGCGGTATCAAGAGCGCCGTGGCCCTGCGTGAGCCTTCGCTCGGTCCCGTCTTTGGCGTCAAGGGCGGTGCCGCTGGCGGCGGTTGGGCCCAGGTCATTCCCATGGAGGACATCAACCTGCACTTTACCGGCGACTTCCATGCCATCGGTGCTGCCAACAACCTGCTGGCCGCCATGCTCGATAACCATATCCAGCAGGGCAATCAGCTCGGTATTGACGTTAAGCGCATCACCTGGAAGCGCGTTGTCGACATGAACGACCGTCAGCTGCGCCATGTTATCGATGGCATTGGCGGTAAGGCCCAAGGTGTGCCGCGCGAGGACGGCTTCGACATCACCGTTGCCTCCGAGGTCATGGCAATTCTGTGCCTGTCTACGAGCATCAGCGACCTCAAGGAACGCTTGGGCGAGATTGTCGTCGGCTATAGCTTTGCCGGCGAGCCCGTCCGTGCCCGCGACCTTAAGGCCCAGGGTGCCATGGCCGCGTTGCTTAAGGACGCGCTCAAGCCCAACCTGGTGCAAACGCTCGAGGGCACGCCCGCGTTTGTCCACGGCGGTCCCTTCGCCAACATTGCCCACGGCTGCAACTCTATCATGGCCACGCGTATGGCGATGCGCTTTGGCGATGTTGCCATTACCGAGGCCGGCTTTGGTGCCGATCTGGGTGCCGAGAAGTTCCTCGACATCAAGTGCCGCATGACGGGCGTTCGCCCCAGCGCCGTCGTGGTCGTCGCGACCGCTCGTGCGCTTAAGTACAACGGTGGCGTCGCCAAGGCCGACCTCAACGAGGAGAACCTCGAGGCACTCAAGGCTGGCATGCCCAACTTGCTGCGTCATGTCGACAACATCCAGAACGTTTATGGTCTGCCCTGCGTGGTCGCCATCAACCGCTTCCCGACGGACACCGAGGCTGAGCTTGCACTCATCGAGTCCGAGTGCCAGAAGCTCGGCGTCAACGTTAAGCTTTCCGAGGTCTGGGCCAAGGGCGGCGAGGGCGCGCTCGAGCTGGCCGATGAGGTCATGCGTCTGATTGAGCAGCCGAGCGAGCTCAAGTTTGCCTACGAGGACGGCGCCGATGTTGCCGATGCCCTCGAGGCCGTCGCCACCAAGGTTTACCGTGCCGACGGCGTCGACTTTACGCCGGCTGCCAAGCGTCAGCTCGCCGAGCTGCGCGAGAACGGCTTTGGCAACCTGCCGGTGTGCGTCGCCAAGACGCAGTACAGCTTTAGCGACAACGCCAAGGCCCTGGGCGCTCCCGAGAACTTCCGCATCACGGTGCGTGAGCTCAAGGTTTCCGCCGGTGCCCACTTTGTGGTCGCACTGACCGGCAGTGTTCTGACCATGCCGGGCCTGCCCAAGGTCCCCGCGGCTGAGAACATCGACGTCGACAACGACGGCAACATCACCGGCCTGTTCTAAGCTCGCTGCTCATAGCTGCTAGCCCGCCCCGCCGTGCCCACAAGGCCCGGCGGGGCTTTTTGATCCTTAGGCCCGCGCATGTCTTGTAGATACCGACGGACTCTGCCCATCATAGGCTTTTGCGCGGGTAGAATGCATGGATAACTTGAGGCTCACGCGCGACGGAAAGGAATCGTTGCATGGATCAGGACAAGACAACCGTGATGGGCGGCTACGGTTCCGCGCAGGCTGGCGATAGTGCCGATGCGACCCGCGCTGTTCCCAACCCCGGTTATACCGACCCCGCCGCGACGCAGCCTTCTGCCGAGCCCACCCGGGTTATGGGCTATGGCGACACGGCGCAGGATTCTTACGCTGCATCTTCGCAAGGCCCCTATGGCAACGCAGCTCCGGATCCGTTTGATTACGCGCCGCAGGATTCTTATGCTGCCTCGACGCCGAATTCCTATGACAGCCTGCCGCAGAATCCCATTCCGCAGCCTCAGCAGACGACGTATATGCCTCGCACGGCGCAGCCTCGCTACGAGTCGCGCGAGCCGTATCGCGAGTACCCCAAGTCGATTCCGCAATATGGCGAGGACGAGGAGAGGAAGCCGTCGCGTTCGTCGAGCGTGATCAAGAAGATCCTCATCGTGCTGGCGATCTTCTTTGCCCTCTCGATTGTGTTTGCCATCGTGTCGGGCATGCTCAACAAGCGAGGGAGTTCAACGGCCGATACCGCTGCCGAGCAAACCGAGTCCGCCTCGTCTAGCACCGTCGATCTGAGCGATATCCCGGGGCAGTACTGGTCCAACGCCAAGAAGCTCCTCAAGTCGCGCGGCGCCGATCTTTCGAATGCCGTGGTCCTGACTGATGATGGCTCAACGCCCGTCGTCGATTCCAACTGGGTCGTTACTTCTGCCTACTATAACGACAACGGCAACCTCGAAATTCAACTCACGCACAAGAATGGCTCGGGCAACTCGTCCGACGGCCAAAGCGGTACCGACAGCTCGAGTTCCAATACGCTGGAGGACTTGAGCAACAAGGCACAGGAGCTTGGGGATAAGGCCCAAGAGCTGGGTGACACGGCTCAGAATCTCGGCGATACCGCGCAGAGCCTGGGCGATATGGCAACGAACGCCTGGGATGCCCTGCAAAACGGCATCTCGGGCGCGCAGGGAAACTAGCTGTTAAGCGGGCTACAACTGCTCGGCCGGACGCTCGGGCGAGCTGAAGCCCGAGTCAAATGTGACGACGCACGAGACATCGGGCCGGCGCTCGTGCACGATGCGCGTGACGAGCTCCAGCAGCTCCTCGTCGGATATGTCAAAGCCGTCGGGACGCACCAGGTCAAACGAAACGAACCCGTCGTGCTCGTGCAGGTCGTGGATGGAGAGCGCGGGATCGATCTGCATGACGCCGCGCTTGACCCAGCCGCGCAGGTCGTCGCCGGTGGTGGCGATGGGGTCGCAGTGCAGCGTGATGCCAATACCCATCTGGCGCTTGATGTCGTGCTCGATGGTGTCCAGGATCTCGTGGTGCTCAAACGCGTCGCCCTCGCCGGGCATCTCTACGTGGGCGCTGGCAAACTGACGGCCGGGGCCGTAGTCGTGCACCATCAGGTCGTGTGTGCCCAAGACCTGCGGATAGGACATGATCTTGTCGCGGATTGCCTGGACGAGCTTGGGGTCGGGCGCTTGCCCCAGCAACGGACTGATGGCGTCGCGCACTAGGCCCATGCCGCTGATGCAGATGAAGATGCCCACACCCAGGCCTGCCCAGCCATCGAGGTCAAAGCCGGTCGTCTGCGAAATAAGCGCCGCCACCAAGACCGAGCCCGAGGTAATGACGTCGTTTTTGGAGTCCTGTGCTGTGGCGATGAGCGTCTCCGAGTCGATGCGGTCGCCCAGCGTGCGGTTAAACGCGGCCATCCAGAGCTTAACGAGCATGGACAAGACGAGGGCGGCTAAGGAGAGCACCGAATATGCAGTGGGGGAAGGCTTGATGATCTTAGTGACCGACTCGAGGATCAGATTGATGCCGACGGCGCAAACCAGGACGGCGACGAACAGGCCGGCTAGGTACTCATAGCGACCGTGGCCATAGGGGTGGCCTTCGTCTGCCGGGCGGCTGGCAAGGCGGAACCCGAGCAGACTCACGATGTTGCTCGAGGCATCGGAGAGGTTGTTGAAAGCATCGGCGATGAGGGAGACGGAGCCGGCGAGCAGGCCCGCGATGCCCTTGGCCAGGCACAGGGTGATGTTGAGGCCAATGCAGACGAGGCTTGCGGAAAAGCCCGCGTTGGTGCGGCAAGATGCATCGACCGGCTCGCTCTCGCTGCCGGGAACAAGCGTATGTACCAGCCGATTTACAAATAGCATGGCGGTCGTCCTCACAATCATGTTTAAGGGGATAGTGTAGCTCGCGCGGGGGCGCCGTGCACCGATGCTCAGAAAATGCAGCAATAGTCTGCCGGTGCTAACGAGCGAGCCTTCTCGTCTGCCTGGCTGGTCCATTTTGGGCCACATGGGTATGGGCATGTGCCTGTTTGCTCGACATACTTAATGTCGACAGCTTTGTGCAAAGGAGGACGTTTCCATGGACGAGATGTTTGCCATTAAATGTCAAAACTGCGGCGGCCCTATGTACTCGCACCAGGCTAAGCGCAGCTTTGAGTGCGCCTATTGCGGCACGGTGGTTCCGTGGCAGGCGGACGCCGGAGAGCCCAAGAGCGCTTTGGGTATTCGCCATACGCCGTTGACGGTGATGGATGGACTGCTCAAACTCACGCATGTGTCGCAACTCGAGCGCCCGGAGGACCCGGACTGGTATTTCTTCAATGCGCACTGGCGCAATCAGTCGGTCCTGGAACATCTGCTGTGGGAGGATCGCGGCACGGCGCAGGAGTTCCAAGAGGCCACGCATGTGAGCATTCCTTGCCCCTTCTGCGGAGCGTCCTTTGAGGGCGAGTCAACGCAGCGTGTGTTTGAGTGCCCGTCCTGCGGCAATAAGATCGGCATTGCGGACCTGCTCAAGCCGGGGACGTTTAGCAAGCGCCTGACCATGGGCGTTGGTGCGGAGTATGTGCCCGAGCAGGGTATTCCCTGCGAAATCTCGCCGCAGCAGGCACGTGCCAACGCGCTGCAGCTGGTGCGCCAGTATCCGGATGCCTTTGCCGGGCACGACGTGGAAGACGCGATCCAAAACGACATGATGCTCTTCTATTTCCCCATGGCGCTGGCGGACTTGCGCATGATGGCGAGCTTCCCGGGCAAGGGCCTGAGCAAGGAGACCTTGGTGTACTACGAGGTGCTCGACTGGGCATACCCCAGGGCAAACTACCTGGACGTTCGCCTCATGGGCATTTTGGAGCCGTGGGACTTTGCCAAGGTCGGTCCGTTCGATCCCGCCATGCAGGAAGGCGACTTCCGCGTCGTCTCCGTCGATGCGTCTACCAAGGACCAGGTGGTCATTGATAAGTTGGCGCTCGACGTTGCGGGCAACGACGCCGAGGCGGTACTGGGGCTCAATAAAAAGAGCATCCGCACCTGGGCGCGCAAGGCCCGCAAGCATAAGGACGGCCTGGTAATGGTGCCGGTCTACTTTGTCGATCGTCCGGCGACGGACAGCCGCGATGGCGAGCAGGTGCGCATTGCTGTAAATGGCCAGACGGGCCGCGCGGCTGCGGTGGTGTTTAGTGACAAGCGCGAAACGCATGTGGTGGCGCCGCTCAACCCGAGCCTGCATCTGTCCGGCGAGAGCACCGTGCACGCCATGCCCGTCGAGGTTAAATACGTTAAATCGCCGTTCCTGTACCAGATCGTGCGCCGCGGAGGCGACGAGCAACCGCGCCAGGTTGCAGCGGTTGCCGAGGGTTCATACCGAGAAGAAAAGCCCAAACGCCGCGGTCTGCTGGGTGCGCTATTTGGGAAGTAGGGGAGTAGTGCCGGTTGTTGCCGTAAGGTGATGGCCGGGGGTGCGGGGCAGCTCTCAGGAGTGCGGGCTGCCGTCTGATTGTTTGAGGGTGCCAGATGTAAATAAACAGTGGGGCGGCTGCAAAAGAGCCGCCCCACCGGATAAAATCAAGGTGTGCCGCGGAACCCGCTCCTCAGTCGGTCAACTTTGGAAGCGCGGACAACGCAGGTGCTATCGTCTAAAGGGCCGGCTGCAACCGGCCCTTTTCTGTGGCAACCAATGGATCCACATCAGACGAAGGCCGCGTCTTTGCCTGTCGGGTCACGCTCGCCAGCCACGGCTGGAATGTCGTTGCCGGCGTCCATGACCGGTATTGTTTCGTAGCGTGCGTCGCAACCGCGAGTGCGCCTGCGACGGCTGCGGTGGTTTCGGTCGCAATGTGCTGCTACCCTTGCGTTTCGCCATTAGTCGCTTCGTTGATGGCGCGGTACTCGGCGCTTAGTTCGCGCGCCAGCTCTTCCTTGCTTGGAAGATACGGCAGGTATTTGGCGGCAAACACTTGGTCGTTGTCTTCGGGCAGCGTGTACTCGACGATCGAATCGCTTTTGTCCGCACAGAGCACGATGCCTATGGGTGGATTGTCGCCTTCGTTCATGAGCTCGCGCGTGTAGTAGTTCACATACATTTGCATCTGGCCCAGGTCCTGGTGCGTAAGGTCGTCCGTCTTAAGGTCGATGAGCACGAAGCAGCGCATCAGATAGTTGTAAAAAACAAGGTCAATATAGAAATGGCGCCCATCAAAGGTGATGCGCTTTTGGCGCGCCTCGAAAGCGAAGCCACGGCCAAGCTCCAGCAGGAACTTCTGAAGATGCGTGATGAGCGCCTGCTCTAGATCGCTCTCGCGAAACGCAGTATCGTCCGAGAAACCTAAAAACTCCAGTACATATGGGTCGCGGATGATATCCTCGGGGCGACGAGCCGGGGCGCTCTTTTGGATTTCCTGGGTGACGGCCTCCTTGTCCTTGCTGGCAAGTAGGCGCTCGCGGAACATGGTGTTGATCTGGCGTTCGAGCTGACGCGTGCTCCAACGAGAATCGGCGCATTCGTTCATGTACCATGTTCGAGCATCAGGGTCGGTTATACGCGATAACCTGCGGTAATGTGTCCAATTCAATTCGGAACGCAGCGCGTTCCGGATTGGGAACGCAAGATAAAACTGACGCATGTATCTTAAGCTTCTGGCGTTGAAGCCTCTGCCAAAATCCTTAGTCAATCTAACGGCAAGTTCGTCGATCAGTGCATCGCCATACTTGGCGCGCTCCTCTCCGCCCTGTTCATCAACAATACTCTTGCCGATCTCCCAATATGCCTCAACCATCGCAAAGTTAACGGCGGTATAGGCCTTGTCGCGAGCGGCGTTGAGAATCGAGGAGACCTGCTTGTAAAAACCTTCGGGCACGATTGCCGATTCTCCACGGTTTACTAGTTCACCCATCACTGTCGCCCCACTTTCCTCTTGTGGAATGCATCTTTAACGCATTTAGTTTAAAGCCTCGCGCGGACACGAATTGCTATGTTGTCTGGCACCTTCGCATGGGAGCCTTGCGGTGGTTAAAATGTGACCATAGAGGCAGTTTTAGCGAACCCCGCGGGAGTGACGCGTATGGACAACAACACGCTGCTGTTCCAGGACAAAGGTTCGGGTAGGTTTAAAGACGTTAAGATCTACCCCAACCGTATTGAGGTGCTCAAGAAGGACACTTTCGGCGGCAAGCACACCGAGATTGTCTATCTTAAGGACATTACGGGCGTCAATAGAATCAAGGGCCGCGATGTTTTTCTGCGCAATCGACTGTTGACTGCTTGCGTCTTTAGCCTGAGCAGCCGTGCGAAGGCCCAGGAGTTTGTTAACGCGCTGAACATGGTGATGTAGCCTATGGCGACGTTTGGGCCAAGGTGAAAATCGGGGCGCAGAACGGTATCCTGCGCCCCCGATTGAGTCGATGTGTCTAAAAGGGCCGGCTTGCCTATTCGCTATCGTCCCCAGCGTTTTCGCGGTCATTTGCAAGCATCGCTGCGCCGGCGACCGTCGTCGCCACGGCGGCAGCGGCGAGCCCGGCGGCAATGCCGGAGCCATCGCCCGTGTCGGCGAGTTTTCCGCCCGAGCCCTTGCCCTTGTTGTCCTTGCCGTTCTTGTCGGTGCTGCTCGCGTTGGTGCCGTTGCCGCTGCCGGTGCCGCCCGCACTGCCCGAGGCCGCTACGGTAAAGCTTGCGGCTCCGTCGGTGGCAAGCGTGTAGTTTTGCGCCGCGTCGCCCAACAGACCTTTCGCACGCACCCAATACGTCCCCGCGGCAAATGCCTCGCCCTCGGCCATTGCCGTGCCCGGAGCGCCGTCCGCGTCGTGCACAAACTCGAGCTGGGCGGTGCAGGCGTCGGTTTCGAGCTTGCCCTCGAGTGATGCCGCAATCTTGGCGCGCACGTCTTCGCCGGCCTTAAGGCCTTCGAGTCCCTCAAAATGGGGCGTCAGCGCGAGCGGATCGATATCGATGGGCACGAAGCCCTGCAGTCCTGTAGCGGTCTCGTTGCCCAGGGCGTCGACATCCACGTATTCGATGGCAAACGCGCTGCCAGAAGCGGCCACGTTGAGTACGTTGCTGCTGTTAACGAGGCGGAAATGACCCTCGCCAACGGTCTTGCCATCCTGGAATGAGGCATCGCTCAGCGAGTCGCCGTACGTCATGCGCATGCGGGTCGGGAGATAGTACGGGAGATAGTACGAAGCCGTCTGCTTGTGCTCCGTATCGTAATTGCGCTGATAGATGCTCCGGGCCAGCGCCGCATCAACAAAGTCGGATGCGATGATGCCAATGTGCTTGAGGTAATCTGACTTTGTATCCTCGATGCCGCTGGGATTGATGTACGGGCTCTTATACAGATGCTCGTTGACTACTCGTGCCGAGGTAAAAGGATTGCCTCCGTGCGACAAGCCCGTGCAGCTGGTGTAGTTGATAGACCAGCAACGCTCCAGGACTTTCTCCTTGGCCCCGTTATCGTCCTCGACATCTACCTCGTTGCGCGTGCGTCCGGTCGTTTCCTTCAGCGCATTATCGACCCAGCTGAGCTTGTCGGTTCCCGTGAGTTTGTACTTGTCCTGGGCGTATACCTTGGTGCAATAGGGCTCTTTGTCGCCTGTTTCCCCCGCGGCTTCAAAGCCCTGCGCGTTTTGGACGAGGCACATGGAGCTACTGTCGGTGTGCACTGCGATTTTGTTATCCCATTCGGTGAGGTCGAGTCCCCACGTGTGGCCGCTTACGCTGTCGCCGGCGAGCCTAAATCGACGCAGCAGAACGATCTTTCCGCGCACCTCGCCCAGTGTGGGAACGCGGCTCGACGTATAGAACAGTTTGGGGTTGTCGTCCAAAACCTTGGCGAAAGCCGTCGTAACACTTTCGTCGGTAGCCTCGTCGTTGCCTCGTGATACAAGCATGATGAGCGCTTCTGTCGGGTTTTCGTTCAAAAACGTTTTGAAGTAGCCTATGACATCGGAAAGATGCAAAAAGTACGCGTCTTTTTTGAGCAGGTAGTACATCCCATGGTCGATGCCAGGGTTGTCGCCCTTTCCGAGCCGGATATCAAAATAGCGAATGCCTTCGAGCAACTGCGTGGGAATGTAATCCTGCTGGCATTTTACTTGCGAGGATTGGGGCTCAGTGTCGTTGTCCACGCTGCAGGTGCCCGAATCGTGCGTGCCCGGGATGCTCAGCTCGTCGAGGAACTTGTTGTCCTCGACGTATTTCATCCAACATGGTCCGTCGACGTAGCTGCTGTACGTAATCCAGTCGAGGCTGCTAACCGTGGCATCGTTCTTTTTCATGTCGTAACCGATAAGTTCGAGCTCCCACGGAATGCTCTTACTCTTACTCTTATGACAGATCTTATTGTTGTCCTGGTCTTCGCCGTTCGATTCTATTGCCAGGTACTTAATGTCTTTTTTCTCGGTTTCTTTCTCGACCGTGCGGTCTCGGATGATATAGGTTCCGTTTGATTGACGCTCGAACGCAAAAGAGCGGCTGGGCTTGCCGTCATGCTCGCCACTCCATACGTGGATGACCTTTCCGTCTTTGTCCGAGTCGCCATCGACCGACCAAATGCTGTAGCCCGTCTTTTTATGCTCTTCGAAATTGAGCAAGGTGCGGATAGCATATCAGTTTGTATCGTCATTCTTGGTCGTTACGTTCTCAAGGATGAGCTTGCTGGATGTGCCGTCATTAAACAGATGGCAGACGTTGCCGATGACGTTGCCGTCTTCGTTAACGCTTGCGGTGCGAAAATAGCCCGCGGGGCGAAGGCGAATGACGAAATTGTCGAGGCTGACCGACGCTGTGGCAGCGTCGTCTGCAAATGCCGCTCGTGGGCCAATGCCCAATGCCGCGGTTTCGGGCAGGCTTGCAAGTGGCGACAACGCCGCGAGTCCAAGGCCCAACGTAAATGCTCGGCGGCTGATGGCGTGGTGTTCGGTCATAACTTCTCCATTCGTAGAGTGCGGTTATGCGATAGTTTTGGTCACTATACTGCTCAGATGTTTAAAGATGCTGGTTTAATTGTCTTCGCGGCGCAATAAATCGGCGGGCGGACGTGTTGGGGTGCTTGTCGTTTTCGTACTGTTGCTACATTTGGAGCGGTTCCGGCGTCCGGCATCCTCGCGTTCGTTGGCTACCGGCATAAGAAAGGGAGGGTCGGTTTACCGGCCCTCCCTGGGTACGAAGCGCTGGGGTACCGCCGCTTGTTAGCACTGCGCCCGTGTTTCCCGCTGCGCTCGCCAGTTACTTAGCGCTTGATCTCGATATCGTCGAGCTTGACGTCCATGGCCTCGGTCTTGGCCTCGGCGATGTCGTCGGCAAATTCCAGAGACTTCATCATGGTCTCGACGGCGTCCTTGTGCTCCTCGACGTTGTCGATGCGCACATACACGCTGCCACCGTCAACGTCGGTGAAGTACTCGGTCGTCACGCCGCCCGAGTGTGTGTAGGAAGCGTTGCGCCAGGTCTTGCCGTTGTACTTGACGGGGTCATTCTCGGTCCACTCAAAGCTGGCATTCCACTTTGCCTCGTAGTCGAACAGCTCGTCGGCGTTCTTGTCAGAGTCGAAGACGGGGATGAAGCGATCACTGGCGTGCTCGCTCTCGGTGAACTTAAACTGGGCCCTGTCGGCGGTGTCGCCGGCAACGTCGGTAATCTCGACGCCCTCGGGAACCTCGACCTTAAACCAAATGAAGTCGGTCCTCATATCCACGGCTGGCTTTTCTGCGCCGCCGCCACCGCCACTGCCGGTAGCGCCGCCGCTGCCGCCGCAACCCACCAGGGCAACCGCGGCAAAGAGACTGATGCAGAGGGTGAGAATCGCAAAGGCCTTCTTTTTCATGGTCGTGTCCTCCTCGATCTGTAATCGTCCATGGATTACCTGCCTTTACTGTACGCGTGGACGGCTCGCTAGGGTGGGCCATGTGTCCCATTCTGGGGGCTGGAATTGCGCCGACAAGTGGCAATATGTGCGGTCGCAAAAGAGGGGAGGGCCGATGCTGTCGGCCCTCCCCGGGGTGAGGTGCCCGTTGATTTAATGGGGCGCGCGTGCGTGGGCGTTGCCCCAACAGGTTCCTTGTTTATAGATATGCCTCAGTTTTTGACGTCCGGAAGTCTCGAAAGGTGGGCCATGTGTCCCATGTTTGCGGTGCCGACGCCTATCGTTCGTCATAGAAATCCGCGATGGCCAGGTGCGCTGACGCTCGCGTACTTATGGGCTAGACTTAGCACCATTACGTGATCGATGCGGTCGGCCGACGTCGGCCGCCCGACCGATATATATGACTTGAAGGTGCGTGTGCGTATGAGCCAAGAGATGATGGATAAAACCTGTCGCGGTTTTGCCGAGGCGCTTGCCGCACGCGAGCCGGTTCCCGGCGGCGGTAGCGCGAGCGCCTTTGTAGGTGCACTGGGCGCCTCGCTTTGCGGGATGGTTGCTCGCTATGGGGCGACAAACCCTGCGCTTGCCGATCGCGCCGACGATCTGACGCGCGCGTTTGCCCAGGCGGATGAGTTGGCGCAGGAACTTGTGGGTCTAGTCGCCGAGGACGTTCGTGCCTACGGGCAGGTGTCCACGGCGTACGGTATTCCGCGTGACGATCCGGCTCGAGCGACCGCGATTCAGGATGCGCTGCATGTGGCCGCTATGCCGCCGTATCGCATTATAGATGCCTGCGGGCGTGCGCTGGCGCTGCTCGAGGACATGGCCGACAAGGGTTCGCGTCAGCTGCTGTCCGATGTGGCGTGCGGCGCCGTGTTCTGCCGTGCCGCTATGCAGGGCGCGAGCTTGACGCTCTTTGCGAACACCACGTCTATGAAAGATCGCGTTCGTGCTGAGGAGCTCGAGACGGCGTGTGATGAGTTGCTCGACACATGGTTGCCGCGCGCCGATGCGCTGGCGCGCCGCGCCTCCGACGCTGCAAGGAAGAGAGGATAGCCATGGCTGAACTGCTGAAGGGTGCTCCCGTTGCTCGCGCTTTGACCGAGGAACTTGCTGCTCGCTGTGCAGCCCTGCGCGAGCGCGGTGTTGTACCGACGCTGGCCATCGTTCGTGTGGGCGAGCGCGAGGACGACCTGTCCTACGAGCGCGGTGCCCTCAAGCGCTGCGAAAAAGTGGGGATTGAGGCTCGTCGCGTTTTGCTTTCCGCCGATGTTTCGCAGGACGAGCTGTTGACGGCCATCGAGGACATCAATACCGATTCGGCTGTTCATGGCTGCCTGATGTTCCGCCCGCTGCCCGCCGGCCTTGACGAGAACGCCGTCGCCGCAGCGCTCGATCCCGCCAAGGACGTTGACTCCATGACGCCGGCTTCGCTGCTCACCACGCTTTCGGGGCGCGGCGAGGGTTTTGCCCCCTGTACAGCCGAAGCCGTGCTTGCTTTGCTGGATCATTACGGCGTTGAGCTGGATGGAGCTAAGGTTGCTGTGGTCGGGCGCTCGCTGGTGATCGGGCGTCCTGTTGCCGCAATGCTTACGGCGCGCAATGCGACCGTGACGACGTGCCATACGCATACGCGCGGCCTTGCTGCCGAGTGCCGTGCGGCTGATATTGTGGTTGCGGCCGTTGGACGCGCGCGCACGATTGGTGCGGACGCGGTTCGCGAGGGCCAGACGATCATCGATGTGGGCATTAACTGGGACGAGGCCGCCGGCAAGCTGGTCGGCGACGTCGATTTTGATGCTGCGGAGCCGGTTGTTGGCGCCATCACCCCCGTGCCGGGCGGCGTGGGCGCCGTGACAACGGCGATTCTCGCCAAACACGTGATCGAAGCGGCCGAGCGCGCATCGAAATAGGCGTTTTGAAGCTGTTTGAGGGGTTAGTTCTATACCCCGTGGACAAAAAATGCCAAATATGAGTAGTGTTGCCAAGATAGTCACATATATTTTAGGTTAATTTGGCTCTCTAACGATATTTATTATCGATAGAGAGCCTATTTTATTGGACCTATGGGGAATTACATCATCTAATTTTTGAACAAATGTAGACTTCCGACACCCATGCGTAGCAAAATTGCTGTTACTAAATTAGTGACAGTACTCATATTTGGCATTTTTTGACCACAGGGGTTGCTGGTGCCGTGGTTTCGCCCTTTTTGCGCCGAAGCGATACACTGTTGCCGTTTGATTTCTTCGCTCAAGGAGGATGCGCATGCCGTGCACAACGATTCTGGTCGGTAAAAACGCAAGCTACGACGGGTCGACGCTTGTCGCCCGCAACGAGGACTCGTCCAACGGGGTGTTTGAGCCCAAGCGCATGCGCGTGGTGCATCCCGACGAGCAGCCGCGTGTCTACACGAGCGTCCTGAGCCACCTGACCGTTGAGTTGCCCGACAATCCCATGCGCTACACGAGCGTCCCCGACGTCGTTCCCGGTCACGGTATTTGGGCCGAGGCCGGATTCAACGAGCTCAATGTTGGCATGTCCGCAACCGAGACGCTCACCACCAACGAGCGCGTCCGCGGTGCCGATCCGCTCGTGGACTATGTGCCCGCCAAGGGCAACGAGGGCGAGGACGGATATGTTCCGGCACAGTCCGGTGGCTTGGGCGAGGAGGACATGGTGACCCTGGTTCTGCCGTACGCCAAGTCCGCCCGCGACGGCGTACGCATTCTGGGTGACCTGCTCGAGCGCTTCGGCACCTACGAGAACAACGGCATCGCCTTTAGCGACGTGGACGAGATCTGGTGGCTCGAGACCATCGGCGGCCACCACTGGATTGCCAAGCGCGTGCCTGACGACGCCTATGTGACCATGCCCAACCAGCTGGGTATCGACAGCTTTGACCTGGATGACGCTGAGGGCGCCCAGGCCGACCACATGTGCTCGGCCGACCTGCGCGCCTGGATGGCCGAGTGGCATCTGGACCTGACGCTGGGCGTTGAGGGCGACGGTCCGGCGACGGTCTTTAACCCGCGCGAGGCCTTTGGCTCGCACAGCGACAGCGACCATGTCTACAACACGCCGCGCGCCTGGTACATGCAGCGCTGCCTCAACCCCAGCGACGTGTGGGATGGTCCCGAGGCCGACTACACGCCCGAGAGCGACGACATCCCCTGGAGCCGTGTGCCCGAGCGCAAGGTGACCATCGAGGACATCAAGTACGTGCTTTCGAGCCACTACCAGGGCACGGAGTACGACTGCTACGGCAGCAAGGGCACGCCCGCTACGCGTGGCGCCTATCGCCCCATCGGCATCAATCGCAACAGCCAGCTTGCCGTGTTGCAGCTGCGCCCCTATGCGCAGCCGGCCTTCCGCGCCGTGCAGTGGATGGCCTTTGGCTCCAACTCGTTTAACGCGCTGGTTCCGCTGTACGCCAACGTCGAGACCATGCCCGAGTACTATGCCGACACGCAGGCTCGCGTGACGTCCGAAAACTTCTACTGGGCCAACCGCCTGATCGGCGCGCTGGCCGACGTCCGCTTCCATGAGTGCGGTCGCGCGGTCGAGGATTATCAGGAGAAGGTCGGTGGCATGGGCCACAAGCAGATCCATGACGTCGATGCTGCCGTAGCCGCTCTGCCTGAGGCCGAGGTGCCTGCCGAGCTTGCACGCGCCAACGAGGCCTTTGCCGAGCTCGTGCGCGTGGAGACCGATGCCCTGTTGGGCAAGGTGCTCTACACCACGAGCTGTGCCATGAAGAACTCCTTCGCGATGAACGACAACGTGAGGTAGGGATTTCCCGTCGATCGAATAGCGCTAAAACGCTTTGTCGCTTTCGCTCAATCTTGGGTACAAGAACGCCAATGCAGTTGTTTGTGATTGGAGACAACCATGGTTATGAAACTCGATCAGCTTGTTAACGGCGCCATTAACGTGGGCTTTGGCGCTGCCGCCGTTGCTGTCGAAGGCGGCAAGAAGGTCCTCGACGACCTTAACACCAAGGGCGAGCAGGTCCGCAAGGACACCGCCACCCCCGATATCGCCCGCAGCGTGTCCGACATGTTCGAGCAGGCCGGCGGTACCATCTCCGATCTGACCGAGCGCTTGGGCATGCAGGGCGAGACCGCGGCCCAGCGCGTGCTTGACGAGCTCATCCTTGCCCGGGTCCGCGTCATGACCGCCCCCGAGCGCACGGCCTTCCTGGCCCATGTGCGCGACATCGTCGATTCGGTCGAGGACAACGTGACCTCGGTGCCCGTTGAGTCCGTTGAGCCCGACGATGCGAAGGATACCGAAGAGGCCGAGTAGCAGCGCAGATGGCAGATTCCACCACCGATTACAACAATCTAGATTCCTTGGGTGACGAGGCGGCGGTTGTCGATGAGGTCGACGCCGCCGTCTCGGGCGCTCGCAAGAAGCCTCGCGCTGTCGATATGGTCCCCGAGGAGCCCGACGCGATGGCGCCGGATGAAGAATACCAACTCACGCCGGCGGGTCGCCGCGAGCGCATCGGGCAGATTGTTCGCTTGGTCAAAAAGTACCGTGTGTGGGATAACCTCACGCCGGTTCGCTTGCGCCGCCTGCTCGAGGAGCTCGGCCCCATGTTCGTCAAGATGGGGCAGATTCTGGCCAACCGGTCCGAGATTCTGCCGCAACGCTTTTGCGACGAGCTGCGTCGTCTGCGCTCCGACGTGGAGCCGGTGCCGTACGAGGTGGTGCTTCGCTGCCTGGAGGAAGAATACGGCCTGCGCCTGGGGGAGATGTTCGATGCGATCGATCCCAATCCGCTTGGTAGCGCATCGCTCGCGCAGGTGCACCGCGCTCGTCTGGTGACGGGCGAGGACGTGGCCGTCAAGGTGCAGCGCCCCGGTGCGCAGCAGGTTATGGCACAGGACATCGATATCATCCGCTCGGTGGTGCGTATCGTTTCCAAGTTCGTCAACACCGATCAATTCGTTGACCTGCACGGCGTAGTCGAGGAGCTGTGGACCTCGTTTCGCGAGGAGACCAACTTTTTGGCCGAGGCCAAAAACCTCAACGACTTCTACGAGTTCCATAAGAGCGTTCATGGCGTGACGTGCCCTAAATCCTATCTGGACCTGTGCACCGAGCACGTGGTGGTTATGGACTACGTCGACGGCATTTCGATCGCCGATCCTGAACGCTTGGTGGCCGAGGGCTATGACTTGGAAAAGATCGGTGCCGCAATCGTCGAGGACTACTCGACGCAGGTGCTCGATGACGGCTTTTTCCATGCCGACCCGCATGCGGGAAACATCATCCTCAAGGACGGCATCGTTTACTTTATCGACTTGGGCATGGTCGGACGCATGTCGAGCCACGATCGCGGTATCGTAAAGGACATGATTTTCGCCGTGGCCGAGGGCGACGTGCCAAAGCTCAAGGATTCGCTCATGCGCTTTGCCGTGACGCGTGGCGATTCGGCCGAGCTCGATCATTCAGCGTTTTTGTCCGATCTTGACTTTATCGTGGCTGACTTTGCGGGCCTTGACCTGAAGGATTTGGATATCGGCGAGTTTTTGACCTCGCTGTTAAACCTCGCGCGTAAGAATGACGTTGAGCTGCCGAGCGTGGTGACGATGTTCGCGCGCGGCATGGTGACGCTCGAGGGTTTGCTGACCGAGTACATGCCCAACGTCAACATGATCCAGATCATCCAAACCCACATTAAAAACGAGACAAGCACCTATGCGCGCGTGCGCGACATGGGGCGCGATCTTGCCGCGAGCAGCTATCGCGCGGCGAAGGGCTCACTCGAGGCGGCTGAGTACCTGGGGCTGGCTTCGCGCATGCTTACGCGCGGCCAGCTTAAGGTGAACACGCAGATCATGAGCAGCGATAAGGCACTGCGACAGCTGGGCGGAATTATCGACCGCATGTCGATGGCTATCGTTATCGCCGGCCTGTTTATCGGTTCGTCGGTGGTGTACTACGCACGCATCGAGCCGGTTGTGTTTGGTATCCCGGTCATTGGCTTTATGGGCTACGTGAGCGCGCTGGTGCTGGCGCTTATGCTGGGCCGCAATATCTGGCTCAACAGTCACGGCGGCAAGCACTAGAGGCTGCGACCGTCGCCGCATTTTCCTATCGCAAACAATAGCTTTTACCTTGGGCTTCGCCTGCGTGCGAGGCCCTTTTGCGTGATAGCATATTGACGGTTTTAATCGATGGCCTAGATGGTGGTGCGGAGACGCACGAATGCGCGGTTTTCCTGCGCGTTTGGGAGAATCGGGGTGCAAGTCCCCGGCTGTACCAGTAACCGTAATTCCTCTTGGCTCGGGATGTTTGCGTCGCAGATCGGACGGCGCGCCCGAGTCGTTAAGGTTAAGTCGGATCGCCTCCCATCTTGCATGCGGCTGCGGCGTATGCCGCCGGTGTGCATAGGGCTCTGGAGGGAAGGGGGACCCCGATGGGGGAACTCGAGCGCAACATGCGCGATGACGTGGGGCAGCTTCAAGGCAACGCTCCAAGTACAGACAGTAGGAGACAAATGGATATGTTTGAGGACGAGCGTGAGCGCGCCTCGTTGCATCGTCGTGGCGCGATTGCACGCGGTGTAGCCAAGCGCGGCCTGGTGGCATTCCTGGCCTTCGCGATGGCCTTTGGCACCACGCCGGCTCAACTGTGGGCCGAGGGCGCCGAGGGCATTGCCGAGGCTGTGGCTCAGACTGCGACGTCGAGTGAGGGCACGGGGGCCACGGACGGTGCTGCCGACCAGGGCAAGGCCGAGGTTTCGGATTCTGGGAGCGCGCCTGCAGCTAGTGCCGACACAACAGGGGCGGCAACTGGCGACGAAGGCTCGGCGACGGGGGAGAGCCCTGCCACGAGCGAGCAGTCTTCGACGGCATCCGCTGGCCAAGCAGGATCTGCCGCCGCGACTGCCGTCCAGACAGAGAACCCGACAGAAACCGGCGATGTCGCCAAGAAGCAAGTCGAGGTCTCGTTCTCGATTATCGGCACCGATGCCGACGGCAAGGCTCAGACCTGGGTGGCACCCACGCAGCTCAAGCTCGACGAGGGCGCGACGGCTGCGGATGCCTTCGTTAAGCTGCAGCAGAAGACGGGCTTCAAGGCGGATTACGATCCGAACACGGCATACGGTTTCTACCTCAAAAGCATCACATCCCCGAGCGATGGCCGTACGCTTGCCTTCGATCCGACGACTTATGCCTTCTGGCAGCTGTTCGTCGACGGTGCGTCTTCCCCGGTTGGCGCGAGCAGCGTTAAGCTCACCCAGGGGCAGAAGATTGAGTTTGCCTATACGGCTGGTAGCGCGTCCCCTGTCGTTAAGGACCAGGTTGCCGCAAATGTGACCGTCATTGGTCGCGATGCCCAGGGCAAGACTCAGACTTGGGTCGATAACGCGCAGTATGTGGTGACGTCCGGCTCGAGCGCGCTTGATCTTACGAAGGTCGCGCTCGAGGCGAATGACATTGACGCCGTTGCTGCGGGCTCCTTCATTCTGAGCCTTAAGTACAACGGTGTTGAGCTGGGTACGCCGCTTGATTATTCGACCTATTGGCAGCTGTTCATCAACGGCAAGTCGAGCGACTACACGGCAGACAATGTCACCATTCATGCCGGCGATACCGTTACGTGGTTCTACGGCGGCTGGGGCGACCAGCTGCCCTCCGATTCTGTCCATGCTTCCGTTCAGGTTCTCGGTAAGGACAAGGACGGCAAGCAGCAGGTTTGGGCTTCGACGGGCCAGACGAGTCTCAAGGCGGGCTCTACTGCCAAGGATCTCCTTGAGCAGACCGGCCTTAAGCTCGATGCTGGCGAATCGTCTTGGGGCTGGTTCCTCAACGGCATTACTTCGCCGTTCGATGGTAAGTCCTATGGTTGGGATGCTGCGACCAAGAGCTATTGGCACTTCTACGTAAATGGCAAGTTCGCCGACGTTGGCGCCGGTGCCTACGAGCTCCAAGAGGGCGATGCCGTCACCTTTATGTATGGTGCTGACGCCGATGCCCTCCCTGGTCAGGTGCTTGGATCCGCCGATGTTATCGGCCCCGATGTCAACGGCAACAATACTCGTTGGGGCTCGGCAAGCAATGTTTCCCTGCCCGAAGGTTCTACGGCCCAGGACCTTATTGAGGCGGTTCTGAAGGCGAAGGGCGTTGATTACAACGCCTCCCAGAATGGTGCATACTGGTCCATTACTTCGCCGTTCGAAGACAAGTCTTACGGCTATGATGGTGCGACCGGTAAATACTGGCATCTGTATATCAACGGAGAGTCCTCATCTCTCTGTGCCAACCAGATTACGCTCAAGAGCGGCGATAAGGTCACGCTTGCCTATGCCACCGATAATTCGCCCATGCCCGATCCCGACAAGATTGTCGTGGATCCGAGCGCGACGACTCCTGATTGGGATGCCGAGTGGGCCGGCTACGGCAATGGGCCGGCTACGGCAACAGTGGCAACGGTTCGACCGTAACGGATGCCAAGACGCCTGCGCAGGCCGCCGGTCTTAAGTGGGCCTTCGATTGGAAGGCCGAGTCTGGTCAGCAGTATGCCAACTGCAGCGAGCCTGTCATCGCTAACGGCTTTGTGTACATCGCGACCGAGAACGAGCTCATTAAGATCGATTCGTCCACGGGCAAAAAGGTTGCCTCTGCGCCGCTTGCCTCCAAGGTGAGCTATACCTCTCGTCCGATCTATACCAATGGCCTTATCATCGTTCCGCTCAACGGCGGTGCGGTCCAGGCGATTACTGCAGACAAGCTGATCTGCAAGTGGCTGACGCCTAGTTTGACGGACTTGACGCAGAGCTCCTGCACCGTCGTTTCGGACGGCGAGTACGTCTATGTAGGCTCGGTCGATATTTCGTATGACGAGAATTACAACGCGACCTACGGCAACGGCTCCTTTGCGCGCATTAAGATTGCCACGGGCGAAGTTTCTTGGCAGAACATCGACCCTGCCGAGGGCTATTACTGGACTGGTGCGGCTTTGACGGATAAGTATGCCATCGTTCCTACGAGCGCGGGTACGCTTAAGTGCATTGATAAGACGACGGGCGATGTCGTTTCGACCATGAAGCTCGGCGCTGTCGCAAATGCCGATTGCATTGCCGATCCGTCCAATGGTTCGACCTTCTATCAGATGACGCACGACGGAAAGCTCCATGTGATTTCGCTTTCGGCGAAGGGCGTGCTGAGTGAACAGAAGACGGTTGATCTGGGCCTTACGAATAATCTGAGCGCCCCTGCGGTGTCTGGTGACAATCTGATTGTCGGCGGACAGACGGCTACTGGCTCTGCTCTGGTTCTCTATAACCTGAAGACGGGTAAGGCCACGATGGTCGCTGCTGCCGACGGCAAGGCGCTGCCGGCTGGCCTCAACGGTATTGCTGCTACTCCGCTGGTGAGTGTTCAGGGCGGCAAGACCTATGTGTACTTCACCGTTAACAGCGCGGATAGCAAGGATTACGTCAACTACTCTTCTGGTGGTGGCGTGTATCGCTATACGCTCGGCGATGCAGAGGCGACGCAGATTTATGATGCGGCTGGCCATTACCAGTACTGTGACTCTCCGGTCATTGCCGATGCTTCTGGCAATCTCTACTACATTAATGATTCGGGCACGCTGTTTAAACTTGGAGCTGTCGAGTCTTGGACGGTTGCCTTTAACTCCAACGGCGGGTCTGCTTGCGACACTAAGTTTGTTGCTACGGCCGATGGCAAGCTGGTCAAGCCGGCCGATCCGACGCGCGATGGCTACACTTTCGGCGGTTGGTATACCGATGAGGCTTGCACGCAGGCGTATGACTTTAGCACGCCGGTGACGGCAGATCTGACGCTGTATGCCAAGTGGACCAAGAATGCCGTTAACCCTGGGGGTAATGGCGGCGCAGGTTCGAATGGCGGCGGCGGTTCTGGTACCGGTACTGGTTCCGGCACTGGCGCTGGCACTGGCACGGGTTCCGGCTCCGGCTCGAAGGGCGGCGCTGTCGCCCCGGGTCATAAGCCAACGACCAAGACGACGGTGTCGACCAAGACCGAGACCAAGGACAACAAGTCCGACAAGAAGGACTCCGATAAGTCCGATAAGAAGGACGAGAAGAAGTCTGACAAGAAGTCTGACAAGAAGGACAGCAAGTCCGACAAGAAGTCCGATTCCAAGTCCGATACGGGTGCTGCTTCCACGACCGCCGCTAAGAAGTCCTCTAGTGCTGCCGAGCAGGAGACTGGCACCAATCCGCTCGCCATCGTTGGCATCGCCGCCGGCGTGATTGGCCTCGCGCTCATCGCCGTCTTCGTGCTGACCAAGCGCGGCAAGGGTGACGGTAATGCCCGATAAGCCCAAGGAGACCAGCGGGCAACAGCCCGACTCCTCGTTTATCCAGCTCGATGATCCAAAGCAAAAGGGCGCCGCTTCGGCGGCGCCCGCCCCACGGCACAAAGCGCTCCTTGGCGTTCTGACTGCCGCGTGCACCATTCTGATCGTCGTCTCGCTGGGCTTTGTCCATCCCTCCGAGAGCGGCGCCTGGTCCGTTGATTGGATTTTTCAGTCCGTGACGGGGGAGAGCGTCGTTTCCAAGGATGACAATGGGTCTGGCTCGTCTACCGCTTCGGGCGAGGCCAGTTCCAAGGATTCCAAGTCATCGAATGACGCAAAAGATGAGTCCAAGGGTTCGAACGACGGCAAGGACGATTCCGAGTCTTCGGACAAGGAATCGGACAAAAACTCGGATAGCAAGAAGTCCGAGGACCAGGACGGCAAGAAGTCTGGCGATAAATCCGCTGCCCAGAATACGGGAGCCGGCGATACTTCCAAGGTGTCTGGTGGTGCTTCTTCGGGCGGTGGCCAGTCGTCTAATGGAGCCTCATCCTCTAATGGTGGAAACGCCTCCTCGGGCGGCCAGAGCGGCTCGCAGGAGTCCAACTACGTTACGGTGACGGTTTCGGTCACATCGAGCTCTGTGGGCAATCCTGTGTCCTCTGGTGGCACCTTTACCTTTAACGAAGGCGCTACCGTCTACGATGCCCTGTGCGCGCTGGGCCTTTCTGTCAACGCACATGGCTCGTCGTACGGTACGTATGTCTCCGCGATTGGTGGTTTGGCCGAGAAACAGTACGGCGGCACGAGCGGCTGGATGTACTCCGTCAACGGCACAACGCCCATGACGGCCTGCAGTAACTACGTTCTCTCCAATGGCGACAACGTGGTCTGGTATTACGTTACAGGCTAGAGACCTCGACATATCGCACCAAACGGGCGGTTCGGACAAACATCCGGGCCGCCCGTTTTTAACGCGAATTGGACTGGATCACCGGGTCTCTCTGCAAACAAAAAACCGGTTGGAACGGGAATTCCAACCGGTTATACATTCAAGCAAATAGTGAATCGACTACGACCGTGCGCCCTCGAGGAAGAAGCGGCGGCTGAAGTAGTTGTACCAGGTGACGAGGAACGTGGCGATGGCCTTCATGGCCTGGTAGCCGATGCTCAAAAACGTGACGCCCACAAACATGTACAGGTCGTTGAGGCCCAGGCCGATCACCGACAGGATGGTGAAGATCGTGAACTCGCGCTTGCGGCTCATGCCTTCGCGGTGGTCGAACACGTACTTCATGCTGAGCCAGTAGTTGACCACGACGGATGTGATAAACGAAACCGTGGTGCTCATCAAAAAGTCAAGGTGAAACAGCTCGACGAGCGCAATGAGCATGCCCCAGTCGATGCCAAAGGAGATAAGACCCACGACAGCGAACTTGAGGAATTGCTTGGTATGAGGTTGTGCCAGTGCCTTGCGCACGTAATCACATCCAATGCGTTGATGAATCAAGCAGAGGATACTTTAGAGCTTTTGCAAGGGAAACGTAAGGTCTTTGCCAAGAACTATACGAACTCGCCAAATTTTCAAGAGCTAATCCGCAAACGTTGAAAATTTGCCCGTAAACGAACGATGCCCACGGGCGATACTGTACTGAGCACGCATTGTCCGTGGGCATCGTAAGGCTGTAAGGTTGCGAGTTACTTGGTCTCGTCACCCTCCAGGAAGATCTTTCGGGTCACAAAGTTGTAGACCATGACAAGCGCGGTGGCGCAGATCTTGGCGATATTGGCCTCGAGCCCCAGACCGGCGTTGAGTGTCAGCACGATACCGTCGTTGAGTGCCAGGCCGATCACGGACAGCACGACAAAGATGATGAACTCGCGGCGGCGGCTCATGCCTTCCTTGTGCGCAAACACGTACTTCATGCTTGCGAGGTAGTTAAAGATGAGTGAGATGATAAAGCCGCTGGTGTTGGCGATTAGGATGTTGAGGCCCAGACCGTAGTGGAGCAGATTCATAATGCCAAAGTCGATAACCGTGGCAATGACACCGACGACGCCAAATTTCATGATCTGCGCAAGGAGCTTTTGCATGGTACCTGCCTTAAGCCGGCGCCGGGGCGCCGTGGGGATAACAAACTTAGCAAGTTTAGCCAATCCCCGCGGGTGGTGCTAGGCGCGCTCCTCGATAGCACCGTTTCTATATGCATCGAGGAGCTGGCGCAGGTCCTGGATTTGGCTGCGGATCTTGGCGCCAGTATCGGTGTCGCTTACCATGCGGCGACGGTCTGCTTGGTCAAAACGGTTGGTCTCGCTTTCGATGTCCACGTTGCGCGTGAGTGCCTCGGCAACCGTCGTAAAGGCCCGGTGCGACTTGAGGCGGCAGCCGCGCGAACTCGAGATGAGCGTATAGCCGGCGATGCCCGTCTTGGGATGGTAAGCGCGGCAGAAGCCGCCATCGATGACCAGCAGCTTGCCCTCGGCGCGGATGGGCTGCTCGCCCTTGGTAGTTTTAACGGGCGTGTGGCCGTTGATGATGTGGCCGGTCGGCGAGCATGCCATGGGCGCGACGCCAAACTCGCACATGATGTCATCGCAGACCGAGGGCGACTTGGTAAGCGTAAAGTACGGATCCATCGGCTCGACCCAGGTGCTCTTATCGGCGATATAGGCGCGCTCAAAGGTACGCACCAGGCGTCCGCTGGCGGGTGAGTTAAAGCCAATCCACAGGTACCACATCCAGTCGAGAGCGTCGCGGTCGCCCACGCGCCAGGCGCGGCGGGCGATGTGGTCGCAAAAATCGAGATAATCGCGGCCAGCGTGCCAGGTGCCCAGACAGTTCATGCTGCTAAAGGTGCCGTCTTCGTTGAGCGGAACGCAGCCGTGGAAGAGCAGGTTGCCGTTGGCGACCTTGTACATCGAGCCGTGGGAATAGAGGAAATCGATATGGCGATGCAGGTGATCGGCGGTGACAAACTCGGACACGAGCTTGTCGATGATGTGCTGCTCCTGGGGCGTGAGCGTATAGGGGTCCGCCGGGTCGACGGTGGGGAAGTCGTTGGTCGTGAGCGGCCACACGCTGCCGTCGGCGAGCGTGACCGTGCCGGTGTCGTGTTCGATCTTGTCGAGTAACAGGCGGTTGGTCATATCGAACTCGGGGTGGCGCTGGATAATCTGGCCCTCGAGCTTAAAGAGCAGCACGTTGATGGCCTTGATCAGCGGGGTGATGGACTCACCGGCGGTATAGGTGGCATCGGCAAAGGCGACAAGCTCACGCAGCGAGATGCCGTAGTCGTTCTCTAGAATTTCGTAGTTGTCGTAGCGTAGGTTGTTGCGCAATACCGTGGCGATGCAGGCGGGCTCACCGGCCGCAGCGCCCATCCACAGCAGGTCGTGGTTGCCCCACTGGATGTCGAGCGAATGGTAGGTGAGCAGGCGGTCCATAATCTTGGCCGCGCCGCCGCCGCGGTCGAAGATATCGCCCACCAGGTGCAGGTGGTCGACGGCCAGGCGCTTGATGAGCGAAGCGAGCGACTCGATAAAGTCGTCGGCGCTGGCGGTCTCCAGGATGGACTCCACGATGCGCTCGTGATAGCGCACGCGATAGTTGTTCTCGTCCGGGTGCGTGTGCAACAACTCGTCGATGATATAGGCGTAGTCGCGCGGGATGGCCTTACGCACCTTGGAGCGCGTGTAGCGGCTCGAAAGCGAGCGTGCGACCATGATGAGCTGGTCAAGCATCGTCTTGTACCAAGTTGGCGAGTCCTCGCGCTGGCTGCGGACCAGCTCAATCTTCTCGCGCGGGTAGTAAATGAGCGTGCACAGCTCGCCCTTTTCGTCAAAGGAGAGCGTGTCGCCAAAAATCTCGTCGACATGCTCGCGCACGACGCCCGAGCAGTTATTGAGGATGTGCATAAAGGCTTCGTACTCGCCGTGCACGTCGCTCATAAAATGCTCGGTGCCCTTGGGTAGGTTGAGGATGGCCGAGAGGTTGATAATTTCGGTAAACGCGGATTGTTCGGTGGGGAACTGTCTCGACAGCAGGCGCAGATACTTGAAGTCTTGCGGGTTGCGATCGAATGCGACCATGAAACACCTTCCGATGGGGCTGGTAAAACTGATAAACAGCGTCAAACGTTTATCAGTATGCGCCGCTTTTGTTTCGATTTTGCGCCGGCGGCTGAATTGTCGGCTGAACGGTTTGGTAAATCGATTTAGTTGAGGTGGATATGGCGGTTGAGTGGAGACGACAGAAGGTGTTTTCTCAGATATTTATGCGTGGGGCCGGTGGAGACGATGGTGGTAAAGATGTTCGCTATTTTTGGTTCGATTTGGTAAATAGTGGACATATGTACCGTATGTAGGCTCACTGTGCGATAATTTGCGCAGCAATGAGTAAGGAGCCTCATATGAGTGATTTTGTCCTGACCTGTGAATCCGCCGCCGACCGAACCCGTGAGTTCTTTGCGTCGCGCAATATCCCTGTCGTGTGTTTTCATTACGAGATCGACGATGTTGTCCATACGGACGATCTGTATCAGTCGATTACGCCGGACAAGTTTTTTGCCCAGATTGCCGCGGGCGCCATGCCCAAGACGTCTCAGGTGAGCGTGGGTGAGTACAAGGAGTTTTGGGAGCCGTTTGTTGCCGAGGGTAAAGACGTGCTGCACCTGGCGTTGTCGTCGGGTATTTCGGGCACGTATGGATCGGCCTGCGTTGCGGCGCAGATGCTCGCGGATCGCTATCCCCAGGGCGGCAAGGTGCGCGTCATCGATTCGCTGGCGGCGTCTTCGGGCTTTGGCCTGTTGCTGGAATATGCCGCCGACGTGCGCGATAGCGGGGCTTCACTCGACGAGACGGCTGCCTGGATCGAGGAGCACAAACTCAACCTGCACCACTGGTTCTTCTCGACCGATCTGTCGAGCTATCTACGAGGCGGTCGCATTTCGGCTGCGAGTGCGATCATCGGCACGGCGCTTAAGATTTGCCCGCTTATGACGGTCGATTGCGACGGCAAGCTGTCGCCACGTGAGAAGATTCGCACTAAGAAGCGCGCGATTTCCGAGATGGCTAAGACCATGATGGCACACGTACAGGACGGTGCAGATTATTCGGGTAAGTGCATCATGTCGCAGTCAGCGTGCCGCGAGGATGCTGAGGCGGTCGCGGCGCTGATTGAGGAACAGGTTCCGCAGCTTAAAGGCAAGATTGAGATCAATGACATCGGTACTCTGATTAGCTCGCATACCGGACCTGGTACGGTGGCGCTCTTCTTTATGGGCGACAAGCGCGTGGATTAATTTGCCCCATCACGTCGCTGCATGATTGCTCAAACGAAAACGGCCCGCCTCACGTTTGTGGGGCGGGCCTTGCTGTTGCGGCTAGCGTTTCTTTCCGCGGAAGAAAAAGCCGTGCAGTGACGGCTTGAGGCCGCGGTTGGCGCGATGCTCCTCGACGCGCTCGTGGATCGAAGCGACGCGCTCGATGACTTCGTCGGGAATCGGCACATCGGGATTCATGTTCTCGACCTGGCTGACCTCGGCGGCGGAGACCTGGTCGATAATGGGCACATCGTCGTGCGAGATGACAGGTGTGGCGTCTTCCTTCATCTTGCGATAACGCTGCATCATGTCGGTCTGTAGCTGCTGGGCCGAAGGCGGCGTCCAGATGATGGCGTTGGCGCCGGCGGCGATGGTTTCACGGATGCTCTCTGGCGTCTTGCCGCCCGGCGCGATGAGCGGCAGGTTGGGATAGTGCTTGCGCAGCTCGCGTAGGACCTGGGGCGTGTTCTTGCCGGCGGCGATGTTGAGAATCTTGGCTCCAGCGCGCACCTTGGCGTGGGCATCGTCGTCGCAGCGAACGACCGTAGCGATGACGGGGATGTCGGCGATGTTGGTGATGTGCTCGACCATCTCGGCAGTAGCGGGGGAGTTGACCACGCAGCCCGCCGCGCCCTGCATCTCGGAGACGGCTGCCATCTGCACGGAGCGCTTACCGGTCGTAGTTCCGCCGCCCACGCCTACAAAGACCGGGCACTCGGCGACGGTCAACAGTGCCTGCGTAATGGCCGGCTGCGGCGTGAAGGGGTAAACGGCAAAGACGGCATCGGCGTTGGAGTTGCGGATGACCGCGACGTCGGTGGTGTAGATGAGCGATTTGATACGACGGCCGAAGAGCGTGAAGCCGCTGGCCTCCTCGATCTCGTCAGGCATGCGAAGGGCCGCCTTGCGCAGGCGCCCGTCGATGGGCAGCGGCTCCATGGGAAGCAGTCCGTTGGGGGTCACGGCTACCTGGGGTTCGGTGAACTCGTCTGCGAGCTCGACCTCGGAGAAATCGACCGAGGCGACAATGTCCTCGTGAACCTCGGCGGGCACATCGATGGGGGCTTGGTCGTTTGCCGCGGCAGGCGTGTCGAAAGAGCTGGTGCCGACGAAGGCGTCGACGCGCTCATTTAGATCGTTGAGGGTATCCATGGAAGCTCGATTCTATGTGATGACGGCCGGCGCGATGCAGCCGGAATTGCGAATGCTAAATCGTTTGACGAGTTGATTTTTCCCCGCCGCGCCATCCGTTAGACCGAAGGACCGGCGAACGTGAAGGAGCTGTGGTGGCGGGGATCGAGGTGCTATCTTGAAAGTCCCGTTTAAAAGAGAGGTGACGCGGTATGGAATTGACAGCAATGTTTGGCTCGATTGGCCTGTGTGTAGGCGCAATCGTTGCCGCCGCGGTTATCTACTTTGTGGTCACGGCCATTAAGGGCAAAAGGGCCGAACGCAAGGAGCGCGCGATGCTTAAACAGCATCGCGACCAGCAGGGCAAACGCGCACGGAGATAGCTTGTTGAGTTTTGGATCCGTGCGCTAGCTGCGTTTTCGGATCAGGGCAATGTAGAAGCCCTCAAATTCGCGGCTGGGCGGAATGGTGAGCGTGCCGGGCATGCCGTTGGTGATGGCCGATACCTGACCCGCGGCGATTGCCTCGGTCAGGGCGTTGGACTCGATGCGCGGCTCCTCGCCAGCTTCCTGGGCGCGGCGTGCCTCACTTTCGCTTGGCGTGCCGTCGAGGGGGATGAGCTCGCAGTCCATATGCTTGTCGAGGGCCTCTTGCAGGGCGTCCTCGTTTTCCTGCGGCAAGATCGAACAAGTCGAATAGACGAGCGTGCCGCCCGGTTTGAGGGCTCCCATGGCGCGGTCCAGAAGTGCTCGCTGCGAGCGGGCGCACTTGCTCAGCAACTGCTCGGTGAGGCCGCGCAGACTCTTCTCGTTGCCGCTGATGACGGTGCCCGTGCCGGTGCAGGGAGCGTCGAGCAGGATGCGGTCAAAGCGGAAGAACTCGTCGAGCTCGCGTGCGTCGATGCGCATGACGGGCACGTTTTTTGCGCCTTGGCGGTGGAGGTTGGCTTCGAGCTTCTCGGCGCGGGGAATGCTCATCTCGCAGGCGGTGAGGTGTGCCTGGCCCTGGGTGAGGGCGGCGATCTGCGTCGTCTTGCCGCCAGGGGCTGCGCACATGTCCAGGATGTCCTCGCCTGCCTGGGCGCCCAACACCAAAGGCGGCATCATGGACGACAGGCTCTGTAGGTAGATCTTGCCGTCGCGGTAGATGTCGAGATCCCACAGATCGGAAACCTGGGCCTCGGGCAGGATAAAGGCGTCTGGGTACCAGGCGACGGGGTTGTGGGCGATGCCGGCGGCATCGAGCGCCGCAGCGATGTCCTCGGCGGTCGCCCTGAGCGTGTTGGCGCGCAGTGTGACCGGGCGTGTGGCCGCGGCGCCGAAGCCCTCGATCATGAGCTCGGCATCGGCGGGCGCATAGGCGCCGGCGACCGTGTCGACCATAAAGCGTGGCAGGTCGGCAGCGCAGGGAAGGGCGGCAAGCTGGTCGGAAAGCTCGGTAGCAGCAAACTGCCTAAGCTTGAGCTCGGCCTTGACCTGCTTTTTCTGCTTACGACGACGCGGCTTGGACATCCGTCTTTCCTTCCTATTCCATTACATGTCGAGTGTTTAGTACTGGCTCTCGTGCTTGCTAAAGAAGTCGAAGCGCGGGGGTAGCGGCTTTACGCGGTGCTCGCCGGGCTTCTCGCCCAGGCTCTCCACAAACTCATCCGTGGAGGCGAAGATGTTATCCCAGCTAAAGAAGGCGACCGGGTCGATGTCGAAGTACTCACAGATGAGCTCGCAGCCGGCCGGGACGATGCCGTGCATCAGGACGGTCGCCACGCGCAGCTCGGTAAAGGCGTCGACGAGGGCCTGCGTCATTGCGGCGTTGGCCGGCTCGCCCTCGAGCTTGTTGGCGGCCTTGGAGGCGTCGCTCCAGCGCTTGTTGGCGGCGCGCAGGTAGTCGTCGCACACGGCAAGCGCGCGGTGCGTCTCGAACTTGTACATGGCCTGCTCAAAGGCGAGGGCTGCCTGCTGGGCGGCTTCGACCACGGTGTCAGAAGCGGCACCGGCGGGGATGCAGCCGTTGCGGTAGGGGCTCTCGTCGCCTTCCTTGACGGCGACGCCGTAGAAGCAGCTGCGGGCCAGACGGTTGAACACGCCGGTCAAAAGGGCGCTCTCCTTAAGGGCCGGGTCGATAACGCGCTTGTCGTCGCAGGCGCGTACCTCGTTGCCGTCCTTGTCCTTGCCGGTCACACGCGTGTCGTATGCCTTGGGGCTAAAGCTCACCGGCTTTTCGGATAGGCCGAGCGACAGCCAGTGCGCGCGCATCTGCTCGCAGGTGTAGTGGTTGAGCAGGTCGTCTGCCGGCGGGGGAGGCGTCTGCGAGGACGAGCTGGCCTTTTTGCCCATGTAGAGCAGGTGGTAGCAGGCGCTGACGGTGCTCTGCGTGAGGTCCCAGCCCAGGGCCTCCCACATGGCGGTCTGCGCGATGCAGTAGAAATAGATGTTGTCCTGACCGATGAACTGGTAAATCTGAGCGTCGTCAGAGCACCACCAGTCGCGCCAGTCGAGCGAGCTGTGCTGGTAGGTGGGTGCGGGCACCTGCGTGGAGTCGGCGGCGGGCTCGCCCATGAGGGCGGCATCCTGGGCGGCGACGCCCTCGGTCACGCCGGTGGCCTTGGCATCGCGCGCGAGCACGGTACGCGTATAGCTGATGGGCGCCCACAGGCTCTCGGGCCAGCACCAGCAGGTGACGTCGGAGACGCCATCGACCTCGGGCACCGGAACGCCCCAGTCGATGTTGCCGGTGATGCGGAAGGGCACGAGTGCCTTGCCGCTGCGGAAGCGCACGCCACCGTTGGCGAGCACCGCGTGGGCGTCGTCGCGCTCCTTCCAGCTGGGGAAGGTGACGGTAAAGCTGCTCTTGTTGCCCTCGGGCTCCAGCACGGTGTGCTCGGGGAGCTGGTCCTCGACGGCATCGAAGGCCTCGCGGAACTTGTTCTGGATGTAGAGCTGAGCCGGCAGCAGCCACTCCTCCATGGTCTTGGAGACCACGGAGCGAACCTGCGGGTTCTGGGCGAGCTTGGCGGTGTAGGTCTTCATAAAGTCGAGGTAGGCCGGCAGGTCAAAGTAGAGATTGTCGACCGGGCGCAACTCGGGCACCTCGCCGGTGAGCTGGCTCTTGGGCGCGATGAGCTCCTCGGGCTCAAACTGGTGGCCCAGATCGCACTCGTCGGCATAAGCCTTCTCGGACTTGCAGCCCTGGATGGGGCAGCGGCCGATCACTTGGCGGCCGTTGAGGAACGTGCCGGCCTTGGCGTCGTAGAACTGCAGCGTGGAGCGCTTGGAGATGGTGCCCTGCTCATGCAGGCGCTCGATAATCTCGGCGGTCACTTCGTTGTGAATCTGCGCAGCCGGCTCAAGGCCCGAGCCGCCGTAGATATCGCAGCTGATGTTGTAGTTGTTGAGGGTCGCTGCTTGGCGGGAGTGATTGGACTCGACGTACTCGTTAATGGACTTGTCGTAGCCCTCGTTCTCCTTGAGCTTGCGGTAGCTCTCCATGATGGGCGAGCCGTAGCAGTCGGTGCCCGAGGTGAAGATGACGTTCTCGCGGCCCAGACGGTCGCGCAGGAAGCGGGCGAAGAAGTCGGCAGGGACAAAGACGCCGCCGACGTGGCCAAAGTGAAGGCCCTTGTTGCCGTAGGGCTCGCCGGCGGTAACGATGGCGCGGCGAGGCCAGCTGGGACGGTCGTTCATGGAGTATTTGGATGCCATGGGACTCCTTCGCATATGGTGAGAGCGCGGCCGGGCGCAAGGTCTGGCGGCGCGGTGGTCAATTCGTGCATATCGTTCGACATTATCGCACATGCGGACGGGTACGTGGCAGGGGCGCTATCCTAAGATGCTATGAATGAGATTTCCAACATACATGCGTTTGAGGATGAGGATTTTCTGCACGCCTGCTTTGTGTGGGGGATGGCCGTGCTTGGCGCATTTGCCGTGTGCCTGGTGCCGGTGTTTATGCTGCTGGGCGGACCCGCGGACCTGGATGCGGCTGACGCGGGCGGCTGGACCACGGTCGTGGGCTGGATAGTCGGCTTGGCTGCGATCTCAATGGCGTCGTTCGCCGTGCACGAGCTGGTGCACGGTGTGTTTTTTAAGCTGCTGGCGCCCGCGGGCGCGAAGGTGACCTTTGGGGCGAATCGCGAGACGGCGATGATCTATGCCTGCGCCGAAGGCGTTGTGTATTCTCGCCGGCGGTACGTGGCGGTTTGCCTGGCACCGACGGTTGTTGTGACGACAGCGTTTGCCCTGGGGTTTGCGTTCTCGGGCTATCCGCTGCTGTGCTACCTGGCGGCCGGCTTGCATTTGTCGGGCTGTGTGGGCGACTGGTATTACGTGCGGACCATTTTGCGCGACCGCCGCATTGTCGCCTGCGAGGACACGTCCTTCGGCGTGCGCTTTTTCGGGTGAGGAGATGTCGATGAAGCCGTTGTTGTTGCACGCCTGCTGTGCGCCGTGCTCTCTTGAGCCGGTCCGCCTGCTGCGCGAGGAAGGGTTTGAGCCCACAATCTGCTGGACAAACCCCAATATTCAGCCGCACGATGAATGGCAGCGGCGTTTGGACGAGCTGCGCCGGTGGTGTGCCGATGGCGACATCGAGCTTATCGAGGCGGGGGAGGACCGGGAGCGCTGGGAGGCCGGCGTGGCCCCGCTGGGCGCCGATCGAGCCCGTCGCTGTCGCGCATGCTATGCCCTGCGTCTGGCCGAGGCGTGCCGTGTGGCCCAGGAGCGCGGGTTTGAGTTTGTGGGCACGACGCTCGCCGTCTCGCCGTACCAGTTGTTCGAAACCTGCAATGATGTGTTGGAGCGTCTGGCTGCTGCCCGCGGTCTCACTCCGGTGATTCGCGATTTTCGCCCGTATTACCCCGAGGCCACGCGTCGTTCGCGCGAACTGGGCATGTATCGGCAGAACTACTGTGGCTGCCGCTTCTCGGCTGTCGAGGCGGCCATGGACCGCGCCCGCATCCGCGACGAGCGTAAAGCCGCCAAAAAGTAGTTCATTTGGGACGTCAGCCTGCTAGGATGTAGAGCGGACTTTAGCTATATAAGGAGTATCCGACGTGTCTATGCGTACCGATGATTTTGACTATAACCTGCCCGAAGAGCTCATCGCCCAGGCTCCTGCCGAGCCACGCGACTCCTGCCGCCTGCTGGTGGTGGATCGCAAGGGCTCCCAGACAGGAACGCCGCTGGAGCATGGCTGCACCGTCGAGCACCGCATCTTCCGCGACATCATCGACTATATCGAGCCGGGCGACGTGCTCGTCATCAACAAGACGCGCGTGATGCCGGCCCGCCTGATCGGTCGCAAGGCCGGCTCGGGCGGCGTGGTCGAGACACTGCTGCTCAAGCGTCGCGAGGATGTGGATCCGCTGGGCCATGTCTGGGAGTGCCTGGTCAAGCCGGGTAAGCGCCTGAAGCCCGGTGCTCAGATTGAGTATCGTGCGGGCGGCGCCCATGCGCCCGAGGGCGCGCCCGTGGTGCTGACGGCCGAGGTCGTCGACTTTGTTACCGATAGCCGCGGTGGCCGTCTGGTGCGCTTTGAGCCGGCCGGTTACAATGCCGCCGGCGACCCGCGCACGCTCGACGAGGCCATCCACGCTGCCGGCCACGTGCCGCTGCCGCCCTACATTACCGATTACGAGGGCGATCCCGAGAAGTACCAGACCGTCTACGCCATGAAGGAGGAGCACTCGGCTGCCGCTCCTACGGCGGGTCTGCACTTTACCCCCGAGCTCATGGCCGCTATCGAGGCCAAGGGCGCGAAGTTTGCCGCCGTCGAGCTCGAGGTGGGCATCGATACCTTCCGTCTGGTGGAGGAGGACGACCCCACGCAGCACGTCATGCACACCGAGCGCTACCACGTGTCGCAGGAGGTTGTCGACGCCGTGCATAAGGCGAAGGCTGAGGGTCACCGTGTAATCGCCGTCGGCACCACCGCGGTGCGCTCGCTCGAGAGCGCGTTTGACGCGGACGCGCCGGTGTCCGATCCGGCCGTGACGGCGCGCTATTTTGAGGGCCGCGAGGACGGGGCCGACACGCTCGGCCGCGGTGACATCGTGGTGCGCGAGAACGCGACAACGCAGCTCTACCTTATGCCCGGCTCGACCTATCACGTGGTCGACGCGCTGATCACGAACTTCCACGTGCCGCGCTCCACGCTCATGATGCTCGTCTCCGCCTTCAGCACCCGCGAGAACATCCTGGCCGCCTACCAGCACGCCATCGACGAGCGTTACCGCCTCCTCTCCTTCGGCGACGCTATGTTCTTGCGCTAGAGGGACGGCCTGCGGTAGAGGGCCGGCCCCTCATCGGCGGATGCCCAGAAGCGTCTGGCGTTGGAGGCGGACGGCTACAAGGTCATCACGGTGACGGCGGGGCAGATCGGTAATTCGGGCGAGATGCGGCGCATCGCCGAGCAGTGCTATCGACGGCGGGGCAAGAGATTCCGCCCTCAAAGCAAGGAATTCGCGAATCAGCAAGCTCGTCTGTTCCGCATGGGCTGGTCGCTGGAGGATTACTGCCTCAAAGAGCAATCTCGCTAGGTGCTTTTCAAGAAAATAGTTTTCCCAGCTCACAGTAAAGGATTAGGAAAAAGATTACGAGAATAATCTTTTTCTTGCTCGCTTTCCGATGCGCGATGGCGCGGCAGCGGCCATAGTGGGGGCCGTCACGGGGCGTCAAGCCCGCACAACGGAAAGAGAGGGAGTTCACCATGACCACCACTGTTACTCGTCGCGACCTGTTCAAGTTCGGCGGCCTGGCCGCGCTCGGCGTGGCCGGCGCCAGCACGCTCGCCGGCTGCGGGCAGCCCAAGACCGTCGCCGAGGCCGCTGCTGAGAAGGGCCTGGCCGACACGGGCGCCTCTGCCGGCCCCGCGTTCCTCGCGCCGCAGGAGCCCATCACCGATTTCGCCGAGACCCACGAGTACGATGTCGTCGTGGTCGGCGCCGGCGAGTCGGGCCTGTCCGCCGTGCACACCGCGCTCGAGGCCGGCGCGCGCGTTGCCTGCGTGCAGAACATCAACGCCGCCCAGACCACCGGCAACATGGCCGCCTCCATCGACCTCACCCAGACCGACGAGGCCGCCGTCCAGGCCTGCGTGAGCTTCATCAACTGGAAGAGCGACTACCGCTCCAACCGCGACCTCGTGAACATCTGGGCCCACAACTCCCAGGAGGCGCTGGCCTGGTGGGCCGAGGAGGCGGCGAAGGGCGGCGTGGAAAGCAAGCCCCACGACGCCGTGCTCTCCTACAACGGCTACGACATCCACCTGCACGCCAACACCTACTTCCACGTGGAAGGCAACCACAACGCCGCCGCCACGGTGATCGCCGAGAATCTGGCCGCCGCCGGCGCCGAGTTCTTCTACAACATGCCCTGCAAGCAGCTGGCCACTGACGAGTCCGGCGCGGTCACGGGCGCCATCTGCGAGGACGCCGATGGGGCGCACCACCTGTTCACGGCGACCAAGGGCGTCATTCTGGCCTGCGGCGACTACTCCTCCAACCAGGAGATGCTCGACTACTACGCGCCGGACACCAAGGGCTTCTCGCTGTTTACCGACTTCCGCGACGGCAGCGCGCTTGTGGCCGGCATGAACGCCGGGGCCATCATGACGCCGCACACCCACACCAAGATGATCCACGGCGAGCCGGCGGCCGTGCGCCTGGAGATGC
>CALFDJ010000037.1 GCA_937950325.1 uncultured Collinsella sp.
TATAGATGGAATCCTCTTCACTTTCGACAAACTCTTCAAGATCCTTCTTGGAAATAATCCTGCTCAAGTCCTCAACCGGATCCCAGTTTTCATCAGTGATAAGACCATCATCAAAATATAAAAGTTCGATTTTGGTCGATTCCTCGTCTTGCATATACTCGTAATCGTCAATAACGTATGGAGCCTCGCCAGGAGCTAGATCTTCCTCAGGAGTTTCAACCTCATCCTTTATTACGATCTCATCGGTGATGTTTGGGTTCTCGAAATACTTGGTATAATCGGTCTTTGACGTATCTACCTCATGCTTAATAATCGAGTCGTCATCTGTCACCGAAATATCGGTCTCACCATCGTTGTCCTGATGAGAATCCTTATAAGAATAAACTCGACCAAAAGATTCCTTAACCGAACGAACCTCTTCGTCGAGTCTCTCCTCGTACTTCTTGTGGAAATAATACCCAGCCGCAGCCGCTCCACTTAAAACACCAGCGATAAAACCGACTGCTGCATAAATATAAGCTCGGCTCATCACTATCTCCTTAAATCTTATCGATAATCACACCGTCAACATTGAAATCAAGAAACACAGAATTCGTCTTGCCGTTAATGAAATCGCCGAGAGCAGGACTCTTTCCCGTAGGATCATAAAGTCCGAAGCTTACAACATTATCGCCCTTATGATTGGGGTTGTCGGGATCATAGATCCAACCCACAATCTGTCCGGCATCCGAAATATCCATTCCGAGCTCCTTGTAAGCATCATTCAGGAACAGATGCCCATCACGCTCAAGACAGGCCTGAAGATAACGCTGAACACCGCGAAGGAACATCAGATTATACTCGGCGTTATCCTTGTAATTCGGATTGTACTCATCGAAGCAACGAGCATAGATAGAATATCCATCAACGGTTACGGCCTTGGACTTGGTATCATCGATCTTAACAAGACCGTTCTCGTCTCGAGTTCCGTTCTTAAGCTTCTTGACTCCGTGATAAACCTCTAGCTCCTTCTCTGGGCCAATCGCCTCACGAACTCGATCTCGGTACTTCTTGAAACTCTGATCGAGAGCCCCGTATGCAGCAACAACCGATGCTAGGCGCTTAGCCATAATGCGATTGGAACCGATGAAGCAAGCGATGGAAGTTGCTCCGACAACAAACGCAGGAGCATACATCTGAGCGAGCTTAACCGCAGACTGAATATAAACCAGCGTCGTGTCGCGCTTGGCCTTCTCGTCGTTATAGGTATCTTCAGAGACATTCGGATCCTCAAGAGCCGTGTGAACAGCATCAAGATCGTCCTTAGCCTTGGCCAGTACCTCCTGAGCCTCAATGGTGGCCTTACAGGCAAGAACCGTAGCCCCGACACCGGTTACAATTCCTGCACCAATAAGAATCTCCGGTGCGTGCTTCTCCAGCTTAAAGGCGACCTTCTTAGCCGCCTTAATTGCGAATCTAGCGATCGTGTTAGTCATGATTGATCAGCTCCTCCAGCTTCTTCTCCTTAACCAATTGATCGATCTCGCTAAAGGTAAGATCTCTCCAACCGTCCGGGTCAATAACATCTCCAAACCAAGCTCCGGTTGTCTTATTATACCAAATATGATACTCATAAGTGACTTTAAGAAGACCGATTCTCTTGGCCTGACTGAAACAGAAGTTCACGGTTGGGTCTATAGTAACGCTTCCGTTTTTTCTTGTGTGTACTGAAACACTTTCAAACCTAATCATAAATATCAGTCCTTAAGAGCATGAGGCTCTGGCATCTCGATGAGGTATCCGTCAGAATCGGTTACTATCCTAGCCGAAGAAATGTTCTCCCACCCATAATAATTTCCGGTAAAAGGACAGGGGAGTCCTGCGGCCTCGTATAGATAGGATACCGTAACGTACCCTTGATCGTCAAGCTGTTCATCAAGCCTATCCAGAATTAGCTGGGCATCTCCATATGTATCAACCACAACCTCCTGAAACTGAAAACTACCCTTTGTCTTCTTCGAAGAACTTAGTTTGGCACCGGACTTCTTTTCTCCTCCATAATATCCTTGATACGAGGTATACCCTCCTGGAGTCTTTCTACTTGGTTCGGAGGTTCTCTCTCCCAGAAATATCGCTCGTGCAACAGCGTTGATGGTGTCTACAGCAAGAACTTGAAGTCTTGGGATAATCAACCTCGTAAAGACAAAAGACGCCACACTGCTTGTGTCCTCAGGGGTGAAAATATCGGATAAGCGTGTCCTTCTCTTAGCTTCCTTGAGTCTTCCATGAGCAACTGCCTTTGACTCGCTATGCTGTTCGGTGGTGTTTGCTTGTCTTGACTTTTCGATGTTTGAGTTTCCTGGAAGGTCGGGAATATCAATTTTCATATCAACTCCTTCAATGAACTAGACAACGCAAGAAAAGAGGAGACCATGAAAATATCACAGTCTCCTCTGGAGGGAGAGGCGTCAAACCTTAGTTCTTGGCCTCCTTGTCGGAGTTGTCTTCGTCCACTTCAACATAATCCTTCTTGTTGATCTGCTCGGTAATGAAGTTCTTGACTCCGTTGAACGCACCAACCGCAGCCGGAACTACAACTCGATCAACGACGATACCCAAAGCGGCACCGACGCCAACGAGCAGCAGACCGGGAACGACGATCGCGTCATCGTCATCAGACGAATCGTCAATTACCTCAGCATCAGACTCGATGATGTCCTGATCCATGTTCTCAAACTCGTTCTCCATGATTCTTCCTTTCACTAGAAGTTTACTAACGAGCTCTCCCTCATAAGAGGCTTTGAAAAAATCGCGAAAATATAAGAGGGACCCAGATTTTCTGAATCCCTCTTTTTTAGCTTATATAGCCTAGATGTCTATCGAACGGAAGTTCGGGCGCGGATTTACAATAAAATCCATAACCAACACCGGAGTGCCATCCTCAGCAAGCTCGGACGTAAATGCCGGCTCAATAAGGTCCCCATCATGAGCGTTCCATCCGAAACTATCTCCAAACTTGCTCTCGCCAATCTCAAGCTCATTATAGAGATCGTTCAGACTAACGAAATAATCGTTCAGCATAAGCCTATTGAGTTCATTAATCGCTCTCTTGATGGTGTCGGCATCCGAATAGAAATATTGTCCGCTCAATTTATCGAGGCAAAGTGTCGTGCCCCCACGGGTACGTCGAATGAGACGATCCTCGGGAGGGTTTGCGTCGATAAAATCCTGAGCGATCGATCCACGAAGCTCCTCTTCCTTTTTCTCTCCAAGAATGTCCTTGGCCTTAGCCTTATACGCTTCGAGAGACTTCTCGGACATAGCATACGCCATGCCCATTGTTGCCAGACGACGAACGCTAATGTTCACCGAACCAACAACGCATGCAACAGAAGCTCCGGTAAGTGCTACGGTCGGAACATATTCCGTCCAAACACTCTTAACAATTTCCTTCTTAGTAAGCTTTTCGCCCTTCTCTTCCTCCTTCTTTTTCACAATATCAACTGCGTTAATGGTTCCCCTAACAGCAGTTGCGGTAGCTCCCAAACCACAAGCCAGACCAATGCCGGCAAGGATCTGCGGAGCGTTCTTTGAAACAAACTTCTTTACCGATTTTCCAAATACCTTAATTCCGTTTGCACTAATAACCTTCATTTCCTTTCCTTTCTGTTAGACATTACTGCCATAATACATCGTGAATTTTTCACGAGAAGAGCAAACGAAGACTCTCTGCTTCTTTAACAGCGACATTGAACATGAGCTTTTTGCCAGGTTTTGCAATCTTTCGAAAATATCGCATCTTCTCAATAAACGCATCGATGATGTCTGTTATCGGAATCTCTTCCTCTCCCGAAATATAATACGGAGGCTTCTCCATTTCGGTTACGACATCTTCGAGTAGTTCATCAAGAGCCCAATCGGAGTATGCTTGAATTCTAACGTCTGCATGTTGAGGCCTTTCTGAAATATAAGCTTCCAGTTTAGTCATGTCTCGTCTTTTGTCTATTTCACACATTTTGTCCTTTCTCGAAAAGTTAGAGAACTTGAAATATCAAATTCTCTAACCATTCAGGAAGCCTTTGTTTACTCTTCCTCCTCTTCGTCTTCTCCTTCCAGCATCCTGTCCATCTTCTCGCGATACTCTTCCTCCATATCATCGATTGAATCTCTCATATCGAGATACGAAGCTCCAGCAATTGCGAGACCGGACAAAATATATAGCCCAATAGAAATAACCTGCCTCGGAATAGCCATACTATTCACCTCCTTCATAAAGAGCCTTGTTTTCTTCGCGAGACAGAAAAAGAAGAGGAATGCTAAATACACCTTCCGCTAGCATTAACGGCCCGCATTTTAGAGTACCATATAGGTTGCGTGTTAATAATTATCCTCTTCATAATACGGCTTGTTTTTTTCGCGAATTTATGTAAAAAGATTTACCAGAATCGTAAATATCCCGTTTACAATTGTGTAGATCAACGACCAAATCATCATAAGAATCAAAATTATGAAGTCGAGAATACTTTTCATAAATATCCTTTCTCGAAAAGGAAGAGAGCTTGAAGCTCTCAACCTTTGTCAGGAATGACAATACTCCCAATACTTGTACATTACAAGCATTCCTAAGCAAAAACCGATCGCGAATATACAAACAATGATCGCAACATACTCGACCGGCATCCAAGGAATCGTAATAGTATCCATTTTGTCTCCTTTCATCTCTTCCTGTCATAATAGTACTTGCTTTTTTCGCGAAATCAGAAAAATCCCACGTGTGTTGGTCCAGGGCATAATTTTTAGGGCCTTAAATCGCCTTAGAACGGCTCATCTACCTGCGGTTTTGTAAAGCAAAAAATAAAAGGAAAGGTGCTTGTAAAACACCAATCCTTTGACAAATTAGTCCTTTTTATTGCCGTAGAAAAAGTTTTCTATCCAATTAGCTGTCTCATAACGGTCTTCCGGATTGCAGAATGTTTCTCTATTTTTTGGATCTTTGTGGATCATCCAAGCGCACCACTTAAACGCCCCAACTAGAGCGCAAACTGCACCCAAAATAAACCAAAGAATTGCCGACAGAATCTCACTCATTTCTTCTCCTTTCTTTGACTTACTTGTCATAAAGGTAGATGAAAATATCGCGAAAAGGAAGAGAGCATGAAGCTCTCAACCTTTAACAAGACTTCTTCTTTTTAGCGTTTTGAACGTGTTTGAGTGCTTTAATACCATAAGTCATGGCTCTGTAACGATACGGCAAACTCTGATAGTATTTTAGTTTACTTTCAGCCATTCGCATGTTTACAAATTCCATAGCTTTACAGTATAAATATCCCAAACCTTCTTTTAGCATATCTCCTCCTTTCTTGTCATAATGCATCGTGAAAATATCGCGAAAGAGAAGAGGGCTTGAAAAACCCTCAACTCTTTAACACTAGTTCTGTCCACTGAGACTCATTGCCTGGTCAAGCATCCTCTGAAACTCTCGGCCAGCGTCAAATCCCTCCTGCCAACTCTTCTGTTCATTCTGTTTGTCTTGAGCTTTAATAGCAAGCTCAATTCCACTTTGAACGAACCCTCCGATAATGACCGAAGAAATGACGGTAATGCCGAATATCATTGCCTTGTCCATGACAATCCTTTCTCCGTACTTACCATGTCATAACACACCTTGAAAATATCGCGAAAAGGAAGAGAGCATGAAGCTCTCAACCTTTATGAGCTAGACCTACTTCTTGAATTGTTCAAGAATTCGATTAAGCTCGCGTACTCTCTTCTCGTGTTCTTCGATTTCAGACTGCATTTGCATGACGAAACTGAACCTGTCTCGAATTCCGTATCGATTGGTCGAAATAACCTCGTCAATACGATCCGAGCACTTCAGAATTTCATGCTTGTGCATTCCGATAATCTTTCGAATCTCGTAATAGTCACACGCGATACTAACCTTCTTCATGTTTCCTCCTTTGATAGGATTCCGGCTCATAAAGGAGGTTGTTTAATTCGCGAAAAAAGAAGGGCCCGTGAAAATATCACGAACCCCTCTTATGGATGGCTACAGTCTAATTAGCTTCAAGAGTTTTCCTGGCTTGACCATATTCAGAACTCGTCTGGTAACACCAGCCTTTACAATTCCTTCAGATTCGAACTTCAAACACTTGACCACGCTCCATACCAAAACGCCATTTGGTACAACCAATCCAGCTGCCTCAAGTGCAAGTTTAACACCTCGAGCCCAATTCTGAGACTCAATTTCAGCCTCATGCTTTCGCTCTTCGATTCTAAGCTTGTACAATTCAGAAACTTGATTTTGTATCTTCTTGCGTTCCTCACTTCCTGGGTCATGTTCTGCCATCTTAGCTAAATCATTGCTAATCTGTTGATCCAACGCTTCTGAAATGTCGTCCATAACGCTCCCTTCTATTAGTTTGACGACCATCCATAAAGGGGAATGTTAATCTCGCGAAATATCAGGCCCGTTGGTTTGAACATTCATAGAGACCTTTTTGTGTGATCCGACCTCATCAACCGGAACATTGAGGTCGACGAACAAATACGGACCGTCAGGATCGGTCGTCTCGATGAGAAGTGTTCCTACGGTTTTAGGTAGAGCTTTCTTAATATAATTCTCATCTCGAGTTTTTTGTGATTTGATGCCGGATGCATACCCGATCAAAAAGAAGCCTAGGCCAATCAGAAATATAGCTGCGATTGCAATAAGATGCTCAATGCTCATGATTCCTCCAGATTGTTTTCTCAAAAATCCCACCCGGGAAAAATTTGATTTTCGAAAAAGAAAGAGGACCTGAAAACAGATCCTCTAAAAATATCAGTTTACAGATTCCTCCTTCTTTGTGAACGACTCAACCGCGTCTACAACAGTGTTCTTTGCGTTGTTGAAACCGTTGACAATCATGTTGCGAGTGTCCGGATTCGCAAAGAGAATCGCCGCACCCGTACCAATGGGTATGACGAGATCCCTAATCCAAAGTCGAACCTCACGCATCGTGTCAATGTCTTTTCTACGCATTTTATTCTCCCTTCTAGCACAGACATTGCCGTTCATAAAGCACATTGAAAATATCGCGAAAAGGAAGAGAGCATGAAGCTCTCAACCTTTAAAGCTACGCCTTTGTAACTCGTTCGACAGTTTCCTTTGCCGTTTTTACGCACTCCAACGCAGGCTTCGACAATTGCTTTCGGGAAATGGGTTCTTTCCACAAGCGTATCGATGTTTGTGACACCAAGCCGCATGAGATTGCAAACCATCCCAACGCAACGCTGCCTCTGCCCAACACTGAGCTCCTCAAACTTGTCAGTCATTTTGTCTTCCTTTCGTTTTGTGAAGGCGTATTCCTTCATAAAACGCTTTGTAATTTTCGCGAAAGAGAAGAGGGTATGAAACCCTCAACTCTTTGGAGAATTACCAATCCTTGAGATCCTCATCGAACTTGACCTCGACAACCACCTCGTGCGAAATCTCAACGCCGTTCCAGACGTGAGCGTGACGGAAGTTGCCCTCGCTGACTTCGTACATCTCCTTGAGGAAGTCCCTAACCGCCTCAAGATCCTCGTAGACACGAGAGCCCTCAACCCACTCGTACTCACGCCCGATTCGCATACGCTCCTCAAACGTCACGATGTAGAACTTGGCAAACTTCATTTCCATTCCTTTCTCTTAGGAGAGATTATTCTCTCATAAGAGAACTTGATAAAATCGCGAAAAAAGAAGGGCCCGTGAAAATATCACGAACCCCTCTTTCGAGGTAGCCTCTGAACTTCTCCAGCAGGGCTTTCTGAGTTTCCTCGGAAACACGCCCCTCGATGAGACGGCATATCATCTCTTTGTGGGCGGCGATAAGCGTCTTGCACAGTTTGATTTCGGCCCTCTGGCTTTCATCAATCTTGCGATATTGCTCAAGTGCCGCCTTTTGGGTTTCGACCAGCGTCTCAAGACTATCGACGTATTCCTGAACAGCGTTCATACAATCCTCCTTTATAAGTTACTTACCTACTCATAAAGGAAACTGAAAATATCGCGATTAGCCTACGGACTTGTTCTCAGGCTTAACACCAACCTTAAGCTCGTCAAGATACTTCTGAGCCTCGGTTGCAGCCGTAGTGACATTGTTGTTCTTCCACCAGGCCCAAATATAAGCCACAAGAGCAAGGACAATCATCGCACCGACGAAAAGCGCATCCGCGTCGACCGTGATACCAAACATTGCCAGTCCGGTCGTCACAATCATACAGAGAAGACGTACAAACGCCATAAGAGTCTGCTTCTTAGACTCATCCATAAATATCACTCCTTAAACCCGCTCGACATAATCGAGAGAGATCCAACCGGCACCGCTTACGAGCTTGCCCCACTTGGAACCACCGGTCCCAGCCGACTCGGCCACAATAGTGTAAACACCACGGTCACGAATTGTCGTAGTAATCTCATAATTGGTTCCAGGGCCCTTACGAACATTGAGTGCATCTGTCGTAACACGAATGTTGTAACGAGACTCCTCGACCTTCTTGAAAAGGGTGGGGTCGACCTCGCCGATAGCAAGATAGCGTGTCTTACCGGAAGCCGTACGATAACGACCCCAGTAATATCCATCAGCGACGTAGCACCAGTCATCAAGAGTAACGGTGTCGCCTGCGTCATACTTAGCGCCGTTGTCGATCTCGGCAGACGTACTCGGAGCGCAGCGAATGTTCACCCCGTTGGTGATGCACTGATACCTACCGCCAAACACGCCCATACCAGCATCATCCTCCCCAGTAGTTGAAGAACTCGACGAATCAGATGCATTAGGACCAATGTAACGAAGAACACAATCCCAATCATCATTATAAAGAGCCCTTACGATAGACTCTCCACCATCCTGATCGCCGACAGAACCATGAATGGTATGATTCTCACTCCTAAGAAACTCTCCAAGCTTTCCGTTACCAAGCGCCATGGCAACATGCTTGCCGGAATTGAGTAGGAGATCTCCTCGCTGAGGGTTTCTCCATGTCGAGGCGGGAAGCGCTTCAAAGTTTCCGGAAGCAACCATACAAGACTTCATGTTTCCGGTGTATGACGCTCCACCGCAATTGACACCTTGGACATAATAACACTCGATTGCGGCAGACGAACAGTCCCTATCGCCATAAGCAATCTTGAACTGAGAACCGTCGGACAGGGTAATTGTCTCCGACGGAGAACCGCCTGTGCCAACTCCCTGCCTGTTCGGCTGAGAATATCCGTGCTGAGAATGAGAGCAAAGGTGCTCCATAATTTGAGCAGCCCTCTCAGGAACAGAAGCCATAAATATCAACCTCCTAATCGGTACCGCCGATCTCTCGTAAATCGTGTAGCGCCATAAAACGATCGTCACACTTTGTCTCAAGCCGGTCTACTCGATCTTTTAGCGCTTGAATATCAGTCTCAGCTCTACCAAGTCTAACGCCATACGAACTGACCTGCTTTGAGACGGTACGTACGTCACTTTTAATCTCATCTGAAATATTTCCAAGCGAATCCAGCTTGTCAAACATTCGCTGTTCGTTTCTAGTGTTTTGCGTTGACTTTCCGAATAGTGATACGCATATCGTAGTAAAGGAGATGATAACCGCTATCATACTAAATAGCTCTCCCCAGCCAAAATCGTCAAAACTAGGCACATTATCGCCTCCTCGTGGGGGACTCAGGCTATGAGTTTCTCAATTTCTTTGGGAACCTCATATAGGGTATTTTCGTGCAGAACTGAGTATCCGGCATCAAATATGGCCTGACCATAGTCTGCTATAAAATTACATACCCACTCTTCCGCTTCGATCCAGTATTTTTGTGGAACAACTCGGTGAATATCATCCAATAGATTGAAGCTAAAAAGAGCGCAATGCCCCAACTCGTGGATCACAACTCTCGTCTTAAAACTGCCGGTAAGAGCATTAGAAATATAAACGCTCAAAGTACCAGGATCTGTAGTAGCGACCGTTAAAACTCCAGTGCGATCCACGAGTATGGGATCATGAGGATTTACGTAGCAGACTCGCCATGAATACCCATTCATGGTAAATCTGACCATAAATATCACGCATTCAGAGAAGCTGTGAGCGACGCAAGATCGGTCTTCATACGCTTTCTAAGCTCTGGATCCGCGTTTGCCCAAATCTCGCGAAGCGTAGTCATGGACTCCATAACCGCCTCGTTGGCACGCTCTTCCATCTTCATTCGATCCTTCTCCGAATGAGACTCAGTGTAATGGCGCTTGGCCTTTCTAAAACGACTGAAGGACTTACCATAACGTCGGTCATCCTCGATATCGTCGTCCCAGTCATCCTCGTCCATCATCATACGAGAATATGGATCGGGGGTATAACCCATACGAGAGTTTCCCGAATCCGAATCGCCCCAAGAAGACGAGTCGTCTCCCGTTCGAGAACCGCGATTACGTCCTCACCCTTCTTCGAATCTCCATTTTGAATAACACTAATGAGATTTTGAGCTTGAGGATTGTTCGCAATTGAAGGATTCTTAGAAATGAGAGAAATTGCCATAGACCTAAAATCAAGCATTCTGATCAACATCCTTGTTCTGGGAATTTCCATTCTTGTGATAAGGCTTACGATACTTGTTCTGACGTGCGATCAGTCCCTCTAGATTGTCAAATCTCTTCATCACAACATCCTCGAAAGAAGGCGACGAAGGGTTGGAATTAGAAGGATTATCCATAATGTAAACAGTAGTCTTTATGGTTCCATCCTGATTCCATTGCTTGGCAAATATCTTGGTGTAATCAGCCAAGGGGAACAAACTTACAGATCCGTCCATCGGAACTTCGTTTGGGGTAATATCATTTTCAGAATTAACTACTCGTCCAAACGCGGTCCTGTTAACAGGAGGATTTGACGGTTGATAAGTTTGCATAGGCTGAACCTGAGGGTACGTCGGGAACATGTTCTGCATATAAGGATTAAACCCAGGATTACTATAATTAGGTGTGTTGTTCGGAAAAGCCATAGCTCATTCTCCCTTCATCTAAAAACTTTAAAGCTCGCTCTCCTCGACCTGCTCATCCCAACCATAAGCGCCGGGCTCCCACACGTTATTGTCAACGTTGGAAATCCAATGCTTGCCATTATGACTCACCTTAGCGCCAATAGGATAGGCGTCGTGAGCACCCGTAGGCTGTCGCCACTCCGGCCACTCGATAGCCGGATCGTCGATGCGAACCCACAGAGAAACCGCGTCTGCGGGATTCCAAGAAGCCTGAGAAACATGGCTCTGGAGGCACTTATAGAGTAGGTCGTTATACGTTACCTTACTCACCTCCGCCGTGTAACTCACACCGTTGGGATCCCACTCATTGAACAAGAACGGAGCGGTAACCGCCTGCTCATCAGTAAGGAGGAGACTTGCCAGATAGCTAAGACCCTTTTCCTCTCGGAGCTGAGAATCCGTCTGTTCAGTAATGCCGAACAGATACGTGATAACCTCTTCGCCATCCTGAGGAGAAAGGTCAAGAGGGCCGACATAGATAAGATTAGCCTTCTTGTAGGTTGTATCATTCTCGCCGTCAGAAATGACGACCGGAGAGAGACCGTCAGTAAACATGTCTGGTGTGACCTTTTCCTGTGTTGCGAAGCAATTCCCGTTAATGGTAAGATTCTCAAACTTCTTACCATTACTAAGCGTTACTGAATACGGCATTTCTATCACCTCCTTTCGATCTGTTAATATCCAACAATAAAGTACGGCAAAAGATTTTTTGCCGTATCTTTGGTGTTTGGACCAAAATACATCCCAGAACCGTTCCAAGCCTGTATCGCTATCCCCCAAGGACCGTCAAGATCCCTTGTCCAGAAACCCGATTCAACCTTAAACGAGTTTGAAATAAACAAAGAATTTTGAAAAGCTGCAAATTGCCTGTCTCCTCGGGTAGTCGCAACATCGGCAATATAATTACCCGCAGGATTAAGGGACGCCAATGGATTATAAATTCCAAGAATTTGAGAAACTGTCGGAACCATACAAGATGCCTGAACTAGAGCAAGACCAGTAACTCTATCGTTTTGCATAGCCGCCGAAATATTGTGGGCTTTATTAACAAGATAATTTTTAAATATGTTGGGAATACTGTTAGCAACGTAGTTTGGTAAATCCACGGTATATATCGTCGAATTGGAAAATGGGACATTTTCTTCACCTGATTTGGAATGCCATTTTACATTAGAGGCTCCAGAAGACGCCATCAAAATCAAATGATTTGATAAATTATTCGCATCCGGTTTTGCCTCGATATCACCGCGATCAGCCGGAATAGTCTTGAAATAATTTATATCAACAATGTAGTATTTGATACCTCCTTCGGTCCAGTAGTCGCCAATCCATAAATCGTGAAATGTACCATTTTGTACTGCTTCCTGCTGGGCCGAGGTATAAGTAGTACCTAAATTTTTTCCTCTTATTAATTGACAATGCATACTTGGAATACTATCGAAAAGAGCATAAGTAAGATCCGACTTAGCAATCGTCTTCGTTCCATTGGATCCATCAAGAAGAAAAACATTATCATCGTCGAGTTCTGTGACAGAAGGATACTCTGTAATCTTCATTTGCTACCTCCTTAAGCCGGTTTATAAATAAGCGTACCCTCAAGATTGTTACCGGAAGAATCAGAAATATGATTCCCTTCATTGTCATCAATGGTTTGAGGAATAGGATCTCCGTAAAGCAACGAATTAACTAGCTGAGTAAGGTCATACAACTGCTGAGTAAGGTTCGCAGCAACGTCTTCATCAAGCGTAATTTTAAGATTATTAAACCAAGTTTCAAACTCAAGCTGACTCTCAGCCATCCAGTTATCGGTTTCTGACCCCTTCTCCTCTAGAAAATCATCCCACTGACTAGACCACTGTGAAACAAAATTGTCAATGTCCATAACTTTGACAACGCCGATAACGAAAGGACACGCTGACGTTCCGACTTGATTAGTTATCTGTGATGTTGTGATTTCTGTTTGCCCCGGAGTTCTTGAAATATAGGCAAGAGGATACTGATGCTTAGTTGCTGTATTTGTAAGGGATGGATATGTCGGATTAGCCGAGGTTTCCCCTTGAACAACAAGTATCGAATTAGTACGAGCATCCTCATCAACTTGAAGAACAACCGCGTCATATCGGTTGTTTATCGCCGGAGCATTTGCTAATGTAAGGGGAATAAGAGAATCATTAAGAGTCCAAGTGTGGTTAAACCAAGCACGTCCAGTTCCGACAGAAACTGTTAAACCGCTAACGGGCTTGACCATTAAGGCGTCTCCGATAGTTTCATACACGCCATCTCCGATAACGCCATCAAATATGCTCGACACTTGAACTGCATCATAAACCCTATCGTGGTTAACAGAGTTGTAGAACCCGTAAGTTAGACTCATTAATTACCTCCTTCCTCAATAACTGTAAAGGTGGGATACTGTTTTACTTCTGATTCATCTTCAGACCAAATATACTCGGTGATTCGAGATGTAAATATCTGGTCGTACTCGTTCTCATTTTGAACTATATCGCCCATATAGAAATCAACGCCATACGTAAATGAACGAGAAAGCTCAGCCTCTCCATCAAAGGTCTTAGTAATAATATGCTCGGTAAGAGCCTCTTTACCTTTCTGAACAAGCTGAGCTCGATACTCGTTAATTGGTATCTCTTCTCCGTCAACTTCTCGACGTACGTCACTTGCCGAAGTGTACATTTCCCTTCTATCGAGACCGGACCCTCCTCCAGAGTCAATTTCAGCAGAAACAAACTCCTGAGTCGTAATATCCGTGTCAGGATCTGTCTCCTCGGGTCCTCCAACAAGAGACACCGTCTTATATTCTTTCTTAGAACTATAACAGTTACTGTTCATAAGATTCTCAAAGTTTGGAGAAAATATAATGCATGGATTCTCTGACTGATCGTAACTCCTATCAATCCCTGCGTACAAAGAAAATTCGTACGTTCCATCGGTAGGCATTAAAACTCTAAAACCAATGTTGGCTGTTTTGCAAAGATCGCTTATGACAGTATACAAATCGTCTCCTGTATACTGAGCGTCAACCGTCAAACCGGTTATACGGGAATCAGTCGACTTCCTGAATTGAAAACCGTTAATTTTACGATTTCCATCCGAGGGGTTGATAAGATTCTCGTTTAAAAGTGTTTCGATGGAATCCTGAAGACTTCCTGATATAGTTTTCTTTCCCCAGATAACACGACGATCGAGAATGGACTCCAATGAGCGCCCTTTGATAAGAAGTTGAGCGCCAGCTTCTGCATCCGAATCGAGGGTGGTCTCTTCTATGATCATCATGTGATCCGAGTCTTCCCTCCAGAGATAATAATCCTCTTGAAAAATATCAAGGTTCTCTCTAGAGGCTAGAACTTTAATCTCGAAATCCCCACATTCCCAAAAGCGATCAGTCCAAATTGTAGATATGAACGTATCCACGATGGCGACGGTCATAAAATTACGATCGAGAACGTAAATATCCATACGCTACACCCCCTGGAAGAGGTTCTGAACGTCAAACGTTAGTTGAATATTGGCAGACCCCTCTTCAAGAACATACGCGTACTTATTCTCTCCCTGAGAAAGTTGAAACCAAACTGAGCCTCTTCCGATACAGTTAAGAACGTTGATATACTTAGCGTCTCGCATAAGCCGGGCGGATTTTCTTCCCTTAACGGTCGATATTATGAGGTCATCTCCTGACCTAAGAGCCGAACCAGTAATACCAGCAAGCTTATCTGCATCAATCGTCATGGATTCAAGCGTATCAGAATTGTAAATCGTAATGTCGCCTACATCACCAAGAGCATGTATCGTAAGAACAAAGCCAGTGTCAACTTCTCCATCGTAATAAAACGTTTCCTCAAACGAGTTTCGAATATTACCGAACTCGATTAGATCCTCGGTCAGAGATTCGTTGCTAAAGGGGAATTCAAACAAAGGATCGATTCCAAAATAACTAACGTCAAACTGGCCTTCCTCGCTCACATCATCAAACCAAGAGTCGGGGCAAATCACCGAAATCGTGCAACCTTCTCCATCATCTGCGAAAATATCCGGTTCGTTTGACTCAACATATCCGGTCGTTTCGCAAAGTCTGTAATCGGTTTCCACTCTAATGGTAATAAGCTGCTTTAGAGGAAAATATAAATACGTCTTGTGACGGATTTCCTCAATGTCAATCCCCAAAAATGTCAAATGAAAGACAATGTTTCTCTCGGTTCCTCGCGAAGAGTTAAATATAGAACCGTCATACGAAACAATCTCAGTTGTGTTAATGTTGGCACTAACTGGACCGAGTCCTTCTATCTCAGTGATGGCGAAACCAGAATCGGTAGGCTTTCGAAGCTCCATGACCACGGAATCGCCACGATGGTTCGTAACTGTAACAGTTTTGATCATTACTTCAAGCCTCCGTTCTTAAGTCTCGATAGCTGGTTTCGTGTCTGACGATAAATGTCGATCGAAGAAAGTGCCTTAGGAGAATAGTTATACTGGTTGAGCGTAACGTTTGCACCAGTATTCACTCCATTTTGACTTTGCGGATACTTCGCCATCTGTGCATCGACAATTCTAGCGTTAATACCGTCTATCTGAGCAACAACGGCAGACGATGTTTTGAATCCCTGATTGAGAATTCGCGCACTATCGCTCATGGCCTTGGTGTCGATAACTGGAACGATTCTCGGTTTGATGGTAAAATCGTCATCAAGCGTATTAATCGCGGCAACAGCCATTCGAACACCGTCAACTGCCGAGGTACCCATCTTGTTGCCAATTCCACCAGCAACCTCAACAAAGGGCTTAAACCCATTAGCGAAGCCCATACCAGCAAACTCACCAATACGAGCCATAACTCGAGAAGGAGAATGCTCGTTAAGAGCCTGCTGAGCAGCAGTGGCTGCGGCATTGGCCATCGCGGCCGCTTCGATGCGGGAAAGATATGCCGAATCTCGGATACCATTTGAGAAGCCTCGAGCAAGGTTTGCACCAGTATCGTAGAACGTCTGATAGTGGTTTCCAAGACCGCTTACCGCAGCATTAACAACAGCAGAGACAGCATTCGATACCGCAGAAGTAGAGTTACTAATTCCAATAGCATAAGCAGTGATGGAATTCGAACCGGTGCTCTGGAAGTCGATGTCCTTCTGAGAAATGGTCGTCTTCATGTTATCAACGATCATCATGATGGCTCCATTAGGAGCAGACTGTCCATTTTGAATTCCTGTGGCAAGCGTACCCATAAGATTGGTTCCCGCATCGGCGAGAGACGCGTTTTGGAATACAGCAACGAGCCCGTCAAGAGAAATTTGTCCGAGTTGCTGAGCGGCAGTGGTGAATGAAGTTACTCCGCTGGTATCGAATCCAATGAGATCGCCCATAAAACTCTTAAGACTATTGAGATTGTTTATCGAATTGCTCATGAGACCCTGATCGACACCCGAAATCTTCCAATAGTAGTCGCTCAAAGCCTGACCGACATCGGTCATCTTCTTGATGTTTTCCACACCGGTTGTGTCAAGATCGACAGCATTTTTCATAAGCTGAACAATGGTGTTGACTCGATTAGTCGCCGTGGTTATGGCTCCAAAATCAACCTGTGCAATCTTACCTCCGAAATCAACCAAAGCCTGACCAAATGTCGTAAGCTGCTCGGAGAACCCAGAAAGATCCTGCTTGTTTCCACCGGCAAGCCAGCCAAAGACGCTATCCTTATCACCAAGGCTGTTTGACAGATCAGACAGAGCCTGTCCGGCAGCAACGGAATTCTGAATCGATCCGGTATCGAGACCGGCAACCACAACAGAATACATCTTAAGGCCAAGACCGAATGCGACAAGCTGAGAACCAAACGTTCCAAGATCCGTATTCTCACCAAATATCGCCTGAGAAAGACCGCCTTCCTTGGGAAGCGTCGCAGCGAGATCGCTGAGAGCCTGACCTGCTTGAGCAGACGCCACGATGGACGCGGGATCAATACCAGCAGTTGCGATAGAATAAGCCTTAATAGCAAGACCAAAAGCAACAAGCTGTGCACCAAACTCGTCAAGATCGGTACTCTCGCCAAATATCGCCTGAGCTAAGCCGCCTTCCTTGGGAAGATTAGCAGCAAGAGAAGCCAGAGCTTGTCCGGCAGTAGCCGCGGCCGTAACTGCTTCGGTATTAATACCCGAAACAACGTTCGAGAATTGAACAACCGCTTCGCCAAACGGAATAAGCTGCTGAGCAAATTCTCCGATACTGCGACCACCTGATAGGAACGATCCTATTGCTTCGACAACGTTGGCTCCAGTCAAAGCAAGAATACAAGCGGCAAGCGATCCAACACTTTCGACAATGGACGGATTTATCATTTGAGCGCCAACAATAAAAGGCATCAGATTCATCATAAACTGAGACAAACTTGTTGCAACTTGTGGAAGCGTTGACGTTGCACCCTCAAGAATACCTCCGACAAAGCCTCCGATAAACTGACCAATTGCAGTACCCAAGGACTGAAGAAGATCTCCGCCGCTGTTGATAAACTCAGATACACCAGTGGCTTGCTGCAAAGCGCCTAAAGCCGCGATAATTGCTCCGACCTCTATTGCAAAAGCTGCCACACCGGCTGCACCAGCCATAGCACCAGGAATCATTCCCTTGATAAGGTTGAAAGCAACAATAAGACCAGAAAGGCCTGCCAGTACAGCAACACCAGTCTCGATTGCCTGACCGGATTCGGTCCATCCGGAAAGAGCTTTCTGAATCTCAGTAATGATTCCGCCAACTAATCCGCTGATCGCAGGGATAAGCTCTCCAAGTCGAGAAGTAACCGTATTGAGCATCTGAATCAAGAAATCAATTAAGAAATCGGCCATCTGAGGAAGATACTCAAGGGAAGACTCCATCGTAGCCATCAGGACTTTGAACAACGAATCTGCTAATTCTGGTGCAATTTCAGTAAGAACTCCAAGCGCGCCAAGAAGAATCGTCTTGAATGATTCCATGAGGCTTGTGATTATCTCGGGTATCGCTTCAGCTATGCCAATAACAAGAGACTTCAGAGTCTCAACCATCATTTCGGCATTCTCTTTACCAACAGAACCTAACGCAGTAAGACCCGCAATAAGAACCGTTATACCAAGAGAAACCGCCATGCAAGAAAGACCCAAAGATATAATTGATGCAGAAAGCGATAAGATAGAAGGCAGCATGGGTCTTAGAAGTTTTGCAGCGACATACAGAGTCGTAAAAGTTCCGGCTAGAATAGCAAGGCCAGTCGCAGCCTTAGCAGGATCAAGACTCGACAAAGTCATAAGAGCACCAGCAAGACCGGTAAGCATAGATATAAGGCCAACGCCAAGAACGAAAGAACCAGCGCCAAGAACTGCAAACGAAGCACCTAATGTAATGAGCGATCCCGCAAATTTATAAATAGATGGGATGATCGGCTTTAAAATCTTTACCGCGAGGCCAACGATAGTCAATGTGCCTGCTAATGCAGTAAGACTTACCGCAACACCGACGACTCCGGCAGAAGAAATAAGTATGATGGCAGACGCTAAAACAACAAGAGCAGCAGAAAGCAGCGTAAGAGTAATAGCTGAAGCAGATTTTCCCTTTACGGCATCGAGTCCGATACTAAGAGATTTCATTGCTCCACCAAAAGCAATCATTGATGCAATTGCCTGCTCTATACTAAGTCCCGAGAGTTTCACTATTGCATCGGCAGCTTGATTCAGCGTGTTGGCAACAATTGGCATCGCTACAGAAATAGCTGCCATGTCACCAAGTTCTATTTTGTCAAGTTCCCGCACCATGTCCATAATAAGATCGAACACAACTTGCATAGAAACTATCGCTAATATGGTGCTCTTAAATTCCATACTACCTAGTTTTGTTAACGCATCGGCAGCCGTATTTAAGATGCCAACTAAACTCGGAATGCTCCAACCGAGCGCACCGATTTTTCCGAGGTCCATCTTAAGAAGCGGATCTAAGAAATGAGTAAGCGTTTGAAATACTGCTCCCATTCCAATAATTGAAGATATCATTCGATCTGGACTAATCTCTGCCATTTTAGCTAATGCTGGAACGAATGCATTCAGGGCTACGGAAATCGCAAGGATTCCTATAGATGCAGACAACATCGTTGTTGCCGTCGGAAGCAGCCTAGTAAATATGGCAAGTTCGGCCAATGATGCACCGACTCCGATTAAGCCCTGTGCAATTGTGGGAAGTGGCATTACTCCGAACTTTTCAACTGCCGACTGAAGAATCATTAACGAACCAGAAATTAGAACAACAGAAGCAGCCGCAGAAAACATGCCCGACGATTCAACTAGTCGCGAAAACGCAGCCATTTCAAGCATAAGAGCGCCGATAGCACCAATGCCTTTGATAAGCACATCGGAACTCAAATATCCCAAATCATCGACAGCAGTCGCAAGAAGTCGAATAGCCGCCGCCATAAGAATAAGCTGAATTGCTCCCTTGGCTATATCGTCGCCGTGACTTAATGCTTTAGAAAGAGCCAGCATTACGGTAGCTAAGCCAGCAATGCCTAAAACTCCATTTTGAATTTGATCCGGATTGAGATCCGAAATCTTCTTCAATGCTCCGGCTAAAATCGAAATTGCAGCTGCCATAGCGATCATGGTACCGATTCCGGTAAGCTGTTCCATGTTTGTGTTAAGTTTTGTGAACAGAGTCATCGAACCAATGAGCTCCGCAAACAGAACAGTAAGAGCACCAAGAGAATCGGTAAGTCTTTCAGGATCGATAGAAGCAAGTACGGTAATTGACGCAACAAGAATTGCAACAGCGGCAGCAATCTTAAGAAGAATGTCGGTCTTGATGTTTGTCTGCCAGGTCTCAAGAGAGCCTCGAACAGTATCGAGAGTTCCTGTGACACTCTCGCTCACACTACCGAACGTATCTTTGATCATATCTAAAAGACCAGAGGAAGAATCCTCCATAGTTCCAGTTAAATGATCAAACCAGTTTTTGGCCGAAACGATCAAACCAGAAAGCATCGTCGAATTAAATACATCTATCAAAGATCCAAAATCAGCCGTTCCGAGAACATCGCCTATTCCTGAAGTTATATTGGACAAAGCATTAACAATTGCTCCACCCAAACTACTAAGAAAATTAATTACACCACTGAACATACTTGTAAATTTAGTAAGTCCAGCCGAAGAGAACTCAGTTATCGCACTAAACGCTTTACCGAGAGCTTCTCCAACAACGTTTAACACCGTTCCAAACGCATTGGTCTGCGTTATTGCATTAGAAATGTTTGTTAGGAAGCCGCCCAATGAAGCACCGAATTTGAGAAGGTTATCGAATCCTCCTGCTGCGCCCTTCACAAAAGAAAATATCCCGCTCATGACGCTGCTGAGAATTGTTCCGACCGTCTTTACGACGGAAAACACTCCCTTAAAAGTCTCCTTGAGATTATTTGCAGCAGTTTCGTCTAAGATCAGACCAGCAGTGAATTCCTTAAATTGATTCGTGAGATTAACTAACGTTTCGACGGTCATGGGAGGAAATATCTCGCTAAAGGCCTCTTTAATCGGAGTTATAACACTCAATAAAGCGTTAAAAGCATTAGTTAAACCCTCAATAAGAGCAGCTCGTCCGCCAGAATCTTTCCATCCTTGCAAGAGACTGTTTCGAGCATCCGCGGATTGCTGTACAGCGGCTCCGATTACGTTGTTTATGTTGGTAAATAGCTCTGTTGCTTCGTCAAAGTCACCAAATAAGATTTCCCAAGTATTGGTCCATCCAGAACCAATGGCTTCCATGGTCGTATCGATAAGCTGGGTAAAGGTTCTAACCTTTGTTGCCGCTTCCTCAGCATCTTGCGCTAGCGCCATGATTTCGTCAGCTTGCGCTTCTGTATAGCCCTGGGCCAGGAGCTCTTCTCGAGAATATGCACCAGAAATCTGCTTTAATGTCTCGGTAAGAACCTCGGTTGTAAGCCATTGACCTTTCGTAAGCGACTCTCGGAACGTTCCATATGTTTCGATAGCCTTATTCGCGCCAGTTCCCAATAATTCGGAAGTTCGAATAAGAGCGTCTTGGAACACCTTACCGCCCATACCAGCATTAACAACCGAGTTCCAGTCCATAAGGGAAACTTTACCTGCCGCCAACGCCTGCGACAACTGATACATCGCGGTAGATGCTTGCTGAGAAGAAGAACCAGAAACAGCTGCAAGGTTTGCAATACCCTTAATAGCAGCAGTTGATTGTTCCAGACCAACACCAGCGGCAGTAAACGTACCGATGTTTTTGGTCATCTCGGTAAAGTTATAAATCGTTTTATCAGCGTAATCGTTAAGCTCGTCAAGAGCGCCGTTTACTTGCTCTAAATTCGTTCCTTCCCAACGGGTATTTGAAAGAATCGTTTGAATGGAACGCATCTGAGTTTCATACTCTTGAAAACCGCTCGTAATGGGCTGAATAGCAAACTGGTTAACCATATTACGCCCGGCATTAACAACCGAATTGGTAATATTGGCTAAAGCGGTAGTCGCCACAACTTGAAGATTACTAAATTTGACGTGGATTGCGTCGATAGCGCTCCCCATTGGGTTGAAGTTAATCTTCTTAGACGCATTATCGATGCTCTTAAACCCGGAATCAGCATTCTTAAACCGAAGAGCTTGCTTGAGTTTATCGAGTGTAGACATGGAGGTTTTGACGTTGTTCTCAAAATTTTTATTGTCAAACTCCATAGAAACTATTCGTTCATCGACTTCTTTGCTCATAACCGAGTTACCTCCCTCCAAGCGGCGTCAGCAAGTTTGTCGAATATCGGTTGGATGGCTGGATTTATATAATCTCTTCCCTCAACCCAACCACCTGTCCCGGTACCATGTCCGTATTGGAGAATTATAGCAATATTAACTCCGTTATTAACATTCGAGTTACAGAAATTAATCTTAATGTTTCCATTTTGATTGTCAACAGTAAAATACCACGAAGAAGCCGTTCGTCCGCTATCAACCGGAGTAGCGGAAGAGAGAGCTGCAACTCCAGCGTTTCCATACTTTTCGGCTATTTCCACCTTTGATGCTTTCTGCAATTTTTTGAAATAATTAGTAGCTTTCGAAAAGTCTCCTTTGGATGTGAGCTTCAGCATCTCTCCTCCTTTCTATCCCTTAGAGTTGTACTTTTTACGACGAGCAGCATTGAGAGCGGAATTTCTTCTCGCAAGCTCTCGATTACTCATCGTCCTCTTTCCAGCCGGCTTGTTCTTAACACTGAAAACGTGTATAAGGGCAAGCAATTTACTCAAATGCCACTTCTCACATTCGATTGGTATTCCGCAAGTAAACATGTCGTAATAAAGAACTTCGGACGTAGTCGTCTCTGCGGTTTTACCTTCGATACGATCACGTGGTACATATGTGGCGGTTTTAGAAGAATCAACGTAATCGAGAATGTCTCGTAAATTCTCAGTGGTTAATCTATCATACACCGAATCGTCAACATCTCCTATAGTCATACATTTGATATAGTCGATAGTCTCATCTTCAGTGTGCTTCTTCCCTGTTAAAAATGCTTTGTGGTGCAGAGCTTCCCATTTCGAAATCGACAAAAGTGAATGCTCCATCTTCAAAGTTACGGGTTTCAAAGTGATAAACTCTTCATTCACTTCGTCATAAAGCTCCGTCTCTGGAACAGTCACGTATAGCATAAAAGCTACTTATCGTCAGAAACAATGCTCAGACGACTAGCAGCCGCGTCATTAGCCTTTCGAATATTCTCGGCCAGCTTATCGACATCCTTAGGAAGCACGCCCAGAGCAAACTTAGAGGCAAAATCGGTGTCGGTCATGAACTTAACGAAAAGCTCGTCATAGGCAGCGGAATTGACAAAATCGTCGACAGCCTCAGCACTCTTGACAAAACGCTTTCCATCATCAGACTTGACACCGTACGCCTTCTTAACCAGGTCGAGAAATGCATCCATAAGAGCGGCGGAATCCTTCGCATCGATCAGACGCTGAAGGAAATTAACGTAACCACCGGGAGTATGGATCTCCATCTGAACAAGCTCAGACCTGGAAATGTTAAAATAAAACGGCTCGGTAACCTCAACGCCGTCAAAATTGGTATAAGTGATCTCCTGCTTAAGCATAATGCGCTCCCTTCTAGTCCATTTTGAATTTTTGAGGGGCCAGCCGAACTGAATACCCCTCTTCTTAGTTAAAGATTACTCTTCGGCAGTAGCAAGAAGCGTCTTAACCTCATCGGGAAGAGGAAGACGAGCGGTGCCCTCCGAATCATCACCGTAAAGAGCAGTCTCAAGAGCCGAAAGACCAGTAGGCGTAGCCTTGGTCGAATCAACGGTGATGCACGCAGTCGGCTTAAAACCGGTCACGTTAACCGGAGTCGTGGTGATCTCCCACGAGAACGTAATGGCCTCGGGAGAATCAGACACCGTGGCATAACCCTTCTCAGAAGGAGCCGCACGGCAGCCATAGACGATGTGAAGCTTATAACCATGATCGTTGTTCTCGACATCGTTGCCAAGAATCGTACGATACGAGAAGCCGAACATCTTACGAGACTGCTGACCGATAACAGCACCGGTAGCGAGCTCGGCCGAACCGTCGCACTCCATGAACTCATCGGGGTACGTAAATGCCTCGATGGTGGCGCCAAACTCCTCAGCAGAGGTAAGATCAAGGTACTTGATGTTGTCAGCATACTGAGGGTTGGACTCAGCACCAGAAGGAGACTCAGTAACGGTAGTAAGGCCGTTCCAAGCCACACCGTCACCGTACTTATTCTGGTCGGTATCGTAAACGTAAAGAACGCCGTGATCAACACCGGTCTCGTAAGTACGCTCACCGGTCTGATCCCAAACGAGCTTAGCCATAGGGACCTCCCTAAATATAAATGGTAAAAACGTAATGGTTGAGATTGTCGGCGACATAAACTCGATCCAGGCTGCACGAAGGCAGTTCAGCAAGTTTTCCGACAAACTCGTTATCCGGATTCGGATCTATTAGAATTAGCTGATACTCCGGACTCTTAATATATGGAAGATTATCCCCGTGCAACGCCTGAATATCGTAAAGAGAATACCGTATACACGGATAGTTCATCTTTAAATTCTCAGGCGGTTGGAAATAAACATTACCGTTACCAATAATTTCCCTAAGGGTTTTATCCAAGTCAAGTCTAGTGCGCATTATACACGCCTCCTAAACTCAACTTGAGTCTAGGATACTCGACTTCGACATCGGTAATTTTCCATTTTGAATTCATGAAGGTTGCATAGCGCATCGCATGAAAATTCTCCATGGCATAAGGGTCGCAAAGTATGCTAATCTGATTTGTTATGGTAATGTCATCGTTGACCTTGTCGGATGTTTGAAGTTTCCGATTATTTCGGATGATCTCACCATAATACTTGCGAGGAACTATCTTTTCCGAGAATACACTCGGAGCCGTTTCGGTAGTTACTCCGAATCCTATCTCTCCATACCACCTAGCCATGGTGTTTTCCTAACTAAGCGGAAGCAACCGTAAAGGTGTTGCTGGCAGACGCAGTGGTAGTAACAGTAAGAGTACCGTCAGAATCCTTAAAGCTAGCCACACCGTAATAAGTGTCGGTAACAAAAACCCTAACGATACCCTTACGACAAGCGTTAAGAGCAAAATCGTGCTCAACCTCGACGGCATGCTTAGCATCGAGATAAAGCTTGGAGTCGTTGCCGTAAAGAACAACACCGAGAATGTACTTCTCCTCGGAGTCAGCATAAATGTACTCGGGAACCATTAATCCTCCTTATTACTCAGATTCAAGTGTAAGACCGGAAAGATCGTACTCAACTGTCTCCGACTTACTTCCGTCCTTCTCAAAGTAAACCTGAAGCTTTTGAGTATTCTTATCCGTTATCCTACTAACCAAAGTCAACGCAGGCTTAGTAAGCTTCTTCCAGCCGACAGTCCCGCTCGTCTTGTAAACATAAACGTCTGCCTCGGGAGGCTCTGGCGAATACGAAGTCACAAGATAGTTACCGGACTGCTCCTCAGGAAGGGAAGAGAATCCGGTAAAGTCACTAACATAGTGAAGAGTTCCAGTAATCTTATTACCGGAAATCACAATGTTGGACTGAAGATCTGCGGGAACAAGACCGAAACAGTCCTCCTCTGCTTTAGGAGTCACGATCTTGCCAGTAGGAGCTGCCGGCTCTACGCTTTTGGGGCCGACTCAATCGCGATAGCGGAGTAAGGCTTGATCAGAGCGCCAGAGCAACGCGTCTCGATGAGGTACTTCTGCTGGTTGTAATCGATATCAAAGTCGTCAAACATGTTAACGGCTCCACCACGATCAGCACCAACATTGTAGTCACGAGGGTTGACGATGATACCCATAAGGGTACGGGTCTTACCCTCGACCTCACGAGTCTGACCCTCCATAACCTCAACGGTCACAATCGAGCTAACACGAAGCTTGGTAGCGAGCTTCTCGACGGAATCATAGAGCGGATGACCGATCTTGTCCTCAAGAAGGAGCATATCGGTGAGGAAATCCTCGGTGGTAAAGAGAATCGGGTTGCCCGAACCCTTATAATCCTTACGAGCCTTGATCGCCGTACGGATGAACGAACGAGCAATGTCGTCCTCGGTCTCGGTGCCCTCAAGCTGGATCACAGGGTTGATCGTATAGAGCTCGGCATCCTTCCAGATAGGACGAATGTGATCCTCGGGAATGTGATCATCATCGGAGGTAAGACGGCCGTCGCCAATGAGGATCGCACGAGCAATCTCCTCATCGAGCATCATGCGCATCTCGCCCTTGAGCCACGCAATGACATCGAAATCGGTGATGTCGACAATATCATCACGATCCATCTTCTGCTTCTTATAAACAGTCGTGGCCGTGGTGGTACGCTTCAGAAGAGTGAACACCTCCTCCTTCTTAAGCTTGCCCTTCATATAGCCACGAGCACGAGCCTCATCAGCCGTAATATCGGCAAAGATGGACTTAACACGAGCGAAGGGGGTGTGATGAACCGCATTCATGAGACGGGCCACCCAACCGGTATCACGCTGAATGAACTCAGGAGTCGTGTTGATCGTCTTAGCATCGGGGAAGAGATAATCAACCGGCTCGACGCCATAAGTAGCAGCGTGCGCGATAGCATCACCAGCGCCATCGTCCTGGTGCTCAGAAACGTAATCATTAAAAACTCGGCGCATAGAATAACCATCCTTAGCGCCAGCGATGATCTCGTTCATAGCGTCGTGGACGAGAACGTCGTCGTTACGATCGTAACCATCATTGTCAAAAACATTGTGCTTCACGTCAGCATCCTCCTCATCGGAATCGTCGTCGGACTCACCACTAAGCTGTCCAACAATAGCATAAACAACAGTCTTCTCTTCCTCGCTCATGCCGTCGAAAATCTCCTTAAGCGTACGCTCATCGGAACCGCTCGACTTATCGGTAGAGTTAGAAGAATTCGAAGTATCCTTAGGCACGTCATCCTCCTTTTTCTCATCCGCATGCTCAATAACATCGGAAATTACAGGCTCGAAAGCGATGTCTGAATTATCAGAGTGAATTAGCTTATTGTCTTCATCACCGTAATAATATACAACATCGTTCGGGTCATCGCTATGGGAAAGAACCTCTTCGATTCGTGCCTCAGGATTTGCACCTGCAAGAACAAGGCTAACCTCTCGAATAGTTCCGTGAATAACATCCGAGCCGCTTCTAGTAAGCTTATTGGCCCATATGGACATCGATGCAACATCGTCATGCTTGAGAATTGCTCGAGCAATATCCGCGCCCTCGGTCTCGTTAAGAGAACCGTAACCATAAACACCATCTGGACGGTTCTGAAGAAGAACGTTGCCAAGAACATTCCCAATATCGTTATGCTGGTGCATCCAGACAAGCGGAACTCGCTCTCCGTCCTGATCCTTGAAAGCATTGTGACGAATAATTGCTCCGTCCGAGCAACGAACGTCATTCTTTGTCACGTATCCGGCAAAATCATAGCCATCAACTTTATCCATTTTGACCTAAACCTCCTTTACAATACTATCGACATCGTTTGACTGTTTTGTTTCATTTGGTTCCAGCTCTTGATTCTGGTTCTTCTCTTGGCGTTCCTGAATCTGCTGATTGGACTCACTAATATTACTATTAACAAGTTCGTCAGCCTTAGGATTATCGGAAGGCTTAAGACCAATAATCTGGCGAAGTTCGTTTGAAGACATAATCTCGTTACGAGTTAGCTTGTCCGCTATCTCTGCGAACGTAGAAACAGGAACAAGCTTAAACGGATCCTTAAAATACATGATCGATTGACCTTGAGAAAGTGCTGTCTTGGTCAAAAACTTTCGCTTAATTTCATCGACTATAGCAGAAAGAATCGGTTCGACAGTATGGCTCTCATAAGAAAGCTGCTGCTCCTCGTTGGCCTTTCCGTTCATGACTTCTTGCGAAAGACCTAATTGGCCATAAAGCTCGTTTGTAAGATACTCCACCTGAGACATGATGTTGTTGTCAAGAGGACGATTAAGCTGAGTTACTTTCTCGGCAGAATCTATATAGGCAACACCATACTTGTTCCCGTCGAGCTGATTAGAGAGTCTGTTGATTCTCTTAGCCGCCTCTTCTTCCTTTTTCTCGGTTCGAACCGTGTAAGGAAGTTGTACGATCATATTGAACTTACCGGAAGTTATCTGCTTATCAATATAATCAAGAGTATTAAGCTTACGTATAAGTCTTCTTAGAGTGGAGTTGGTATCGTTCATAACCGAATACATAGGATTCTCGATAATCGCCACTTGCTTCTTGAGCAGGGTTATCTCCTGATGAGTTCCTGTCTGTTCATTATAAAGATCGACTCGAACTCTGTCAGGCATCCACGCAGTAATTCTACCAACTCTCATCTCAAGAATATCATACGAGTCAGTCTTCTTAGGATTTTCAGTGGTATCGGTAGGAACCAATGCGATAACACCTTCGTCCAAAAGAGAAGAAACCAAATCCTGCTTCATCGCTCGACCTGTTTGATCAATATTTGCACTAAGGTTCAAACACCGATTAAGACCGGAATCGATTATCGATGTGAATCGGCCATTTTCATCAAGTCGAACATGATTTATCGTTATCGAGGCGACATCCATAGCAATTCTATTATAAATAGATGTCACAATAGATCTCTCGTTACCACGAGTAAACCGCTGTCTGTCAGGACGATCGCCATACGAAATAACCGATCCATATGGAACCGGTTCGTCTTCGTAAGAATATGTGCTGATGGTTCGAAATGCATTCCACGCACTTTTTATTCTATCTATCACAGAATTTGCCACTTAATCACCTCCTTGCTCTAAAAGCATGTCAAAAAAGTCTGTCTCATTCCATGGAGCAAAACCAGAAACTTCCCCAGTATCTTTATAGACGGCATGATAGTTATCCACAAAGCCAAGATCTTTCTTTTCGTCGTAATTCTTAGGAACTAAAACAAAAATATAACGATCCTTATAGTCAAATGACGACTTAATTTCCATATCGTCAAACTCTTTAAGGATAGCACGCTTAGCTTCATTCATTGTTAACATATCTATCACGTCCTAAATTTTTATATTGTATGCTTTATATACAATATCCTGAGCGGTTTTTAAATCAACTCCGTATGAGCGTCTAGTCGAGAGAATCTGCCTGCGAATTTGCTTTGCAAGTTCCGTATCAGTTTCCATTATTCTCGTAGGAGCTCGGGGAAGACCGAAGTTAGAAACCGCCTGCTTTATGGTGTCGGTGTTAATTTCAAGATTATCGGTTCTCCAGAATTTAGAAGATCCGGGTTGGAAATATCGCAGCGCTTCCTGAGCAGAAGCATATGTTCTTCCGCTTTGGCCATCTCTAAAAATGGTTTTTCCATCAACCACTTCCCAAATAATGGAATGACCGCCTCCGCCTAAACTGAGAGGATATTGGCCGCAAAAGTTTCCTCGAGCACCGTTTCCATATTTGGCTAATTTATCGGATATCTTTTGTATATACTCCGACTTATTCACGTAACGATATCCGCTTTTGTCAAACGCTTCCATAATATCGTTCTCAACTTTGGCGTTTTTGAAAAACTCACTGGCCGATTTTACGGACCTACCTTGACGAACATAATTCGCTTTAACATCGTATCCGCGACGGCGAAGCTCATATGCAGTAGTACAATAAGTACAGTTGTTCGAAGATCCTAATGGGTCCTTTCCTAAAGGATTAGAAAATAGACCATCATTAATTGCTTTGAGATCGTCGTCAACAGATCCGAGATCCTTCTTTTTCAGCAATCCTAATTTGCTATCGACATCTCTTGTGGCTAGGTCTTTCTTTTGTCGATTCGAAAGTTCGCCAGTATTTCTAAGCTTCGCTCTGCCTTCGGTAAAATCATCTAAGAGATTCTCAACGAAATCTCTTGCCGGTTTACCGACATCGCTATTGTATAGACGATATCCACCATAAATAGCTAATGCTGTTCCAGCGAGTATCGCGCCAGCTTTAATAGCCGTCTTTTGTCTATCACTCAAGTGGATGCCGGTTTTTCTTTCAAACCATCCTATTTTTTCTCCGTCATCTGACGTTCCCGGCTTTCCGTTGGAAGAGTCGGAATCGTACCGTTTCTTTCCTGCTGATGTAAGGCGACCCTTCTTATCTTGAAACCTACGAACGCCCCATTTCATACCGAGAATTCCGTAATGCTCCAAAATATCTGAGTTGGTATAATTGTATGACCACATCGGATCACCTACCAAAACGTTCTCGTGTGAATGTAACTATCTTTTCTATAATCGAAATTCTTCTTCGCCATAGCACTGTTGGCGTATTTACCTCTCATGTCGTTATATCCGAGGCCTCTCTTCGAAAGCTCGGACAGACCCTGATCTCGTAATCTATTAGCCGCCTTTTCATAACGTGCGATGTCTTTCTTAGAACGAGACTGACGAGCATTTCTATACTCGTTCGCAGCTGCGTTAAACTTATCACCCGCACGTCTTATAGCTTTTGAATCTGCACGATCTTTCTTAACATCCTGATTAATATAGTCGCTTCTGACCTTGGCTGAAGCAAGAGACCCGGCGAGCAACGTATTAACGATAGCCCTACCCTTTTTTATTCCGGCAGCTCTCTGTTGAACATAAGCACTATAAGCAAAGGGACCGATTAATGCGGAATTTACTGCGTTTCTTACCGGTCCTCTCTTAGCAAGTTCATTCGCATAATTGTCATCAAATTCTTGGGAACGCTTTGCTCTCTGAGAATATTCTTTTGCCTTCCATTTGTATTTCATGGATCGATCAATCGAATTTGACTTGTGCTCGCTTAAAGCTCTGTCTGCTTTATCCTTATATTTTTGCGCCTTACGGGCATACCTGTTAGTAGCAAAACTACTATATCTCTTTTTTTCAGCATTGGTGAGAGAACCATTCTCGTTTTGATAACGACGAACTCCCCACTTTTGACCCTTAATGCCGTGGTGTACGAGAACGTCGGAATACGAATAATTATATGTCCACACCATAAACCCCCTCTCTCTTAATCAAACATTTCTATGTTTATCTTATATGAAACAAAAGCATCCATTAAAGCGGCGAACGCATCAATCTTTGCATCGTAACGCTTCTTGGAAAGTTTTCTATTGCCGTTCGTGTCTTCAAGAACGATACAATTTCCCATGGCAAATTCCATAAGTTGTTCGTCGAAGATAAGCGCCCGTTCTTGAGCTAGCTTTTTAAGTTCTCCAAGAGGAACAGATTCGGTTTTAGAACCCTGAATAACTTTCTCGATACCCATGGGGCCGTTTTCCGTTTCCCAACGATTGACAAATTCTTTTGCATTATATGGGTCATATCCAAACGACCTTACGTCGTACTCATGATCCATAATAAACGTATCAAGATCGTCGTATACATCCATCATGTTGAGAACGGTTCCGGGCATAACAGAAAGAGTTCCCTCTACCATAAACGTTTCATACTTTTCCCGCATAGCTCGAGGAAGCTGGCTCATTGTAAGCTCGGAAATATAGTTTCTTGTCTTCACGCCGAACGATCCGTCAGAAAGAGGAAATAGGAAAGTAAATGCACAGAAGTCGTCGCCTTGAGAAAGGTCGGCACCAAGAGCGCATTCCATTTGCCAGAATTCCCTTCGGGAATGAACTTTGGTTTCCTCGTATGTAAAGAAGTAGGTGAAACCCTCCATGGGTATGCCAAAACGCTTGGCCAAAATATCGTTCCGAGCAGCTGGAACTTTCTCGGCTCTTTCAACATCAAGTTGATACGTTTCGTATTTCACCGTTCTTCCAAGATTGGGATTGGCCTTGAGCCATAGATCGGGTCTAGAAACTTCTTTAACATCGTCGAGCTTATACCACCAGATAGACACATGAGGGTTGATGTATTCACCTTTGAGAATGTCGGCCAACTCCATTTTGACGGTATCGCCACTTCCATTTCGAACTGTTCCTTCTGAACTTGTGGCAATGATAAGCCAGTCGTCATTCTTTGAAGCGCCTTGCTCAATTGCTCCGATTACATCTTCTCGAACATCACCAGACAGCCACTCGTCGACCGATGCAACCTTGCATCTAAGGCCTTGTAGCTTGTCGATAGTCATAGGACGAACTTCAAGAAGAGAATTGGTAAGAAAGTTCTCTACGCCTTTCTTCGTTGAAGCTAGCTTAACCCGATTCGCTTTCGATCCCGTTGTGTTCTGAAGAGAACCCTCAGTCAAGAATTGAAATAGGGGACCGCGTGCTCGGGTTACGGCGGTTCGGTATGCAGACATAACCTCTTCGGCTTGTCTCATAGTGGGAGCGGTGGTTATTTGATGTGTGGTAGATGTGTCCACATTCTCATAATAAGCATGAATGCATGTGTCGTAAAGAGACTTTGCCGCGCCTCTACCGACTATAAGATACTGCTTATTAATAAGTCGTTTAAGCGTCCTTCTCTTTACGAATTCTCCACCTTTTCTACCATTTCCATATGGCTCCCAAATATGTCTGTCAACATAATACCACCAACCGAATACCTGTTCGCCCCAAAGCTTAAAGGAATCAAGAAGATGAAGGTCCGATCCATCGGTAAGGCACATTTCGTTTTCGCAAAAGGCTATCCAACCTTCGACTTTCTTATCGTCATAATATACACCGGGGTTGGCAATAAGATCGTCAATTCGGTTCATCTCTTGAGAGATCTCGCGATTGATCGGGATCTCTCCGGCAAGAACTTTATCACGGAATTCGCCATAGTATTTCGGTGTAGCGGTATTTGATAACATGATTACTTCTTCTTATTCGGGTTCGGGAAGACGTAATTCGCAAGCTTAGTTCCGTCGGGATCGTCGCCTCCAAGGCGAAGATAACCGGCATAAGCAAGACCACCGATTATTGCCGAACTAAGAACTCGACCACCTGTCGACTTCATAAAATTCATAACCGTGTTTCTTCCTTTATGCAGATCATCGTTGACAAGTGTTCTATACTTCTTCTCAAGTTCAAGTCTAGAAACTTCCTTGCGGAGATCGTCATCGGAAAGAGTTCTTCTATTCTTATACGTAGCCTTACGCCTTTTGACTTCAGACCTATTTGCATCAGATTCGAGCTTTCCTCGAGCTCTTTGCAGTTGGGCCTCGGTTCTTCTAATACCCCACTTCATACCTTTAATTCCATGATGTTCCAAAATATCAGAATTAGAATAATTATACTCCCACAAAAATATCACCTCGATTCCTAAGCAAGCTTCCAAACTTTCTGACCGTCAATATTTCGGCCGTATGAATCTTGAATGGGACCGCCATCAGAATCTTCTAAAGAATAATACTCGTACAAGTCATCTCCTATCATATCGTAGGAGGGCGCTGTACCGGTTATCAATCTTCCCGACTTGTCGTGAGCGGTAATTCCTTTAGATAGACTGTCAGCGGTCACGGTGTCTGCCGTAAGATCAATTAGAGTTCGGCTACCGTATATTACCTTGCTGACAGCCATACTCTATTACGCCGCCTGCCCAGCGATCGTGGCGGTCATGCCACCAGCGCTGTTCGCGGTCTCCTCGTAAGGAATGGCGTTGACCGTAACCTGAGACAGAGCGTTATAACTCTCATCCGGAACAACAACCTGCTGAGTAGTCTTGGGGGTAACCGTCTTCTGCCCCGACATAAATATAATCTACAATTGTGAGTCGCCACTCAATCTCTCGTAACTGACGCTCTATAGCATCGGTCAAAGAACTGCTTGAGGGAGGATCAAAAGAAAGCTTTACACGAAAATATACATACGTTTTTACACTGTTAACCAGAATCGCAGAGGCATTCGTTCCAATAAAATCTTTCCATGTTTCATCCGGTCCAGTAATAGCAAAACCACCAGGAGGACCAATTCCGATTTGATTGGTTATAGCTAGAGCAGTGTTTATTGACATAACGATCTGTTGATCAAAAATATCGTATTCTGTTGTGATTCCCAATTGAAGCTTGATTGAATTAAGAATACTCTCTTTTAATTCCAAATATGATCACCCCTTTCTCACTTCCATGGACAAGTATCGTTCGGTGTTCTTTCTATCGGAAGTTTTGACAGCATTTCTGCGGTTCCATAATGGATCGCTTTGTGTGTTCTATACGAAGTACAAATCAGATACTCAGGATTAAGAATATCGGGATTGAATTTTGTAAGATCGTTGACCATCATTGGATTCATGTGATGGATGTGTATGGTACTATGTATCTCATAATCCTCACAACCCAAATCACAGCCGAGATCTCGTATGATTACCTTGTCCCGTATTCGTTTCCATTCATCGGAGTGGTAAAATATCTGATTGAGTCTTCTCCTAGATCCAAAAGTCGGAACTCCGACTCTACCGTCCAGTTTTAAATAGTTAAACCTGTCAAGGTAATCATCAAATGTAACTAACTCGCTATAAGTTCTCACCATCGAAAGGCTCCAAACCGCTATAGGTTTTCATAGCCGCAAGAGCATTAGCATAAATCTCGGTTGTTTGCTGAGCAGATTGAATTGCATCGGCTTTTGCCTTAAGAAGAGCGTTCTCTCTCTCGATCTTCTTCAACTCCGCTTGTCCTCTAGCCGATCCAGCCTTCAAAAGTTGCGTTAAAACTTGCGAAGAGATCGTTCCATCGAGCAATTGCTGCTCTGCAACATCGTATGCTAGGGCTATGAGCTGATTCTCCCTTGCTTCGGGAGTTAAAGCACGCCTTCTTTTAATCAAATCCGAAGACTTCTTTGGCTGTTCTCCCTTAGTTCGGGACATTTCATAGCCTCCTTTCGGCAAAAAATTAAGCATTATGTATTAGTTATCATGGTCTTTTGCAGGGTTTACAGGCGGTTTATGAGCAGTATAGAACCCAAAGGAAAGGAAGTTAAGGAGCTATGGCAGATTGTCCGTGGAGAGAGCAAGCTAGAAGGGAGCCCACCCATAAACCCTGCAAAAGACCATGACCGTTTTGTTTCACCAAAATATCCCCCGGAGAATTTTTGAAG
>CALFDJ010000038.1 GCA_937950325.1 uncultured Collinsella sp.
TTCCGACGCAAGCCGAGCCGACGCGCACGTGTACGAGACTGAGGAGGCGCTGTAGGTGGCCCCGCTCGACCTCATATGCATGGGGCTCGTCCTGGCGCTCATCGCGGCGGTGGGCGTCGGAGGCGCTCGGCGCCATCCTGCTAGGGAGGATTTCTTCAGCAAGGAGGAGTCCAACGCCCTTCGTGGCTTCTGGTGCCTCGTCATCATCCTTGTGCATGTTCCTGTCGCTTATCAGAACCCGATTCAAGACGCGGTGGGCAGCTTCGCCTACATCGGGGTCACCTTCTTCTTCATGACCTCGGCTTATGGGCTTTCGCTCGGCCTTGCGTCGAGAGGGGTCCGGGCGCTGGACGGCTTCTGGATCAGGAGGCTTCCGAAGATTCTCGTCCCGTGTCTGCTCGTCAATGTGCTGAAGCTTGTGGAGAGCTATGCCTTCGGGAGTCCGGATTCGATTCTCACCCTGCTCAGGGTCGATAACTGGGTCGTCTGGCTGCTGCTCTGCTACCTTGCCTTCTGGGCGACCAACAAGTTCCTTCCTGTCGACAAAGCTCGCAAGGACCTCCTTACCGTCGGTTGCGTGGCACTTTTGAGCGTCGTTGGCTATGTCGCTGGGGATTTGAGCCCGATTTACCGTTGGCCGACGGAGATATGGGGGTTTGCGTGGGGCATCTTGCTCTCGCGGAACAAGGATCACCTTTGCGATGCCCTTCGTTGCAGGCCTGTTGCCAGTCTCGCGTTGACAACAGCGGCTTCTGTCCTTATCGGGTTCCTTTATCTCAAGTTCAAGGGCGTGCCTTTCTTCGGCGACTACCTGCTCAAGATTCTGCTCGGCATGGCGCTCGTCATGCTCATGCTGGTCGTTGACTCCCTGCTTTCGCTGGGAAGCAGGTTGAACGCCATCCTTGGGTCGATCTCTTACGAGGTTTACCTCGTGCACGGGACGGTATTCTCCCTCGTTTCCGAAATTGCAGGGGGGCTCTCGTCGGGGCCATTCATCGCGTTCTCGGTCGCGGGAACCGTTCTGGTCGCATGGGTTCTTCACGCGATTGGGGGCTTTGCTTTGTCCCTTGTTCGCCTTCCATCTGACGGAGCGCGGCACAGGGAGGCGTGAGCTGTTGTTGGCTTCTATTTGTTTGTATAGCGTCCCATGTGGGGACTCGTTCGCGATTGGTGGTGTTCTTTAGCGATGCCGGTGTTTTCCGTTGTGATACCCGTATACAACGTCGAGCCGTGGCTCCCACGCTGCGTGGAGAGCGTTCTTGGCCAGGGCTTTAGCGATTTCGAGGTGGTGCTGGTCGATGACGGGTCCTCCGATGGCAGTCCCGCGTTGTGTGAGAGCTACGCATCGACGGACGCCCGGGTCAAGGTCGTCCACAAGCCGAACGGCGGTCTCTGTAGCGCTCGCAATGCCGGTCTCGCCATTGCAGCGGGAGATTACATCGTCCCGGTAGATTCCGATGACTGGATGGTCGAGGACGCCCTCGAGACGCTTTGGTCACGGGCGATTGAGCCTTACAAACCAGATGCCGTCATCTTCAATGCGACTATGGTCTATCCCGATCGCGAGGAACCTGTGCCCTGCTATGCTGCGAGCGGGTTTTACGATAGTGCGCGCCTGCGCGGAGAGATTCTGCCGTATATGATTTGGGACAAAAGGCTGCCTTTCTGCCGGGGCATCTTCAACCCGATGGCCTGCAACAAGGTCTACAGACGTGAGATTCTGCTTAAGCATCACTGCGAGGACGAGCGCATTAGGATGGGCGAGGACAACGCCTACGTCTTCGAGGCGCTTTATCACTCCACGTCTCTAGTCGTTCTAGAAGACGCTCTCTACTGCTACTTCAAGGGCAACGAGTCCTCGATAAGCACGGCCTACGACCCGACGAGGTTCGAGAACAACAGGCTTCTCATCGACTACCTCGTGTCGAGGCTCGGCAGTAAGGAGGAGTGGCTCGACGACCAGCTGAACGCATTTAAGGCATACTGGCTTTTCATGGCTATATTCCATGAAGCTAGGGCGAATCGCGGTTTCGTCTCATCCTGCAGACACTTGAAGGAGGGCATTGAGAAGACGAACGCCACGGGAGGCATAGATATAGAGAAGTTGCCGAGGTCTGCTCGGGCGTTCCTCACGTTGATCCGCAGCCGGTGCTACCCCGCTATCCTTGCCGCTGCCAAGGTGGGCTCCGCCCTTAAGGACCGGCGGTGAGCTGCATGGAGCTCAGTATCGTTATACCTGCCTACAATGCGGCAGTCTCCCTCCCTAGGGCACTCGACTCGCTCGTGGACGTACGCTTCCTTGGGCGCTACGAGATATTAGTCGTCGACGATGGCTCGACGGACAACACTGCGGAGGTTTGCGACAACTGGTGCCGCCTGCACCCGGGCATTGCATGTTGCATTCGTCAGGGCAACGGGGGCGTGAGCTCTGCCAGGAATCTCGGCATTGCTGCCGCGAACGGCGACTACATCGCTTTCGTTGACGCCGACGACTATGCTGCGCCAGGCTATCTCGGCATGGCGTTCGACGCTAAGCGGGGCGGCGAGGACTACATCACGTTTGATTACGTTCGAGAGAGCGATGGCTCTCAGAGGGTCGTGAAACCGCAGCTCTCTCCCTCGGATATCGGGCGTGCGAGAGCTCTCGCCCTAACGTGCACGGCGAATTCCCCTTGGTCAAGGCTTTACAAGAAAGCCTTGAGCAAGGGAGTTCTGTTTCCCCTTGGTCAAGGTCTCGGGGAGGACCTTTGCTTCAACCTTGCCTTCCTCGAGAAGGCTCGTACGGCTGCATATTCTCCCCAAACCGCCTACGTGTATGTGGCCAACGAGGGCAGCAGGACGGAGCGGCCCCCCAGCGCATCCGATGCCGAGGATTATGGGAAGATGTACGCGGCCCTGATGGGCTTTTGCGATGCGTGCGGTCTCGGCGAGGCTGAGAGGAATGAAGCGCGCCTTTCGATGGCTCGGATTTTGGCGAACTACGCCGGGCGGCTCAAGAGGCACGGGGTGCTTTCGACCGAGATTTCGGCTGTGCTCGAATCAATCGAAGGCCTCGACAGCATACGGGGGGCTGTGGCGCGAGATTGTAAGGATAGAGCCAGGCTGGCGATGCTTCGCAGGGGCGCATACTCGCTTGCCGCGCTGTTTTTAAGGGGGTGCTAAATGGTCATTGCGGCTAGCGATGAGCAACGCCTCGCAGCGCGGGGAGTCTCTGGATATGGCGGAGTACGGCGGGATCGCGTGCGCGGGGGCTACGTGAGCCTTGCGTCTGCCAGGCTGTCCGTGGTCTGTTTTTCCGTCCTGTGGCCCATAGTGCTCTTGTCTAGGGGGCTTGTTCTCAGCACGTTAATAGAATCATCGGCAGCGACCATTCTGGTCCAGCTTGCCTACATCGGGCTTCTCGGCGCTGTTCTTGCCATCGATTTGATCTTGGGAAGGGTAAGATGCTTAGGAGACGGGTTTGCCTGCTTCGCGCTAATGGCTTTACATACCGTGCTCTTCTGCCTCGTGCTGACCAACCCAATGATGCCTTCCGAGTACTCCTTGACTCAGTCGGCCCTTCTATTCGTCTTGGTGATAGGTCTCACCGCCTATTTCATCAGGACCAGAGAAATATTCGACCTCTTTGTCCGGCTCTCGTTTTACACAATCGGCGGATTGCTGGCGTTTTGCCTCTTGACGCACCTTGGGGATTTGAACCTGTGTGGTGTTATGAACATTATGAGCTCGTCGGACAGGATGCGCTCTGTGTTCGGGTTCGGCCAACCCAACTCGCTGGGCGGAGCCTGCTTTGGTTGCCTCGTCTTGTACTCTCTGCTGCCGAGACGCCGCGCGCAGCTCGCGCGATGGGCTTCTTTCGTAATCGCGGCGATCGCCCTTGCGATGCTGCTCTGTCAGTGCGAGAGGGCAATTCATTCAAAGTGGTTGATTCTTGGATTGAGAAAGCCGGGGTTCAAGAATTATTAACTGATTTCAGGCCGTGCTCAATAAAAGATTTACTTCGCTATTTGATTTTACGTTTTAGATGGTACGCACTTGCAAGGTTGTTTTTAAGGGGGGGGGAATAGTGGGTTACGGACGGGCCATTTCATCAAAAAAAATCGATACATTGGTGTTCTATTTATTATTTGCGGCCGTATATACAACTAGAGTGCTTGTTATTGCTCAGGTTATTGATTCATCTGCTTTAACTATTTTGATTCAGGCTGTTTACCTTGCATTTGTCGGAACACTCTGGCTCTTGGAACTAAATAAAGGGATATATAGACCTACTGCTTTTTCTGGCTTTTTTGTATTGCTTGCATCACACATTGTGCTGTTTTGTTATGTCTTTACCAATCCAAGAATGCCTGGGAGTTTAGGTATAGGCCAAGCTATGGTCCTCTTCTTTCTTGTGGTTGTTTTTACTGCCTGGTATGTCAGGGATAGAAATATCCAACGGGGTTTCTGCGCTCTTTGCTTTCATTTATTAGGCATTATTTTGACTGTCCAGCTGTTTACACATTTTGGTGACGTTAATTTAAGTGGACTGTCATCTCTTTTTAGTGCCGACCAACGAGTTCGTACGGTATTTGGGTTTGGCCATCCAAATACACTCGGAGGAATGTGTGTCGCTTTATTCATGATGTTTATATTTATGAATGTGTGCGAGGAACGACGCGGCCAAGGTTGGTTCATCATTTCCATAGATTTTGGATTATTGGCTGTGGCCCTGCTGATGTTGCTCTGCAGCGCTTCCCGTAGTTCATTAATTGGCTTAGCTCTGCTTATTGCGTTCTATTGTTCAGGACGCCTTAAAACCGGTGGCAAGTATTCTAGGCTCGCCTACCGTGTTTCACGGTTGGTGCTTTTGATGGCTATTGCGTACGCTATTTCGAGCGTTCTTGGCTCGATGTCACTTGATAGTGCCATTGTTCAATCGAATCGATTAACTTTGTTGGACCATGCGTTGCCTGAGTTATTTAGAAGTGGTCGTTTAATGGTTGGACTTGGCTATGTCTCCAACAGCTCCTATGGAATGGGTCTTACTCCTTATAACACGTTATGGTTGGATAATAGCTACGTTTATTATCTAGTTGCCACAGGCGTTATTGGGTTCGTATTGATATTGGGATCCGTGTTTTGCCTGTCTTATGGTTGCCTTAAATCAGTCGAGGGGTCGAATCTTCAGGCTTGCGTCCAAGCTTCTCTGATTTCTTATCTATTTATGGCCTTTTTTGAAGTCGTATTACTTGTTGGTAACCCATTGAATTATTTCCTTCTTCCTTTTCTGCTGTCTCTTATTTGCACCAATTCAGATAAATGACTATTTTTCTCTAATTTATTTAGATTAGTTTCTCCCAGTTGTAAGGAGCTATTTCTTGATTGAAGTCAAAGCGTTAATTAAAAAAATAATTAATTGTTTGCTATCCGGACCTCTATATCAAATAATCCGTTCCTTTGCATTGTCAAATGAGGTGCCATACAACGGTGATCGCGCATTGCTGGATTCGGCTTCACCACGGCCTAGGCATATGCTTCAGCCGGTCTTTATGAACGATGAGGTTTCGTTTGATATTTCAGTTATTATTCCTGTCTATAACGTTGAAAAGTATCTAAAGGATTGCTTAGATTCGGTTGTATCCCAAAGCGTCGACGGGACTTATGAGGTCATCATCGTTAATGATGGTTCTACTGATAATTCTGGGGCCATCGCTCATTTATATGACCGAGTTTCGAATGTACGAGTCGTTAATCAAGCTAATGCGGGGCTATCCGCTGCGCGCAACGCCGGTCTCCGGATATCCAAGGGCAAATATATTATGTTCCTCGATTCTGACGATACGATTGCCCCGGGCTATCTATGCGCTATGAAAAGTCGACTAGATCGAACTTCTGCTGATTATGTTACCTCAACATTTAGATACATGTCTGATGGCGGCATGTTGGGTGAACAGGAGAAGGATAGGGCATCTTGGATGGCTCCCTGGGGACGACTTTATCGTCGTTGCATTTGGGATGGTCTTTGTTTTCCGGTTGGAGCTTGGTATGAAGACCTTGTGCAACCAATCTGTATTGAGCCGAAGTATAAGGAGCTAAAATGCTACGACTTGGACGGATATAATTACCGTATTCGGCCTGGCTCCATCATGCAGTCTACTCCCACAAGCGTTAAAGGCCTTGATTCTTTTTGGGTGCTTGATGAGTTGATTGGCTGGCGTTCTGAACTCGATATTGCATATTCTGAAGTTGACTATGATCACCTTCTTCCATTATTCGGCCCTCTTTTGCTGGGTAGGACTGTAGCCCTCGACAATGAGCAGAGGCGTGCTTTGTTCGAATGCTGCTGTTCGACTTTTTGCTCAATTGAAGAGTTTAGATCCATGAAGACACGGCTGCCGGATTGTTGGGGCGATATTGAGCTTGCGCTTCGCACCTCGAACTACCGTTTGTATCTATTGGCTGCTACCGCTCTTGCCTCTGGCGGTAATGTTGGGCTTGCTTTTTCAGATGCCCTTCACTTTTATCTGAACAGGACTAAATAGAGAATGTTAATTGGAACCATCACTTTTCACGGAGCGCTTAATTTTGGCTCTGCGCTGCAGGCTTATGCACTTCAGAGTGTTTTGACTCTCATGGGGCATGAGGTGAGGATCATTGATTATCGAGCTCGAGATTACGAGCAGTATCGTTTGCTGCAGCTGCGTCATCCTAAAACTACATTGAGAGTTCTATGCCGGTTGAGTCGCTTCTCTTCTAGAAAAGCTTCATTTAAACGATTTGCAAATAGTTTTTACAACTTGACTTCTGAATCCGTGTCTTGGAAAAACGAAACTTCTTTATCTGAAATGGTTGATAAGTTTGATTGCTTTATCTGTGGCAGTGATCAGATTTGGAATCTCGATTGTACTGTCGGAGTGGTCGAGCCATATTTTCTATCTTTTGCGGGAAACAAGCGTCGCGTAGCCTATGCGCCCAGTTTGGCCCATACGTCCTTTAAGCCGGAGAACTTTGATAAGGAGCTTGTTGCCAGACTTCTTTCTAAATTCGATTATCTGTCCGTCCGTGAAGAGGAGACGATTCCGCTCTTTCAGCCGCTTGTCGATAAACCCATTGATGTAGTTCTTGACCCTACGCTTCTTCTGAATGCTGCTGATTACGCTGGGATGACGTCGAAGATGCTTCTTCAAGGCGAGTATATCTTCATGTATTTGCTGCGTGAGTGTCCTGAGCTCATCGAGAGCACCGCAGCGACGGCAGAGACGACAGGCATGAAGGTCGCTTATATTTCTGAGAAAGATCTGGACATCCCAAATTCAGTTAACCTATTTGGCATTGGTCCTGAGGAGTTCGTCTCGCTTATTGCGCACGCAAGCCTTATTCTTACCAACTCCTTTCATGCAACCGTATTCTCAGTTCTCTTTCATAGGCCCTTCCGCGTATATGCGACAGATAAGTCTGGTGCGCGTATGCGCGACTTGCTGAGTAATATCGGGCTGTCTGACCGTTGCGTCGATGTTATGTGCGCCGACGATATTGCCCCTTGTGACTGGAGTGACGTGGACTCTCGCCTGGATTCTCTGAGGGAGCATTCCTGGGCTTATCTTAGAAAGGCGCTTTCGTAATGGGGGAGACGCGTCGACTTATTAAGAACACTGGCATTATTGCGGTGGGCGGAATGGCAACCAAGCTTGTTTCGTTTCTTCTGCTGCCGCTCTATACTTCAGTTCTTTCCACTGGCGACTATGGTACCGTCGACTATATCAACACTATCGCCCTGTTTTGCGTTCCCGCCGTTTCTCTGCTTATGGACGAAGCCCTCTTCCGGTTCCTCATCGACTGTCGCACCGATGGGGATCGGTCTAAGGCCGTGACCGCGTCTTGCGCTGTTCTTCTTGCTGGCTGCGCGTGCTTTGCGGTCTTGGCGATTCTGGCCTGGTTGCTATTTAGGCCAGAAAATCTTGGCTGGGTCGTGGGGCTTGTTATTGCTGGTGCGCTTCTGCAGATGGCTTCGGCGGTCCTACGTGGTTTCGGTGATACCGTGGGATATTCCGTCATGAACTTCACTGCGAGCGCTCTTACCATCGTGTTAAACGTTCTGTTTATCGCCGTGTTGCGCTGGGGCGTGGTGGGCATGCTTTCTGCCACGGTCATTGCGCAGGGCGGTGTTGCCCTCACGTTCATGGTCATGCGGAAGCTCTGGCGCTATATCGATCCGTCGGCTTTCTCCATTTCCTATGCTCGAGACCTCCTGCGGTATTCCTTTCCGCTCATTCCCAACAAGGTTTCCTGGACTATTAATAACCTGCTGGACAGGCTCATTATCATGAACACGCTCGGGGCTTCCGCTGCCGGCGTGTACGCCGTTTCTTACAAGTTCCCCGGTGTCATGGACCAGGTGTATGGCTTCTTCTACCAGTCCTGGAAGGAGAGCTCGGCGCGCGCCCTCAACTCCGATGAGGACGAGTCGGCTTTCTATAACTCTGTGTATCGTGCGCTCAGGCGTTTCATGATGAGCGTCGTTCTGCTTATGTCTGCGCTTATGCCCCTCGTGTACGGCGTCCTGATTAAGGGTTCATTCGGTGAGGGCCTGCTGTATGTGCCGATATTGCTCCTGGCGACGTACTTCAGCAACATTTCTGGCTTTTACGGTGGCATCTTTACCGCACATAAGGAGACCGGAATTATGGGTACCACCACTGCTGTGTCTGCGGTCCTTTGCGCCGTTCTGTGTGTCGTGCTGATTCCGCACTTCGGCCTTTATGGTGCATCCGTTGCAACGCTCTTGGCGATGATCGTGGTGAACGAGTACCGCAGGATTAAAGTCGCAAAGTTTACGAAGCTTGTCGAAGACCGGGTTGAGCAGGTTTTGACTTTGGTTTCAATTGTAGGCGTATTCGCTTTTTATTATCTGTCTGCCTACGGTGCGGGCATCTGGAGTGCTATCGCCTGCCTGGCAATTGCTCTGGCTTTTTCCGTTTATATGAATGCCGATATTCTGCGTAAGCTTGTTTCAGCTCGCAAATAGGGGGATAACTGCATGTCTACCGTGAAAAGGGGCGAAGTTCCCACACTGTTTGAGTCGCCATCGCATTGCTGCGGATGCGGGGCATGTGCCGCCGGCTGCCCGAAAGGCGCCATCACCATGTCCGAGGGGAAGGATGGGTTTGTTCTTCCTGTAATTGATAGCGATCTCTGTATTGGCTGTGGCGCGTGCACGAGGGCGTGCGGCCTCAACCGGGGGATAGGCTCTAATTCGGCCGGACCGTTCTTTGCCGCTGTTGGTAGGGGCGATGTCTCGGAGTCCGCCTCCGGCGGAGTTTTCGGTGCCGTTGCGCGTGAGCTTATTTCTTCTGGCGGCGTCGCATATGGTGCTTCCTATGAGCGTGAGGGGAATACGCTTCGAGTGTTGCATAGTCGTGCGGCAAGCGTTGATGAGCTGTCTCCGCTTCTTAACTCAAAATATGTGCAGAGCGATGCCGGAGTTTGCTTTGCCGATGTTAAGGCGGATCTTCGTGAGGGCAGGCAGGTCCTGTTCTGCGGAACGCCCTGCCAAGTCGCTGGCCTTAGGGGTTTCCTCGGACGCGATTATCAGAACCTGACAACCGTTGACCTGGTCTGTCACGGCGTCCCTTCCGGCCGCATGTTCGCGGACTGCGCTGAGGACTATGGCAAACAGCTTGGGTCTCCCGTGGTTGATTTCCGGTTTAGGTGCAAGCGCGAGGGGTGGGGTCACTCCCTTCTTCTTCTTCTTGAGGACGGAAGAGAGGTCACCATTCCTGCGGCAAAATCCCCCTACTACGACATGTTCTTGAACCTCAAGACGCTTCGCGACAGCTGCTATAGGTGCCCCTATGCAGGGAGATTTCGTGCTGGCGATCTTACCATCGGCGATTTCTGGGGCGTCGATGTAAACAGGCCCGATGTTCTGAAGGATGCTGAGAGGTTCAATCAGATGAAGGGCGTCTCCTGCTTGCTGGTGAATAACGACCGCGGCAGGGAGTTTATTGAATCCAGCAACGCACTGGACTTGTACCCTGTCGAATTTGACGATATCGCCAAGGGCAACGACCAGCTCCGCCATCCGAGTGTTCTTCCCAAGGATAGGGGGCTATACATTGACGCTTACGCCAATGGTGGCTGGGACGCCGTGGAGCGTCTCTACAAGAAGCGTGAGCGCGGCGTTGTGTTTTATGCCAAGAAGGCAGTAAGGACTGTTTTGCCTGCATCGGCCGTTCGAACACTTAAAAAGGCACTTGGAAAATAAGCTCAGCTATCCATTCTTCAAAACTGACTGACCTGTCGATTATTCCTTGCGCGTTCTTTGAGTTGTGAAATACGCGCAAGGGATAATGCTATGCGGGCTTTAATTCTGCGATCGCTTACTCGTTTCGCCGTGCGATGTAGCTCGCGAACCAGCTCCGTGCTTGGTACCGTCAATAATCTTTCGCAAATTGATTAAGCCGTCCTTGGCCCCGTCCTCTTCTAGCCCTCCGCCTTTCCCTCAGCTCGTCCATCTCCTCCAGTTTGGACATGTCCAGGTACCTCCTCTTGTCCCACTCGTGCTCCGCTATGTACTTCAGCCTCGTCGTCACCAGTATGAGGGCCGAGTTGCCGTCCGGGAAGGTCCCGACGGCTCTCGTCCTCCTCCTGATCTCGCGGTCGATGCGTTCGATTCCGTTGTTCGTCCTGATCCGGCGCCAGTGCTCGGGCGGGAATTTTGTGCAGGCCAGCGTTTCGGCGAACCCGTCGCGCACCTTCCTCTCGTTGCGCTCTGCTCCGACGAGCTCGGACGTCACCTCGTCGAGCGGTGCGTTGAGCGACCCCTCGTCGACCGATATGATGTTCGCAGACACGGTTCGCGGTCCCTTTGTCGGTGATTTGCTGCTTGGTTGCTGGAAATCATATGACAGGGCGCACGCCGTGTTCCGCTATGCGGCTGGCAATTTGCGAAAGAAATTTTGCGTCGGCGCTGTGTTCCAAACAGTTCGATCATCAGACTACCGTTTGGCGGAAAATAATAGGCTGCTGCGCTCTTCTAAAGTGTCGGGGAGTAATATTGTTTCAGGCGTTCACTGCCTGGTGCATGACGTTAACATCCGCTTGTTGACCATTGAATTTGGTCGACTGATTATTGGGGGTTGTCATGCCGCTAAACAATCGAGCTATACAAAATACCGGAAGTAATAAGTTGGTTGTCGGCTCGTCCGATTGATTGCACAGATTGTCACACTGTTTTCTTTTGAAATGGTGGCCCGGCATGCTTGTGCCTTTGAGAGACACGTTACTCATATTGTTTGTTTTGCGTTAGGGGAGACAATGGCTGATAAAGATTCCAATTCTAAAGAGTCGCGATTTTATGCTAAACATCCGGTCATTTTCGGTATCCTGTTTGCAATAATTCCGTGCCTCCTGACAGCGTATCTTGGCGACTTGCATGGTCAGTCTGAGATAGTTGATGAGTTGTCCAAGCGGTTCGATTCCGTGGAAGAAAGCATGAGCCTTAATGATGCCCTTGAAAGCGCGTATAAAGATTATGCGAATGTCGAGGCTGAACTAAATGCTCTTAAGGATGAGGAAGCCGGTAAACAGGTTCTTGCGGATGCTCGTGCTGCCTGGGATTCTGGTAAACATGAAGAAGCTTTAACTTCATTGCAAAAAGCTTCTAAGAAATCCGGAGATTGTGCTGTTGCTTTTGCTGAGTACTCGTCCACTTACACTGATGAGGTTTTAGCTCAGGCTAACGAGCTGGTTTCATCTAAAAAGTATGATGAAGCGAAGAGCGTTTTAAAAACTGCTTCGAAGATTGTGAAAGATCCGGCAAGAATCAATGACCTTTTGGATGAGCTCGAAGGTGTTTCCGAAGTGGCGTTGACCTCGCTTACGGTTGCTTCTTCCAGTCGTTTTGAGTTGATTGAAGGCTCTCAAAAAGACACTGCTGGCAATAGCTATTCAAGTGACGACACTTGGGTTGGTCGTCCTAATAGTGCTGATTCTCCTTCGGTTATATCATTTTATATCGGCAAGAAGTACCGTTCGTTGAATGGCAAAATTGCTGTTGAATACGTAGAGGACACGAGCATCTTGAAGGACTATGAGGCGAGACTTGAACTAAGGGGCTCTGTCGATGGGTCCGATTCAAAAGTAATTTGGCAAAAGGACCACATTACGATGAATACCGCACCTACTGACATTCCGTCGAATGAAATTGATCTATCTGATTTCGATTGGCTTGAGTTCAGGGTTTACTCCGCTAAGGGATATATCGGTAATGGTATTCCGGTTTTGCTTAGTAACGTCAAGCTGATTAAAGAGTGAGTGGCCGCTTGAACTGGCATTGCGTATTTGTTTATTTAAGGAACGCACGATATCGGATGCAGCATTGTCGGTATTGCTTATGGGCACTGGGGCTAATGCGGGCCCCAGTGCCCTTCCGTTGTCTAACTTCATGAGTCTATATCGACCTGGGCTTTACTTCAGCTTGTCGAATAATCGGAGTAGGCTTTGCCATTATTGCCTACCGCTCAAAGAAATCAACTACAAAATACAGCCCTGCGATAACTGGCGATAGTAATATTTATGATGACGTTCAGTGTCCGGTGCATGGCGTCAATTGGCAGGCATTTTTTGCCACCAACTTCCGACAAATCTATGGGGGAGCCATGCTGCTGGATCGCCTTTCGCGCGAAGATATTTCTCGCCTTCAATCGACAAAACCTAAATACAAGGCCGCAGAGCATAGACGCTATGTTCATCGCTTGCTTGATGCTATTTACCGCCAGGATTGTAAAAACGTCGCTCTTGCCGGCGCATATGGAAGCGGCAAGAGTAGCATCCTTGAGAAATTAATAAGTAAAGCTCGTCTTAGGGGCCATAAGGTCGCCCGTGTTAGTCTTGCATGTTTTTATCCGACCAATGATTCGGGGGTCGGTCAGCGGCAGGATCCGATTGTTGGACACCGTACGGATAGTTACCAACCATCGTTTGACCAGCTCGAGCGGGAAATATTGGGTCAGCTTTTATACCAAGGCAAGCCAAATAAAACGAGGAGCTCTTTGTTCAATCAGACGCATCGAGTTTCCTTTCGACGCAGGTTGTTAGAACTTTCGGCTTGGCTCTTTTTGTCCGCGCTTTTTGTTGTAGTGGTTTTGTATACGATTGATGACAACCCCAACAAGCTGGCTGCTTGGAAGAACGCCCTGATGAGCGCTCTTTCTCTTCAAGGTGAAATTAACGTATACGCAGCGGTGGCTGTTGTCTTCCTCTTTTCTGCCACCTTGCTTATTTGCGTTCGCTTGGTGATTGGAAGACTAAAGGTTAGGTCGGTAACGGCCCCTGCGGTTAGTTTGACGCTCGACAATGATAGGGGTGGTGAAACATACTTTAATAAATATCGAGACGAACTCATTTACCTGTTTGAAGAGAATCGATTCGACACCGTTGTTTTCGAAGACATTGATCGTTTCGATGACCTGCACATTTTTGATGAGCTGAGAAACTTGAATAATATTCTCAACCTTGCTCCCGGTGTCGTTGGCTCCTGGGGGAAACGTTCGGTACACTTTGTTTATGCCGTTAAAGATGGGCTCTTCTCATCGCATGAGGATGAGGAATCTTCAAATGAAGTGACTGGTTCTAGGCGCGTAAAGTTTTTTGACATGATTATCTCCGTCGTTCCTTTTATTTCGGAGTTCAACGCAAAGGAAATGATTAACGACACCTTTAAGAAAGAAATAGAATCTGCATCCAATTCGAAAGAGGCAAATCGATTTAATACGCTTCTTCGCACTGCGGCACCTTACCTCGCGGATATGCGCTTGCTTACAAGTATTCGTAATGACTATCTGGTTATGGTTGAGGAAATGGGTAGACCGAGTTTTGGTAGGCCTTCGGACCTGGGTTTGACTTGTACCGGGCTGCTGGCCATCTCAATATTCAAGAATTTATTACCTTCTGAGTTTGAGGATTTACGCCTTGGGAGAGGCAGACTTGACAAGCTGTACGCAATTTATCGAAATTCGATTAGTTTGCAACTTGATCAACTGAATGCAGCAAAAAGGTTGTGTTCCGCTTGCAAGGCGGAAGGTGACTTATCTGATGGCGTGTGTCAACTGCTGGGATCCTCGCTTGAGAAGGCCCTTTCAAAGCGTATGGAATCAATTAACTATATTACCGTTGGGTATACACGATATACATTCGGAGGAAGAGGGAGTGAAGATATTTACCGCCCTGATTTCTGGAAAGCGTTCTTTGGCCTAACGTCGAATGACTCAATCTATCTGGGTGAACGTTATGAATATGTAGGTAGCCCCAATTTTAGATTTAGTAAACAGGAGCTTCTGCACTATCTCTCTATTGATAGCCGTGATTCTGCCCCTGCCATCTTGATGGAAAGTGGGGTAGAAGAATCGGGGCTCACCAGCCTGGACGAGCAAATCGAACATTTTCGTACGGCTGATTTTTCTACGATAGGAAATCTTGAGTGTGTCGTTACTGATGAAAATGGTCACGAATCTGTCATGCCGTTTTCGGATGTTGTTGCGTCGCATTACGACAACAAGCTTGTCGTCGAACTAATTAATAGGGGTTTCATTTGTAAAGATTTCTATTTATACGTCTCGAAGTACCCTGTGGGCGCCAAGCCGGGCGCAGTTTATTATGTGTCTCATTGCTATCGAAACGGACAGCAAGATATTGACGCTAATTTGAGTACAGAAGACTGTGCGGAAATTCTTGATATTATTCCGGTTTCCAGCCTCGATCGCGCCTGCTGCTTAAATTTCAGCCTGCTGTGTTACCTCTTGGATAATGAGGCCAATCGCGAGGCGGCAGTAAAGATGATTGATGGACTGGTTGCTGATTATGGAAACTCGGGTCAGAACCTGATTCACCGTTTACTATCCACTTATGAAGATGAAGGCAATCGAATTAAGATGTTCATTGCTTTGTTGATGGAACGAACGGATCAGGCTATTGATTACCTGGTGGATGCGCTATCGGTGGTATTCGATCTTCATTCTCAATTTAAGATAATGCTTGAAGTTTTTAAATATATCGATGCCCGCCCTTCTTATACATTGGAACATACTTCTATCTGGCTGAATAAATTCTTTACTCAAATGGATATTTGGAGAATCGATCGTGGACCAGATTGGGCATCTCCAATGGCTGACTATCTAGAAGGATGCCGAATTGTCGTTAACGATTTGACCGACGTTGGTCCCAGTTTGAGAGCTGAGGTAATAGCTCGCGGCTTATTTGACGTAAATCGTGCCAATTTGCTGATTGCTTGCGGTAGCCAACGGCTTCCCGCATTAGATACTCTATTGGAAGAATATGTTCCTGTTGGCAAGAAAGTGCTTTCAACTGGGCTGGCCCTGTACCGGTATTTACAATCGCTTGATGGGCGTGAGTCTGCAATACTCGAATTCACCTCTTTTGTATTTAATGCTATTTGCGATGGTGCTGATATGTGGCCAGACGCTATTAAGGTCGAGCGCCTTGCCGAGCAGCTTGTTGCGAAAATATACCCCATAGCCCCTAAGATACAGCTAGAGGATCTGTGCCCAGCTGAAGAGTTGCGAGGATTAAACGATGCCGGACGCGAGATTATTTCTAAGGTGATTCGACATAGCTTTGTGGAACATTCACCGTCCAACGCGGTATACCTATTGAAACTTTAAGGACTAGGAAGTGCCTTTCATTTCCAGGGCTTTTTTGACCGTTATGTTGAGATGAGCTGGTTCAATAATGAAGATGAGGTTTCTAAGCTGAATTTGGAGGATGCCCGCCTTTTGGCAAAGGCAATTATCTGCAGGGATCGTATGGACGAGAGCGATGTCTTTTCCACTTTGGAAAAGCTGCGGGCTGTGGGAGATGGACTGTTTCCTATAGATGTTGAATTTAAAACGATTTCAAATCTATTGGATGGAGACGCTCCAGTTGTCTCGCTGTATGAACACGGTTTTATTCAGCCTGTCTCAATTGTCTATGAAGCCCTCGCAAAAGTGGACTGGAAGTATCGCGAGCGCCTTTTGAAGAAATGGGTAGAAACCCACACGCTCGACGATATCGGCGAACTTCCACATCTGTTTTCTTATGATTTGGCGCCTATCATTGCCGCTTCATCAAGCTGGGGCACTTGGCTGTCGGTGGCTGTCCGGGAGAGTCTCTCTCGCTATCTTAACGACTGTCTCGATGAGTGCGATAAGGCTAAAGTCGAAGGGGAAGTGAAAAAGGTGATTGAGGAGCTGGGTGATTGATAATCTGAAATTAATATCAGCTCACATGTTCATGGGCTTTCTCTTTGGGCAGCGCGCCGAGCGACCCATCGTCGATCGATGCGATGTTCGCAGACGCGGCTCGTGCCCCTTTCCTCGATGCTCTGTTGTTTAGTCGCCTGAAATCATATGACGACGCGTGGACCGTGCTCCCCTATGTGCTTGTCCATTTGTGAAAGAAATCATGCGTCACCTCCTTATGCGCAACTACTTGCCCTATGGGTTTATTAAGGCTGCCCAAGACGGATTGTTGGTCGGCGGAGATTGGTTTGCCTAGCTGTGCTTAAGGCCCTTGGTCTGGATTTCCCAGTCGCCCCACAACGCTCTTGCAATGAGTGTCACAGTGGTCATTGCCCAAACGTTCCTCGTGATTTATGCGCTGTTTAGGAACATGAATTACTACGACATGAACGCACCGTTTCTTTAGAACTTCTTCAACGCCGTTAAGGGTGCGGCGATGAAACTGTCCACGGCAATCTTGAGCGAACACGCGATACATGTGCTGTGCAAGAAGAAGGGGGAGTGACGACGGGATGAAATCCTCCGCGAGGAGCAGCCAGGAATAGGCCGAGAATGGGCGACTCGCTGTTCAATAGAGTACATTTTGCAGCATAAACTTGATGCGGGACTAGCATGCTTTCTGTTTATAGCCGGCTAATATCAAGCCTTAGACACTAATGTGATGGTAAAGTTACTTGAGACAAGGTCGCAGCTAGTCATTGATTGCCCCGACTGGAGCGAGTCCTCTGTTAAAGATGGACTGAGACGTTTTCACCAATTTGGGTCCGCGCATATGGTCATTCCATAGCCACGGACCCGAATCCGCGCCTACGGAATGACCATATGCGCGGACTGTGCGGCCTTGTCCTTATTGGAATCGAGGTGCAATGCTCTGCGACTGTATCAGTAAAACTGATTTGAATATCCTGAGAAATCATCTGAGGGTTAATCGTGACGTTAATAAGCTGCCCTTGTTTATCTTTCCCTGCGGCGGTGATCAGAGCCTGTATTCCTCTCGACGATTCTTCAAAGCTTATGTGTCCAACAATCACACCGAGGCTTTAAAAAACGTTTTTTGTCTTACTGCCGAAGACGTGGCGGCGGAAATGGACGGTTCGAGACTTAATTTACTTCAGCAAGAGGCCATGCTTGCCGACATATCTGACTGGATATTGATTTTTGCAGAGAGCTGTGGATCTTTTTGCGAGTTGGGTGCTTTCTCCGCTTTGCCTCATGCTGCTTGGATTACCTCTGTTGCTGTTGGAAAGCAATATAAGGGCTCTCGGAGCTTCTTGATTGATGGGCCAGTGAAAGAAATAGCCGCGGGCGACTCTTCGCTTAACAAAGTCTTTTACTTAGACTTAAATAACCCGATGTCTTCGCCTGACTTGTGCCGCTTTGTTTCTGAACTAAGACCCCTTATTGGTGTTAATGCTACTAAGCGGGGCAAGGCTGGCCTAAAGGCCGCTAGAAAGAAGATCAATCGAGACGAGTCCAAGATTAACGTGGGCTCGCTCGTCCATGAGTTACTTGATTTGCTTCAAATATTGGGCCCCATGTCAGAGACCGATTTACGAACGATATACTGTGCGGCTAAAGGCTTCCGTGCAAGTAAGCTCAAAATATACTCGCCCATTTTAAATGCAGATATGAAAAATGCCGGCGTTCCGATATCTTGGTCGGATGTTTGCTGCATGATGAGAGCTACCGGTCTTGTTTCTAAAGTGAGTTGCAATAGGGTTCCGGATTATCTGATTAAAAGCACGATACACCTTGATTCCTATTTCATGTTTAAGGGATACGAAGACCGAGATTTCTTAAATATGAGGGCGCGGGTAATCCTTCGTAAGAGATCAATGGGGTATGGAGGCGTTGCCGGTGTCTATTGCGGATAGAATTTGCTTCGACCTTGGAATGACAAATCGTCAGCTATTGGGCCTTGTAAGCTCAACGGCAGGTAGGTACCACTGTTTTTCTGCCGGTGGGAGAAAGATTGTTGCGCCTCGGCCAGATTTGAAGCTCGTCCAATGTTGGATTTCGGATTATATAAATACGGAGTTTGATATAGATCTTCCTTACGCTACAGCTTACGAAAAGGGCTCAAGCGTCTGCCGTAATGCCGGGCTCCATGCTAAGAGCAGTCATTTTCTCCTGCTTGATATTTGCCATTTCTTTGAGTCCTGCACTCAGCAAATGGTTAGGAATTTGTTTTCAGGGGGAACGTATCGGTCGACAAACGCTGAATTTCGCTCGCGTCTTACTGCAGACGATATCGATCTTCTCGTAGCTTTATCATGTTATCGGGGTTCTCTTGCAACGGGTTCTCCGTGTTCGCCTTTTATTGCCAATCGCATAATGGCTTCTTTTGACCATGAGATTGCAGCTAGACTAGGCGAGAGTTTCGTCTACTCGCGATACTCTGACGACATCTGCATCTCATCAACTGAATGGATAGACTCTGCGGAGATTTCAGCTATTGTCGATGACCGCCTAAAGCAAAAGGGTTTTGATCTGAATAAGGACAAAACTCGCTGTTTTGGACGAGGGCACCTACGTAAAATCACGGGCATCTATCTCGACTGCGATGGCGTCCTTCGGCTGGGGCCTCAAAGAAAAGCAGAGCTAAAGCGCTCCTTATACCAGGTGCTTATGCGCGAGTGCGATCGTAATCACGCCCATCGCGTTTTAGGCCACTTGAGCTTTTGCAAACAGGTTGAACCGGATTATTGCAATGCACTTTTAGCCAAGTACGCGAGCTATGGTAAGGCTGTGTCCAGCGGAGGCGTTATGCCTGCACTAATGGAGCTCGCCTATGGGTGATGGATGGCGGTGTCGCGAAAGACGTTCCAATGGTTGCCAATCCGCGCTTTCTTCTCTCTCGTCTCCATCGAGAGGGGCTTCATGGGCATAGCTTCTCTTGCGCTTACATTTCCCCTCGGGAACCCGTCTCGCTTTGAATTCGGACGTTCTGTTGTCGCTGCGTGCCCTGATTATGTCGATGCTGCACGGTAGGTTGTTCGCTGCCGGTTTGTTTCACGGCTATAATTACGTCCAATTAAGGAGGAAAGATATGTTTGGCAAAGTCAGGAAAACAAGAAGCGATTGTACGGTTGGTACTTACGAGAAGAAGCATGACCTCCCAACAGGCACACTTAGGAATTCTGATGGGCGTAAGGCTAGGAAGGATAAAACTCTGAAATCCCTTCGAAAAGAAACTGGAAGTGACTATCGATAGCTTCTGAAACTTAAAGATTGGGGTTCTGCCATAATAAAGTCTCAGTAATTTTCGTTGATCACATCGACTCGATTAACCATCGGGCCGTGGAACAGGCGCATGGCGATTTCCTTCTATATATTCGGAATGATGAGTTGAGCCATGATTGCCCCTGTCGATATCCGTTGCCGTTTCCCGCATGCTGTTTCGTTCAGACGTCCGTGAAGCATGCCTATCTGGCGTTCGCTCGTCCGTGACGAGCGAACGCCAGATAGCAATATTGATTTGTGTCTAGTCTGCGGCGAAGCAATGATTTTTTGCACGCTATGTGAACTCTGCCTTGAGATCGAGGGAGAGCTCGGATGAGATGTCGAGATTGTCGCTAGCCCGCCTGAGCACATGCGCCCTGCGTCTCGCAAAGTCATTGAATAGGATGAAGTGCGTCTCTATGAAGCAGGATATAAGGACGTGGAGTTCATCGAGGTCATCCTTTCTGATTGCGAGATTCTGGCTAAGCGAATTAATCGCTTCGATGATACGGAGGCTTTTTCGTTGGTGATTTGAGCGAGGAAGGCGAGATTGTACCGATTGGTAAGGTAGTGTCGAGAAAGTTGGTGTAGCGCCCGATTCGTAGCGAACCGGCCTGGCGTCCGGGGGCATGGCCCTGTTTGGCAGATTACCGTTGTGATGCATGACTTATGACACGATCGCAAACCAGTAGAGGGCAGAGTCGGCTCGACTTGACGTCATGAATAAGGTTGATGCCGAGCAGATTCCTTGAGCGCAATATGGAACGATACTTCTTAATCTTACGTTGATGGCCGGCGCCATCATATTGGGCTGTTTGGATAAAACAACCGTTGCCTGTTCTCTTGTAGGCGGGCTTGCGGCGATTAATGTTCTCAATCTATTTGTGTCCAACCGCTCTTCGAAATAGTGATGCTGCGCTATGATGTCCTAAATGAAAAACGAAGGCGTGCTATAGGCCATCGTTTTGCAAGGGGGTTCCTTCCTAAGGGAGGGCATCCCCTAGTTTTATTTAGATGGAGATTTGGGGAGCGGACATCTGTATTTCTGATCGTTCCTCATTAGTGCCCTATTGGGTTGATGGGCGTTACGGTAAGAGGTTCTCGGTGATACTGTCGTCGTGCACTCTACGTGAGGCGATGACCAAGAAGGGTCGTTGTTCGGTTTTCCGGTAACGACCCTTTGACGTTTCCGCGGCTACTAGGTGTTGTCGTGGATGCCACCTTTGTTGTTAGAACCCTCGATGCGGAGTCGTTATTTCGGAAGTGCGGGGAAATCGAAAACCTCCGAGCACAACTCGAATTTTGACGACAAAACCGCAGGTCGTGGAAGGGTAAGACCAAGGTCTGGTCCCCAGATCTCGGTCTTACCCTGCACTTCCGGATAGACGCAAAAAAGGCGTTAATGCGCCCGATGCGGACCGTCATATAGAGTTGCCAATTGGCAACAAGACGAATATAGTTAGCATTATGCTAACTAAGGGGTGGTTATGAATCGAACCAAGCTCCGACCGACATATTCACTTGACGAAGCGAAGTCTTTGGCTCGCTCGGGAAAGATGATTGTAAATGGTAGGGTGCGCAGACACCTGATGAATCAGTTTGGTTATTTGGACATCGATCATTTCCTTGCTGACCTATTTGATTATCTGAAGCCTGATGATTTTAGAAAATCCATCGCGCTCGATATGGATGGACCTCTGCATGATGTTTACGCAGATGTCTACGTGTGCCGAGATTTTGAATGCGAGGATTGGTACGTTAAGTTTTCAATTGATTCCGAAGGCAATGCGCATTTAAACGTTTTGTCTGCGAACATCGATGGATACATTCATTAAAGGAGGAGTCATGCGTTGCATGGAATGCGGCAAAGAAATGCAATTTACCACGGCGCCAATGACTGAAATTTACCGTGGAGAGAAAATTACCGTAAAAGGAATTGAGCATTATGTTTGCGAGTGCGGCAACGATGAAATGACTGTTGCAGGGGCGACTAAGCTCGCCCATGCACTTGCCGCGCAATACGCCAAGGCTCATGAGCTTCTATCTCCCTCGGAAATAAAGCATTTGCGCTCAGATCTCGGCTTAACACAGCATGATTTTGAGTCGGTCTTAGGTGTTTCGAAGCCCACGGCCTCTCGTTGGGAGAACGGCGCATCGCAACAATCTATTACTGCCAATACTCTTATGAGGCTCATTCGCGATGTTCCTGAGGTCCGCAGATATCTCGGCTTGTCTCCTCATGAGAGGAGTGCAAGTCTTAGCTCGTCGCTTTTGTCTGTAATACCAGGAGGAAAAGTTCCTGCTTATAGGGATTCTGATCCTTTGGTTGATGAGAATCTCTTCCGATTGGAGATGTAAATGGACTCTCTGAAGAAGCAGCGCATTGAGTCTTCATCGATTACATGCATGTCTAAAAAAGTCGACTGGTTTTCATTTGATGGCGGAATGACCCCTAAGGAGGGAGTTAATAAGTCAGACGGTGAGTTTAACGTTAGAAATGACATAACGAATGCCTTCACTGATGAAAATGGAGCTAGATTTCGGCAGCTCAACCTCGTCATAGAGCTCATTCCCAGCGATGAGGGGCACTATTACCGTTCCGAAATATCCGTGTCCGGTATCTATCGTGCTCCGTCTGATTTAGACGACGAAGCATTTGATAGGGAGGCTCTTAGCTTCGGCATGCAAGACCTGTATTCCTACGCAAGGGGCATTATTGAAAATGTCGCTGCTGGTGGAGTATGGGGGCCGCTTTATCTGCCACAGATTGGATTCACTATTTAGTTCTCCTGGCCCCCACATCCTCTAAAAAAGTTCTTAAAACAGCCTTAAAGGCGCTCCAGCTCGCGTTGACAGCGTAAAATACGCATGTTTGACTATGACAAAAGTGGATTTTAGGGGAGGGGTGCGCCATGGAGGTGCTGGTTGTTGGCAACACCGCATATGTTGACGATGGCTTTTGTGCCAAGGCGTTCCCCGGGGACCATGTCCAGGTCGTCGCTGCCGCGGAAGCGCGCCGCGACGAGTCATCGCCCCATGCCTCGTGGAAAGAGCTTCTGCAACACCTGGATCAGGCCTACGAGTTCGACCGCGTGGTCTACCTATCCAATTACCTTACCCCGCATACTGATACCGTGGGCGATATCGAGACGCTGCGCTCGGTCTTTCGTGCGTGCGCGGGTCGCCGGATCCAACTGCTGTATGTAGCGGGGCCCGCGGGTGCCGAGGGCGCCGCCGATGCCGCGGGGCGAACGGGCAAGGGCATTATCGCGCACGCAGCCAACGACTTGTGCCGCTACTACGCTGCTCGCGAGGGCGTTCAGACCAAGATTCTGCGCGTGCCGTTCCTGTATACCGCGTCTGCCGCGCTGGAGGACCCGTTTTTGGTGCCGCTGTTCGACGCGTGCTCAACCGGATCGGTCGCTCTGCAGGGCGCGCAGGATGCGGCTTTTCCCCTGCTGTGCGCCGAGGAGCTCGCGGTGCTGGTGCGCCGCATCTTTGACAGCTGGGACGCCTCCTTTGACACGCTCGACGTTGCCGATACCTTCCATCACACGGCGGGTGAGGTGGGCGACGCCCTCAAGGCACTGTTCCCCGGTCTTGCCGTTGCCTATGGCGATTCTGCCGGCTACGCCTTGCCTGCCAGCGACGTCGCTCGCGTGCGCTATGGCTGGTTTCAGCGCTACGACTTGCTGCGCGATCTTTCGACCATTCAAGCGCGTTGGGATGCTGGCCGCGCAAAGAAGGTTAACCCCTTGCGCGCCGCCATCGACCGCATCCAGATGTGCACGCTGCCTATTAAATGCCTGGAGACGGCAGCCGCCTGGGTTCTGTTCGAGGTGCTGGAGCATCTGTTCTCACAATCGGCCCAGCTCAACGTGCTCGATTATCGCCTGCTCTACGTGGTGCTGATCGGCACGCTGTATGGCTTGGACTTTGGCCTGGTTGCGGCGCTGCTGGCGTCGGTGGGTTTGGCCGCGAGCTACTTTACCCAGTATGGCTATACCTTCCAGGGCCTGTTCTACGAGCCGTCCAACTGGTTGCCGTTTATTGCGTACTTTGTGGTGGGTGCCGTGTGCGGCTATGTGCAGCTGCGCAACAGCGAAGCCATTAGGGCGGAGCGCGATCAAAACGAGCTCGTGCGCAACCGCAATACGTTCCTTACGCAGCTCTACCACGACGCGATCGAGGACAAGCGCGCGTACAGGCGCCAGATCGTGGGTCGCCACGACAGCTTTGGCAAGATCTTTGCCGTGACGCAGGAACTCGACGTGCTCAACCCGCGAGACATCTATCGCAAGTGCTGCGAGCTTCTGGGCGAGATCCTCGAGAACGATTCGGTGGCGATCTACCATGTTTCAGGCGGGGCATTTGCACGCCTGGTGGCAGCAAGTCCCGCGATTGCCGAAGATGCCGCACGTTCGCTCACGCTTGAGCAGCTTGCCCCTCTTTTGGGCGACGGGGGTCGTTCGAACCTGTGGGTGAACCGCGAGCTGACGCCGGGGCTTCCCATGTTTGGATACGCGATCGAGCGCGACGGGGCACCCGCCGTGTTGATCTTTGTGCGTCGTGCGGCCGAAAACCAAATGACCCTCTATTATCAAAACCTGTTCCGCATCTTGTGCGGCCTGGTCGAAAGCGCGTTGGGCCGTGCCTTTGACTATGAGGCGGTGGCGCAGGATAAACGCTGCGTTGACGGCACGTGCGTGCTCAAGCAGGCTGCCTTTGGCCAAGAGCTCGCGGCGGCGCAGGCGCTGGCAGATAGCAAGATGGGGAGTTTTTTGCTCCTGCGCGTGGTACCGGGTATGGAGCCTGTCGGCGAGCTGGTGGGCGCAATTGGGTCGGCAATCCGCGAGAGCGACGCGGCGGGCTTGGTCGACGGCGACGTGCTCTACCTGCTTATGCGCCAGGCAAAGGCGTGCGATCTGCCCATTATCCGCGAGCGCCTGAGCGCAAAGCATATTGCGGTGGAGCCCGTCGACGGCGAGGACATCGTGGCGCTGTTGCAGCACATCTCTTACACCGGTGACGGTGAGGGGGGTGCCGCTTGATCTCGCTTGTCGTTGCTGCCGTCTTGCTGCTGATTCATGTGCTGGTTTGCCTGATGCTGTGGACGCTTATGAAGCTGGGCCTGCTGCCAGTGCGCGGGCACATGCTGGCTGTGATGGTGCTGGTGCCGCTGTGGGGCCCGTTGCTGGTGGTTTTGCTATCGGTCCGCAGCGCGGTGTTTGGCGAGGGGCTGAAAGAGTCTGCGCTGGAGTCGCTGCGCTTCAACGATGACCTGCATCGCAGTATGTCGGTACCGAGTGGTGAGGACGATTCAGGCGTAGTGCCGCTCGAGGAGGCGCTCATCGTCAACGACCCGGCATACCGGCGCCGCCTAATGCTCTCCATGCTCACCGAGGAGCCCGACGCGTACCTGGCGCAGCTGCAGGCGGCTAAGCTTAACGACGACGTTGAGGTGGCGCATTATGCCGCGACGGCGGTGGCGCAGATCTCCAAGGAGTCCGACCTTAAACTGCAGCAGCTGGAGCGTGCCTTTAAGACGGACCCGAGCGCGCAAAACCTCAACGAATACTGTGATTTTCTTGGTGAATACTTGGGCTCGGGCTTGGCCGAGGGGCGCGTGGCTCAGATTCAGCGCCAACAGTACGCGCGCCTGCTTGCGCGTCGCTGCGAGCGCGAGGACACCTTTGAGCTGCGCATTCGATATGCGACGGCGCTGGCCGATGTCGGACAGATCGACGAGGCGCAGGCCGTGATCGACCAGCTGGTGCTCGACGTGCCCGAGGAGCAGGAGGTTTGGATGCTTTGCCTGCGCCTGGCCGTGATGCGCCGCGACGGTGACGAGGTTCACCGTGTGATCGATGCGATTGACAAGCAACATGTGTATTTGAGCGCCGACAACCGCGAAAAGATGGCGTTTTGGCGCGACGGGGAGGAGGCCAGATGAGCGTGGCGCAACATATCCGCGACCGTGCAGGCCGCTTTCGTTGGATGGGACTCCTCGTGGTGTGGGCGGTCTTTATTGTCATGGCCGCCGTGCTGCTGGTGGAGCGTGCCGGCGTGCAGTATAGTGCGGGCCAGCATAAGCTGGGGATGCTTGCCGCCAACGATGCGGTGCCGGCCTCCTCGGCAATCTTTGGCCAAAAGCCCACGTGCCTGGTCATTACCGATTCCGATCAAGCTGGCGTCGAGGACGTTAAAGACCAGTTCGACCAGATTTTGCTGGACATGAAGATCGCCCATCGCGATGTTGATATTGCCACCGACGGTGCGGACGCGATCCCATCGCTCACGTCGTTTGATCGCGTGATTGTGCTTATGCCCTCGCTTGACGGACTGGGTACGCATCTGACCGATCTGATGAGTTGGGTGAGTGCGGGCGGCTCACTTATGCTGGGCATGACGCCAGATAACTCGAACTACCTGCAGGCTATTGCTTCCAAGCTTGGGATCGAATCGGCCGGATATGACTATGCGAAAGCCGAAAGTATCGTTCCGAGTGAGGACTTTATGCTGGGCGGGGGAGAGCGCTACGAGCTCTCGGACCCCTTTGATTCGTCGATTTCGGTTTCATTGCGCGAAACGGCGCACGTCTGGGCAAAGACCGGTGACGCGGGCACGCCGCTCATTTGGTCTAACGATTGCGGCAGTGGTCACACCGTGGTGTGCAACATTGGCATTTACGACAAGGTCATGCGTGGGTTCTATGCTTCGGCCATAAGCTTGCTGGGTGATACCACGGCCTATCCGGTCATCAACAGCGCCGTGTTCTATTTGGACGATTTTCCTAGTCCCGTGCCCTCGGGCGATGGTACTTATATCAAGCGTGACTACGGCCTTTCCATCGCCGACTTTTATGCCAAAGTCTGGTGGCCTGATCTACAAAAGCTCGCGCAAAAATACGGCATTCGCTATACCGGCGTGATGATCGAAAACTATGAGGACGCGGTCAACCAGACCGAGCCTGCTCGTCAGGCCGATACCACGCAGTTCCGCTACTTTGGCGGCATGCTGCTGCAGATGGGCGGAGAGCTGGGCTTTCACGGCTACAACCATCAGCCGCTGGCGCTCTGGGACACCGACTATGGCACGCTGTACGACTACAAGACGTGGGAGAACAAGGAAACGCTTGTCGCATCGCTCAACGAGCTTATTGCCTTTCAGGACGAGGTGCTGCCCAACGCGCACGGTTCGGTCTACGTGCCGCCGTCGAATATCCTTTCGGCCCGCGCGCGAAAGATTATCGGCACCGATGTTCCGCGCATTAAGACCATCGCCAGTACGTATTTTGAGGACGGCACCGATCTTCCGTACGTGCAGGAGTTTGGCGTGGCGAGTGATGGCATCGTGGAGCAGCCGCGCATTGTCTCGGGCGGCATGGTCGGCGATTCCTATATGCGCCTGGCTGCCGTATCCGAGCTCAACATGCACTACGTAAGCACGCACTTTATGCACCCGGACGACCTGCTCGATCACGATCGCGGCGCTACGGAGGGCTGGGAGGTCTACAAGGGCGGCCTGACCGACTACCTGGACTGGCTTACCAAGTTTGCGCCCGACCTGCGTCGCCAGACCGGCTCGGAATGCTCGGGCGCCATCCAGCGCTTTTCGTCGGTGACGGTGGGCATGGATACCAGCGCGGATGCCTGGACGCTCAGTCTGGGCAATTTCCACGACGAGGCGTGGCTCATGTTCCGCGCCAATAATGGCGAGCCAGGTGCGGTGACGGGTGGCGAACTGACGCACCTTACGGGCAATCTGTATCTGCTCAAGGCAAATGATAAGACCCTGACGATCGAGCGCAAGGAGGGTGGCGACAGATGAGAATCTGCTTGGTACTCGAGGGTTGCTACCCCTATGTGCACGGCGGCGTATCTACCTGGATGCATGGCTATATCCAGGCCATGCCCGAGCACGAGTTCGTGCTGTGGGTGATTGGCGCGCATGCTGCCGACCGCGGCAAATTTGTCTACGACCTGCCCAGCAACGTGGTCGAGGTGCACGAGGTGTTCCTGGACGATGCCCTGCGGCTTTCGGGCGAGCAGCACGAAGCCAGTTTTAACGACCGTGAGCGCGAGGCGCTACGCCGCCTGGTGTCGCTCTCCAATCCGGATTGGGACGTGCTGTTCGACATTTTCCAGCGCCGTCGCGTGCATCCGCTCTCGTTTTTGCAGAGCCGCACGTTTATGGATATCTTTCGCGACGTGTGCCTGGCCGAGTACCCCTACACGCCCTTTGCCGATGCATTCCACACCATGCGCTCCATGTTGCTACCCGTGCTCTACCTGTTGGGCAGCGAGGTGCCGGTGGCCGATGTGTACCATGCCATCTCGACCGGCTACGGTGGCCTGCTCGCCTGCCTGGGCTCAAGCGTTCACCATGCGCCGGTGCTGCTGACCGAGCATGGCATCTATACCCGCGAGCGCGAGGAAGAGATCATTCGCGCCGATTGGGTGGTGCCGTCGTTTAAGGACCGCTGGATTCGCTTTTTCTACCTGCTTTCGGAGGAGATTTACCGCCGCGCCTTCCGCGTGACGAGTTTGTTCCATAACGCCCGCAAGACGCAGATTGATATGGGCTGCGATGCGGACAAATGCCTGGTCATCCCCAACGGCATCCAGTTCGATCGCTTTAAGGATATTCCCTTAAAGCCCGATGACGGCTGGGTGGACATTGGCGCGGTGGTGCGCCTGGCGCCCATCAAGGATGTCAAGACCATGATTTATGCCTTCTTTGAGCTGCACGAGCGCCTGCCCAAGGTGCGCCTGCACATCATGGGTGGCGTGGACGACGAGGAGTACGGCGCCGAGTGCCACGCGCTGGTCGAAACCCTGGGCGTGCGCGACCTGATCTTTACCGGCCGCGTCAACGTGGTCGAGTACATGGAAAAGCTCGACTTTACCATTTTGACGAGCATCTCCGAGGGCCAGCCGCTCAGCGTGCTGGAGTCGCTTGCAGCGCGCCGTCCCTGCGTGACGACTGAGGTGGGCTGCTGTCGCGAGCTTCTCGAAGGCGCCCCGGGCGACGACTTTGGCGTGGCGGGTTTTGTGACGCCGCCCATGTATCGCAAGGGCTTGGCCGATGCCATGGAGCGCATGTGCGTGAGCCGCGCCCGTCGCATTGAGATGGGGGAGCGCGGGCGGCGTCGCGTTGCCACGTACTTTTTGCACGAGCAGATGCTCGCCAACTATCGCGCGCTGTACGACGAGACGGCGCAAGCGTTTGACCTGCCCAGAGAGGGGGAGTAGCCGGTGGCCGGAATTGGTTTTGAGCTCAAGCGCCTGTTTAGGCGCAAGGGCCTGTTTGCCACGATGCGCGCTTACGGCTACGCCGGCATTGTGTGCACGGGCCCCATGCTGCTGGGTGTGCTGCTCCAGGTGGGTATCTTGGTGCTGTGCGGTCTGTGGGGCGTGGGGCGCGCCAACCAGGACTTGCTGGTGTGCATGGTGACCTATACGCTGCTGGCCTCGCTTTTGCTCACGAGCTTTTTCTCCATGCCGGTCACGCGCTTTTTGGCTGATATGTTGTTTGCCGAGCGCGAGGACGAGATTCTGCCCTCGTTTTGGGGCTCCAACGCCATTATGCTCGTTGCGGGCACGGTGCTCTACGGCGTCTTTTTGCTGTTCTCGGGCGCCACGCTGCTGCAGGGGCTGCTGTGCCTGTGGCTGTTCAACATTATGATCGTCAACTGGAACGGCATGAGTTACCTCACGGCCATCAAGGATTACCGCGGCATCCTTTGCAGCTTTGCGGCCGCCATTGGCGTGGCGTGCCCGTGCGCCCTGGCCGCGCTGGCGCTGGGACTGCCGCCGGTCGAGGGCCTGTTGGCGTCAATTGCTCTGGGCTACGGCGTCATGCTCGCCTGGGACGTGGTACTGCTGTACCGGTATTTTCCTCAGAGCGACCGCAGCCCCTGGCTCTTTTTGCGCTGGCTCGACCAGTTTATGCCGCTCGCGCTCACGGGCCTGTTTACCAACCTGGGACTCTTTGCACATCTGGTAATTATTTGGGCCGGCCCCATTGGCGTGCAGGTCAAGGGCTTGTTTTATGGCGCACCCTACCACGATGTGCCGGCGCTCATTGCGTTTTTGACCATTCTGGTCACGACCGTCAACTTTGTGGTGTCGGTCGAGGTTAACTTCTATCCGCGTTACCGCGACTACTACAGCCTGTTTAACGACGGCGGCGTGGTGGGCGACATCGTGGTGGCCGAGGAGGAAATGCTCGCCACGCTCAATCGGGAGCTGCGGTTTTGCGCGCTCAAGCAGCTGTTTGTGACTGCAGCGGTCATCTCGCTCGAGACCACGGTGCTCTCGGCCCTGCCACTGGGCTTCAACAACCTGATGCACGGGTATTTCCGCACGCTGTGCGTGGGCTATGGCCTGTATGCCGTGGGCAATACGGTGATGCTCATCTTGCTGTACTTTACCGACTACAAGGGCGCCGTGCTTGCCTCCGGGCTGTTCGCGGGCGTGGCGGGGCTGGCGACCATCGTCTCGCTGTTCTTTCCGCAGCAGTTTTATGGCTTTGGCTTTTTGCTCGGCGCGGCGGTGTTTTTTGTTGTGGCGCTCATGCGGCTCGATACCTATACCGCCAACTTGCCGTATCGTATCCTGAGTCAGCAGCCCATCGTGGCGACCGACAAGACGGGTCGCTTTACGGAGCTGGGCTGCTTGCTCGACCGTGCCGAACAGCGCTACGAGGAGCTGCGTCTAGAGGGCGAGCCGCATGGTGCGTTTGAGCGCACAGTGGTTCGCGTGTTTCGCAATCGTTGGGGAGGTCCTGATGACCGATAGGATGATATCGCGTCGCCGCTTGATCGAGGCAGCTGCCGGCACATTGCTGCTTTCGGGCTGCTCTTCGCAGGACGAATCCTCGACAAAAAAGACCAAGAAGCAGGACAAGATTAAAAAGGCCGATGCGTCTAGCGAGACCAAGCACCTTCGCGACAAGGACGAGCTGTACGAGGTCTACGACGACTCGGGCATTGTGACCATGTACCTGACGGTCTCGCGCGGCAATAGCTCCGAGAACACGGACCACAGCTGGGCCGAGATCAATACGTACTCGGTCTACGACTATGCCGACATGGGCGTGACGCGCTATCAGGTTATGGGCCTGCTGCAGCCAGGCGATGATAAGGGCCCCGTTGCTGGCGAGGTGGGCTATGGCGAGGAGGCGCCCAACGCCACGGTGCAGGTGCGCGGTCAGACGTCGAGTACCTATACGCAAAAGAACTACAAGGTGGAGCTCAAAAAGGGCAAGGGCACGTGGCGCCAGCAGCGCGCGATTGCGCTTAACAAGCACATGGGCGAGGGCATGCGCTTTCGTAACAAGATGGCTTACGATCTGATCCGCGGCATTCCCCAGATGATGGGCCTGCGCACGCAGTTTGTACACTTGTGGGTGTGCGACCAGACCGAAAAAACTAACGACACCTTTGAGGACTACGGTCTGTTTACGCAGGTCGAGCAGCTCAACAAGACGGCGCTCAAGGCCCACGGTCTGGATAAGAGCGGGCACCTGTATAAGGTTAACAGCTTCGATTTCCATCGCTTTGAGGACACTATTAAGCTCGCCGATGACCCCGACTATAACCAGACGGCGTTTGAGGGCATGCTCGAGATTAAGGGCGACTCGGACCATATCAAGTTGATCGAGATGCTCGATGCGCTCAACGACGATACGCAAAAGATCGATGATGTGCTCGACACCTACTTCGATACCGAGAACCTGGCCTATTGGATGGCGTTTCAGATCTTGACGGGCAATTGCGATACGCAGAACCGTAACTGCTATCTGTACAGCCCGCTTAACTCCAAGGTCTGGTACATCCTGGATTGGGACAACGACGGCATGCTGCGCAAGTTCGAGTTGAGCCTGACAGGGTTCTCGGATTATGCGAGCTGGGAGCGCGGCGTGAGCAACTACTGGGGCAACGTGCTATTTAACCGCGCGTTGCGCAGCAAGTCGTTCCGCAGCGAACTCGATAGCGCCGTTAAGGACCTGCGCTCGTACATGACCGAAGAGCGCCTGAGCAAGATGGTCGAGCATTATCGCGAGGTCACGGAGCCGCTCGTCTTTGCTGCGCCCGATATCGACAAACTGCCTGTCACCAAGGATCAATACGAGCAGATTGCCGCGGCGATTCCCTCCGAGATCGAGGAGAACTATAAGAGCTTTCGCGAGAGCTATAAAAAGCCCATGCCGTTCTACATTGGCGTGCCGCAGATCGATAACGGTAAGCTGCGCATCAATTGGAATGCGTCCTACGACTTTAAGGCGCGCGACATCCGCTATACCGTGGAGCTTGCGCGCGACTATGCCATAAGCGACGTGGTCTTTAAGGCCGAGGACGTGCTGCTGCCCGAGGTGACGTGCGACGCGCCCGACACCGGCCAGTACTTTGTGCGTGTGCGCGCCACCAACTCCGACGGCTATACGCAAGATGCGTTTGACTACTACGTGACCGATGACGGCAAGCAGTACGGCATGAAGTGCTTCTACGTGCAGGACGGCGGTAAGGTCGTGGAGGACACGTATGAGGAGGGCTAGCGCGCTGCTCGAGCGCCTGGCGGCACCTCCCGCGCGTACCACGCAGGAGCGTTACCGCCACGAGCTCAAGTACCTCATCAACGAGGGCGAGCACGCTGCGCTGGCCTGCCGCATGGCGCCGGTCTTTAAGCTGGACAAGCATGCGCGGGCGGGCGGTTATACCATTCGCAGCCTGTACTTTGACGACTACTGCAACTCGGCCTACGAGGAAAAAGACGCTGGCATTCTGATGCGCAAAAAGTATCGCGTGCGCATCTATAACGGCAGCGACAAGGTGATTAAGCTCGAGCGCAAAAAGAAGTACGGCAGCTGGATCTATAAGGAGGACGCGCCGCTCACGCGCGGTGAGTTTGAGCAGATCCTGGCCGGCGATTACGACTTTTTGCTGAGGAGTCCCTATCCGCTCTGTCGCGAGTTCTACATCGAGTGCATCTGCAATATGATGCGCCCGCGTACCATCGTGGACTACGAGCGCGAGCCGTGGGTGATGGACGAGGGCACCGTGCGCGTTACGTTTGACATGAACGTGCGTGCCGCGGTGGGAAGCTTCGATATCTTTGACGCGACGCTGCCCGCGTTGCCGGTCCTGGAGCCCGGCAAGCTGGTGATGGAGGTCAAGTTTACGGAGTTTTGTCCGCAGCTGGTGCGCGATATGGTGCCGCCGGGCGCGGCCGAACTCACGGCGGTCTCTAAGTACTGCCTGTGTTATGACAAGACCGCCTACCTGCGCGGATTTAATTACTGGGAATCGGATTTTGAGAACCGAGGGGATATTTAGACCATGAGCACCAGGGACTTTTTTAAGAACTCCGTCTTGGAGGCGTTTGGCCAGGTCGACCCTGCCAAGATTGGCCTGTCGCTGCTCGTGGCGCTCGCCATGGGCATCCTGATCTATTACGTGTACAAGCGCTTTTTTACCGGCGTGGTGTATTCGCGCAGCTTTGCCGTGACACTCGTGGGCATGTGCGTGCTTACCTGCATGGTCACGCTCGCGATCTCGACGAACGTGGTCATCTCGCTCGGTATGGTCGGTGCTCTGTCTATCGTCCGCTACCGTACAGCGGTCAAGGACCCGCTCGACCTGCTGTATCTGTTTTGGGCCATTACCACGGGCATTACGGCCGGTGCCGGCATGTATGCGCTCGTGGGGCTCACCGCGGTGGTGATCGTGGCGATGATCGCCGGCTTTGCGAGCCACCAGGACAAGTCGCGCGTGTACATGATGGTCATCCACTACACGGGCCAGACCACCGGCGACGATATCGTGCGTGCATTTGGCCGCACCAAGTTCACCGTTAAGTCCAAGACCATGCGCGGCGACAAAGTCGAGATGGCCGTTGAGGTATTCTCTGACGGTGTGGATATGCCCTATGCTGACGCCATTCGTGCACTCGACGGCGTGGAAGACCTAACGTTGATCCAATACAACGGCGAATATCACGGCTAATTTTGTTCCGGCGTTTTAACAAACGCCGGACCGCCCGACGCTGCGCGGGCAGCTGCCGGGCGATCTGCCGCTCAAACCGTCGCTCGCGTACATAAAGTACGCTTCGCTCCTCTTTCGCGGCACCTCGTCACGGCAGCTGCCCGCTCGCTGACGTTTGCTCGACCTGGGCGGTTGAAATGATCCATGGGCCCGTCTCATTTGCTCAATTTGCTGGCATGGGTTGGGTATCATGGTGAAAGCGATTTCAATGACAGGGGTGCTCGTGGTAAAGATGAAAGATGTGGCCGAGCTGGCGGGCGTTTCGAGCGCCGCCGTCTCGCGCTACCTCAACGGTGGATATATCTCGGCGGACAAGGCCGAGCGCATTAAGCAGGCAATCGAGTTGACCGGATACGTGCGATCCAGCCAGGCTCGCGCGCTGCGCACCGGTTCCACCAAGCTCATCGGCGTCATCGTACCTAAGATTAACTCGGAATCCGTGAGCCGCATTACCGCCGGTATTGGCCAGGTTCTCGGTCGCCGTGGCTACCAGATGCTGCTTGCCAATACCGATAACGCCCCCGATCGCGAGCTCGAATACCTCGATTTATTCCAAAACCACCCGGTCGATGGCATTGTGCTGGTGGCAACCATGATCACCGACGAGCACCGTCGCGCGATTGAATCGTGCCGCGTGCCCATTGTGTTGATCGGCCAACATGTCGAGGGCGCGGCGTGCGTCTATCATGACGATTACGAGGCCGCCTTTGAGCTGGGTCATGCGCTTGCGGGTCGCGTGGACGGCAAGATTGCCTATATTGGAGTTACCGAAGAGGACCGCGCGGCCGGTTATGACCGCCGTCGCGGTTTTGAGGCCGGCCTGCGCGCTGCGGGCAACCCGCTCGATTCCGCCTTGATTCGCCTGGGCTCGTTTACGCTCGACTCGGGCTATGGTACGGCGCGTGAGCTGCTTTCCGTCGCTCCCGATGTTTCGTTTATCGCCTGCGCGACCGACACCATGGCGGCGGGCGCGCTGCGTGCCATCGATGAGGTTCGCGGCATGGGCGAGGGCATGCACCGCGTGAGCGGTTTCGGCGACAACGCGTTTTTGCGCGCGCTGACGGGCGGCATTCCCACCGTGCATTACGGCTACCTGACCAGCGGTGTCGAGGCGACCAATATGTTGCTCAACACGCTCGATGGCGCGGAGGGGGAGAACGGCCTAAAGACGCTTAAGCTCGGCCATCAGTTGATGAATGTCTAGGTCTTGATCGTGCCTGCCCGCCTTTGAGTCCCCCGTTTTTTTGTCCCAAAACTACCATTCGCCGGCTTTTTCCTACCGTTCACCCTACTATGAAAACGATTACAGACATATGAAACTGAAAACGATTACAGTGTAAGTGTCAAAGATGGCCGGGTGCAGATGCTCCCGTTGGAGGAAAGGGAAGTCATGGACTACCGCAAATCAGCCCAAGAGGTGCTCGACAACATCGGTGGCGCCGACAACGTTATTTCGGCCGCACACTGCGCCACGCGTCTGCGCCTGGTGGTTGCCGATAACGCCAAGGTCGACAAGGAGGCCCTCGAGAATATCGACGGCGCCAAGGGCGTCTTTGAGGCCCAGGGCCAGCTGCAGATTATCTTTGGCACCGGCACCGTCAATAAGGTGTACGACGAGTTCATCGCCCTCGGCGGTATCAATGCCGCCTCTAAGGCCGAGGTCAAGGAGGCCGCGGCACAGCAGCAGAACATCTTTATGCGTGCCATTAAGGTGCTCGGCGACGTCTTTGTCCCCATTATCCCCGCCATCGTGGCTTCGGGCCTGCTGCTGGGCATTATGAGCGCCCTCAACTTTATGGCCTCCAACGGCTTTATCGCGCTCGACACCAATAACTTTATTTATAAGATTGCCGACCTGGTCTCGGGCACGTCCTTTGGCATTCTGCAGATCCTGATCGGTTACTCCGCCGCTAAGGCCTTTGGCGCCAACCCGTATCTGGGCGCCGTCATCGGTGGTGCATTCATCAACTCCTCGCTGCAGAGCGCCTATACGGTTGCCTCCGAGGGCGTGCAGACCATGGTCAACGTCATCCCCGGCGTGTACAGCTTTGAGTGGGTCGGCTATCAGGGCCATGTGATCCCCATCGTTATCGCCTGCGCCATTCTGGCCTTCCTCGAGAAGCGTCTGCACAAGATCGTTCCCGAGATGTTCGATCTCTTTGTGACCCCGCTTGTCTCGGTGTTCGTGACCGTGCTCGTGACGCTCGTTGCCGTCGGCCCCATCTTTGTGTGGGCTGAGAACGCCATCCTCGGTCTGATCCAGGCCCTGCTGACCCTGCCCTTCGGCATCGGTTCTTTTATCGTCGGCCTGTTCTATGCTCCCACGGTCGTTACCGGTATCCACCAGATGTACACCGCCATCGACCTGGGCCAGCTCGCCCAGTACGGCGTGACCTACTGGCTGCCCATCGCCAGCGCTGCCAACATCGCCCAGGGTGGTGCCGCGCTCGCCGTTGCCTTTAAGACCCGCGATGCCAAGATTAAGGGCCTGGCGCTTCCTTCGGCTCTGTCCGCCTTCATGGGCATTACCGAGCCTGCCATCTTCGGTGTGAACCTACGCTTCTTTAAGCCCTTCATCGCCGGCTGCATCGGCGGTGGTTGCGGCGCCCTGGTCTGCGCGCTCACTTCGCTGGCTGCCTCCGGCACGGGCGTTACCGGTATCTTCGGTATCCTGCTGTGCCTGGCCCAGCCCGTGCAGTACGCGATCATGTTTGCGGTCGCCGCGATGGTTTCCTTTGGCGTCTCGTTTGTCCTGTACAAGGACGAGCCCAAGGCTTCCGAGCAGGCCTAAGAGCTTTTGATTGAGGGAATGCCCGCGGGCTGTATGCTCGCGGGCGTTTCCCGTATCTGGTGCCGATCTCTGGCGCCTTGTAACTTTCGATCCGTTAGGACTTTGATATGTCTAATGCACTTGGCCGCGACCTTGCAAAGTTGGTTGCCGCTGTTGACGCCGCCGCCTCTGAGTGCGGTCATGGCGTGTATGGCCAGCGCTTCCATATTATGCCGCCGGCTGGCTGGCTCAACGACCCCAACGGTCTTTGCCAAGCGGGCGGCGTGTTCCACGCTTATTTTCAATACGCGCCGTTTGACGTCGAGGGTGGCGTTAAGGTCTGGGGTCATGCGACGAGTCGCGATCTTATGACGTGGGACTACGTTGGCGCCCCACTGTTGCCTGACGAGCCGTTCGATTGCCATGGTGTGTATTCGGGCTCCGCGCTTGCCGAGGACGGCCGCATTCGCGTGCTTTATACAGGCAACGTTAAGCTTTCCGATGCAGACGGCACGTACGACTACGTCAATACCGGCCGCCGCGCCGATACCGTCTATGTTGAGAGCGTTGATGGCCTTGCCGGTCGGGAGTTCAGCCAAAAGCGCGTGGTGCTTGCGTCCGATGATTATCCCGAGGACTTGACCTGCCATGTGCGCGATCCCAAGGTGTGGCGTGACGCGGACGGGCGTTATCACATGGTGCTGGGCGCACGTCGTCGCGTGGATGGCCCGCATGTCGATAGTCGATTTTGCGCCATGCACGGCGAGGGTGCCGGGCGCGATGTGGGCGAGATTCTGGTGTATGGCTCAGCCGATATGCTGAGCTGGCAGCTCGAGAGCCGCGTGTCTACGGCCGAGCGTTTTGGCTTTATGTGGGAGTGCCCCGGCTATATCGAGCTCGATGCGAATGGCGATACCGCTGCATTTTTGTCGTTCTCGCCCCAGGGTCTTGAGGGCGGTCGTTGGGACCGCGGCAATGTGTATGCAGCGGGCTACATGCCTGTTACGGGCGACATTACGGGTGGCAATGACGCTTATGAGCTGGGCGAGTTCCGCCTGTGGGACGCTGGTTTTGACTTCTATGCTCCGCAGGAGTTTACGTCCGAGGACGGTCGCCACATTCTGATCGGCTGGATGGGCATGCCCGATGAGCCGACCTATGGCAACACACCGACGCTGGTTGCGGGCTGGCAGCACTGCATGACGGTGCCGCGTGAGCTTACAGCCGGTGCCAGCGGCGTGGTGCTGCAGCAGCCGGCGCGCGAGATTGAGCACCATTATGTCTCGGTGCGTGTAGGGGAGGGCTCGTTGGAGGTTGCCGGCGATACCTGCTTTGACGTTGTTGTTGACGGTGCCGACGGCGCGTTTACCGCAACCGTTGATGGCGAGCTGAAGCTGGCGTTTGTGCCCGCCAATGGCGAGCTGCCCGCGCGCTTTGAGATGCGATTTACCGATGAGGGTCGCGCTTCTGCCGGCTGCGGTCGCACCGTGCGCTGGGAGCCTATCGACGAGGTTCGTAACGTGCGCATTGTTGGCGATGTCTCGTCGGTCGAGGTATTTGTGAACGATGGCGCGCTCGTGTTTTCGACGCGCATCTATCCCGAGGCCTATGGCGTGACGGTTGACGCTCCGGGTGCGAGCGTGAACTATCACACGCTCAACATCTAGGCGTTTCGTCGCATATCGGCGCTATACTGCAGCCGTTGCCCACGATGCGGGGAACACCCGTATCGTGGGTTTTTGCTTATGAAAGGGCGGTGCCTTGTGGATGTACAGCAGCTAGAAGAGGCCTGGGCTGTAAGGACCGGCGCGCGTGAGGCGCGTCTTGTTGCGGCCCCGCATGTGCCGGCGGCTCTGTCGCTGCTGGGTATTGTGCGTCCTGGTGACCGCCTGGTGGCCTTTGCGGACGACTTTGTCGATGCGTTTGCGAGCGGCTTTGATGGCTGCGATGTCGCGCTGGTGGGCTCGTGGTCCGCCGATGCGTTTGCTGCCGCGTCCGAGGGCTTTGATGCTTCGCTTGATGCCGAGGGGTTGCACCTGTGGTGGTTCGTCAACTCCATCGGCGGGTTTGGTTTGTGTGTGCCCGACCTTCGCGCTCTGGGCCGCGCGGCTCGCGAGGCACGTGCGCTGCTCGTGGTGGATAACACCGTGGCTTCCATCTTTGGCTGCGATCCTTTGCGTTTGGGTGCCGTGCTGTCGCTCGAGGCACTCGACCGCGTGTTCGCCGGTGAGGCGCCGCGCAAGCTCGTTGCCGCTTCGGTGGCGCGCTCGCAGCTCAAACGCCATCGCGTGGATGCCGCGGCTGAGTGCGCGCATGCCCTGCTCGAGGGCTGTGGCTTGGCCAAGCTTGATATGCCTGCTGACGAGGTCGGTGTGCTGGAGCGCGGGCTGGACTCGCTCGATGCCCGCATGCAGGCGCATTTCGACCGCGCACGTGCGCTTGCCGAGTATCTGGCCGCCAATGAGATGGTGCGCAACGTGCGCTATCCCGGGCTGAGCTCGCATCCCGACCATGCGGCTGCAACGGGAATCCTCGAGCACGGTTTTGGCCCGGCAGTTGAATTTGACCTGATAGAGCGTAGCGCAGGCGAGCTGTTCGACGCTTTGCCGGGGGAGTTTCGCACATCGCCTGCCGGCGGCGCAACGACGCGTCTTTCGGCCCCACGTGGCAAACAGGGGAGCACCGTCCGCCTCTTCGCCGGCACCGACGACCCCTTGATCGTGGCCGCCACCCTAGATAATGCCCTCCGCAACTAGCTAAATCATCCTCAACTCCATAAGTTGCGGTGAAATAGGGATTGATTTACGGCTTTAACCGCATAAACAGTCCCTATTTCACCGCAACTTATGAGAAGGGGTTGTGTGGCTATAAGGCCCCGTCCCAAATGAGCTACTTTTTGATGCTGGCGATGAGGGCGTTGGCTTTGGTGGCGATGACGTTGTTGATGTCGGTCTGCAGCTCCTCGTAGGCCGCTATGGCTCGCTCGCCGGCGGGGGTGAGGGTGGATCCGCGGGCTCCGTCGCGCTCGATGAGCTTGCAGCCCAGCTGTCCTTCGGCCTCGTTCACAATGCGCCAGGCCTTGGAGTACGCCATGCCCATGCTCTTGGCGGCGCGGTTGAGCGAGTGCTCGCGGGCGATGCCCTGCAGCAGTAAGACGCAGCCGTGGCCGAACACGCCCGGCAGATCTTTGTCGCACGCTTGAATGACCAACTTTGCCGTCGTCTTGTACTTCATACGCTCCACGTCTCCCCGCTAAAGTGTTTGCTGGGCAAACGCAAAGCCTGCGTCAAACCCTCGTGTGCTCTTCTTAAATCATGCATTGTAGCAGTCAAAGTGCGTTAAGATACTTTCCTAGTATTGGGCGCCCAAGGTTGGGCTGGGTCCTACGAGGCCTGCAGCCGACCGGTCGCATGGAAAAAGGAGAAACATGGCTACGTTCTTTCCCGGTGAGTCCCACACGTTTTCGGAGTATCTGCTGGTCCCTGGCTACTCGTCCTCGCAGTGCATCCCCAACAACGTCTCTCTTAAGACGCCGCTAACCCGCTTTAAGCGCGGTGAGAAGCCGGCAATCACCCTGAACATCCCCATGGTTTCCGCCATCATGCAGTCTGTCTCGGGCGTCGACATGGGTGTCGCGCTCGCTACCGAGGGTGGCCTGTCCTTCATTTACGGTTCCCAGAGCGCCGAGTCCGAGGCCGCTATGGTCAAGGCCGTCAAGGATCACAAGGCCGGCTTTGTTCAGTCCGATTCCACGCTGACCCCCGACATGACCATGGAGCAGGTCATCGAGCTCAAGGAGAAGACCGGTCACTCCACCATGCCGGTCACCGACGACGGCACTCCCAAGGGCAAGCTCCTGGGCATCGTCACCAGCCGTGACTATCGCCCCAGCCGCGATGATCACCAGACGAAGGTCTCCGAGTTCATGACCCCGCGCGGGCAGCTCATCGTGGGCGACAAGAACATCAGCCTCAAGGTTGCCAACGACGTCATCTGGGACAACAAGCTCAACGCCCTGCCCATCGTTGACGACAACGATCACCTTATGGGCATCGTCTTCCGCAAGGATTACGACAGCCACAAGACCAACCCCAACGAGCTGCTCGACGGCGACAAGCGCTACATGGTCGGTGCCGGTATCAACACCCGCGACTATGCCGAGCGCGTGCCGCTGCTTATCGAGGCCGGCGCCGATGTCCTGTGCATCGACTCTTCCGAGGGCTTCAGCGAGTGGCAGAAGCGCACCATCGAGTGGATCCGCGCCAACTACGGCGAGGACGTCAAAGTCGGTGCCGGTAACGTCGTCGACGCCGAGGGCTTCCGCTTCCTGGCAGACTGCGGTGCCGACTTCATCAAGGTCGGTATCGGCGGCGGTTCCATCTGCATTACCCGTGAGACCAAGGGTATCGGCCGTGGCCAGGCCACCGCGCTGATCGACGTCTGCCGCGCTCGCGACGAGTACTACGAGGAGACCGGCGTCTACGTGCCCGTGTGCTCCGACGGCGGTATCGTCTACGACTACCACATGACGCTCGCCCTTGCCATGGGTGCCGACTTTATGATGCTGGGCCGCTACTTCGCTCGCTTTGATGAGAGCCCGACCGAGCGCGTCAACGTCAACGGCCAGTATATGAAGGAGTACTGGGGCGAGGGTTCTGCGCGTGCCCGTAACTGGCAGCGCTACGACCTGGGCGGCGCCGCGAAGCTCAGCTTCGTCGAGGGCGTTGACTCCTACGTTCCCTATGCAGGTTCCCTCAAGGACGGCGTGGGCGGCACGCTCTACAAGGTCAAGTCCACGATGTGCAACTGCGGCGCCCTCTCGATCCCCGAGCTCCAGGAAAAGGCACGCCTGACCCTGGTAAGCTCCACCTCCATCGTCGAAGGCGGCGCCCACGACGTAGTCGTGAAGGATTCTCAGCAGTCCGTATCTTATCGATAAGGTAAGAGCCTCATATAAAGGTTGAGTTTCAACCACGTTATTTAGATAAAGCGAGATGCCTGCAAGTCGCAGGCATCTCGCTTGTTGTATTTGCTAGAATCATCCAAGTTAACCCTAGGGTCGGGCGGCTAGGCTTTGCTCGCTGCAAGTTCCGCACGAGCCGAAGGCCACTTAATGTGGCCTTCGTGCGAGCAGGACTGTCCGCAGCAGCGAGCAAAGCCTAGCCGACCGGCCCCAATCAAGTTAAAAGGAGCTGATATGTGCGATTGCACAGATCATAAGGACGAGATTCCTGTCTACGACGCGCAGGCCATTGAGTCCAGGTGGATGAAGGCCTGGGAGGACTCCAACCTCTTTGCCGTCGACACCGACGACAGCAAGCCCAAGAAGTACGTGCTCGAGATGTTCCCGTATCCGTCGGGCGACCTGCACATGGGCCACGCGCGCAACTACACCATCGGCGATGCCATGGCCCGTCAGGCCCGCATGCGCGGCTACGACGTGCTGCACCCCATCGGCTTTGACGCCTTTGGCCTGCCCGCCGAGAACGCCGCTATTAAGCACAACACGCAGGCTGCCGCCTGGACGTATAAGAACATGGACCAGGCGCTCGCCACGATGAAGCGAATGGGCTTCTCCTACGATCTGGATCGCATGGTCAAGACCTGCAGCCCCGACTACTACCGTTGGGGTCAGTGGATCTTTGAGAAGATGTGGGAAAAGGGCCTGGTCTACCGCAAGAAGAACCCGGTCAATTGGTGCCCCACCTGCAAGACCGTTCTGGCTAACGAGCAGGTTACCGAGGGTAAGTGCTGGCGCTGCGGCACCGAGCCCGAGAAGCGCGACCTTGAGCAGTGGTACTACAAGATTACCGAGTACTCTCAGGAGCTGCTCGACGACTTGGAGAAGCTCCCCGGCTGGCCCGAGCGCGTCAAGCAGATGCAGGCCAACTGGATCGGTCGCTCCGAGGGCGCCGAGGTCGACTTTACCCTATGCGACAAGGATGGCGAGCCCATCGAGGGCGACGAGGGTAAGATCACCGTCTTCACCACGCGTGCCGATACGCTCTTTGGTGTTTCCTTCTTTGTCCTGGCTCCCGAGTACGCCCGTCTGCACGAGCTCGTCGAGGGCACGGAGTACGAGGAGGCCGTGACCAAGATCGTCGAGGACTCCAAGCATATCTCTGCCGTCGAGCGTGCCCAGGGCACCATCGAGAAGCACGGCGCTTTTACCGGCCGCTACGTGGTGAACCCCGTGAACGGCGAGAAGGTCCCCGTGTGGGTTGCCGATTATGTCGTTGCCGACTACGGTACCGGCGCCGTCATGGCCGTTCCCTGTGGCGACCAGCGCGACTTTGAGTTTGCCCGCAAGTACGACCTGCCGATCGTGCCGATCATCCTGGACGATGACGACCGCGCTGCCGTCGAGGCCAGCGGCGAGACCATCGATACCTTCCATGCCGAGACCGTCGACTGGGATTGCGCCCACGCTGCCGAGGGTACGCTCGTCCAGTCCGGCAAGTACACCGGCATGCGCGGCGGCAAGCACTCCGAGGGCGAGGCTGCGATCGTGGCCGATCTTGAGGCCATGGGCTGCGGCCGTCGCAAGGTCGAGTTCCGTCTGCGCGACTGGCTCATCAGTCGCCAGCGCTACTGGGGCAACCCCATCCCGGCCATCCACTGCGAGCACTGCGGCATCGTGCCCGTACCCGAGGACCAGCTGCCGGTGACGCTGCCCGAGAACCTGGACCTGGGCGCCGGCGAGACCCTCGCCGAGTGCAAGGAGTTCTACGAGACCACCTGCCCGGTCTGCGGTCGCCCGGCCAAGCGTGAGACTGATACCATGGACACCTTCACCTGCTCCAGCTGGTATTACCTGCGCTATACCGACCCGCACAACACCGAGCTGCCCTTCTCCCGCGAGGCGGCCGACCGTTGGATGCCCGTCGATAACTACATCGGCGGCATCGAGCACGCCATTTTGCACCTGCTCTACAGCCGCTTCTTTACCAAGGCGCTGCGCGACCTGGGCCTGCTGAGCGTTGACGAGCCCTTCACTAACCTGCTGTGCCAGGGCATGGTTAAGGACGAGAACGGCGACACCATGTCCAAGTCCAAGGGCAACGTCGTGCCCCCGAGCTCGGTCATCGAGCCCTACGGCGCCGACACCATGCGTCTGGCGATCCTGTTTATCGCTCCGCCCGAGAAGGACTTCGACTGGGATCCCAAGGCCGTCGAGGGCGCTAACCGCTTCATTAAGCGCGCCTGGCGTATCGTGTGGCAGCTCGTCCAGTCCGGCGACGCCAACGTGGCCTTCGACAAGTCCGCTCTCGACGAGGTCGCGATGAAGCTTTATCGCGAGCGTCATCGCACCATTGCCAAGTGCACCGAGGACTTCGACCGCGGCCAGTTCAACACCGCGATCTCGGCTGTCATGGAGCTCGTCAACGCGGCGAGCGCCTACCTCAACGCCACCGAGGGCGCTGACCGCGACAAGGCCCTGTGCTACGGCGTGGCCAAGGACATCGTAAGCGTCCTTGCCCCCATCTGCCCGTTCTGGGCCGACGAGCTGTGGCACGAGGCACTCGGCTGCGAGGGCAATGCCTACACCGCCGCCTGGCCAGAGTTCGACCTGGCCGAGTCCATCGAGGACACGGTGCAGATCGTCGTACAGGTACTCGGCAAGGTCCGTGGCCGCATCGACGTCGCTCGCGACGCCTCCAACGAGGAGATGCAGGCTGCCGCTGAGGAAGCCGTTGCCAAGTGGCTTGAGGGCAAGACGGTCGTCAAGGCCATCTGCGTGCCTGGCAAGCTGGTTAATCTGGTGGTCAAGTAAGCGCTGCGTGCATTGCTAACATGTAAAAGCGAGGGACGATTTCGCAGGGAGTCGCCCCTCTTTTTGGTTATGGATACTTGCGACAACACCCAATTATCCATTTCTTGTGGAGAACCTGTGCTCACGCTGACCTGCGGGTTTGTGTTGTGGTTGCACGTTTGCGCAGGTATTGGTATAGTTTGCTTGCAAATGAAGTTGTAATTGAAAGAAGTGGGGTTTCGGCCCCGCTTCTTTTTTGTATGGATGGAGGTGCCGCAATGGTCAAGACCAAGACCGAGCAGGCGATCATCGACGCGCTCGAGGCCGTTGCTCCCCAGCACGATGTCGACATCGTCGATGTTGAGCTCGTGGGTGCCACCAAGGCCCCCTGCGTGCGTGTGCGTATCGAGGGTGCCGAGGGTCAGAGCCTGTCGCTCAATGACGTCACGGCCAATACCAAATGGGTCGGCGATGTGATTGAGGAGCTCGACCCCATCTCTTCGAGCTATACGCTCGAGGTGTCGAGCCCGGGCATGGCGCGCCCGCTGCGCCGCCCGCGTGACTTTGCCCGCTTTGTGGGCGAGAACTGCGAGCTCACCTCCACCGCTACCGAGGGACGTCGCAAGTACGCCGGTAAGATTGCCGCCGCCACCGAGACGAACGTGACCCTCGAGCTCGAGGATGGCGAGTCCGTCACCCTCGATTTCTCTGATGTTAAAAAGTGCAAGTTGAAGCCCACCTACGACTTCAAGCCCGCGAAGGAAGGAAAGTAAGATGGCAGCATCCGACATGATGTCCGCCCTGATGGAGCTTTGCCAGGAGAAGCACATCGACCAGCTCTACCTGATCGACCGCCTGGAGCAGTCGCTCGCCAAGAGCTATGCCGAGATCCTGCATCTTGAGTGGGGCGCCAAGGTGACCATCGACCGCACCACCGGTAAGATCTATGTCTACCGTCTGGAGCCGATCGACGATTCCATGGACGAGGAGGGCAACTTCACCGAGTTCGAGGAGATCGACGTCACTCCCAAGAACACGAGCCGCATCGCCGCCCAGCACGCCAAGGCCGAGATCAACGCCATCGTGCGCAACTCCGCCCGCGAGCAGATCTACGAGGAGTTCTCCGGCCGCATCGGTGACCTCATTAGCGGTACCGTGCTGCAGTCCACACCCGACTTCACGATCGTCAAGATTCGCGAGGGCGTCGAGGCCGAGCTTCCGCACTTCGACCAGCGCCGTTACGAGAACGAGCGCAACGAGCGTCCGATGGGCGAGCGCTACCTGCACAACCAGCACATCAAGGCCGTGATCATCGACGTTCGCGACCCCAACTCCAATCTGCAGCCGGTTCGTGGCGAGCACAGCCGTCCGCCGATTGTCATCTCCCGTACTCACCCCGAGCTCATGCGTCGTCTGTTTGAGCAGGAGGTGCCCGAGATCTATGAGGGCACCGTCCAGATTAAGTCGATTGCCCGCGAGCCCGGCCAGCGCTCCAAGGTCGCCGTCCACTCGCTCGACGATCGCCTGGATCCGGTTGGCGCCTGCGTCGGCCCCAAGGGCAGCCGTGTTCGCGCCGTCGTGGGCGAGCTCCGTGGCGAGCGCGTCGACGTCATCCTGTGGGATGCCGATCCGGCCGTCTACGTCGCAAACGCCCTGTCGCCCGCCAAGGTCACCCGCGTCCTTATCGACGAGGAGAAGGCCTACGCCGGCGTTATCGTGCCCGACGACCAGCTGTCCCTCGCCATCGGCAAGGAGGGTCAGAACGCCCGCCTCGCCGCGCGCCTGACCGGCTGGCACATCGACATTAAGTCCGAGACCCTTGCCGCCGACATCCTCAAGAACGTTCCCGTTCACGAGGAGCCCGCCGCCGACCTGATCGGTGACGAGGAGGACGACGACGTCCGTCGCTGCGAGTACGTGTCCGAGGACGGCATCCAGTGCCGCAACCAGGCCCGTCCCGGCTCCCGTTTCTGCGGTGTCCACGACACCGACGCCTTCGATGATGCGGAGGACCTGATCTAGCGCGCGGTCGCGCCGGGCGGGTCCCGGCGCATACCCCACGCTCGTTCAGTCTCTAGGCACCCAAGGTGCCAGAAAGGGTAGGTGAAGTCATATGGCAAAAGTCCGTGTGTCCACCCTGGCCAAAGAGTTCGGCATGACCTCCAAGGAACTGATGGGTCATCTCGCCGAAATGAAGATTCCCGCTAAGTCCGCTTCCTCCGCCCTGGAGGACGCCTACGTCGCTATGGTCCGCAAGCAGCTCGCCTCGGTGATCGAGGCCCGCGCCCAGGAAGTCGAGGCCGCCAAGCTGGCCGAGGAGCAGGCCGCTGCCGCCGAGGAGGCAGCACGCGCTGCCGAGGCAGAGCGCGAGCGCATCGCCGCCGAGAAGGCGCGCGAGGAGGAGCGCCGCCAGTTCGCCGCCGCCCAGGCCGCCGAGGAGGCCGCCCGCGCCGAGGCCGAGGCTAAGAAGAAGGCCGAGCAGGAGCGTCTTGCCCGCGAGAAGGAGGAGGCTGCCCGCGAGGCCCAGCGCCGCGCCGTTCCCGCTTCCGATTCCGGTTCGCGTTTCCGTTCGCTGCTCGACCAGATCGCCGCACAGGAGACCGTGCTCAAGGAGAAGAAGGACGCCGAGGAGAAGGCCAAGGCCGAGCGCGCTGCCGAGCGCGGCAACCGTCGTGGCGGCAACAACGACCGTCGCGGTGGCCGTCGTAACGATCGCAACGCCTCCGACAACAACTCCGAGCGCAATGCCTCCGAGAGCCGTCCGCACAGCCATCGCACCAACGCCAGCAACAACGTCGCTGCCGGCATGGACTTCCCCAACCCCGACAAGCAGGGCAAGGGCAAGAAGCGCAAGGGCGGTCACAACAACGAAGAGGACCACTACAGCCGCATGGCTCGCGAGGCCGAGGAGTACAGCCGCGAGAAGGTGCTCGAGGAGGCTCGTGCCGCCGTCGAGGAGGCCTCTCGCGAGTCCACCGGTCGTCGCAAAAAGCGCAAGGAGAAGCGCGAGCGCGAGGCCGCAAAGGCTCAGGAAGAGCGCAAGATTGAGGAGGCGCTGGCCCAGGGCGTGAACCCCGAGGACCTCGACGCCATCAAGGTCTCCCAGGGCGTTACCGTCCAGGAGCTCGCCGAGGCGCTCGACGTTCCGGCCAACGACATCATCAAGCGCCTGTTCCTGCTGGGCACGCCACTTACCATGACGCAGTCTATGTCCGACGACCTCGTCGAGCTCGTTGCCGACGACCTGGGCCGTCAGATCAAGATCATCACCCCCGAGGAGGAGAACACCTTCTCGTTCTACGACGATCCCGCCGACCTTAAACCGCGCGCCCCGGTCGTCACCGTCATGGGCCACGTCGACCACGGCAAGACGAGCCTGCTCGACGCCATCCGTCACACCGGTGTCGCTGCCGGCGAGGCGGGCGGCATTACGCAGGCCATCGGCGCTTCGCAGGTCATGATCAACGACCGCAAGATCACCTTCATCGATACCCCCGGTCACGCCACCTTTACGGCCATGCGTGCCCGCGGCGCCAAGGTGACCGACATCGTCATCCTGATCGTGGCTGCCGACGACGGCGTCATGCCCCAGACCATCGAGTCGATCAACCACGCCAAGGCTGCCGGCGTTCCCATCGTCGTCGCCGTCAACAAGATCGATAAGCCGGGCGCCAACCCCGACCGCGTTCGCCAGGAGCTCACCGAGTACGGCATCATCCCCGAGGAGTGGGGCGGACAGAACATGTTCGTTAACATCTCGGCCAAGCAGAAGATCGGTATCGACGACCTGCTCGAGACCGTGCTGCTCCAGGCCGACGTGCTCGAGCTCAAGGCCAACCCCGATACGTTCGCATCGGGTAACGTCCTCGAGGCTAAGCTCGACAAGGGCCGCGGCTCGGTTGCCACCGTGCTCGTGACCCGCGGCACCCTGCGCGTGGGCGACACGCTAGTTGCCGGCCTCACCTATGGCCGCGTCCGTGCCATGCTCGACCCCAAGGGCAACGCCGTCACCGAGGCCGGTCCCTCCGACGCCGTCGAGATCTTGGGCCTGCAGTCCGTCCCCAACGCCGGCGATGAGTTCCGCGTGTTCGAGGACGAGCGCGAGGCGCGTGCGCTGGCCGACGAGCGTTCGCTCAAGGCCCGTATCGAGGAGCAGAGCCGCGTGAAGCACGTGACGCTCGAGAACCTCTTCGAGACCATCGCCGACGCCGAGGTCAAGGAGCTCAACCTGATCATCAAGGCCGACGTCCAGGGCTCCATCGAGGCCCTTCAGGACTCCCTCGACAAGATGGATCAGTCCGAGGTACGCATTAACACGATCCACTCCGCGGTCGGCGCCATCAACGAGACCGACGTCGTCCTGGCCGACGCTTCCAACGCCATCATCATCGGCTTTGGCGTTCGTCCCGACGGCAAGGCCCGCTCCGCCGCCGAGCGCGAGGGCGTCGAGATCCGTTGCTACGACGTCATCTACAAGTGCCTCGAGGACCTCGACGCTGCCCGTATCGGCATGCTCAAGCCCACCGAGGTTGAGGTCTCCACGGGCACTGCGACCGTCCTGGACACCTTCAAGGTGCCCAAAGTCGGCATCGCCGCCGGTGTCCGCGTCGAAGAGGGCGAGATCGCCGCGACCGATTCCGTACGCCTGGTGCGCGACGGCATCGTGGTCTTCAACGGTAAAATCGCCTCGATGCGTCACTACAAGGACGAGGCCAAGAGCCTCAAGAGCGGCTCCGAGGGCGGTATTGGCCTGGAGAACTTCCAGGACATCAAGCCTGGCGACACCATTGAGGGCTACCGCATCGACCAGGTTGCCCGTACCGAGTAGGGGGTAGCGCTATGAAGCAAACGCAGGCAACCCGCCGTCTGGGCGAGCAGCTTCGCGAGAAGCTCGGTTATATCCTGCTCTTTGAGGTTTCCGATCCGCGTCTCGACCTGGTCACCCTGACCGCGGTCGAGGTCGCGGTGGACCGTTCGTTCGCGCGCGTGTACGTGTCGTGCGACGCGAGCCGCTACGACGAGGTCATGGAGGCGCTCGCCAGCGCCAAGGGCCGCATCCGTAGCCTGTTGGCCCGCTCGCTCGATTGGCGCGTCACGCCCGAGCTCGATTTTCGCATCGATCGCTCGACCGATGAGGCCGAGCGCATCACGCGTGCGCTGGAAAACGTTCCCGCCACGCTTGCGATCGAAAAGGACGAGGACGGCTATCCAATAGCGGATGCCGCCCAGGAGGCAGCTTTAGATGAGTAATTCCGCCGACCTCGCATCGTGCGAGTCTGCAGATATTCAGCGACGCATCCTCGAGCTCATCGAGGATGCGTCCTCCATTGCGATTTCGGGACATACGTCTCCCGATGGCGACGCCCTGGGCTCCGTGCTGGGTCTGGGCTTATCGCTTATGAAGTTTTTCCCCAACAAGGACATTGCCCTGCTGCTGGCAGACGATGACCCGGTTCCGCGCATCTACCGCTTTATGGAGGGTGCCGACCGTCTGATGCCGGCATCTGCGTATACCGGCAATCCGGACCTGTTCATCTCGGTGGACGTGCCGGTCGTCGAGCGTCTGAACAACTCCGCCGAGGTGCTCCGCCGCTCGTCGCATGTGGTGTGCTTCGATCACCATCCGGCGCGCGAGGAATTTGCCGAGCTGAGCCTGAGGTGCGTCGGCGCCGCGGCCTGCGCCATGATCATCGACCGCTTTTTGGACAATTGCGGCATTGTGGCTCGCAACGGTGTCGCGACCTGCCTGCTGTGCGGCCTGGTGACCGATACCGGTCGTTTTCAGTACCAAAACGCCGATGCTGCTGCGTTCCATGCCGCCTCGCGCCTGGTCGCGCACGGTGCCGATCCGGCGCGCGTCGCGCTCGAGGTCTACCAGAGCATGCGCGTAGAGTTCTTGCATCTCAAGTCCATCGTTATGGGTCGTATCAAGACCGTGGCGCACGGTCGCGTGGCATATAGTTATGCGTACCAGAGCGACCTCGAGGCCTGCGGCGTCACTTCGGATGAGTGCGACGGTCTGGTCGATGTGGTGCGTTCAGTGATGGGCGTTGAGGTCTGCCTGTTCCTAAAGGGCATCGAGGGCGATACCAAGGTGCGCGGCAACCTGCGCTCCAAGGGTGACCTCGATGTGTCCGAGATCGCTGCCAACTTTGGCGGTGGCGGGCATCATGCCGCCGCCGGCTTTTCCAACAACGGAACGATTCGCGAGACGCTCGCCGTGGCACTTCCCATGCTGGCCGAGCTGGTGGGGGAGGATCCCGCTTCGGTGACCGTCGAGCTCTAACTTTTTGGATGGTACATGGCTCGTCGTACGCCTTCTCAATTGAATATGCTGCTCGCCGTCGATAAGCCGGTGGGCTGCACGTCCCACGACGTGGTATCGCAGTGCCGACGCGCTCTCCATGAGCGACGCGTCGGCCATGCCGGTACGCTCGACCCCATGGCCTCGGGTGTCATGGTGGTGGGCGTGGGCCAGGCGACCCGTCTGCTGGGCATGCTAACCCTCGATACCAAAAGTTATGTTGCCGACATTTCGTTTGGTGTCGAGACCAATACCGATGACGCGGAGGGCGAGGCCGTCCGCGCGGTGCCCGTTGCCCCCGAGCTTCGCGATCTCGCTTACGCCCGTGAGCAGCTGGCCGCTATGCTTGGCCCGCAGATGCAGGTGCCGCCAGCTTTTTCGGCCATCTCGGTCAATGGCGTTCGCGCCTATAAGAGTGCTCGCGAGGGCAATGCGGTCGACTTGCCTCCGCGCCCCGTCGAGGTCTATGCCGCCGACCTGATCGCCGTGGGCGGCGAGGGCGATACGTGCGTCTGGACCGTGGCGTTTTCGGTAAGCAAAGGCACCTACATTCGCGCGCTCGCTCGCGATCTGGGTCGTGCCTGCGATAGCGCTGCACATATTTCCGCGCTGCGCCGTACGGCCTCCGGCGTGGTTTCCATTGGCGCCTGTCATGCGGTAGAGGAGCTCTCTGCCGAGACCGCTGCCGGTTTCGCTCTGGATCCCATCGCCGCCTTAGGTGCCACGCGTGTCGATTTGCCGGGTAATCTTGCAGACGACCTGCTTTGTGGCCGCCGCATTCCCGTTGAACGCGCGCTTGCGGACTTCGATACGGCGAAGGCGCCGTTCGCGCTCGTACTCGATGGGGGATTGAAGGCGCTTGCTCGTATCGAGGGCGGCCGCTTTGTGATGGAGCACGTCTTTCCGCAGGCGATCGGCGGTGTTCGATGATGCTGACGCCCCACGAGCTCGCGCGTATCTTTTTCGCGGGTGAGTTGGATGAGGCCCGTATCGTTTCTGCCGATGCTTTTGATGGGCGCGAGTTCTTGGGTGCCGCGTCGATCGCTATTGGCGTGTTTGATGGCGTGCATCGTGGGCACCAAGAGCTGATCGAAGCGGTTATTCGCGATGCGCATGATCACGGCAGCAAAGCGGTCGTGGTCACCTTCGATCCTGATCCGGACGTCGTGGTGAGTCCGTTGCCCGCCCAAAAATTGATGACGACGGCCGACCGCCTGCATGCCCTGGCTCAAACCGGGGTCGATGCGGTGGTGGCCGTTCCCTTTACGCCCGCCGTGGCGGCACTCGACCATGTCGGGTTTCTTACGCTGTTGTCGCGCGTTGTCGATATTCGCTCCATTCGTGTAGGCAGCGACTTTAGGCTCGGCCGCGGCGGCGCTTCGGGCGTTGCCGAGATGCGTGCCTGGGGCACCGGGCGTGGGGTTGACGTTTACGGTCACGACCTGCTCTGCGTTAACGGGCAGTCCATCTGCGCCACGCGTATCCGCCATGAGCTGGGTCAGGGTCATGTGGAGCTGGCCGCAGAGCTTCTCGGCCGTCCCTATATGCTGCGCGGCGTTGTGGCGGCTGGCCGTCACGAGGGCTCCGACATGGGCTTTCCCACGGCAAACATCCAGGTGCCCGACGGCATCCAAGTGCCTGCCGATGGCGTCTATGAGGGTCTGGTGCTGGTCGACGATACCGTATGGCCTGCTGCCGTTAACGTCGGCCTGCCGCCGACCTATGCCGATGATGCCGCCTCGGCGCATCTCGAGGCCAACTTGATCGGCTATGCGGGCGACCTGTATGGCGCCTCGGTGTCGCTGGCGTTTACGCGCTGGCTGCGTCCGTCTCGCGTGTTCGATTCCCTGGACGAGTTGATCGCGACCGTCGAGGGTAATATCGACGATATCCGTCATAACTTGGGTGAGCAGGGGGTGAGTATCCGTGATTAGCGATGAGGAAAAAGATCAGGTACGCGCGGCGTCGGACCTGGTTGCCATCGTGCAGGAAACGGTTGAGCTCAAGCCCCGCGGCCATGAGTTTTGGGGCTGCTGCCCGTTTCATGGCGAAAAGACCCCATCGTTTCACATTATCCCTGCTACGCAGGTGTGGCACTGCTTTGGCTGCGGCGAGGGCGGCGACGTCTTTACCTATATCATGAAGCGCGAGAACCTGAGTTTTCCCGAGTCGATCCGCTATTTGGCCGACCGTGCGGGCATTGAACTGCACGATACCGGTGCGCAGCGCGATCGAGGCACCAAGCGTGCCCGCATCTATGACCTGTGCGCTGAGACGGCTCAGTTCTACCACACCATGCTTATGCGCGGTAAGGACAGCCGTCCGCGCGAGTACTTTGCCAGTCGTGGCATGGGCGGAGATGTCTGTCGCCGCTACTGCCTGGGCTTTGCGCCGGGTCGTAACGCGCTGGTGTCGCATCTGTCGCAGGCGGGCTTTACCCCGCAGGAGATGATTGACGCCAACGTGGCCGTGAGCCGTGGGCGCGGGCAGCTCGCGGACCGTTTTTACGACCGCGTGATGTTTCCCATCTTTGATGAGCAGGGTCACAATATCGCCTTTGGCGGGCGCATCATGGGCGATGGTCAGCCCAAGTACCTCAACACCGCCGAGACGAGCGTGTTTCATAAAAAACGAAACCTCTATGGCTTTAACTGGGCCAAGGAGTTTATCGTCGCGCAGGATACCGCCATCGTGGTGGAGGGCTATACCGACTGCATCGCCTGCTGGGAGGCAGGGATCAAAAACGTCGTCGCCACGCTGGGCACTGCGCTGACGGAACATCACGTAAAGACGCTTACCCGCTTTGCCAAGCGCATTGTCTATATGTTTGACGGCGACGCCGCCGGTCAAAAGGCTGCTCGCCGCGCGATTCAGTTTATCGAGCAGGATTCGATGGACCTGCGCTGCGTGGTGCTGCCCGACGGTAACGACCCCATGGAGTTCATCACGGCGCATGGCGGTCAGGAGCTTCAGGCGCGCATTGACGCGGCCGAGCCCCTCATGGACTTTGTCTACCGTTCGCTGCAGGAGTCGAGCGACATTACCACACCGGGCGGTCGTGCCAAGGCGCTCGAGGATGCGCTGACGCTCATCTATCCGCTGCGTGACAGCTATATGATCGACACGTACTTTATCCAGATTGCCGACCTGTTGGGTTTGGACCTGGAGACCGTGCGCGCGAGTTCGGGCCGCGTGTTTCGCGATGTCGCCAAGCGTGAGGATGCCGAGCGCCGGCGTGAGCAGAACTACGAGCGTCAACGCGCGCAAGCTGAGCGCGCGGGCGGTTCGCAGGGACGAAGCTCGGGCGGCGGTGCGGCTGGTGCGCGCAGTGCCGGTCGCGGTGCCTGGGCCGCGGGTGCGACGCCGCCGGTGTCCGCACCGGTCGAGGAGGACCCGTACGACTACGTTCCGCTTGATGCCTATGGGGCCGCACCGGTGGAGGTCGACGAGGACCTGCCGCCAATCGATGTGCCGGCGGGGATGGAAAGCGCTGCGCCCGTTGCCGATAGCTCAAGCGCGGCGGCAGCTCCGTCGATGCCGATCGTTTTGACCGATCTGGAGCGGAAATCCCTGGCGGGAGAGCGCGAGCTGCTGACGATGCTCACGAGCTATCCCGATCTGTTCCGCACCTATGCCGATCGCATTTGTTCTATCGAGTGGGTCGACCCGCGTCACGAGTCCATTGCGTGGGCCGTGCTGGCGACGCCGCCGGGAACCGATCCTGCGGCATGCATGGATGCGGCACGCGCGGTGTGTCCCGAGGCGGCATCGCTTGTCAGCGCCGGGCGCATCTCGGCAACGAGTAAGCACCCGACCGAGACGAACATCGTCTTTATGCTCGATACGCTCGAGCTCTACACCATCAAACGTCGCATGCGAGCCGCGCAGGCCAAGTTGCGTCAGGACCGTTCACTCGACGATGAGGCCCGTCGGGTGCTGACGATGCAGGCGGTGCAAGATTCACAGCGCCAGCGCGAGCTTCAAAAGTCGATCGGTGGCGTGGCCGACCCGTTCCGTTTGATCGGTTTGGAAACCGCAGGTGCCGATCAGGCCTAGATGTTGTGGTCAACCAGCGTATTCTCGCCTATATCCTGTCTTTATTTTGGGTATAGACGTCCATGTGTGTGCTAAAGTAATGAGTCCTGTGGACTACGAAGGGAGAATCTGTGCCAAAAAAGACTGAGAGCACGGGTACTGGGCTGGAATCCTACGTTGCAAAGCTCATGGGCAACGGCTCAAACAGGACTTCGGTAACCGAGGACGAGATTCAGGTCGCCCTGAAGGATATCGATGTTTCTGATGAGCAGCTCAACGCGGTGTATTCCGCGCTGCGCAACAGCGGCATCCAGATTATCTCCGCGAGCGGAAACGACGACGCCCCGATGGACGTCGACGATGACGATAACGATACCGACGATTTCGATGATGACGAGCACGATTCCGGCTCGCTTGACGATCACGAGCTTAAGATGGCCCGCCAGGCCGATGCCGAGATGGGCTCTTCCAAGAGCAAGAAGAAGCGCACCGTGCGCACGTCCCGTTCGCGTTCGCGCGTGCGCGGCATCGATGCCTCCACGGTGATGCTGACCGGCGACCCGGTTCGTATGTACCTCAAGGAGATCGGTAAGGTCGACCTGCTGACCGCATCTGAAGAGGTCGATCTGGCCATGAAGATCGAGGCCGGTCTCGAGGCTACCGAGAAGCTCGAGGCTGCCGATGCAGGCGAGATTGAACTCACACGCTCCGAGATGCGTCGACTTACGCGTATTGAGAATGTTGGTCTTGAGGCCAAGCAGGCGCTCATCAGCGCAAACCTGCGTCTGGTCGTCTCCATCGCCAAGCGCTATGTCGGCCGTGGCATGCTGTTCCTGGATCTGATCCAGGAGGGCAACCTCGGTCTGATCCGCGCCGTCGAGAAGTTCGACTACCAGAAGGGCTTTAAGTTCTCCACGTACGCCACGTGGTGGATCCGTCAGGCCATTACGCGCGCTATTGCCGACCAGGCCCGTACCATCCGTATTCCCGTGCACATGGTCGAGACCATCAACAAGCTCGTCCGCGTCCAGCGCCAGCTCCTCCAGGACCTGGGTCGCGACCCGACCCCCGAGGAGATCGGTGCCGAGATGGACATGAGCGCCGACCGCGTCCGTGAGATCCAGAAGATTTCGCAGGAGCCCGTGTCGCTCGAGACCCCGATCGGCGAGGAAGAGGATTCCCAGCTGGGCGACTTCATCGAGGACTCCCAGGCTATCGTTCCGCCCGATGCTGCCAGCTTCTCCATGCTGCAGGAGCAGCTCACCCAGGTGCTCGATTCGCTTGCCGATCGCGAGCGCAAGGTTATCGAGCTGCGCTTTGGTCTCGTCGACGGACATCCCCGCACGCTCGAGGAAGTCGGTCGCGAGTTTGGCGTCACGCGCGAGCGTATTCGCCAGATCGAGTCCAAGACTCTGGCCAAGCTCCGCCACCCGAGTCGCTCGAGCAAGCTCAAAGACTACATCGAGTCTTAGTAGTTACGGCGTTTTACCAAACGCCGTAACTGGTCGACGCTGCGCGGACACCAGAGCGACAACTTGTCATTCAAAGAGGACGGCATGACCAGAAGGTCTATGCCGTCCTCTTTTCATGCCAATTTGTTCGCTCTGGTGCCCGCTCGCTGGCATTGTCAAAACATCGGCGTTTCCGTTGCTGGTGCCGGCAGTTAGGCCGTCCCCAAGGGATCATGGCGAGAAAATTTCTTAAAAAAGTTCTTGCCCTGAGCTGATTCGTCCGTATAATAAACTTCGTTGCTTGAGAGCACGCACCTATTCCTCGGTAGCTCAATGGTAGAGCACGCGGCTGTTAACCGCGCTGTTGTAGGTTCGAGTCCTACCCGGGGAGCCAGGTTGTAAAACCCGTCGCTTATGCGGCGGGTTTTTTCATGCCACGATCGATTGTGGCGAACGTTACCGTATCAACATTTCGTGTCGAGGATGTAATCCCGAGGCCCGCCACCTCAACATGGCGCGGTCGTTGTAGAATATTGCAATGATTGCTCCCACGACATGGTGCCGCGAGCACCAGATAAGGAGATTCTTGTGTCTGAGACCATTAACGGCAGCCTGAGCGTCTCGAACGACGTTATTGCCGATATTGCCGGTTATGCCGCGATGACGTGCTATGGCGTCGTCGGTATGGCTGAGCAACTCCAGGGCGCCGAGAGCGTGCGCCTGCTTGCCGGTCAGCGCCTCCGCAAGGGCGTGCTTGTCTCCGCCGACGAGAACGGCCTTACGGTCGATCTTCACGTCGTGCTCGAGAACGGCGTCAACATGAAGTCCGTCTGCCACAATCTTTCGAGCTCCGTTGCCTTTACCCTGCAGGAGATCGCCCAGATCGATCCCGCCAGCCTTAAGATCGGCATTCACATCGACGCGCTCAAGAGCCGTCTGAACTAGCATCCGAAAACGGAGATTCAAATACCCATGATTGCAAAGACCATTCGCACCTGTTTTCCGATCGCTGCGGCTGCCGTTTCCGACAAGGCCGAGGAGATCAACAAGCTCAACGTCTTCCCCGTACCCGACGGCGACACCGGCACCAACATGTCGCTCACGCTCGCCTCGGTGACCAAGGAGCTTTCCGCCCTTCCCGCCGATGCCGATATGGAGGCCATCGCCGGCGCCATCACCCACGGCTCCCTCATGGGTGCCCGCGGTAATTCCGGCGTCATCACGTCGCAGATCCTGCGCGGCGTGGCCGAGGGCCTTGTCTCTGCCGACGAGCCTATTACGTCCGCCAATATCGCCTTCGCCTTCCGTCGTGCCGTCAAGGTTGCCTTCCAGGCTGTCCGTAAGCCCATCGAGGGCACGATCCTCACGGTTCTGCGTGATGTTTCGACCAAGGCAGACGAGTGCGAGAAGAAGAAGTTCTCTGCCGAGGATGCGCTCGACGCCATCGTCGTCGAGGCCTACCAGTCCGTCGCTCGCACGCCCGACCTGCTGCCCGTTCTGAAGGAGAACGGCGTGGTTGACTCCGGCGCCTTTGGCTTTGCTATTTTCCTTGAGAACTTTGTTGCCGCCGCGCTTGGCCGCAGCACCGTTGTCGAGGATTTCTCCGCCACGTTTGATTCCGCTGTCTCTGCCCGCGACGCGGCCCTTGGTCGCGTTGAGATCGAGGCCAACGACGATTGGGAGGGCTCGGAGTTCCGCTACTGCAACGAGTTCCTGTTTAAGGCCGACGCGCCGTTTGACGAGGACGAGTGCCTTAAGTTCCTTGGTTCCATGGGCGACTGTGAGCTACTCGTGGGCGCCTATCCCGATTACAAGATCCATGTGCACTCCAACACCCCCAACCTGGTGCTCGAGCACATGCTTCAGCTCGGTCAGATCTATGAGGTCTTTATCCACAACATGGAGATGGAGGCCCACGACCGTACCGCTAAGATTCACGAGGATCAGGAGAAGGCCGCCGAGCCCGCGAAGGCCCTGGGCTTTGTCGCCGTTGCCGCCGGTTCCGGTGAGGCCGACATCCTCAAGTCCCTCGGCGTTGACGTGATCGTCTCGGGTGGCCAGACCATGAACCCCTCGACCGCCGACCTGTTGGGCGCCGTCGACCAGGTCAACGCGACCTCGGTCATCATCCTGCCCAATAACGGCAACATCCGCATGGCTGCCGAGGCCGCAGCCTCTGCCTGCACCGACAAGAAGGTCGCCGTCGTTCCCACCAAGACCGTCCCGCAGGCGTTCTCCGCGCTGTTCGCCGTCCTGCCCGATTCTGAGCTCGAGGACGCCGTTGCCGCCATGGTTGACGCCATCAGCGAGGTCCGCGATGGCGAGGTCACCCGCGCCGTGCGCGACTCCAGCGCATCTGATGGCTCGCCGATTCACTCCGGTGACGTCATGGGCATCATCGCCGGCTCAATCGACGTGGTCGGTTCCGACGTGAAGCAGGTCACGCTCGACTGCATCAACCGCATGCAGGAGGAAGAGGAAGGCGACGCGCTGACGATTCTGGCCGGCGAGGAGCTGTCCGATGAGGCCTTCCAGGAGATCGTCGACGCTATCGAGGAGGCTCAGCCCGATTTGGAGATCGACGCCCATCGTGGCGAGCAGCCGCTCTATCCCGTGATCTTCTCGATCGAGTAGGCATCTGCCCATGTCCGAGCTGTGCTCCGTGCCGCGCGTCTCGGAGCGCTTTGCCCAGAGCAATGCGCTTGACGAGGATATCGCGCGACTCAAATATGTTTCGGGTAAACGTGAGGAGGCCCTTCGCCGTCTGGGAATTCGGACGGTGGGGGACCTCCTTCTCCATATCCCTCATCGATACCTCGACTTTACCCGTTCGTGGTCCATCGAGATGGCGCCCATCGGTACCGTGTGCACCATCATCGCCACGGTCGACCGCATCGTCCAAAAGCAGCCGCGTCCGCACATGCAGGTGACCGAGGTCTCGCTTGTGGACGAGACGGGCGTGCTGCAGGTCGCCTTTTTCCGCCAGCCCTGGATTGCCCAGCAGCTTAGACAGGGCGACCGCCTGGCCGTGATGGGCAAAGTCGAGTTTGCCTACGGTTTTAAGCAGATGGCCTCACCGCACTTTGAAAAGCTCGAGGAAGGGCGTGCCGCGGGCACTATCCTGCCGGTCCATTACGTGAGTGATGGCGTGAGCCAGGCGTGGATGCGCCGCATCGTAAGCGGCGCGCTCGAGGTCGTCGGCAATCCCTTTGATCCCATTCCGGCACCGCTGCGCGTTAAGCGTCGCCTGATGAGCAATGCCCGCGCGCTGCGCTCAATCCATTTTCCATCGAGTATGGCCGAGCGCGATATCGCGCGCGCACGGCTTGCCTACGAGGAGTGCCTCTACCTGCAGCTAGCGCTGCGCCTGCGCAACGACGGCGGCCTGGTCGATGTGGTGCCCTATGCCCACACCGCGGGCGAGCACCTGGCCGTGCTCAAGCAAGCCCTGCCGTTTTCGCTGAGCGACGAGCAGGAGGCCGCGTTCCAAGATATCCTGCACGATATGTGCGATGGCGGGCGCGTGATGAACCGTCTGCTGCTGGGCGATGTCGGTACCGGTAAGACCGCCGTTGCCGCCTGCGCGCTGGCTGTGGCTGCCGATAGCGGCACGCAGGCCTGCGTTATGGCGCCCACGGGCGTGCTGGCGCGCCAATATGCCGATAAGACCGGCCCTCTGCTCTCGCAGACCGGCATGTCCTGGGCGCTTCTGACGGGTGCCACGCCGGCCGCAGAGCGCGAGCGCATCCATGCACAGCTGGAATCAGGCGAGCTCGACGTCCTCTTTGGAACCCACGCGGTCCTTTCGGATAACGTTGCGTTCAAGCATCTGTCGCTCGTGGTCATCGATGAGCAGCACCGGTTTGGCGTCGGCCAACGCAACGCCCTGCGCGCGAAGGGCCCCGGTGCCGATCTGCTCGTTATGACGGCAACGCCCATCCCGCGTACGCTGGCGCTTTCGGTCTACGGCGATCTGGACACGAGTATCATCCGTCATCGGCCTGTCCCCGGCGCTGGCGTGACGACACGCGTGCTCACCGAGTCGAGCCGTGACCTCGCCTATGGCGCCATCCGCGAGGCGCATGAAAAGGGTCAGCAGGCCTACGTGATTTGCCCACTCGTGGAGCCGAGTGACTCGGCCGATGAGCTGGAAGACGTGCCCGGTATTGCCCGCGACGATGAGGGCCGCGTAACCGTACCCGTGCCGCTGCACGATACGGCGACCGAGCTCGATCGCCTGCGTCTGGCGTTGCCGGGGCTTACCGTCGAGCGCCTTCACGGCCGCATGCCGGCGGGGGAGAAGGACCAGGTTATCGATGCCTTCAAGCGTGGCGAGATTGACGTGCTCGTCTCGACTACGGTGGTCGAGGTGGGCGTCGACGTGCCTAACGCCACCGTCATGGTCATCGAGAACGGCGAGCGCTTTGGATTGGCTGCCCTGCACCAGCTGCGCGGCCGCGTGGGCCGTGGCAGTGTGTCGGGCACGTGCCTGGTCATGACGCACTCCAAGGGCAACGGCGGCGCGTCCGCAGCACAAGATCGCCTGCAATCGCTCGAAAAAACCGCGGATGGCTTTACGCTCGCCCAGATGGACCTGCGTCTGCGTCACGAGGGCGAAATCCTGGGTTATCGCCAGCATGGCGGTGTGACTCTGCGCTTTGTCGACCTGGATGCCGACGAGGAACTAATCGAGTGGGCCCATTTGGACGCGGTCGAGCTCTTGCGGTATGCTTGCACCCTTGACTCCGTGGCGACGCGCCCCCTGCGCGATGCGGTCGCCATGCGATATCGACATATTTTTAAGGAGGTCAGCGGAGGATGAGAATCATCGGCGGCGAATGGCGCGGTCGTAAGATCGAGGAGTCCCGTGGTCGCGATGTCACCCGCCCCACGACTGATCGCGTGCGTGAGGCGTGCGCATCTATGGTCATGTCGGCATTCGACTTCGATCTGGACGAGGTCCGCGTGCTGGACGCCTTTGGCGGCTCCGGCGCCTTAGGGTTAGAGATGCTCTCTCGTGGGGCCCGCTCGCTCACGACGTTTGAGATCGATCGCAACGCCGCGCGGCTCATTAGCAAGAATATCGAGTCGCTCTGCCGTGACCGTGCGCGTTGGCGCGTGGTCACGGGCGACATGCTGGTGAGTGCCTCGCGCGGTCGTGTACCAGGCGGCCCCTTTGATCTGGTCCTGCTCGACCCGCCCTATGCTTTTGGTGCCGAGCCGGTCGAGGAGCTGCTGCAGGACCTGGCTCAGCAGGGTATGCTTGCGTCTGGCGCTTACGCCCTGTTTGAGCATGCCGCCGCCGATGCGGGCGCGCATCCGGCAGGCTTTGAGACTGTACGTGAGAAGCGCTACGGCATTACCTCGGTCGACCTGCTCCGTTGGGTCGGCGATAGCAAGGACGGCGGCACTGATGCTAACGAAAATGACGAGGCAGTATCCCCGGAGGACGCCCATGAGTGACACTATTAATCGCGTGATCGTCCCGGGCACCTTCGATCCCATCACGTTTGGCCATATCGATGTGATCCGCCGCGCCCGCCGCATCTTTCCCAGCGTGATCGTCGCCGTGGCCGAGTCGCAGGGTAAAAACGGTGTGGGCACCACGTTTATGCTCGATGAGCGCGTGGCGCTGGCCCGCGAGGCACTCGGTGATATCGACGGCGTCGAGGTCCTGCCCTTTACCGGCCTCTTGGTCGACTTCGCTCGTGAGCAGGGGGCGGGGGCCGTGGTCAAGGGTCTGCGCGCCATGACCGACTTTGAGTATGAGCTGCAGCAGGCCGACCTTAACTATCGCCTGGATAGCGAGCTGGAGTCCATCTTTGTCATGAGTGCGCCGCAGTACGGCTATATCTCGAGCTCGGTCGTTCGCCAGATCGCCTCGCTCGGCAGTGACGTATCGACGTTTGTCCCGTCCAACGTGGTCGAAGCGCTCAAACATCGCTTTTCGTGACGTTTCTTATTGCCTGGTGGCATGTGGTAAACTAGCACGATGATATGTTACCTATGAAAGGAGACCGGATGCCGGGCGAGAATTTTCCTGGCGATAGGATCGTCAGCTTGGTCGATGAGCTCGAAGGGCTGATCGAGGAAGCCAAGCCGCCTTTCGGCAAGAACGCTCAGTTCAAGGTCATCGACGCCGACGTGTTCTTCAACATCCTCGACGAGATCCGCATGAGCTATCCCGAGGAGTGGCAGAAGTCCCGCCGTATCCTTAAGGAGCGCGAGGAGCTTATGGCTTCCGCCGCCGCTCAGGCCGATTCCATCATCGCTGACGCTCAGCAGCAGGCCCTCACCATTGCCGGTGAGCAGGAGATCGTCCGCCTTGCGCAGCAGCAGGCCGACGACATCCGCGATCGTGCCCAGCAGTACGAGCGCGAGACGCGTTATGCTGCCGAGGACTACGCAGAGCAGGTCTTTACGCACCTGGAGGAGAACCTCAAGAGCCTGACCGGCACCGTTACCCGTTGCCGTCAGCAGCTCAACGAGGGTGCCGCCCAGCAGAATGGTCAGTGGTAATGGCTGAGTTCCCGAGCGTTACCGTCGATCTTTCCGAGCAGCTCGAGTTTCCTGGAGATTCGTATCCGCTGACCGGTAAGGTCGATGTCGCCACCTACACGGTGGGCGAGAAGGAGTACCAGCTTCAGGACGGCATCGACTACGACGTTGTCTTTACCAATGCCGGTACCGGTGTCTTGCTCACGGGCATGGTTCGCGCGCACGCCACCGGCGAGTGCGACCGTTGCCTGGAGCCCGCCTCGTTTGATATCGCCGGCGAGATCGAGGAGTTTTATCTCTTTGAGGAGCCCGAGGATCTCGAGGCCTACGAGGACGGCTATGAGCTTCTGGGTGAGGACCGCATCGTCGATCTGGGTGAGTCCATCAATGACGCGGTCGTTATGGACACGCCGTTTGTGGTGCTCTGCAAGCCCGATTGCCGCGGTCTGTGCCCCACTTGCGGCTGCAATCTCAACGTCGAGCAATGCGATTGCGCCGCCCAGGCAGAGGCAGAATGGGCCGCTGCCACGGAAAATCCATTTGCAGCATTGAAGAATCTCAAGCTTGATGAGTAAAACTGTGGTAGTATCGCTACTTGCGCGTAATCGCCACACTGGATAGTTCATAAGGAAGGTCACTATGCCCGTACCTAAACAAAAGCAGGGTCGTATCCGCACTCACACCCGTCGTTCCGCCAACATGAAGATCTCGGCTGCGGCTCAGTCCACGTGCCCCCGTTGCGGGGCTGTCAAGCTTCCGCACCACGTGTGCCCCAGCTGCGGTTTCTACAAGGACCGCGAGGTTATCGTTACCGAGTAACGGTATACTCTGGATGCGATGCCGTTCCAAATGGAACCACAATGGCCGGCTCAATGAGTCGGCTATTTTTGTATAAGGAGCATGTTTATGAGTAACGTTCGCGTTTGTGTAGACGTTGTGGGCGGAGACGAGAAACCTCAGGTTGTTCTCGATGGTATTGAGGCTGCACTTGCCGCCGATCCCGATATCGAGGTCTTGGCAGCTGGCCCCGCCGAAATCGTCAATCCCTTTGCAGCTTCCCATGCACGTGTTGAGGCCCTTGAGGCACCTGACGTTATCGCCATGGATGAGGATCCCATTCGCGCCGTGATGACCAAACGCAAGTCTTCGATCGTGCTGTCGTGCCGCGCCATTAAGAAGGGCAACGCGGATGCGTTCTTCTCCGCCGGCTCCACCGGCGCCATGACCGCCGCTGCCACCGCCTACGTGACGCCGTTTAGGTATCAGGCCGAAGGCAAAAAGCAGCCGGTGCGCCCCTGTCTGACCAATGCGCTGCCCAATCGCGCCGGCGGTCTGACGGTGCTGTGCGATATGGGCGCCAACCCCGATGTCGAGGTTGACGATATGGTACGTTTTGCCCAGATGGGTAGCGCCTATGCCCGCGTCGTCCTGGGCATCGAGCATCCCCGCGTGGGCCTGCTTGCTAACGGCACCGAGGACGAGAAGGGCTCCAACTTTACCAAGGCCTGCTTCCCGGCCATGAAAGCCGCCGTTCCCGGCTTTGTTGGTAACTGCGAGGGAACGGATATCACCTCAGGTAACTTCGATGTCGTCGTTGCCGATGGCATGTCGGGCAATATTGCGCTCAAGGCCACCGAGGGCGCTGCCAAGTTTTTGCTGCAGGAGCTCAAGGGTGTCTTTATGTCTTCGCTCGGCACCAAGATTGCCGCGCTACTCATCAAAAAGCAAATGCGCGAGATTAAGGCCAAGCTCTCTGGCGACGCCAAGGGCGGCGCGATTCTTCTGGGCCTGCGCGGCGTGGTCCTGATCGGCCATGGCGCCACCTCGGTCGAGGCTGTTAAAAACGGTACGCTCGCGGCGGCCGAAGCCGTGCGCGCCGGGCTGGTCGAGAATGTCGCCAACTCTATGGACGGTATCGTTTTATAACAGCGGCGTTATGCGTCTTGGGGCGCACGTCGTGGGGTAGAATCAGAACCGTGTCTTGGTACCGCCCGGGCGGTACCATTCTTTTGGTATTCATGCACTATGAGAGGAAGCGCTATGGACCGCTCCGAAATCTTCGACAAGATCGCCGAGGTCGCTGCTGACGTTCTGGGCGTCGATGTTGCCGAAATTAGCGATGAGACCACCTTTGACGACCTCGATGCCAACTCGCTCGAGCGCCTGCAGCTGGTTACGGCTATCGAGGACGAGTTCAACCTCGAGATCGATGACGAGACTCTGCTCTCGCTCAATTCTGTCGCCGACGCCGTCGACGCGATCGAAAACGCCAGGGAGGCCTAGGTCTTGGCTTTGTCTGAACGACTTACGCGCGCCCAGGAAATCCTGGGTCACGAGTTCAATAATAAAGTGCTGCTGCGCGCGGCCCTTACGCATCCCTCGGCAGTCGAGGGCCAGCCGGTTTCTGCCAGCTATGAGCGCCTTGAGTTCTTGGGCGATTCCATTTTGGGCGCCGTGGTCGCACGCTCCCTGTTTGAGTCCTATCCGGAGTTTGACGAGGGCAAGCTCACGCGCCTGAAGGTGTCGCTTGTCTCGGGTGCCACGCTGTCCGAGGTTTCTCACGAGCTGGGCATCGACGACATCATCATCTTTGGTGCCTCCGAGACCGGTACCGGTGCGCGCGGCCTGCATTCGGCGCTCGAGAACGTCTACGAGTCGCTCGTGGGCGCACTGTACCTGGATGCCGGCTGGGACGTTGCGGCGGAGTTTATCCATCGTACGCTTAAGCCGCATTTGGCTTCCGAGCGCGCCGAGCATCCCGCGAACCCCAAGTCGTTTTTGCAGGAGTGCGTGCAAGCCGACGGTCACGAGCCCCCGGCGTATAAGCTCGTTGGCTCCGAGGGCCCGGCGCATGCGCCCACCTTTACCGCCGTGGTGCTCATCGATGGCATTCGCCAGGGTCGCGGCACCGGTTCCTCTAAGAAGGAAGCCGAGGGAGCCGCCGCGCTCGAAGCGCTCGACCGCATGGGTTACACCACCAACGGCGTGATTCTGAACAAGAAGCACGTGTAAGCGAGGAACCGTGTATCTCAAGTCCCTCACGCTCAAAGGGTTCAAGTCGTTTGCCGACCGCGCCCATATGACGTTTGAGCCGGGCCTGACCGTCATCGTCGGTCCCAACGGCTCGGGAAAATCGAACATCTCCGACTCAATTCTGTGGGTCCTGGGCGAGCAGAGCGCCAAGCAGCTGCGCGGCCAGGCCATGGAGGACGTCATCTTCTCGGGCTCGTCAGCGCGCAAGCCGGTGGGTGTCGCCGAGGTCACGCTGGTGCTCGATAACTCGGACCATATGCTGCCCGTCGATTTTGACGAAGTCGCCATCACCCGTCGCATGTATCGCTCGGGCGAAAGCGAGTACCTCATCAACTCGAGTCCGTGCCGCCTGATGGACATTCAGGACATCCTGCACGATTCGGGCCTGGGCAAGGATACGCATTCCATCATCAGCCAGGGCAAGCTCGACGCCATTTTGCAGAGCCGCCCCGAGGAGCGCCGCGCCCTCATCGAGGAGGCCGCCGGCATCTCCAAGCACAAGCGCCGTAAGGAGCGTGCGCTCAAAAAGATTAAGTCGATGGACGAGCATCTGACGCGTGCCCGCGACATCAATAAGGAAATCGCCCGTCAGCTGCGACCACTGGAGCGTCAGGTCGATCGCGCGCGCAAGTACAAAGAGCTGTCCTCGCGCGCGAACGAACTTACGCAGATGCTGGCCGTCGACGAGCTTCGTTCGCTGCAGTCGCAGTGGAACGACCTGGAGAGCCGCTCTAAGGAGGGCGCCGCCGAACTTGAGCTTGCGCAATACCGCCTGGGTGAAAAGGAGCGCGAGCTCGAGAAGCTCCAAGTTATGCTCGAGGAAAAAGGCCTGTTTGTGGGCGATCTGGGCGAGCAACGCCGCCATATGCAAGATGTGGTCGGTCGCATTAACTCAGACATGCGTCTGCTCGAGGAAAAGGGCCATAACATGGTGTCGCGCCTGTCCGACATGCGCGGGCAGATTTCGAGCTCCGAGCATCAGCGTCGTCGTGTGGTCGAGGAGCTCGAGGACGCACGTGCTCAGCTCGAGGAAGTGACCGGCGCGCATATGCAGGTCCAGGAGGACGTTGACGCCGCTGGTCCTGCCGCCGCCGAGCTCCACGAGCGGCGCGTTGCGCTCGACAATCAGATTTCGCAGCTTACGCGCGAGCAGCGCGATGTGCAGCGCGTTGCCGATAATGCTGCGCTCGAGCTCGCCAAGGTGAAGGATTCGCTTTCCAATGCCGAGGTCGAGGACAACATGTATGCCTCGCGCCTGGAGCAGATCGATGAACAGCTCGAGGAGGTCACGGCCTCGCTCGAGAGCCGTCGCGACCGCGCCGAGGAGCTTGAGGGCGCTCTTGAGGAGGCGCGCCAGGCTCAGGTCGATGCGCGTGAGGCCAACGAGGTCGCCCGTGCGGCCCTGAAGGACTTGCGTAATCGTGAGAGCGAGGCGCGCAACAAGTTATCCGAGGTGCGCTCGGAGCTTGCCAGCCAAAAGAAGCTTGATGCGCGCATGGCCGACAGCTCGCCGCTCGTGAGCCGTCTGGTGGGTGCGCTGGGCGATGACGTAACGGGTCGCCTGGGCGATGTGCTCGAAGCCCCGCGCGAGCTTGAGGGCCTGGTTGAGCAATTGCTCGCCGGCGATATCGATGCGCTTCTGTTCGACGATACGTCCGCGCTTGAGCGTGCCGGTCGTGCGGCTCTGGACCAAAAGAAGGCCTCGGGCGAAGCACTGCTGGTGGCGCGCGACGTGAGCGGCTCTACCGCCGCTGAGGGCGCTGCCGGTGTCCGCCTGGTCGATCGTCTGTCCGTGCGCGCAGGCTACGGACCCGTCGTCGAGGCGCTGCTCGGCGGCTATTACGTGGTCGATGACTTGGCTGCCGCGCTGTTGGCGCCGGTCGTTGACGGTGTGACCTATGTGACTCCCGATGGCGCCCGCGTAAGCTGTGGCGGCCTGGTGCGCGTGGGCCTCGATGCTGGCGAGGCCTCGGGTGCTCTGGAGCGTAAGCGTCGCATTCGCGAGCTGGAGGGGCTTGAGCCCGATCTGGCTGCCGTGTTTGAGCATGCTTCGGACCAAGTCGTTGAGGCTAACGCGGCAGTTGAGGAAGCGCGTGCCGCTGAGGGCGATGCCGCCGGCGAGATCGCCCGTCTTGAGGGCGAGCGCCGCTCGCTGCTTTCCGAGATCGGCCGCTTGGAGCAAAGCGCCAACAATGCCGAGGTCGAGCGCGTGCGCATCTCCAAGCGCCGCGAGCAGGCCTCCGAAGCCGTTCGCGCTGCGCGCCCGCGCGTTGACGAGCTCACCCGTTCGCGTGACGAGGCCCGCGCGCAGGCAAGCGATCTGGGCTTGCAGATTGCCGAGGCCAACGACGAACTCGACCGCGTTCGCCGTGACGATTCCGAGGCTGCCGGCAAGCTCGCCGACGCCAAGGTTCGCCTAGCCCAGACGAGCGAACGTCTGCGTTCGCTGAAGGGCCGCGTGCCTGACCTGGAGCATCGTCTTGAGGGCATCGACCGTCGTATTCGCGGAACACGCCAGGCCTCGCGCTCGCTCGAGCTGCTGCGCCTGCGCGTCGATCCCATGCACGAACGCTATTCTGCCCTGTTGGAACGCGCGTCGGATTGGGCAGCGCGCCTGCGTGACCAGGCCTCTCTGGAGGAGGCGGACTCCGCTTCGCTCAAGAAAACCATCGAGGATGCCAAGGCGGAGGTTGCCCGCGCTAAGGAGCGAGTCGATACCGCCTCTGCCACGCAAAACGAGTTCAAGGTCGCGCGTGGCAAGCTCGAGGTGCAGGTCGAGGCTGCCATCAAGGCCATTACCGCCGATGGCACGACGGTGCTCGAGGAAGCGCTCATGCTTCCGGCGCCCACGGACCGCGATGCCGCCGAGCGCGAACTCAACCAGCTTGTGCGCCAGATCAACAACCTTGGTCCCGTTAACCAAGTTGCCATGGAGGAGTACGAGCAGCTCAAGCGCCGTGCCGACTACATCGAGGAGCAGCTGGCCGATCTGGAGAGCGCGCGCAAGGCGCTCACCAAGATCACGGTGGCCATCGACCGCAAGATGCGGAAGGCCTTCCTGGTGACGTTTGAGAAGGTCGACGCGAACTTCCGCGAGATCTTCGCTATGCTCTTCCCGGGTGGCCAGGCTCATCTGGAGATGACCGATCCCGAGCATCCTGCCGAGACGGGTATCGAGGTCGTGGCGCAGCCGCGCGGCAAGCGCATCACCAAGATGATGCTCATGTCGGGCGGTGAGAAGAGCCTGACGGCGCTCGCCCTCCTCTTTGCTGTGTACCGCACGCGCACGGTGCCGTTCTATGTGCTGGACGAGGTCGAGGCCGCACTCGATGACGCCAACCTGTCCAAGCTCATCGGCGCGCTCGATGTGTTGCGTTCCGATACGCAGCTCTTGGTCATTTCGCATCAGCGCCGTACTATGGAGGACGCTGACGTCCTCTATGGCGTCTCGATGCAAGCCGACGGCGTCAGTCGCGTCGTCTCGCAAAAACTCGATCGCGAAACCGGAAAGGTCGTGAATGCATAATGGGATTCTTTGACGCTCTCTCGCGCGGACTTGAGCGCAGCCGCGAGGCCCTCAACGAGGTCTTTTACTTTGGCGGCGAGGTCGACGAGGATTTTTGGGAGGACTTGGAGGACACCCTCGTTATGGGTGACATGGGTGCCGAGGTCGCCATTCAGGTCTCCGATGACCTACGCGATGCCGCGGCCAAGAAGAACCTCAAGACCGCTCCGCAGCTTCGTCGTACCCTGGCCGAGCAGCTCGAGCAGCACTTTGTGCCCATCGAGCGCGATCCGTTTTCCGATACGCCGAGCTGCGTGCTGTTTGTGGGCATTAACGGTGCCGGCAAGACCACGACGGTCGGTAAGATTGCGAGCGCCATGGCCGCCCGCGGCAAGAACGTCGTGATCGGTTCGGCCGATACCTTCCGTGCTGCCGCTATCGAGCAGCTCGATGTGTGGGGCCAGCGCGCTGGCGTCCCCGTCATCAAGCGCGACCGCGGCTCCGACCCGGCAAGTGTTTGCTACGACGTGCTCGACGAGGCCGACAAGCGCGGCAGCGACCTGGTGCTTATCGATACCGCCGGCCGTCTGCACACGAGCCCTGAGCTCATGCGCGAGCTTGCCAAGGTGGTCAATGTGACCCGTAAGCGCGCCGCCAATATGGCCGCCGGTCCCATGCCGGTTTCGGTCGTGCTTGTGATCGACGCCGCGACGGGCCAAAACGGTCTGAACCAGGCGCTCGAGTTTAACGAGGCGCTGGGCCTGGACGGTATTATCATGACAAAGCTCGACGGCACGGCTAAGGGCGGTATCGCCATGGCCGTGGCCGAGAAGCTCAAGCTCCCGATCCTGCGCATCGGCGTGGGCGAGCAGGTCGATGACCTGCAGGAGTTCAATGCCAAAGATTTCTGCCGCGCCCTGGTGGGCGAGTCCAATTAAGGAGTGACTAGTGTTTGATTCTCTGAGCGATCGCCTCAACGACACATTTGACCGCCTGCGCGGCAAGGGTAAGCTGACCGAGGCCGATATTACCTCTGCCATGCGCGACATTCGCATGGCGTTGCTCGAGGCCGACGTCAACTTTAAGGTCGTTAAGGAGTTCGTCGCCAAGACCAAGGAACGCTGCATGACCGCAGAGGTCATGGAGTCGTTGTCGCCGGCGCAAAACGTCGTCAAGATCGTGCTCGACGAGCTCACCGAGATGCTCGGTTCCACCGAGAGCAAGCTCGTCTTTAGCAACCGCATTCCCAACGTCATCATGCTCGTGGGCCTGCAGGGCTCCGGTAAGACCACGGCGGCCGTAAAGCTGGCCTACCTCCTCAAGAAGCAGGGCCGCTCGCCGTTGCTCGCCGCGTGCGACGTCTACCGTCCCGCCGCTGCCGACCAGCTGGCCACGCTCGGTGGAGAGATCGGCGTGCCGGTCTTCCGCGGTGACGGCGAGCATCCGGTCGACATCGCCAAGGGCGCCATCCAGGAGGCCGTCGACCACCTGCGTGACGTGGTCATCGTCGATACCGCCGGTCGCCTTCAGATCGACGAGCAGATGATGCAGGAGGCCGTGGACATCAAGAAGGCCGTCAAGCCCGATCAGGTGCTGATGGTCGTCGATGCCATGACCGGCCAGGATATCGTCAACGTCGTCTCGACCTTTGCCGAGCGCACCGACTTTGACGGAGTGATCATCTCCAAGCTCGACGGCGATGCCCGTGGCGGCGGCGCGCTTTCCGTGCGCCAGGTGACCGGCAAGCCCATCAAGTTCGTGAGCATGGGCGAGAAGCCCGATTCGCTGGAGCCGTTCTATCCCGATCGTATGGCCAAGCGCATTCTGGGCATGGGCGATGTTGTCGGCATCATTGAGAAGGCCCAGGAGGCAGCCGACGCCGAGCAGCTCGAGGCTGCCGAGCGCATGCTGCGCGAGGGCTTCACCATGAACGACATGCTCGACCAGATGAAGGCCGTCAAGAAGATGGGCGGCATGAAGGGCATTCTGGGCATGCTCCCCGGTGGTCAGCGCGCGCTCAACCAGATGGGCGGCAACCTGGACGAGGGCATCTTTGACAAGAACGAGGCCATCATCATGTCGATGACCAAGGAGGAGCGCCTGCGTCCCTCTATCATCAACGGCCAGCGTCGCGCGCGTATCGCCAAGGGCGCCGGCGTGACCCCCACCGAGGTCAATAGCCTTATGAAGCAGTGGGGCGAGATGAACAAGATGATGGGCCGCATGCGCACGATGGCCAATCAGGCGCAGGCCGGCGGCAAGAAGGGCAAAAAGGGCAAGAAGGGCAAAAAGATGCGCATGCCCAATATCCCCGGTCTGGACGCTATGGGTCTGGGCGGCATGGGTGGCCTGGGTACGGGCGGTCCTAAGTCCGATATGGAGCTGCTGCGCCAGATGGAAGCACAGATGCGTAATAAGAAATAGAGCTCTAATTCCAGTTTGATATGGCAAAGGCCACTCGGAAGCTACCGGGTGGCCTTTGTTGTTGGCTTTGATTGTTGGGTTGCGTTCAGCGTCGCGCCCCGAGCTCGCGGTGTCGTGCCGTTAGTGGCAGCCACAGCCCTCGTGGCCCTCGTGCTCGTGATGGTCGTGGCAGCTGCAGGACTCGCCGTGTTCGTGGGCGTGGCCGTGGTCATGGCCGTGGCAGCCGCATGTGGCCTCGCCGTTCTGTGCGAGCGTGCCGGCAATGAGGGCCTCGACGCAGGCATCGCAGCTGCCCTGGGCGCCCGCATAGACCGTGATGCCGGCTTGGGCAAGCGCGTTGATAGCGCCGCCGCCGATACCGCCGCAAATGAGCGTGTCAACGCCACCGTTGGCAAGCAGGCCCGCCAAGGCGCCGTGGCCGGTGCCGCCGGTGCCTACGACCTGCTCGTTGAGCACCTTGCCATCCTGGATGTCGTAGATCTTGAACTGCTCGCTGCGGCCAAAGTGCATAAAGATGTTGCCGTTGTCGTACGTCGTTGCCACCCTCATGGTGCCGACCTCCTTTGCTGGCCATGCGGCCGTCGTCGTGGCGATGGGGGAGTACGCGATATTGCCGCCCTCGATGACGAGCGCTCGTCCGTTGACCAGCGCGTTTGCCACCTTGCGATGCGCGCGACTGCTGATTGCCGCCACCGTGGCGCGGGCGATGCCCATGTGCAGGGCGACGGCCTCCTGATTGAGGCCCTCCAGATCGCACAGGCGCAGTACTTCGAGCTCATCGACCGTCATATCGATAGCGTCTCCGCTGGCAAGGCCATCGGGGGTAAAGCCGCGATATTCGGGGATGATCCCAACGCGGCGCAGTTTTTCGCGTCTTCCAGCCATACACTCTCCAAATCTGACATATGTCAACAATAGAATAGCGAACGTGCGGATTTGCGCAAGGAATTTCTGGCATATGTCAGAAAATGAGGGCTTATGTTTGGGCTGTGGGGCCGCGTGCGCCTGGGCTACAATGAATCTCGCTTGTAGGCGACTGACAGGAGGGTCAATGAGCAAAGCTGATCAACAGTTTGTAACCATGTGCCGCGATATCTTGGACCATGGCACCACCACCGAGGGCCAAAAGGTCCGCCCGGTGTGGGAGGACGGCACCCCTGCCTATACCATTAAAAACTTTGGTGTCACGGCGCGCTATGATCTGCGCGAGGAGTTCCCCGCGCTCACCCTGCGCCGTACGGCGCTTAAGTCTGCCATGGACGAGATTCTGTGGATCTATCAAAAGAAGTCCAATAACGTGCATGACCTCAACAGCCATATCTGGGATGAGTGGGCCGATGAGACCGGTTCCATCGGTAAAGCCTACGGCTATCAGATTGGTCAGAAGAGCCATTACGCCGAGGGCGACTTCGACCAGATGGACCGTGTACTGTACGACCTTAAGCACACGCCGTATAGTCGCCGCATTATGACCAATACGTACGTGTTTAGCGATCTGTCCGAGATGCACCTTTATCCATGCGCCTATAGCGTGACCTATAACGTGACGCAGCGTCCTCAGGACGACAAGCCGACGCTCAACATGATTCTCAACCAGCGCAGCCAGGACATTTTGGCCGCGAACAACTGGAACGTGTGCCAGTACGCCATTTTGCTGATGATGGTCGCGCAGTCGGTCGATATGATTCCCGGTGAGCTGCTGCACGTGATCGCCGACGCCCATATCTATGATCGTCATGTCGATATCGTCCGCGAGCTTATCGAGCGTCCGCAGTTTGCGGCACCCAAGGTAACGCTCAACCCCGATGTGCATGACTTCTATGCGTTTACGACCGATGACCTGATCGTCGAGGGCTATGAGCACGGCCCGCAGGTCAAGAACATTCCCATTGCGGTGTAGGTGGTGCTCATGACGTGTAAGCTATCTGCTATCGTCGCCGTGTGTGAGGATTGGGGCATTGGGTGCGAGGGCGACATGGTGGTGTCCAATCGCGCCGACATGCGCCATTTTGTGGCGTGCACCAAAGGTTGCCCGGTTATTATGGGGCGCAAGACCCTGTTGAGTTTTCCCGGTGGGCGTCCGCTCAAGAACCGCCGCAATATCGTACTCACGCGCGACGAGGATTTTGCGCCCGAGGGCGTCGACGTGGTGCATAGCATTGACGAAGCGCTCGCCGCGGTTGCCGATGAGCCTGTTGCATGGGTGATCGGTGGCGGCGATGTGTATCGGCAGTTTTTGCCGTATTGCGTCGAGGCCGAGGTCACGCATAACCACTGCGTGCATGTCGTGGACACGTACTTTCCCGACTTGGACGCCGATCCCGCGTGGGAGATTGCGCAGCGTAGCGGGGTCGCGACGATTGCCGCCGGTGAGGGTGACGAGGGCGTCAATTATGAGTTCGTGACGTATCGTCGCATCGAGGCGTAAATCGCCTGGCGTGAACGGTATCATCGGGTTGATTGAATGTATGGGGCGGCGCTTAGCGTCGCCTCGTTTGGTATAGATGTGCTGTAAAGAAGGGTGTGGGCTGGCTGCTATGACTGATGCCGTTGAGGTTCTGCGAATTGATTCGCTCGATGACGAGCGGCTCGATGCTTACGTTCGATTGACCGAGCGCGAGCTGCGCTGCGTGCTTGAGCCGCAAAAGGGCATCTTTATCGCCGAGAGCGCCAAGGTTATCGAGCGCGCGGTGCGTGCCGGATACGAGCCGGTGAGCTTTCTTTTGGGTGAACGCTGGCTCGACCAGATGATGCCGCTGTTTGAGCGTCTGTTTGTGCGCGAGGGCGCGGATCCGGTTCCTGTGTTCGTGGCCTCCATGGAGCTTATGGAGCAGTTGACGGGCTTTAACGTGACGCGCGGTGCGCTCGCGGCGTTTCGTCGTCCGCGCCAGATTCCGGTTGATGAGTTCTTGGGTGGCGTCGTCGAGGCGGCGGGCGAGCGCCCGGTGCGCGTGTGCGTGCTCGAGGGTATTGTCGACCACACGAACGTGGGTGCGATTTTCCGCTCGGCCGCTGCGCTCAATGTCGACGGTATTTTGGTCAGTCCGACGTGCTGCGACCCGCTGTATCGTCGCTCGGCTCGTGTAAGCATGGGCACGGTGTTTCAGGTGCCGTGGACGCGTATTGGCAGCGAGGCGCGCGTGTGGCCGCACGATGGCCTGGCTGCGCTGCACAATGCCGGCTTTTCGTGTGCTGCCATGGCGTTGACGGACGATTCCGTATCGCTGGACGATCCCGTGCTGCAGGAGATTGACCGCTTGGCAATCTTTATGGGTACCGAGGGTACCGGCTTGGGCGCCAAGACCATTGCCGGCTGTGACCACGCGGTGCGCATTCCGATGGCGCACGGGGTCGATTCGCTCAACGTGGCCGCGGCGAGTGCCGTCGCCTTTTGGCAGCTGTGCCCGCATGTGAGCAATGAGTATCACTACCAGCCGGGTTTGTATCACTAGGCAGATATTTCGCACCTGGCTCTGATTCGGGTTGTTTCGGTCGACGCCAGTCGGTGCTAAGCTGATATTGGCTTTGGTCTTAAATTGCCGTTTTGTTGTTTAACATACGTTGGCGGGGAGGACGTGTGGCTAAGGAATCTACGGCTATCGATGTAACGCAGGGTGTCATTTGGCAACAGCTGCTGTCGCTGTGCGTCCCCATCTTCTTTAGTTCGTTTTTTCAGCAGGCCTACACGCTTATCGGTACGTATATCGTTGGCCAGTTTGGCGGCAAGCTCGCGCTGGGCGGCATTCAGGCCACGATGGTCCTCACCGAGCTTTGCATTGGCTTTTGCGTTGGCGTTGGCGCCGGCTGCGCGGTCATTACCGGTCAGTATTTTGGCCAGCACGATGATGAGCGACTGAGTCGTTCGGTCCATACAGCCATGACGCTCGCGCTGGTGGGCGGTATCGCTTTCTCGATTCTTGGCATAGTGTTCGTTGAGCCCATGCTGGTGCTTATGAACACGCCGCATGAACTATTGGCCGAGGGTGTGGCCTATGCTCGCTGTTATTTTGCCGCGATGGTTGCGGCACTGCTGCTGAATATGGGAACCGCACTGCTGCGTGCCGTGGGCGACACGCGCGGGCCCGCCGTGATCATTGCCTCTGGCTGCCTTGTTAACGTGGTGCTGGATATCATCTTTGTCGCTGTGTTGCATATGGAGGCGCTGGGCTGCGGCATCGCAGTGGCGCTGACCATTTGCTCCAATGCAACGATGATCGTGTTGCGCATGATGCGCGCTCCGGGTGCATGGCGTCTTTCGCTGTCTAAGCTCGGTATCGATCGCGGTATTTGCAAGAGTATGATCTCGTGTGGTCTGCCGCTTGGCTTTCAGTCTGCTGCGTATTCGATTTCCAACGTTTTGATTCAGGTGTCGGTCAACTCGTTTGGCGCCGATGTCACCACGGCGTGGGGACTTTCGGGCCGCTTAGATGGCATTGTCTGGATGGTTACCGAGGCGCTTGGCGTGTCGATCACCACGTTCTCGGCGCAGAACTTTGGCGCGCGCAACTACGAGCGCATGCGCAAGGGCTACCATACGTCGCTCGTGCTGTCGTTTATGCTCATTGGTGGCCTGTCAGCCGTGCTGTTGGTGTTCTCAGGTCCGTTGTCGCGTCTGTTTGTCGACGATGCTTCGATCTCGGCGTACACCACGACGATCCTTCATTTTATCGCGCCGTTCTACGCGATTTTCTCGATTATCGAGAACGCCTCGGGTTCCATCCGCGGCGCCGGCGTGAGTCTGCAGCCTATGATGCTCACCATCTTTGGCACCGTCGTACTCAGAGTGATTTGGGTGTTTGCGATCATGCCCTTCGATCCGTCGCTCGAGCATCTACTGCTGGTCTACCCCGTAACCTGGCTCATCACCGCAACCATGTTCACCATCTACCACCACAGCGGCAACTGGCTAGGTCGCGCCACCGCCTAGCTCATCCGTCGGATACCCCTGATAAGTTGCGGTGAAATAGTTCCTGAAAAGCCCTTGCGGACCGTCAAACAAGTACTATTCCACCGCAACTTCCTTATGAGCTGTAGGTGTTGGCGGAAAACGAATCAATTAGTATTCGATGCCCTGACGCGCTAGGAGGCCTTCGTCGAAGTAGTGTTTGACGGGTCGCATTTCGGTGACCAGGTCCGCGAGGTCTGCGAGGGGCAGCAGGCCACGGCCGGTTAGCACGAGCTCCGTGGTGGCGGGCTTTATCGCAATCAGTTCCTCGACATCCTCTCGCGCCCCAGCGCAGCCGTCGTCTTGCCCTTGCCGTCGCCCGTATAGATTTGAACCTTGCCGACTTCCAGTGATGCCATCTCTGTCCTTTCGTGCCCGGCGTCGGTTTATCGCCGTCCGGGTTGGGTATTCTAGAAAACATTATCAACCCCAGTAGATGGAGTTCAAGCAGATGGAGATGGATGACAACAAACGTAGACGGAATATGATCCTCTACGTGCTCATCGCCTTCGTCGTCTACCTCGTGCTCTCGACCGTTCTGTTCCCCAACATCGGTCACACGCAGCAGATTACGGAGACCGATTACTCGACGTTTGTCAAAGCGCTCGATAAGAAGAGTGTCGACAAGGTCGAGTACAACACGGACGATTACACGATTTATTACACCAAGAAGGGCGAGGACGAGAACATCGCCTACAAGACGACCGGTGTGCCGAACGACGCGGGTTTTACCGATCGCGTGCTTGAATCTGGCGCCTCGCTTGAGTCGGTCGTTCCCGATAAGAACTCGGGTCTGATGACCTATTACCTGCTTACGCTCATTCTTCCCATGGCGATTTTCTTCCTGATCGGCTGGTGGCTCAACCGCCGCATGAAGAAGGCCATGGGCGATGACGGTCCGTCGATGAACTTTGGTGGCGGCGGTTTTGGCGGCGGCGGACTGGGCAAGTCCGGCGCGCGCGTGATCGCCTCCAAGGACGTGGGCGTGACCTTTAAGGATGTTGCCGGCCAGGAAGAGGCCAAGGAGTCCCTCAAGGAGGTCGTCGACTTTCTGGAGAAGCCGCAGCGCTACGAGGAGATCGGCGCCAAGCTGCCGCGCGGTGCCCTCCTTGTTGGCCCTCCGGGCACCGGTAAGACCCTGCTTGCCAAGGCTGTGGCCGGCGAGGCGGGCGTGCCGTTCTTTAGTATTTCTGGTTCTGAGTTCGTCGAGATGTTCGTCGGCCGCGGTGCCGCTAAAGTTCGCGACCTGTTTAAGCAGGCCAAGGAAAAGGCCCCGTGCATCGTCTTTATCGATGAGATCGATACCATCGGCAAGAAGCGCGCTGGCGGCGGCTTTAGCGGCAACGACGAGCGCGAGCAGACGCTCAACCAGCTGCTGACCGAGATGGACGGCTTCGATAACCACAAGGGTATTGTCGTTCTCGCTGCCACAAACCGCCCCGACAGCCTTGACCCGGCCTTGCTGCGCCCCGGTCGTTTTGACCGCCGTATCCCCGTTGAGCTGCCCGACCTGACCGGCCGCAAGAACATTCTTGAGCTGCATGCCAAGAGCGTGAAGACGCAGCCGCCGATCGACCTGACCGCGATTGCCCGCGCCACGCCCGGTGCCTCGGGCGCCGACCTGGCCAACATCATCAACGAGGGCGCCCTGCGTGCCGTCCGCGAGGGTCGCAAGCGCGCTACGCAGGACGACTTTGAGGAGTCGGTGGAGGTCGTCATCGCCGGTCAGCAGCGCAAGTCCACGGTGCTGTCCGACCACGAGAAACAGGTCGTTTCTTACCACGAGATCGGTCATGCCATCGTTGCTGCCCGCCAAAAGGGTTCTGCGCCGGTCACGAAGATTACCATCGTGCCGCGCACGAGCGGTGCTCTTGGCTACACCATGCAGGTCGAGGAGGATGAGCGCTTCCTGACCACACGCCAGGAGGTCCTGGACAAGCTCGCCGTCTATTGCGGTGGCCGTGCAGCCGAGGAGCTCATCTTTGGCGAGATGACGACCGGCGCAGCCAACGATATCGAGCAGGCCACCAAGCTCGCCCGTAACATGGTGACGCGTTTTGGTATGTCCGATGAGTTTGGCATGATGGCGCTCGGTACCGTTCAGAATGCGTACCTCAACCAGGACACGTCGCTCACCTGCGCCCCCGGTACGGCCGAGCGCGTGGACGCGATTGTCGCCAAGCTGATCGAGGATGCGCACGACCGCGCTCTGCAGATTCTGAAGGAGAACAAGTTTAAGCTCCACGAGCTGGCTCGTTATCTGTACAAGAAGGAGACGATCACGGGCGAGGAGTTCATGAATCTCCTCACGCGCGAGAATCCGCTGATGCCGAAGCAGCAGTAATACTAGTTGCGCAATGTCAATCGCCCCATTTGAGTGTCCATCTCAAATGGGGCGTTTTGCGTGGGGAGTGTTGTATATGAAGATCGTGGTGAGCGCCTGTTTAATGGGCGAGAGCTGCAAGTATAACGGGCTCGACAACTATCATCGAGAGCTGGTCGAGGCTTGCGAGCACACGGGGACCGAGGTCCTCTTGGTGTGCCCTGAGGTCTTTGGCGGCCTGGCCACGCCGCGTGATCCTTCCGAGATCGTGGACGGCGAGGTCCGTACCTGCGAGGGTACCTCAGTCGATCGCGAGTTTCGCCTGGGTGCCCAACGTGCGCTTGATATGTGCGAGCAGGCGGGCGGCCCGTCCGAGATCGCTGCGTGCGTCTCGCAGGATCGTAGCCCATCGTGCGGTGCGGGTCGCGTCTACGATGGCACCTTTAGCGGTACGCTCACCGCGGGCAACGGTGTTTTTGTCGATCTGCTGCTGCGTCACGGGTACCGCGTGATTCCGGCTAGCGAGTTCGATCCCAGCATGTTGGAGCAATAATAAACCACCACAAAGGTGCCTGTCCCCTTTGTGGTGGTTTTGGGCCAGTCCTAGAGCGTGTGGCCGTAGGCGTTTGCGGCCTTGATGGCGGCGGCGAACTTCTCGTCGGTGAAGGGCTCGGGGTTTCCCTGCTTCCACTCGTTGGTGGCGTGTGCGAACTCGCACAGGGCCGGGATATCAGCCTCGGAAAGCCCGACCTGCTCAAGCGTCACGGGCAGGCCCATCTGCTTGTTAAAGGCGGCGTAGCGCTTAAGGTTCTCGGTGTCTCCCGTATAGGCAAACAGCACGAGCACGCCCAGACTCACGACCTCGCCGTGCAGGTAGGTGCCCTCACGCGGAATGCTGCACGTGGCGTTGTAGAACGCATGTGCCACGCTCGAGTTGTAGTAGTAATCGTTTTGGTTGGTCAGGTTGGAGACGTAGCCCGTGTTGACCACGATGTCGAGCGCGATCTGCTTGACGGCTTCGCTCGACAGGTCCTGGTGCACGTCCTCAAGCCCCTGGACGCCATAGGTAAACAGCGGCTCGGAGCAGGTGTGGGCGAGTGCCAGGCCTAGACCGGCGGTGTGCTCCAGGTTGCCGGCGCTCGTGGCGTACTCGACCTCGGGCTGCTTAGACAGGGCATCACCCACGCCGGCCCAGAAGTACTCTGCCGGAGCCTCGGCGATGATCTTGGGATTGATGAAGATGTGCGCGGGGCGGTTGGGGTACGAATAGCCCTCGAGCGAGCCATCGTCGTTGTAGACAACGGCAATGGCTGTCGCGGCCGAGCAGTTGGAGCAGATCGTCGGCACGGTAAAGACGATCTTCTTGAGCTCGATAGCTGCGGTCTTCACGGTGTCGAGTGCCTTGCCGCCGCCGCATGCGATAAGCACGTCAGCTTCCTGGCAGGCAGGGGAATTCACGACCTTGGCGATATTGGCACGCGTACTGTTGGTGCCGTAGACGCGCGTCTCGAGAATTTCGACGTCGGTACCCGCCAGCGCAGCTTCGATACCGGGAAGTGCTGCGGCCAGTGCCCGCTTGCCACCGATGATCGCGACCTTCTTCGCGCCGTACTCGGCCAGCGCGCCGGGCAGCTCGTCAAAGCAATCCTCGCCAACGGTGTAGTCGCTCATTCCAATCGTGCGCATAGCAACCTTCTTTCGTTCGATAAAGTGCTTTCAGGTATTTTGCTCCAAGAGAAGGTCCACAGCCGCGAGAAATTTCGAACGTATAAAACCAGTGTTGAGGGTTTTTCGCCGGCGCGGAACGTGCTAGCATACTCCGCATAAGCGTTGATGGGGACGAGTAGTCGGCCGTCCGCATGCTACAGAGAGCGGGGAGCGCTGAGAACCCGTGCATGCGACCGATGAAAATCACCCCGGAGCTGCGGTCCCAACGGACGTGCCGCGCAGGTTCGTCTTAGTAGACATCGCCGAGATGGTCGTCGATACAGACCAGCCGAGTAACGGATGCGAGCGCGCGGCGACGCGAGCGAGGGCATCTAAGCTGGGTGGTTAAGCGAAGAGCTTTTACGGGCAGACTGCCCGTTTTGTGGCGCTTCGTCCCAGCTTGTAGGGACGGGCGCTTTTTTGGTGCCCAGAGGGCGTGCGCGCCCATGACAAGAAAGGGGTACCGTGGCAAACGAGTACAAGCAGACGATGAATCTGCCCAAAACCGGATTTCCCATGCGTGCCGGTCTTTCCAAGTCCGAGCCCAAGCGACTCAAGGACTGGCAGGACAACAAGGTCTACGAGCAAGTTCTAAAGAAGAACGCGGGTCACAAGAAGTTCGTGCTGCACGACGGCCCTCCGTACGCCAACGGCCCGATCCACATCGGCCACGCCATGAACAAGATCTCTAAGGACATGATCAACCGTTACTGGATGATGCAGGGCTGCGAAGTTCCCTATGTCCCCGGTTGGGACTGCCACGGTCAGCCGATTGAGCATAAGGTCGAGGAGAAGCTCGGCACCGAGAAGTTCAACCAGACCTCCACGGCTAAGATCCGCGAGCTTTGCAACAAGTTCGCTGTCGAGAACATCGAGCTCCAGAAGGCTGGCTTCCGTCGCCTTGGCGTGCTTGGCGACTGGGACAACCCGTATCTGACGCTCTATCACCAGCATGACGCCGCCGACATTGAGGTCTTCAAGGCTATGTTCGACAAGGGCATGATCTATCGCGGCCACAAGCCCGTCCACTGGTGCAAGCACTGCCACACCGCGCTGGCCGAGGCCGAGATCGAGTACTCCGACGAGACGAGCCCCTCTATCTTCGTTCGCTTTGAGATGACCTCCAAGCCTGCCGGCCTCGAGAACTTCGACGGCCCGGTCGACTTTATCATCTGGACGACCACCCCGTGGACCATCCCCTCCGACCAGGCAGTTTCCCTCAAGCCCGGCGCCGCTTACGTCGCCGTTGAGCACGACGGTCGCGCCGAGGTCATGCTCGAGGACCTGGCTCCCAAGTGCTGCGAGGAGTTTGGCTGGGAGTACACCCCGGTCATGGTCGACGGCAAGCCCTATGTGGTTCCCGCCGAGACCTTCCACCACATCCACTACAAGCAGCCGATCTTCGACGGTGTCGAGGGCGTGGCGCTGCTGGCCGATTACGTCGGTGTCGACGACGGTACCGGTATTGTCCACAACTCGCCCGGCCACGGTGTTGACGACTACTTTGCCTGCCTCAAGGAGGGCATCACCGACATCTGCATGCCGGTCGATGACGACGGCAAGTTCTACACCGGTGAGGAGTTTGGCACCGGTGGCCCCTTCAGCGGTATGGACACCGATGAGGCCAACCCACACATCATCGAGTTCCTGCGCGAGCGCGGCACCCTGGTCCTCGAGAAGAAGATCACGCACAGCTATCCGCACTGCTGGCGCTGTAAGCACCCGGTGCTCTTCCGTGCTACCGACCAGTGGTTTGTCTCGATGGACAAGACCGGTTTGCGCGAGCAGGCTGGCAAGGAGGTCCGCGAGAACGTCAAGTGGTATCCGGCCCACGCGGCAAACCGCATTGGCGCCATGGTCGAGCAGCGCCCCGACTGGTGCATCAGCCGTCAGCGCAACTGGGGCGTGCCCATCCCCAGCTACACCTGCGCCGACTGCGGCGAGAAGGTCATGAACGACGCCACGCTCGACGCCGTCATCAAGCTCTTCCACGAGAAGGGCTCCGACGCCTGGTTCACCGACGCTCCCGAGAGCTACCTGGGCGAGGCCTGCGTCTGCCCCAAGTGCGGCGGCCATCACCTTAAGGCCGATAAGGACATCCTCGACGTGTGGTGGGACTCCGGCGTCTCTTGGAAGGCCGTCTGTGAGTATCGCCCCGAGCTTGAGTACCCGGCGGATGTGTACCTCGAGGGCTCCGACCAGCACCGCGGTTGGTTCCAGAGCTCGCTGCTCACCTCGGTGGGCGCCAACGGTCACGCTCCGTACAAGGCGGTCGTCTCGCAGGGCTTCACCCTCGACGGCCAGGGCCGTAAGATGTCCAAGTCGCTCGGCAACGTCATCGACCCCAACAAGGTCTGCGACGAGATGGGCGCCGACATCATCCGTCTGTGGGTTGCGTCCGTCGATACCAGCTCCGACGTGTCCATCGACCACGAGATTCTTGCTCGTACGTCCGATGCCTACCGTCGTTTCCGCAACACGCTGCGCTTCCTGCTCTCCGAGCTCGAGGGTCAGTTTGAGCCTGAGACCGACGGTGTCGCCTTTGCCGACCTGCTGCCGCTCGACAAGCTCATGGTTGCCCGTCTGACCCAGGTTCAGGCCGAGGTCGACGATGCCTACGCCAGCTACGAGTTCCCGCGCGCCTACCGTGCGCTTTACGACTTCGTGGTTACCGAGCTCTCCAACGTGTACCTCGACGCCCTGAAGGATCGTCTGTACTGCGACAAGCCCGGTTCGCTCGAGCGCCGTAGCGCCCAGACCGTACTTGCCGAGCTCTTCTCGATGCTCATGCGCGACCTGCAGCCGATCCTGTCCTACACGGTCGACGAGGCCATGGCCTATGCGCCTGCCGGCTGCGTCGACCACCAGAAGTACGCCGCGCTGCTCGATTGGTACAAGTCGCCCATCACGCTCGACGAGGCCAATGAGTTCGAGGGCGTGCTCGAGGCTTCGCTCGAGCTCCGTAGCGCCGTGACCAAGGCCCTTGAGGATGCCCGCTCCGCTGGCACCTTCACTAAGAGCCAGCAGGTCCGCGTCAAGGCGGTCGTTCCCGCCGAGATGTATGCGCTGCTGACCGGCGACAAGGCCGTCGACCTCGCCGAGTTCTACATCGTCTCCGATGTTGAGCTGACCCAGGGCGAGGAGCTCTCCGTTGCCATCGAGGCTGCCGAGGGCGAGTGCTGCGACCGTTGCTGGAACTACCGCACCACCGTCGGCGAGTACAACGGTCACGCACATATCTGTAAGCGCTGCGCTGACGCGCTGTAGGTTACGGCGTTCGTAGAACGCCGTAACCTACCGACGCTGCAAACGCCCCTAAGCGGCAATCTGACGTTCAATCGTCGGTCGCGTACCAAAGTACGCTTCCCTCCTCTTTCACGTCACCTTGCTCGCTTAGGGACGTTTTCGCTGTTGGTGGCGGCAACGCGGCTTTTCCATTGTTGGAACTAGAGCCTTCTCTTTCGACCTGTGCTCTTAGTCGAAAGCTATTTAGCGACATTCCGTTATTCGGAATGTCGCTTTTGTTTTGTGCTGGTTATTTCGCTTGCGTTGGTGGATATGTCGTGCGTTCTGCTTATGGCAATATAAGATGGATTATTGCGTAAACGGAATTTGATTATCTGAGGGTAGGGGATTGATTTGGGTCGTGCTGGGGATATGACGCCGCCTTTGCGTTGGCGGTTGGGTGTTGCTGGTGGGGTAGCGCTCGTTGTGCTGCTTGTCGACCAGCTGACCAAGCTTGCGGTTCGTGCCGTGGGCGATGCTCTGCATGTGACTGTTATCCCCGGTGTCATCGACTTTATGTTTGTCCGCAATATCGGCGCTGCCTTTAGTATGGGTGAGGGGCATGGCATCGCGTTTGCCGTGCTGGCGTTGGCGGTCATTATCGCTATTGCCGTGTACCTCGTTCGTGCACCCCAGCTCGCCCATCTTGAGGTTGTGGGCATGGCGATGGTTGCGGGCGGTGCTATCGGCAACGCTATCGATCGTTTGGCCTTTGGCTTCGTGACCGATTTTATTGCCACCACCTTCATCGACTTCCCTGTCTTCAATGTGGCCGATATCGGCATTACCTTGGGCGTCGTGCTCGCCCTCTTTGGCTATATGTTCTTGAGCCCCGCGGCCCGTGAGGTCGATGCGACCGCCGAGCTTAACGCTCGTGACGAGGCCCGCGCCAAGCGCAAGGCTAAACAACGTGGGGAGCGTGCCCGCAAGATTCGCGAAAGGAATGAGCGCTAATGGCCGACATCCATATTCTCGTTGCCGACGATTCCGCTGGTCAGCGTCTTGACGCCTATCTGGGCGCCAACGATGGCTGTCCCACGCGCTCTGCCTGCGCGCATCTGATCGAGGGAGGCGCCGTGGCCGTCAACGGCGAGACCTGCCTGTCAAAAAAGTATGCCGTGCGCTCCGGTGACCGCATCTCGGTCGACCTGCCCGAGCCGCACGATCCTACTGATGTGATTCCCGAGGCCATTCCCCTCGATATCCGTTACGAGGACGACTACCTCATCGTGCTCTCCAAGCAGCGCGGCCTGGTGTGCCATCCCGCCCATGGCCACGAGAGCGGCACCCTTGCAAACGCTCTGGTCTACCACTGCGGTATCGATCATCTTGGTACCGTGCAGGGTGAGGACCGCCCCGGCATCGTGCATCGCCTGGATCGCGATACCTCGGGCCTTATGCTCGCGGCAAAAGACGACGACACCCAGCGCGCGCTTCAAAATCTTATCCGCACGCGCACGCTCGACCGTCGCTATATCACGCTCGTTCACGGTCACATCGCCATGGACGAGGGCACTATCAACACCGGTATCGCCCGATCGACGCGCGACCGCGTCAAGATGGCGGTTTCCGATGACCCCTTTGCGCGTCAGGCCATCACGACCTTCAAGGTGCTCGAGCGCTTTGATTCCACGCGTTTCGACGACGGCTACACTCTCGTCGAGTGCCACCTGTTTACCGGTCGCACGCATCAGATTCGTGTGCACATGCGCCATATCAACCATGCCTGCGTGGGCGACCCGCTCTACGGCAAGTGTGATACGCGTGCCGATCTGGGTCTGACCAGGCAGTTCCTCCATTCTTGGCGCGTCGCATTCGACCATCCCGTGACGGGGGAGCGCATTGAGTGCCGTGATGAGCTGCCGTGGGATCTTGCGGCGGTTCTGGATGATCTGGCCCCGCGTTCGCTCGGCCGCACTGCCGCTGGCGACGACATCGTCCCGCAGCTCGTCCTGCTCGAAGCCTAGCCGGTATTAGGTGGTTTCTTGAACTCGGTAAGCCTGCGGTAAGATATACGATTGTTTACGTAACGCGTTCCTGGGAGCCTGCATGCTCGCCTTTTTACAAACCAACACACCCATCGTGATTTTCAACCAGATTGTCGTCACGCTGCTCACGGTCTGCTTTCTGTACCAGGTGGTCTTCTTTGTCATCGGCGCTCTTCGTGGCGAGGTCGCGCCTCCCAAGGCCAAAAAACTCCACCGCTATGCCTTCTTTATCGCGGCGCATAACGAGGAGGCCGTTATCGCCAATCTTGTTCGCTCCATCAAGGACCAGGATTATCCGTCCGAGCTCATCGAGGTCTTTGTGGTCGCCGATGCCTGTACCGATAACACGGCACAGCTCGCGCGCGAGGCGGGCGCCATCGTCTATGAGCGCAATGACCTGGCCCGTAAGGGCAAGAGCTGGGTCATGGACTTTGGTTTCGATCGCATTCTCAACGAGTATCCCGATACGTTTGAGGGCTACTTTATCTTCGATGCCGACAATGTTATCTCCCGCGATTACGTCTCCAAGATGAATGATGCCTTTGACCAGGGCTTCCATGTGGTCACGAGCTATCGCAATTCCAAGAACTTCGGCAGCTCGTGGATCTCTGCGGCCAACGCCACCTGGTATCTGCGTGAGGCCCGCTTCCTTAACAACGCGCGTAACATCTGCAAGACGTCTTGCGCCGTCTCGGGTTCGGGCTACCTCATCTCCGCAAGCGTTATCGAGGGCATGCATGGTTGGCAGTTCCATACGCTGACCGAGGATATCCAGTTCACCACGTTCTGCGCCATTCACGGCATCCGCATCGGTTATGCGCCGGCGGAGTTCTTTGATGAGCAGCCGGTGACGTTTAAGGCGTCCTGGAAACAGCGCATGCGTTGGACCAAGGGCTTCTACCAGGTCTTTTTTACCTACGGCAAGCATCTTGTCAAATCGACGTTCCGCTATCATCGCTTTGCTGCCTACGACATGTTTATGACGATCGCACCGGGCATGCTGCTGTCCCTGATCTCCATGCTCGCCAACGCGACCTTCCTCATCGTGGGCGGACTTTCGCATGGCTTCTTGGCCACCGAGGTCGAGATGCAGGCTTGTGCCGCCTCGCTCATTATGACCTTCGTGATGATGTACCAGACCTTCTTTATCCTGGCGCTACTCACGACCATCTTCGAGTACAAGCACATTCATTGCGCGCAAAAGTGGCGTTTGGTGACCAACCTGTTTACCTTTCCGATCTTTATGTTCAGCTATATTCCCATCACGGTGGCAGCCCTGTTCCTGAAGGTCGACTGGGTCCCGACGCAGCACGCCGTCAACGTTACTCTCGACGAGGTCATGCAAGGCGCCAAATAACCACCACCAAAACCACCGCAAAGGGGACAGGCACCTTTGTGGTGGTTTTTGCGTTTGAGTAGCTGTCCATGGAGGTGCACGATGTCCTACATCCCATTTTGGATTTGCATCTTTGCCGGTGCGGTGGTTGATGCCCGTGAGCGGCGGTTTCCGAATGCGCTTGCCGGTGCGTGTGCGGCAGCGGCGTTAGCAGGCGTTTGGCTCGACAGGGGCGTTAACACTGCACTTGATCATGCCGGTCTTGCGGTCATTGTCTACCTTGCCCTTGTGCTTACTGAGTCACTCTGGCGTCGTGTTCGCCACGCTCCCGGCATTGGCATGGGGGACGTCAAGGCGCTCTTCGCGCTTTGCACGCTCGACCCTATGGGCGGCATCGTGGCATTTGCCATCGCGCTCCTGGTCCTTGCCCTCTCCTGCCTCTTCACAAAATCGCGCTCCCTGCCATTGCTCCCGTTTTTGGTGCCGATTTTTGCCATAATCGAGGTCGTGGGCTGCACATTGTAACCGATTGCGCATCCTTCTTAAGGAGCATGCCATGGCAACTAATCAAGAAACGGCCGTCATTAAGGCGCGCATGGACCGCATTCCCGCGGCGTTGTCGCCCGAACTCGTCGAGCGCATTTCCGCCGATCGCGCTTCGGGTGCCGTCAATCCGTATCGTTGCAACGACGACCAGGTCATTCGTCGAATTGATCGCGCTGCCGACAAAGGCACGCTCATGCGCCCGGCGTTTATGCGTGATACCGAAAAGATTCTGCATTTGCCTGCATACACGCGTTATGCAGGCAAAACGCAGGTCTTCAGTTTTCGCAGCAATGATGATCTGTCTCGCCGCGGCCTGCACGTGCAGCTTGTATCGCGCATCGCACGCGATATCGGTCGCGCCTTGGGGCTTAACTGCGATCTGATCGAAGCGATTGGCCTCGGTCACGACTTAGGACACACGCCCTTTGGCCACGCCGGTGAGCGCTTTCTCAACGATATCTATCACGAGCGCACGGGTCGCTACTTTTTCCATAACGTGCAGTCGGTCCGCGTGCTCGATGCCCTGTACGGCCGCAACGTGTCGCTCCAGACGCTCGATGGCGTGTTGTGCCATAACGGCGAATATGAGCAGCGCGTATTTGAGCTGTCACACATGGCATCCTTTGGTCAGTTCGATCAGGCGGTTGAGGACTGTATTGCCAAGGGCTATAGCGCAATTGAGCACCTGCGTCCCATGACGCTCGAGGGCTGCGTGGTCCGCGTCTCGGATATCCTTGCCTACGTTGGGCGCGATCGCCAAGACGCCATTGCGGCGGGCCTGCTGTCGCCCGATGCTTTTGACGATGGCCTGGGTGGGGCATACAACAGCTGGATCCTTACGCATGCCTCCATCGATATCGTTGAGCACAGCTATGGTAAGCCGCGCATCGAGATGAGCGAGGATTTGTTTGAGGAAATTCGCCGAGCCAAGCGCGAGAACTACGTAAAGATCTATAGCAAGGGCGGCATCGAAGGCGACTCCGAAGCGGAACTGCGCGAGGCGTTCGAAAAGCTCTACGACCGTTGTCTGCAGGATATAAACGAAGGCGACGAGTCCTCGTACATCTTTAAGCACCACATTTCTCGCATTGATCAGCAGCTTTCCTACTACGACCGTACCTATGCCTGGCAGGACGACAAGGATCAAGCGGTAGTGGATTACATCGCGAGCATGACGGACGGCTATTTCTGCGAGCTCACGAGCAAGTTGTTCCCTGGTCTGGAGTTTCCGCACCGTACCTATATTAACGAACGGTAGTTCGTATATATTCGGTATACTTATTAGTGAAAAACGTTTTTGATTGATGCACGGGATAGCTATGGACGACCTTTTTTCTGCCTCGACGCGCGAGCGTTCCTTTAAAAATGCGCCGCTTGCGGTTCGCATGCGCCCCAATTCGCTCGACGAGTACGTGGGTCAGCAAAAGGCCGTGGGCAAGGGTTCGTGGCTGCGTGCGGCAATCGAGCATGATGTGCTATCGAGCGTGATTCTGTATGGGCCGGCCGGCACGGGCAAGACGACACTGGCCCACATTATCGCTAACCATACCAAGAGCGAGTTTGTCGAGGTCAGCGCCGTGACGGGCACCGTGAAGGACTTGCGTCGCGTGATTGACGAGGCAAAGACGCGCCTGAATACGTATGACCGCCGTACCATCTTGTTCATCGACGAGATTCACCGTTTTTCGAAGTCGCAGCAGGATGCGCTTTTGCATGCGGTTGAAAACCGTACCGTCATTATGATTGGCGCCACGACGGAGAATCCGTACTTCGAGGTCAACTCGGCGTTGCTCTCGCGCGGTCGCGTGGTAGAGCTTGAGCACCTGAAGGACGAGGATATCGCCACGCTGATTGAGCGTGCACTCGAGGCACCGCAGGGTCTGAGCGGCAAGTTCTCGGCCGATGAGGATACGGTTAAGACCATCTGCACGCTGGCCGCGGGTGATGCTCGCTCGGCGCTCACGACGCTCGAGCTTGCAAGCGAGATTGCCGTAACGCGTCCCGATACCGAGGGAACGCCAGCGCCGGCGGCGGGGGAGCGCTATCCCATCACCGTGGATGACGTGAAGATTGCCAACCCGCGTCGTGGCTTTTCGTACGACAAAAACGGTGACATGCACTACGACATTATCAGTGCGTTCATCAAGTCTATGCGCGGAAGCGACCCCGATGCCACCATTTATTGGCTCGCGCGCATGATCGATGCAGGAGAGGATCCCAAGTTTATTGCTCGCCGCATTATGATCCACGCTTCCGAGGACGTCGGCAACGCCGATCCGCAGGCGCTTTTGGTGGCACATGCCGCGTTTAAGTCTGCCGAGGTCATTGGCTACCCTGAATGCCGCATTAACCTAGCTCAGGCTGCGCTCTATGTTTGCCTGGCGCCTAAATCTAACGCGTGCGAGGCTTCAATCGATGCGGCGCTGGCCGATATCCATTCAAGTGGGCTGCGCGAGGTGCCGAGTTATTTGCGCGACCGTCATCGCCCGGGCAGCGACGAATACGGTGTGTATAAGTATCCGCATGATTATCCCGAAGGCTGGGTCGATCAGCGCTATTTGCCCGAGGGACTGGAGCGCGGTGCGTTTTGGCAGCCTGCCGGCCGCGGTTGGGAAGAGTGGCGCGTAGAACAAAGCGAACGCGACCGTAGCGGCAATGCTCCCAAGTAGGTCATTGGCGCCTCGCACATTCCCTTTGGGTATCTTTCCCCTTCTTTGGGGTACCATGAACAGCGTCTGTATTTCGATTCCTTCGGGAGGCTTGTATGAGTCCCATTCAAATCGCCCTGCTGTTGCTTGCCGTTGTCGGCGTGTGGGCTGTTATCGAACTCGCGCTCACGCTGCGCAAGACCCGCACCGTCGTTGATTCGCTCGACAAGACAGTCAGCGACCTCAACAACACCATCGCCGAGGCTCAGCCCGTGGTGGCAAAGCTCGATGGCGCCGTTGACGAGCTTACGCCGGCACTTGCCCAGGTTGAGCCACTCCTCAAATCGAGCAAGACCGCTGTCGACGCCCTTACTTCCAATCTCGTAGAGGTCGAAGCCGTGGTTCGCGACATCTCCGAGGTTACGGGCAGTGTGGCCGAGGCCAGCAATGCCGTATCGAGTGTGACCGACTCTGCCGCCGGCGCCGTGCAGAAGCTTTTCAATAAGGTGAAGGCTCCTGCAGCCGACGCCGATCGCAAGCTCGCCGCTGCCGCCGCCGAGGCCGAGCAGCCTACCGAGCGTGTTCTGATTGATGGGGCTGAGGACGAGGCCGCCGATGGTGCGGATGCGGCTCAGAAGCCCGCAGCCAAGCCAGCTCAGTATTACACCTATACGCCCGCCGAGACCTCCGAGGAGTCCTGCGATGAGTAGCGAAGCAACCTGCCCCATTACGCTGAGCGTTGCCGGTGATCCGCGTCTCGCGCGCTTGGTGCGCATGACGGCCGCCAACGTTGGCGCCCTGTGCTCTATGTCCGTCGATCGCATCGAGGATATTCGTATGGCTGCCGAGGAAGCCTTCATCTTTGGCTGCACGGCCGTTGATTCCGACGATATCTCGATTAAATTCGATGTCGACGAATCGCATGTGGGCATGACCTTTACCTTTGGCGATCAGGCGACTGTCGATGAGGATGACCAGGCTGCCGTATATGCCGAGCTCATTTTGGCGAGCGTGTGCGATTCCTACGAAAAGACTGCGGCGCCCCTAACGCTTTCCCTCGACCTCAAGGCGGATATCTAATATGACCGAACGTTCCCCAAGCGGCAAGACCGCTTGGGACAAGGAGAAAACTCGCGAGCTGTTTCGCCGTTATAAGGAGACCGGTGATCCGGATGCCCGCGAGCAGCTCGTCATGTCCCATATGAACCTGGTAAGGTTTCTTGCCAACAAATTTAAGAACCGCGGCGAGCCGCTCGATGACCTTTTGCAGGTCGGCTATCTGGGCTTGCTCAAGGCTATCGACCGTTTTGACCCCGAGCGCGGACTCGAATTCACGACGTTTGCCACACCTACCATTCTGGGTGAGATTAAGCGTCACTTCCGCGACAAAGGCTGGAGTGTGCGCGTGCCCCGTCGCTTGCAGGAGCTCTCTGCCAAGGTCAATCAGGCTACCGACAAGCTCACTAACGAGCTTCAGCGTTCGCCCAAGGTTGAGGAAATCGCCGATTACCTGGGCGTGACCGTCGACGAGGTGCTCGAAGCCATGGAATCGTCCTCGGCCTATACCTCGGTGCCTATCGAGGCTCCCGGCGCGTCCGACTCCGACGATGCGCCTTCGATTCTCGATCGCTACGCCGACGACGACAACGAGCTCGACTTTACCGATGATCGCCTGGTAATCGAGGAAGCCATCCGCGATTTCTCGCCGCGCGAGCGCGAGGTAATCGAGCTGCGCTTTGTGAAGGGCATGACCCAGATCGAGATTGCCAAGAAGCTGGGCATCTCGCAGGTACAGGTCTCGCGTCTGCTGCGTCGTACCCTTAAGAAGATTCAGGACAAGATCGACCCCGACGGAGTGATGGTTCGTTCATGAATGAGCACCCCCAACAAACCGACCGAACGCTGCGCGATACCCGTATTCTGACGTTGCGCATTTGGGGCGTCGTCGGCTGCATTGTCATCGCCGCCGTCATCTTTAACCTTATGGGCATCCTGGCGCCGGTTATCGAGTTTTTGGCAGTCGGTTCCATCATCGCTTTTGTGATGTCGCCGATCACCAATTGGCTTGAGCACCATGGCGTGAATCGCGGCATCGGTTCGCTTGTTGCGCTTATTGTGGTCGTTGCCGTGCTCGTCGGCGTCGTTTGCATCTTGTCGCCGATTCTCTTTGGTCAGATCATGGAAGTCCTGAGCCGCCTGCCCGAGCAGCTTCGTGTTGCTGGTGGCGACCTCAACGAGATGATCTCGCATGCCAAGACGCTCAATAACACGCCGCTCAAGGAGTATCTGGACGATAACCTTTCTTCGCTCGTCACGGTGGCGTCCAAGTATGTCTCACAGATTGCCGCCGAGCTTGGCCGCGGTGTATTCCCGCTCATTACCAATACGGCCTCGCAGCTGTTTGTTATCTTCCTGGGCTTGGTGCTTGCTTACTGGCTTGCCTGCGATTATCCCCGCATGCACCACGAGGTCTGCACAATCATCGGTCAGGAAAAGGAGACCTCGTACCGCTTTATGGTCGCGATTCTTTCGCGCTCGGTCGGCGGCTATATGCGTGGCATGGTCGTGACGTCCATCTGCGGTGGCATCCTTGCCTTTATCGGCTTTACGCTCATTGGCCATCCATACGCAGCACTCATGGCCATCTTCACCGGCATTATGCATTTGGTCCCGGTTGTCGGTCCCTGGGTGAGTGCTGCGATTGCCACGGTGCTCGGCTTTATGTTCAGCCCTATGCTGGCGTTGTGGACCTTGATCGTGACTATGGTGGCACAAAATGTCACCGACAACGTCATTTCGCCTAAGGTCATGCAGAGCTCGGTCCAGGTGCATCCCATCATGAGTCTGACGGCCCTCGTTATTGGTTCGGCACTCATGGGCCCCATCGGCATGGTCATCGCCATCCCGTTGTGCGCGGCCCTCAAGGGCATTTTCGTCTACTACTTTGAGAACGAGACCGGCCGCCAGCTCGTGGCATACGACGGCGCCGTGTTTAAGGGAACGCCGTATCGCGATGCCGAGGGCAACCCGGTCGCCGCCTATGACGCGCTTGGAGACGATACGTTCATCTATGAGTCCGAGCTCATCGGCAACGAGACCGCGCCGGAGGCTAAGGCTATGCCCAAACCAGAACTCGATAATCCCTGGATTAAGCTGTCGGGTCTTCAGCCCGACGCGACGGGCTTTTTCAAGAACCCCTTCGCCAAGGATGACGATTCCAATACGGACGACGACACCAAAACCGGCATCGACGGCTCCATGGACGATTCAGATTCCAAATAAGCTCCGTTAGCGTTTCTTGATGTTGTAAAAGACAAGAAACACGAGCAAAGCGACTGATAAGGGGCCGGCTACATAGAAATAGAGAATGTCAATTGCGCGCAGAGGGCAATAAGCGTTGTCGCCGGACGTCACTGCATACAGTACGTAGCCAAATGCTGGTTGGTTTGCGTACCATTGGGAGAAGGCCAAGAGCGCTAAAAGTGCCACTACCAGAAGTGCATTCAAGATAAATCGTTTGGTATTCATCGGTCGCTCCTTCCGGATGATTCTTATTTGGTATTTTACTAAATCATTTTTTTCAAAGGATTGCTTAGTCCTAAATAACATGCACTTTCGCTGGAGGGTCGCTGTTTGGCGGCCCTCTTTTTTGCACTGGGGCGGTGGGATGGTAATATCGTTACGTTTGAACTGTTTCGATGTGAAACCGAGGAGATTCCCTCTATGAGTGCTGACTACCCGTCAATGACTACGGCCGAGATTCGCTCCAAGTTCCTCAACTTCTTTGAGGAGCGCGGTCTTAAGCTCTATCCTTCTTCGTCCCTCGTCCCCGACGATCCTTCGCTGCTGCTTGCCAACGCCGGCATGAACCAGTTTAAGGAGTACTACCAGGGCAAGAAGACCATGAAGGAGATCGGCGCGATTTCCTGCCAGAAGTGCGTCCGCACCAACGACATCGACTGCATCGGCGAGGACGGCCGTCACCTGTCCTTCTTTGAGATGCTCGGCGATTTCTCCTTTGGCGGCGTCTCCAAGCAGCAGGCCTGCGCTTGGGCCTTTGAGCTCATCACCAAGGAGTTCAAGCTGCCGCTCGACCGCCTGTACTTCACCGTCTTTACCGAGGACGACGAGACCCACGACGTGTGGCGCTCCCTGGGCGTTGCCGAGGACCACATCTCCCGCCTGGGCGAGGACGACAACTTCTGGGCCGCTGGCCCCACCGGCCCCTGCGGTCCGTGCTCCGAGATCTACTTTGACATGGGCGAGGAGGTCGGTTGCGGTAGCCCCGACTGCAAGCCCGGCTGCGACTGCGACCGCTTCCTTGAGTTCTGGAACCTCGTGTTTACCCAGTACGACCGCCAGGAGGACGGCTCCATGCCGGAGCTGCCGCACCGCAACCTCGATACGGGCATGGGTCTGGAGCGCATGGCCGCCATCATGCAGCACAAGACCGCTAACTACGACGGCGATCTGATGCAGCACCTCATCAAGCTCGGTGAGGAGATCAGCGGCAAGACCTATGACGCCGACGATTACTCCGGCGCCAGCCGCTCCCTGCGCATCATTGCCGACCATTCCCGTGCCGTCGACTTTATGATCTCGGACGGCATCCTGCCCGGTAACGAGGGTCGCGAGTACGTCCTGCGCCGCCTGCTCCGCCGCGCCGTGTTCCACGGTCGCCTGCTGGGCATCGAGGGCGCCTTCCTGACCAAGTTTATCGACGAGGTCAACGCCCAGATGGGCGAGGCCTATCCCGAGCTGCTCAAGAACGTTGCGCTCGTCAAGGGCATCGTCGCTTCCGAGGAGGAGCGTTTCTCCACGACGCTCGACAACGGCCGCGTTTACCTGGACGAGGCCCTGGCCGCGCTCGCCGATGGCGCTGTCCTTCCGGGCGACGTTGCCTTTAAGCTGCACGACACCTTTGGTTTCCCCATTGACCTGACTGTCGAGATCGCCGGCACCGCCGGTCACGACGTCGACATGGATGGCTTTACCGCTTGCATGGAGGACCAGAAGGCCCGCGCCCGCGCCAACGCCAAGGGCGATGCCTGGGGTAGCTTTAACGACGTGTGGGTCGAGCTTTCCGACAAGGTTGCCGCGACCGAGTTCGACGGCTATGACAACGACGTCATCGAGGGCGCCAAGGTTGTCGCCATCGTTCGCAACGGCGAGTCCGTCGAGTCCGCTGCCGCCAGCGAGGACGTTGAGGTCGTGCTCGACCGCACCCCGTTCTACGCCGAGATGGGCGGCCAGCAGGGCGACGCCGGCAAGCTTTCCGCCGAGGGCGTTGCACTGACCGTTTCCGATACCAAGAACCACAACGGCCTGTATGCCCACGTCGCGCACGTTGCCGAGGGCACGCTGACCGTCGGTGCAACCGTGACCGCCGCGCTCGACGCCGAGCGCCGTGGCTTCCTGCGCCGCAACCACACCGCCACGCACCTGCTCGACGCTGCCCTTAAACAGGTCCTGGGCGAGCATGTCTCCCAGGCCGGCTCGCTGGTGACGCCCGAGCACCTGCGCTTTGACTTCACGCACTTCGAGGCTCTGTCCTCCGACCAGCTCAAGGCTGTCGAGGACCTGGTCAACCAGCAGATCTTCGCTTCCAAGCCGGTCGTGACCCGCGTCATGGGCATCGACGAGGCCAAGGCCGCCGGCGCTGTCGCACTGTTTGGCGAGAAGTACGGCGATGTCGTCCGCGTCGTCTCCGTGGGCGCCGAGGACCAGCCGTTCTCCCGCGAGCTCTGCGGTGGCACCCATGCCGCCAATACCGCCGAGATTGGCCTGTTCAAGATCATTTCCGAGTCCTCCACGGGCTCGAATGTCCGCCGCATCGAGGCTGTGACCTCCAAGGGCGCTCTCGACTACATGGCCGACCGCCTGGCGCTCGTTGACGCCGCCGCCGCTGCGCTCAAGTGCCGCGTTGACGAGGTTCCCGCCCGCGTGGAGAACCTGCAGGCCGAGCTGCGCGAGACTTCCAGCAAGCTCAAGAAGGCTCTCACCGGTGGCTCCTCCGATGCGATCTCCAGCGCCATCGACGGCGCTGTCGAGCTGAATGGCTACAAGCTCGTTGTCGCTGAGCTTCAGGGTCTCGAGGCTGCCGACCTGCGCAACGTTTGGGATACCGTGCACCAGAAGGTCGCCGGCCCCGTCGCCTGCGTTGTTGCCAGCGTGACCGAGAAGGGCACCCCGGCTCTGCTCGCCGCCGGCTCCGATGACGCCGTGAAGGCCGGTTTCCACGCCGGCAACGTGATCAAGCAGATCGCGGGCCTGGTCGATGGTCGCGGTGGCGGTCGTCCCAACATGGCCCAGGCCGGTGGCAAGAACGCCGCCGGTATCGCCGATGCCCTCGCGGCCGCCAAGACCGCGCTCGGCGCCTAAGAACCTAGGTTGTCGCTGTGGTCGCGCTCGCGCTGGACATAGGGGAGACCAGGATTGGCATTGCCGTCTCGAGCCGTGATGGCAAGATGGCGATGCCTGTCAAGGTGCTTCCTGCTGCCGAGGTCACTGGCATGGCAAAGACGTTTCGCTACCTGGTTGAGGACTATGAGCCCGATATCCTGGTAAGCGGACGTCCCTTGACCATGGCCGGTGAGCCCGGCCCCCAGGCCGAGCGCGTCGCCGCCGTGGCCCAAAAGATTGCCGACGAGCTCGAACTTCCGCTGGAGTTTGAGGACGAGCGTCTGTCCTCGCAGGAGGCCAAGCGAATCCTGCGAGAGCAGGGGCTCAACGAAAAGCAGATGAGGGGCAAGATTGACATGATCGCCGCCAGTCTGTTCTTGCAGACATGGCTCGATCGTAAAAACGAGGAGGTTCAGCATGTCTAGCGCTTCCGATCCGCGCCAGCAGAATCGTACACGGCAGCCCGCGCCGCGTCCTGCTCAGCCTGGTCAGCGCCCGGCGCAGCCGACGCAGCGTTCGGCTCAGCCTACTCAGCGTGCTGCTCAACAGCCCGCCGCTCGTCCCGCGCAGCCCGCTGGCGGCGCTCGTTTTAAGCAACAGGCTCCTGCCCAGCGCACGCAGGGGCAGGCCCCGCAATCGCGCTCCCACGCACATCATGCTCATGGCTCGCACGGCGTTGCTCCGGCCACGCGCTCGAGCTATAACACGCACGCCCGCCGTGGTGCCCAAAAGAAAAGCTCTCCGGTGCCTATGATTATCGGTGGCGTCGTCGCCGTGCTTGCGCTTGTCGCGATCGTTTTCTTTGTCGTGCCAGCCGTCAAGGGCTTCTTTGGCGGTGAGGATGCGAAAGTCGCTGCTGGCCAGCAAGTTACTATCACGATTCCCGATGGTGCTTCGGGCGACACTATCGCCTCGATTCTCTCCGAGAACCATATCGTCGATAATCCCAAGGATTATTATGCGGCGGTCAAAAAGCTCAACGCCGATATGTCGCTTAAGCCGGGTAAGTATTCGTTTACCACGCTTATGGACGCCACGAAGGTCGTCCAGCAGCTTATGGAAGGTCCCAACGCCGGCTCCGATGCGCTCACGATTCCTGAGGGCCTGACGGTCGATCAGGTCGCCGACCGCGTGGCCAAGGCGTACGACAGCATTTCTAAGAAAGACTTCCTTAACCAGGCTAAGGCGAGCAATTATGTGAATGATTACGCCTTCCTTAAGGACGCCGCGAACGATTCGCTCGAGGGCTTCCTATTCCCCAAGACCTATTCGTTGGGTAAGGACCCGTCTGCCGATGATGTGATTCGCGCCATGCTTGACCAGTTCAACGCTGAGTATAAGTCGCTTGACTTTGTCAGCTGCGAGGCCAAGATCAAGGATCGCTATGGCGTGGAGATGTCCGATTACGACATCGTTAACCTTGCCTCGATCGTCGAGCGCGAGGGCCTTAACGCCGACCAGCGCGCGCATGTGGCCTCGGTCTTCTACAACCGCCTGGCCGGCAAGCTCGATGGCCTGCGCTATCTCAACAGCGACGCCACCATGATGTACGTCACCGGTGGCGAGGTTACCGCCGACGACCTGCAGAGCGATAGCCCATATAACACCTATAAGCACGAGGGCCTGCCGCCCACGCCCATCTGCTCTCCGTCGCTCGAGGCGCTCAAGGCTACCCTTGAGCCGACCGACTCCGATGACCTGTATTTCTACATTACACAGGATGAGGAGTATTTCTCGAAGACCTACGAAGAGCATCAACAGTCTTGGAATTGATCATGAGGATTTTTAGCCCCAAACGATATGTCGCCTCGGTCGATCGCATCGACCTCGATACCCTGTGGGCCGACGGCAAGCGCGCCATTCTACTCGACCGTGACAATACCCTGGTGCCGCGTGATACCGAGCAGGTGCCCGCTGCGGTTTCCGCCTGGCTCGAAGCCGCCCATGCCAAGGGCTTTAAGCTGTGTATGGTGTCCAACAACTGGCATCGCGACCAGGTCATGGCATCGGCGCGCGAGCTGGGGCTCGAGGCCATCAGCCATGCCATGAAGCCAGCGCCCTTTGCCCTGAAGGCCGGTCTTAAGCGTCTGGGCGCCACGGCCGACGAGGCCGTGCTGATCGGCGATCAGCTTTACACGGACGTGTGGAGCGGTAACTTTGCCGGTGTTGACACTATTCTGGTCAAGCCGCAGGCAACCCAGGACCTGTGGTATACGCAGATCTTCCGTATCTTTGAGCGCCGGGCCCTGCGCGACCTTCCCTGCGAGGAATAGGTTTCGCCATGTCTCAGCACATCAAACACGGCTGCGACCATATCTTCTTTATCGGCTTTTTGGGCGCGGGCAAGTCGACGCTTGCGCGCAACGTGGGTACTATGTTCAAGCGTCGGTTCATCGATACCGATCGTTTGGTTGTGCGTCGATGCGGCAAGTCGGTGACCGAGATATTTGCGACCGAGGGCGAGGATCGTTTTCGCGAGCTCGAGACTTCGGCACTCCGTTCCCTTCAAAGCGAGCGCAGCCTGCTGGTATCGTGCGGGGGCGGCATCGTCGAGACACCGGTGAACATTGAACTGATGCACGAGATGGGTACATGCGTGTACCTCGAAGGCGACTTTGAGGACTCGTTGCGCCAGATTCGCCGCTCCGATACCCGACCCGATTTCCGCTCGCCCGAGCATGCTGCGCACCTGTTTGAGCATCGCCGTCCGCTGTATCGCCAGGCCGCCGATATTACCCTTGATATTCGCAACAAGTCCTTCGAGGACGTTTCCTACCTTTGTGCCGAGAAGCTTTTGGAGCGTGGACTGCTATGATTCGCCGTCAACTTATCAATTTCCAAAACCGCAGTGTCGATGTCCGCGTCGGATTGGGCGCGTTCGAGGAGCTGCCGCGCATGTTTGCCTCGGCTGTGGGCAAGCCTAAGCGCGCGATGGTGGTTTGGAACGACGCCACATCCGAACGTTTTGGCGAGGTCGTCGAGCATGCGCTGGTCGACGCCGGTTTTGCCGTGTCGCAGCTTTCGCTTGAGGTTTCGCCTGATGGCGCGGCTCTCGCCGATGTCGATGCCGTCTTTGGCGCCCTGTCGACTAACGGCATTACCTGCGACGATCTCGTTGTCGCTGTCGGCGACACGGCGACCTGCTCGGTCGTTTGCTGGTGTTCCAATCAGTGGTGCGGTCGCACCGAGTGCGCCTTGCTGCCGACGACGTTCGATGCCATGCTCACGGTCGCGACGACCATGAAGCCGCTCGTCGCCTCGTCGGTGAATGCGCTTCCCGCTATCGCGTTTCGTCCCGAGCCGGGCCTGGTCGTGTGTGACCTCGACCTTGTTCGCGAGGCGGACCCCGAGGACCTCAAGCTCGGCTATGTGGTACTTGTTGGCACCATGCTTTCGAGCAGCAAGTCCCGCTGGAATCAGTTTACTGAGACCGTCCCCGAGATTCTCGCGGGCGAGGAGGTCGCGCTCGTTAATGCCGTTCAGTGGTCTCAGACTGCCCGCAAGGACGTACTGATGGCCACGAACCCGAGCGCCCGCCATGCGCTCGATTTTGGCAAGACGGGGGAGCGTACCCTGCGCGCCTGCTTGGGCGATGCCGCTTCGCAGATCCCTGCCTACCAGCTGTTGTCCGAGGGCATGCGTTTTGAGGCGCGCGTTGCCCACGATGCTTGCGACTTCGATATCGATTACGTTTTTGAGGTCGATGACTGCCTGGAGGACTTTGGCATCGAGGAGCTTGCCTTCGACCTGGAGCCCACCGCGTTTATCGAGGAGTTCCGCAAGCAGCAGTTCGCCCGCTCGAACCGCAGCATGTTGCCGCTGCCCGCAGCGCTCGGCGCCATTCGTCTAACGAGTGTTGAGGACGAGGTTCTTGAGCGCCATGCTCACGCCTACTTGGCTTCTCGCAAAGAACTTCTCTAAGATTTATTGACATCCATCGTCTTTCGTATCATGTTGAGGGGCGGGTTTTCAATCGGTTGCGGATGGCATGCGATTCCGTCGTTCGGTTGAGACCCGTCCCGCACTTTTTGAGACAACAAGAAAGGAATCTGCATGTCTGAGTTTGCTGCCGGTCCTGCCGGTCGTATCGAGCGTGTCCGTGCCCTGATGGTCGAGCGCGGCTACGACGCTATCGTGGTGCGCGACGAGGCCAACCTTCGTTGGCTCACGGGCGTGAAGGGCGTCTTCGACTACACCTTCGAGTTCCCGCACGCGGCGTTTATTACGGCTGACCAGTGCCTGTTCCATACCGACTCGCGCTACCTCAACAGCTTTGAGGAGAACACGCCCGCCGGCAGTCCCTGGGTCTACGACATGGACGAGGGCACCATCCCCGGTTGGGTCGCCGGCAAGATCGCGGCCAACAAGTGCCGCGTCTGCGCTGTCGAGGACGACATGCAGGTCAACTTCTACCAGGGTATTCAGCGTGGTCTGGAGGATCGTTCCGTCGCCTGCATGTTGCCGCTGATGCATGACGACATCCGTAAGATGCGCGCCATCAAGGACGCCGAGGAGATCGAGCTCATGCGCCATGCGCAGTCGATCACCGACGCCGCCTTCCAGCATATGCTCGGCTTTATTAAGCCCGGTATGACCGAGAAACAGGTTCGCAACGAGCTCGAGAACTTTATGTTCGCCAACGGCGCCGACAGCCTGGCCTTCGGCTCCATTGTGGCGAGCGGCCCCAACACCGCCAATCCGCACGCCGTGCCGAGTGACCGCGTGATCGAGAAGGGCGACTTCGTCCTCATGGATTACGGCGCGGGCTACTGCGACTATCGTTCCGACATGACGCGCACCGTCGTGATGGGCGAGCCTACCCAGGAGCAGCTCGACCTGTACGCGCTCGTGCGCCGTACGCACGAGGAGTGCGTCGCCGCCATCCATCCGGGCGTCGAGGGCAACGACATTTTCAAGCTTTCCAAGAAGATTATCGGCGATGCCGGCTATGGCGATTACTACAACCATGGCCTGGGCCACGGCGTTGGTATCGACATCCACGAGCTGCCCAACTTCAATCGCAGCAAGAACATCATCGAGGTCGGCTCGGTTATCACCATGGAGCCCGGCGTCTACCTGCCCGGCGTGGGCGGCGTGCGCCTGGAGGACTACGGCGTGGTCACCGAGAACGGCTACGAGCCCTTCACCAAGACGCCGCATGACCTCCACGTCATCGATTGCTAGTCCATTTCGATAGATTTTTGGGGCGGGGCGTCCGGATAGATTCGGACGCCCCGCGTTCTCTTTTTATGCGCTCGCTGCAGGCGAGCTCTGCAAGTGTATAATTTCGCTCGTATGTAATTTGGACGCTTGTGCGTTCTGCCCATAACAAGAAAGGTCGCTATGCCTACCATTTCTACCGCCGACTTCAAGAACGGCCTCGGTCTCCGCATTAAGGACAAGGTCTACACCATCGTCGAGTTCCAGCATGTCAAGCCGGGCAAGGGCGGCGCGTTCGTGCGCTACAAGACCCGCGACATCAAGAGCGGCCGCGTCGTCGAGAACACCTGCAACGCTGGCACCAAGTTCGAGAGCGTTATGCTCACCACCCGTGAGTTCCAGTACCTCTACAACGATGGCGCCGACTACATCTTCATGGACAATGAGACCTATGAGCAGGTTCCCGTTCCCGAGGACATGGTGGGCGAGAACTCCAAGTGGCTGCGCGAGAACGACATCTGCCAGCTGCTCTTCGCCGACGATGAGCTCATGGGCGTGACGCCGCCGATGTTCATCGAGACCACCATCGTCCAGACCGACCCGGGCTTTAAGGGCGACACCGTCCAGGGTTCCACCAAGCCGGCCACGATTGACACCGGCGCTGTCATCCAGGTCCCCATGTACCTCAACGAGGGCGAGGTCATCAAGGTTGACACCCGCGACGGCAAGTTCGTCTCCCGCGTCTAGCAACCAACTCTTCTAGGAGGACTCATGCCCCAGGAAATCAAGATTGACGGCATCGGCATTTCGCCCGATGTTCTGACCGCCATCGTCTCGCGCGCCGTGTCGGATGTCGAGGGCATCGCCTCCGTTGGCGTCAAGGACCTTGCCACCAACCTTGTCTCCATGATGCTCTCGTCCAAGGCCCCGGCTTCCGAGCCGGCGGTCGAGGCCGAGGTCGTCGGCGACAAGCTCGCACTCACCGTGCGTGTCGTGGTGTTCTTTGGCTATCCGTTCAAGAAACTCGCCGAGGCCGTTCGCGCCGCCGTGGTCGCCGCCATCGATGCTCAGGTGGGCGTCGAGGTCGAGCGCGTTGACGTTTGCATCGATGGCCTCGTTTTCCCCAAGGAGTAACCTTTGAGCCTTAAGGTTTATCGCGGGCGTACGCTTGCCCGCAGTCAGGCGCTGCAGCTGCTGTTCCAGGCCGAGGCCACGGACAGTCCGCTCGAGCGCGTCCTCGAGGGCGATTTCCTGATCTCGAAGGGTCCCCTCGACCCCTATGCGCTGGAGCTTTGCCGCGGTGCCTACGAGCATATCGACCGCATCGACTGCGCTCTGCGCGCCGTTGCCAAGAACTGGGATCTTATGCGCATGCCCGGCGCCGACCGCAATCTGCTGCGTATCGCCGTTTACGAGATGCGTTTCCTCACCGACGAGGAGGTCTCGGACGCCATCGTGATCAACGAGGCTGTCGAGCTTGCCAAGGCCTATGGCACCGACCAGTCCGCGTCGTTCGTCAACGGCGTGCTGGGCAAGATCGCTCGCAGCGAGGAGCTGCCGGGCGAGGACCTGTACCAGGAGCTGCTAGCCGAAGATCGCGCCCGCGAGGAGGCCCAGGCTGCCGAGGCTGCCGCAAAGGTTGCGGTTGCTCAGGCTGAGGCTGGCGTGCTGGCCGAGGATGCGGATGCCGCCGGGGCTGACATCGACTCCGTCGAGGAGTAGTCATGCCAGAGGGTTCTGTCCGTAACTTCGACGAGATCTCGGACCGCTTGGACCAGATTATCGCTACCGTTCGCTCCAAGGATACCTCCTTGGAGCGTTCGCTCGATTTGTTTGACGAGGCGATTGAGCTGGGCTCCCGCGCGGTCGATATGGTCGACAAGTTTGAGTTGACGCCGCGTGAGGCCGACAAGCTCGAGCAGGAATACGATGAGGATGCGGCAAACGAATCCCAGGATAGCTAGGCCGCATTTCCGGATACGAATGGTTGATGGCATTCATGAAACGCGTGCGTCTTGATGACGAACTGATTTCACAGGGCATCTGCGCCGATCGCGCGGATGCCCTTCGCACTCTTATGGCCGGCTTGGTCTCGAGTGGCGGCGAGCGCTTGACTTCGCCGGGCCTTAAGGTGATCCCAGGCCTGCCGCTGCACGTGAAGGGGCGCATTCCCTATGTTGGCCGCGGCGGACTTAAGCTCGAAGGTGCGCTTGATGCTTTTGGCATCAATCCGACGGGCCTTGCCTGTCTGGATGTGGGCTGCTCTACCGGCGGCTTTACCGATTGTCTGCTCAAGCGCGGAGCTGCGACCGTTGTCTCGGTGGACGTGGGTCGCGCCCAGTTCGATTGGTCGTTGCGTCAGGACGATCGCGTGATGCTGCATGAGCGCACAAACGGGACGCAGCTGCCTGAGCTTGGCTATGCCGGCGCCATCGACCTGGCTGTGTGTGATGTCTCGTTTACCAGCATCGCGAACATTATCGATGCGGTGCTGGCGTGCCTGGCGCCTACGGGTGCATTCTGCACGCTCGTAAAGCCGCAGTTTGAGGCTCCGGCGGCGCTGGTGGGCGAGGGCGGCATCGTGACCGATCCCGCCGTGCGCCGCGATACACTCGTGGCGGCGGTTGAACTCTTTGCTGCCAAGGGCCTCTTCCCGGTCGATGTGTGCGTGTCACCCATTCATGGTGCCAAGGGCAACGTTGAGTTTTTCCTGTACGGCACGAGATTTGACCCCGGCGACCGCTCGCAAGACGAGCTGCAATTCCAGGTATCGGTTATGAGCGAGAAAGCTGCAATGCTATGAAGGTCTTTCTGGTTCCCAATTATTACAAGCAAGAGGCGGTCGAGAGCGGCTTGATGCTCGAGCTTTGGCTGACGCGCCAGGGCTATGAAGTCGCATGGGCTGCCGACCAGCGATCGAAGATTCAAAGCACGCCTGATATTGATGGCTCCGATCTAGTCATTACGCTCGGCGGGGACGGTACGTTGCTGCGCGCTGCCCGCATCCTCAACCATCGCGAGATTCCTATCCTCGGTCTTTCCTATGGTCACCTGGGCTTTTTAACTGCTGCGAGTCCCGAGGAGCGCGACATTCTGCAGGTCGTAAGCGACGCCCTGTCCGGCGAGCTGCATGTGAGCCGTCGCGCCACCATCGCTGCGGATATCGTGTCCGTGCGCGAAGACGGTACGAAGGATGTCGTGCGCACGTTCGCCCTCAACGACATGGCGCTCACGCGCGGCCCCCTGTCCGATATGGTCGAGTTTGACATCACGGTGTCCGGCCACCATATCGATCGCCTGCGTGGCGACGGCGTGGTCGTGTCCACGGCGACCGGCTCCACTGGCTATGCACTATCCGCAGGCGGCCCCATCGTGAGCCCCGACTATACGGGCATGGTCTGCGTACCCATTGCGCCGCACACCATTCAGGCTCGTGCCTTTTTGACTTCGCCGAGTGATGTCGTCGAGATCTTTATGTCTGATGACCGTCCGAGTGTTCCGGCGATTGCTATCGATGGACAGTTTATTACCTGCGACGGCACCGTTGAGAGCGTGGCTGTGCGCCGCGGGCCCGGAGATGTGCTGCTCCTCGATTACGGCCCCGAGAGCTTCTATAACTCGGTGAGCCGCGTTTTCTACGGAGTCCGTCATGATCGATGAGCTGCAGGTTTCTAACATTGCACTCATTCGCGAGGCGACGCTGGTTCCGAGCGCGGGCCTAACGGTTCTGACCGGAGAAACCGGCGCCGGCAAGACCGCGCTGCTCTCGGCCCTCAAGCTTATTTTGGGCGAGCGCGCGGATTCTTCGACGGTGCGCGAGGGCGAGGCGCTTGCTAGCGTTGAGGCGCGGCTGTTCGACGGTCCACACGACACGGAGGGTTTCACGGTCCAGCGTAGCCTTTCTGCCGAGGGCCGCAGCCGCGTGAAGATTGACGGCCGCATCGCCAGTGTGCGCGAGCTTTCGGAGCGCGTTGGCGTGATGATGGATCTGTGCGGCCAGCACGAGCACCAGCGCTTGCTCGATCCGGCGCATCACGTTGCGATGGTCGATGCCTGGGCGGGGCGCTCTGCGCTTGAGGCGCTGGATGTGTACCGCGCCTGCTTTAAAGCCTCGCGCGCGGCTGCCAAGGAGGTCCGTCGCGTCGAGGAGGCCTCGCGTGCGCAGGGGAGTCGCGTCGAGGAAGCGCGTTTTGCCCTCGAGCGCATCGGCGAGGTCGACCCCAAGCCAGGCGAGTATGAGGAACTCGAGGAACTGCTGCCGCGCTCCGAACATGCCGAGGTACTGGTTGCCACAGCTAATGATGCCCATGCATCGCTTGCCTCTGAAGGGGGAGCGCTCGATGCCGTGAACAGTGCCGTGGCGGAGCTTTCCCGAATGGCTACCGTCGATCGCAAACTGGGCGACATTGCCGATGCACTTTCGGATGCCTGCATCTCTCTTGAGGATTGCGCGAACGAGCTTCGTTCCTATCGCGATGGGGTCGCCTTCGATCCTCGCGAGCTCGCTCGCATGCGCGAGCGGTATTCCGACCTCAAGGGCCTGCTGCGTCAGTGGGGTCCGACCATGGACGATGTCTTTGCCATGCGCGACCGCTCACAAGAGCTGCTGTCGCTGGTCGATGATGGCGATGAACAGATCAAAAAGGCGCGTGAGGCACTCGGGAGCGCCGAGCGCGAGCTGTTCGCTGCTGCTAGGGCACTTAAGCGCGCTCGCAATACGGCGGCCCCGCGCTTCTGCCACGAGGTCGGCCGCCAGATGGCTCGCTTGGAGATGGGCGGTGCCGAGCTCGTCTGGGAGTCGCGCGATCTTCCCCGTGCTGAGTGGACGCCCGTTGGTCCTTCGAGCTACGAGCTGCTATACCGCAGCGGTGCCGGCTTGACGCCACGTCCCCTGCGCCGCATTGCGTCGGGCGGCGAGCTCAGCCGCGTCATGCTGGCAAGCAAGGTCGTCCTCGGTAACGCGGACGGTGTTGATACGCTGGTGTTTGACGAGGTCGATGCTGGTGTCGGTGGCTCCACGGCGCGTGCGCTCGCGGGCGTGCTGGCAGATCTCGCCGCTATGCATCAGGTGATTGTCGTAACACACCTGGCGCAGGTTGCGGTTATGGCCGACAAGCACTACGTGGTCAGTAAAGAGCCCGGCGACGTTCCCCAGACGCATCTGGATGAGGTGGCTGGGGATGCTCGCACTGCCGAGATTGCCCGCATGCTCAGCGGCGACCAATCGGAGGCAAGTCTTGCGCATGCCAAGCAGATGCTTGAAGAAGCTCGAGGTTAGGTCGTATCAGCGGTGTTGGTGGGACAAAATAGACTGATATTTTTGTCCCACTACGCGTTTTACTCCACAACCTTATCCGGCTGGATGAGCTCTTCGTAGTAGCTGATATGCTCGCGGGCGTCTTCGATTTCGGGCAGCAGGAAGTTGTAGATGACCTCGATGATCATCGTGGCGCTCATCTTGGAGAACGCGAAGTCGCCCGTTGTCAGTAGTGCTTCGTGGTTGACGGTATTAAAGGTGTAGTCTGCCAGGCGCGCGAGTGGGGATTTGCTGTCGCTGCTGATGACGACTACGGTTGCGCCGCAGTCGCGAGCCGCTTTTGCCATGCGATTCAGTCGGCGCGATTTGCCGGAGTTTGAGATTAGCACGATGACGTCACCCGGGCGCAACGTGAGCGCAAAGCCGATTGATGTCTCGCTAATGGTACTCGTCATGCAGCGCAGGCCCAGCTGCGAAAACTTAAATGTCGCGTCGAGCGCGACCGCGTTTGTATTGCCCACGGCGGCGAACTCAATAACGCCGGCATTCTTAAGCGCGTGTACAACTGCGGCCAACGTGTCGTGATCAATGCCGTCGATGGTCGCATTAAGCTCACTCACCTTGGCGGCGAGGATATTTTTAAGGCTCTGCTCCATGTTGTCGAGTGAGACCTCGTCGGTCAGGCCCTCGTTGCGCTGACTCTCTAAGTCGCGCGCCAACGAAAACTGAAAGCTGCGGAAGCTGCCAAAGCCCAGCTTGCGGCAGAAACGCGAAACGGTCGCCTCGGACGTGGCGGCAGCGCGCGAGAGCTGAGCGGCCGTGAGGCGTGGCGCCTCGGACTGGTGCTCCAATATATAGTCGACAATGCGCTGCTCGGACTCGCTGTATCCCTGATGGGTACTAATGAGGGAAAGTGCGCTCTTGCTACTATCGGTCATGGATGGCTCCTGGTTGGCATGAAAATCTAGCTTGATTTGCAATGCCATAGTATACGGGCATTTTCAATTACAAGATACACCTTGCCGTTTCAAGTGTTGATGGTAAACTTTCACTTGCCGTTTACGGTTATGAAAGAACCTTTCACCGGAGAATTGCGCCTTGTCTCTTCTCACGCGGACGGTAGGTTGGTATCTTTCAAGTGTGGAAAAACGCGCATCGAAGCGCGTGTAGGGGAGCGCCCGCGGGCGCTGTACTCAAGAAGGAGGGACACATGGCTAAGTTTGACATCATCGCCGCGACCGGTTGCCCGACCGGCATTGCGCACACCTTCATGGCGAAGGAGGCGCTGGAGAAGGCTGCTGCCGAGCGAGGTCTGACCATAAAGGTCGAGACTCATGGCCAGGTCGGCGTCGAGAACGAGCTCACCAAGAGCGAGATCGCCGGTGCCAAGGCCGTCGTTGTCGCAGCCGATAAGGATGTCCAGGCTGAGCGTTTCGCCGGTAAGCCCATGGTTTCCGTTGGTGTTTCCAAGGCCCTGTCTGTCGAGGCTGCTGGTAAGCTGATCGACCGCGCGCTCGCCGCCAAGGGCGACGACACGGTTGCCGCTGCCGCCGATGTCGAGGACGAGGTCGAGGAGAAGGAGTCCATCGGTCACGTCATCTACAAGCACCTCATGAACGGCGTCAGCCACATGCTGGTCTTCGTCGTTGCCGGTGGTGTTCTGACCGCCATTTCGTTCCTGTGGGGCATCACGTCCTTTGATTCGACGGCTGCCGACTACAACAGCTTTGCCGCGATGCTCAAGATTATCGGCGGTATCGCCATGAACCTCATGGTTCCGGTGCTCTCCGCTTACATCGCCGAGTCCATCGGCAAGCGCCCGGCGCTCGTCCCCGGTTTCGTCGCCGGTATGATTTCCATCCAGGGCTTGCCTGTTAACGCCGATACCGGCATGATCGACGCCGGTGGCGCAGGTGTGGGCTTTGGCTTCCTAGGCGGCATCGTCGGCGGCTTCCTCGCTGGCTATGTCATCCTGCTGCTCGAGAAGGTTTTCTCTAAAATTCCTGCGAGCCTTAATGGCCTGAAGGCAATCTTCCTGTATCCGCTGTGCTCTACCGCCATCGTCGGTCTGGTCATGCTCGGTATTTCCGGCCCCATGGCTGCCATTAACCAGGGCATGATGGATTTCCTGCAGAGCCTCGGTAACTCCGGTCCGGTGATCCTTGGCCTGGCCATCGGCTGCATGTGCGCCTTTGATATGGGCGGCCCGGTCAACAAGGCTGCTTACGCTACTGGCACCTTCCTGCTCGGTACCGCTCTCGAAGCTGGCGTCGGCACCGAGACCTACAACTTCGGCACCAACTTCATGGCTGCCGTCTCCGCCGCTTGCATCGTTCCGCCGCTGATCACCACCTTCGCCGTCGTTGTCGGCAAGAAGTACTTCAGCCAGGAGGATCATGACGCCGGTATCGTCAACCTCATCCTTGGTTGCACCCACATCACCGAGGGCGCCATTCCGTTCATGACCAAGAACATCTGGCCCGTTATGCCCATCATGATGCTCGGTTCTTCCATCGCTTCCATCTTGACCATCTTCTTCAACGTTCACGATCCGGCGCCTCACGGCGGCTTCCTGGTCCTGCCCGTTGTCGAGAACGGTCCGCTGTGGGTCCTCGCGATCCTCATCGGCGCTGTGGTCGGTGGCATCCTGTTCGTGGCCTTCAAGAAGTACGACTTCGAGAAGAACCAGAAGCCCGCTCCTGCAACCAAGCCGGTTGAGGCCCCCAAGGCCGCTGCCGTCGAGGCCCCCAAGGCCGAGGCTGCTGACTTCGTGAAGGTCGAGAACGTCTTTGTCGCCGAGGACTTCGCTTCTCGTGACGAGGCTCTGAGCTTCGTTTCCAACCAGGCTGTCAAGGCCGGTATCGCCAGCGACGCCGACGCCGTGATGAACGCCTTCCTGGCCCGCGAGGCCGAGGGCACCACGGGCATGATGGAGGGCTTCGCCATCCCGCATGCCAAGTCCGACGCCATTACCGAGGCTGCCGTCATCGTCGTCAAGGACGAGTCCGGCGTGACCGGTTGGGACACCATGGACGGCGCTCCCGTCAACGTTGCCATCGCCCTGCTCATCCCGGGCGCTCAGGCTGGAACCACGCACCTCAAGATCCTGTCCAAGGTCGCCGAGGCGCTTATGGACGAGGACTTCCGTGCCACCGTCAAGGGTTCCACCGACGCCGCCGAGATCGCCAAGACGATCAACGCCCGCCTGGTCTAATCCCGCAACACGCGAATACCATCGCCCCCTGTATATAAGGCGGAGTCCCTCTCCAGGGCCTCCGCCTTTTTCTACCCCTCCCATAAGTTGCGGTGAAATAGGGACTGTTTAAACGATTCAACCCCAAATTCAGTCTCTATTTCACCGCAACTTATAAAAGGGCATAGAGGGGGCTACCTATCGAGTCTTTGTCGCGAACAGATCATCAGCCAGATTTCCGTTTGCACGATATTGCTCTGGACCGACCGAGTTTCCGCAGCCTGCTCGCCCACAGGGGCCCGTGCGCGGCCTGTGAGATTTATCGCGAGTTCCGCACGAGCCGAAGAGCACTTAATGTGCTCTTCGTGCGAGCAGGACTGTAGAGCAGGAAATCTCACAGGCCGCGCACGGGCCCCTGTGGGCGAGCAAGCGGACGACAAACACATCTGTCCAATAATTCGTCTGAAACATAATGAAAAACCGTTTGATGTGAGTTAATATAAAGAACGTCGTGAATCTGACTCCTGCCACATGCATGACAGGGGTTAAACACAAAAAGGAGTCAATTATGGTTTCTGAGAAGGCTACCCTCGTTAATCCTCAGGGTCTGCACATGCGTCCGGCTGGTCTGTTCGCCTCCACCATGGGCAAGTACGCCTGTGACGTGACGGTCGTCACCCCCGAGAAGGAGGTCAACGGCAAGTCCCCGATGGCCCTCATGGCTGCTGGTATCCCCTGCGGTACTGAGGTCGAGGTCAAGTGCGACGGCGCCGACGAGGCCGAGGCTCTGGCTGCTGCCATCGAGCTCATCAAGAGCGGTCTTGGCGAGTAGAACTCAAACGGGTCGCATGTTGAACAACTAAGTTCATATTTGGGGGCGCAGTGACCTGTTGTAAGGTAACTGCGCTCTTTTGTCATGGATATGGCAAAACGCTTTATCACATGACACGGAGAGAGGAATGGGAATGTATCAGGGAGTCAACGCTTCCGAGGGCATCGGTATCGGCACCGTCATGGTCGCCGTCGATCCCGACTTGACGTTTGAGCCGCACGAGGTTGCTGATTCGGCAGCAGAGAAGGAGCGCTATCAGTCCGCTCTTTCGGTCTTCTGCGAGAAGACCCAGGCTCAGGCCGACCACATGAAGGAGACGGTGGGCGAGGCCGAGGCCGAGATCATGAGCGGACACATTGTTCTGGCTCAGGATCCGGGTATGACCGACGCCATCAACGCCGCCATTGACGGCGGTACCTGCGCCGAGCAGGCGCTCATGGACACCTCGACCATGTTCGAGAACATGTTCCTGTCCATGGACGACGAGATGTTCCGTCTTCGCGCGGCTGACATCGCCGACATCCGCACCGGTATTCTGGCCGAGCTGCTGGGCAAGGAGGTCGTCGACCTCTCCGTCCTGCCCGAGAACACTGTCGTTGTCGTGCACGACCTCACGCCGTCCATGACCGCCACGATCGATAAGGCCCACGTTGCCGGTATCGTCACCGAGACCGGTGGCCGCACGTCGCACTCCGCGATCATTGCGCGCGCCCTCGAGATCCCGGCTGTCCTTTCGGTCTCCAACAGCTGCACCGCACTGCGCAACGGCATGACCGTTGTCGTCGACGGCGGCAAGGGTATCGTCGAGGCCGATCCCGACGAGGAGACGCTCGCTGCCTACACCGCCAAGGCCGAGGCCTTCGCTGCCGAGAAGGCAGCCCTCGAGGCCTTCCGTGGCAAGCCTTCCGTGACTGCTGATGGCATCAAGAAGATCATCGCCTGCAACATCGGTAACCCCGATGACGTGCCCAACGCGCTCGATCACGACGCCGAGGCTATCGGTCTGTTCCGCTCCGAGTTCCTGTTCATGGACTCTGCTGAGCTTCCTTCCGAGGAGGAGCAGTTCAACGCCTACCGTAAGGTCGCCAGCGCGCTCAAGGGTGCTCCGGTCATCATCCGCACGCTCGATGTGGGTGGCGACAAGGAGATTCCATATCTGCATATGGTCAAGGAAGACAACCCCTTCATGGGCTTCCGCGCCGTGCGTTACTGCCTGGCTAATCCCGACCAGTACAAGGTCCAGCTCCGCGCTCTGCTGCGCGCTAGCGCCTTCGGTGACGTCAAGATCATGATCCCACTCGTCACCTGCGTCGAGGAGGTCTTGGCTGTCAAGGAGCTCGTCGAGCAGTGCAAGGCCGAGCTGACCGAAGAGGGTCGAAAGTTCAACGAGAACATCGAGGTCGGCATTATGGTTGAGACGCCCGCCGCTTCGCTGCTCGCAGACCGTCTTGCCGAGGTCGCCGACTTCTTCTCCATCGGCACCAACGACCTGATCGGCTACACCATGTGCGCCGACCGTGGCAACGACACCATCTCCAACCTGTACCAGGTGTACTATCCCGCCGTGCTCCGCTCGCTCAAGAACATCATCGAGAGCGGCGTGAAGGCCGGCATCATGGTCGGTATGTGCGGCGAGGCCGCTGCCGATCCGCTGCTCGAGCCGCTGCTGATCAGCTGGGGCCTGGAGGAGTTCTCGATGAGCGCTCCGTCGATCCTGCGCGCCCGCAAGACCATCAGCCAGTGGACCAAGGCCGAGTGCGACGAGCTCGCCGAGAAGGCGCTCGCCTGCAACACCGCCGCCGAGGTCAAGGCACTGCTCGAGTCCGCAGCTCGCTAATTTGGTATCAGAGGTAACCGCGTGGTTGGAATGGGCCGACCACGCGGCCCTCACATATACAGGGGGTACTGTAAATGTTCTACACGCTAACCGCTAACCCGGCTGTCGACATGACGGTTTCGAGCTCTCCGCTCGAGCCCGACGAGAACGTCCGCACCGGCTCGGCCAGCTACACGGCTAACGGCAAGGGCCTCGACGTGTCCTTCGCCTTTAAGAAGATGGGCGTCGACACCGTCGCGCTCGGCTTCTTCGCTGGCTTCACGGGTAAGTTTATCGTCGAGGAGGTCATGAACCTGGGTTGCCTCTGCCGCCCGGTCTGGACCGACGGTATCACGCGCATTAACACCTACGTCAACGATGGCCAGCACGAGTACGGCATCCTGAACCCGGGTGCTCCGATCACGCCGCAGCACCAGGAGGAGCTCTACAACATCCTGGACACCGCGGGCGATCTCGAGTGCCTGATTGTCTCCGGCTCCGTGCCTCCCAAAGCTACGCCCGACTTCCTGGCTCAGGTCATGGAGCACGCTCAGGCTCGTGGCGCTGACGTCGTCCTGGACCTGTCCTCCGACAAGCTCAAGGAGCTCGCTCACAAGAAGCCGCTGCTCATCAAGCCGAACCATCACGAGATGAAGGCCATCTTCGGCGTGCCGGTCGACACCGACGACGAGGTCCGCGTTGCCATGAAGATGGCTCACGACGCCGGCGTTCAGAACGTGCTGCTCACCCGTGGTAGCCGCGGCGACGCTTACTTCTCCAACGGCGAGGACATCTGGTACGCCAAGCGTGAGTTCAACATCAAGCTGGTCTCTTCCGTCTGCGCCGGCGACTGCACCCTCGCTGCGTTCCTGCACAAGTGGTACAGGGATCGCGACAACGTCGAGGAGGCCATGAAGCTCGCTATGGCCACCGGCGCCAACGTTGCCGAGTCCGTCGGCATTGGTGACTTCGGTCACGTCGACGAGTACAGCAAGCGCGTTGCTGTCCGCAAGCTCGATCGTCAGTAATCGAAACGCGACATATTCGTGCGCATGCGGCGCCCCGGTTTCGGCCGGGGCGCCTTTTTTGTTCCGCCATGGGGGAGAGGTGTCCTGCCGTACTTCATCGCTTCCACACCGTTCACCGAGTTGTCCTAGCCTTTTACCGATGCGTGGAATATACTTTCATTAACACGTTGCTTCGTGAAAGGAACATTCATGATTTACACGCTCACTGCTAATCCCGCCATTGATTACAACATCGCCTGCGACGGCCTTACTGCCAATACCGTCACGCGTACCCGCAATGCCGTCTACACGCCCAACGGCAAAGGCCTCAACGTCTCGTTTACGCTTGACCACTATGGTGTCGACACCACGATCCTGGGTTTCTTCGCCGGCTTCTCGGGTGAGTTTATCGTTAAGGGCGCCGAGGCCCTGGGCGTGCCCGTCAAGCCCGTGTGGACCGACGGTATTACGCGCGTCAATGTGTTCCTCAACGCCGGTCCCGACACCGAGTACAACATGGTCAATGCCGGTGCCGCCATCAATGAGGCCAACGAGCAGGAGATGTTTGAACTTATCGATTCGCTCGATGACATGACCTGCCTGGTCATCAGCGGCTCGCTGCCTCCCAACACTTCCGAGGGCTTCTTGGCCGAGGTCCTGCGCCGTGTCAAGGCCAAGGGGGCCGAGTTCGTCCTCGACATCTCGAGCCATCAGCTGGCAGACCTCATTGCTCTGGAGCCACTGCTGATCAAGCCCAATGACGATGAGCTGCTTGACATCTTTGGCATCAAGGTGAGCGGTGGCGACGACGAGTCCGTCAAGGGCGCTATGGCCGAGCTGCACGCCAAGGGCGCCAAGAACGTGCTGCTGACCCTTGGTGGCGCCGGTGCGTACTTCTCCAACGGCGAGCATATCTGGTTTGCCAACCGCACCTTCGACGTCAAGCTGCTGTCGACGGTGTGCGCCGGCGATTCCTCGCTCGCTGCCTTCCTGTCCGTGTGGCACGACGCCCCCGAGCGCGTCGGGGACGCCCTGCGCCTTTCGATGGCCACTGGCGCCAACGTGGTCGAGTGCCCCGGTCTGGGTGATTTTGCCAAGGTGGACGAATATAAGAATCACATCGAGGTTCGCCAGGTCTGCTAGTTCCGGCACCTTGTCTGAATAGTTTGATTATTTCGCATCCGTCTTAGACTAGGACGGATGCGTTTTTGTTTATCGGACTTGCGTGTGCAGTGGAGGCTGTTTCTTGCTAGACTTCTTGCAGACGCAATCGATAGCCAATTTGATAGTCGCAGGAGGCCATAGGCATGTGCAATGTTTCGCTCAACGGTACTCAACCGTCCGATGCGTCCCTGCGCGTCCTGCGCGCGCTTGAGGCGGCTGGTCTTGAGGCTTGGTACGTGGGCGGTTGGGTGCGCGACGCCCTGATGGGGTACCCCAGCCACGATGTTGATATGTGCTGTAGCGGCCTGTGGCAGGAGTCCAAAGCGGCGCTCGAGGCCGCCGGCATCGCGGTTGTGGAGTCGGGCATTAAATTTGGCGGAATCACGGCTATTTCCGATGGCGAGCGTATCGAGGTCACCACGTACCGTCTGGATGGCTTTTACACCGATGGTCGCCATCCCCAGAGTGTGGAGCGTGCCTGCTCGCTCGAGGACGATCTGGCGCGCCGCGACTTTACCGTCAATGCCATGGCCTGGCATCCCGAGCGCGGGCTTGTCGACCGCTACGACGGCCAGGGTGACTTGGAGCGCAAGCTGATTCGCGCTGTCGGCGATCCCAAGCGTCGCTTCAACGAGGACGCCCTGCGCATGCTGCGTGCTGTGCGCTTTGCCTGCCGTCTGGACTTTATGATTGAGCCCGAGACCAAGCGTGCGCTTGCCGAGTGCGCGCCGCTGCTCGATGCCGTGGCGCGTGAGCGTGTGGGTATTGAGCTCGAGGGCATTCTTTCGACCGGTCACGGGGGAGACGCCATGTTGCGCTACCCTGAGCTCATCTGCGCCGCTGTGCCCGAGTTGGCAGCGGGTCGCGGGTTTGATCAGCGAAGTGTCTATCATGCGTTTAACGTCTACGAGCATATCGCCCGTGTGCTGACGGTGGCAGGGGAGCTGGCGCTGTGCGACGGCGTCGCGCCATCGTCGAGCCTTATGTGGGCGGCGTTTTTGCACGATGTCTCCAAGCCCGAGTGCTTTACGGTCGATCACGCCGGCAGCGGACACTTCTACGGTCATCCCGAGCTCGGCGCCAAGAAAGCGCGCGTCATTATGGATCGCCTGGCACTCTCGCACGACCTGGTGCGCGACGTTTGCCTGCTCATCAAATATCACGATAAGCCGCTGCGCCCCGAGCGCTCCTGCCTGCTCAATATGATGCGCGCGCTTTCGGGTGAGGGCGTCGACACGGCCCGCCTGATTGACGAGCTCATGGACCTCAAGCGTGCTGACACGCTTGGCAAGGCCCCATCGTGCTTCTATTACGTTGAGACGATTGAGGAGATGCGCGCGATGGCGCACGAGCTGCTGAGGGCGGGGGAGCCCTATACGCTCAAGATGCTCGCCATCAACGGCGGCGACCTGATCCGTGCTGGAGTCAAGCCCGGGCCGGAACTGGGGCAGCTTCTCAACTCCGCCCTCGACGCCGTGATCGAAGACAACATTCCCAACGATCGCGAAGCTCTTTTGGTCCATCTCAACTTGAATTAGCTACCTAGTTTACCTGCGTGTTCCATAACCTGCCGACAATTTTTCGGCAATTTGGAATTTCTTCTTGCGCTGACGTTTTTTGTCCCGTAATATATTATCTCGCAGCACGGCAGTGCAGATGTCATGTGGCCCGTTCGTCTAGCGGTTTAGGACGCCGCCCTCTCAAGGCGGAGATCACCAGTTCGAATCTGGTACGGGCTACCACGCATCTGATACCCGGACTTCCTATGGAAGGCCGGGTTTTTTATTTTTAAACAACCGTCTGCAATTCCCGTTTGAACCAGAGCTTTGCGTTCTGCCTATGGCCCTTACGGGTACAATATCCAAGATATTTTGACTGTTAGAAGGAGTCTCATGACGGAGTCCTCTCAGCATACGTCTAAGCCCCAGGTCGAGGTTGAGGCCTCGGGCGGAGATGACAATAAGAGCGCACGCCGCGGCGCCATCTTTATCGGCGTCGTGCTGGTAGGTTATATCGTCTATCTGGTGGTAACCGGGCAGATGGGGCAGTTCTGGGCCGCTATGTCGAGCGTCCAGGCGTCATGGCTCGTTGTCGCGTGTCTTTGCATGTTCATGTACCTGTTCTTTGGCATTGTGGCCTATGCGATCGCCGTCTGGCTCGATCCCAATTCGCCCGTCGGCATCCGCGACCTGATCTCGGTCGAGGCGAGTGGCATCTTCTTTGGTAACCTGACGCCCATGATGATGGGCTCCACCCCAGCTCAGATCTATCGCCTGACCAAGGCCGGCCAAAACGTGGGCGAGGCCGGAGCCACGCAGTTCACGCGTTTTATCGTGTACCAGTTTGGCCTGGTCGCCTGGGGCGCTATCCTGCTGCTCGCCCGTATGCCGTTTTTTGCCGAACGCTACGGCGACATGACGCTGCTGTGCGTCTTTAGCTTTGGTGGACACTGCTGCATCTTGCTTGGCATCTTCGCCGTCGCGCTCATGCCTAAGACCGTCACGCGCGTCGCCCATTGCATCATCAATTGGCTCGAGCGCATTGGTGTCTCGGCCACTAAGATCGAGAGTTGGCGCACGTTTGTCGATGGCGAGATCTACTCCTTCTCCGAGAAGTTCAAGCTTTCGGCCGGACATTTTTCTTCCATGCTGCTCACCGTGTTTATCACCATGCTGCAGCTCGCGTTTTTCTATCTGGTTCCGTATTTCCTGATGCTTGCCTTTGGCCACCACGAGGTCGACTTTTTCTCGGTCATGGCCGCGAGCGCCTTTGTCCAGCTGTTAAGCTCTGCGGTTCCTTTGCCCGGTGGAACTGGTGGCGCTGAGGGCGGCTTTGCATTGTTCTTGGGTCATTTCTTCGGTTCGGCTTCGACCGCCGGCTATCTGCTGTGGCGTCTCATTACGTTTATTGCGCCTACCATTTTGGCTGCGCCCCTGCTGGGACTTAAGAGCGCCCACAACGAGAGCATCCATGCGCGCTGGGATCGCGTGATGCGCAAGCTCGGCCGCACGCCTCAGACGCCCTCTGCGCCCACTAAGCCGCACCCCACGAATGCTGTTACCGTTGATCCCAAGAAGCACGCTCAGAAGGCTTCTGGGAGCGCTAAGCCGGCTCATAAGGCCTATGTGCGTCAGACAGGAGACGGTATTCGCGTATCTCCGTCGGCACTCAATAAGAAGAAGCACCCTAAGTCGCAGTAGGGCAGTCGTGCGTTCTTCATGATGCGAGGCATATTTGTGCTGTATGGGGGATAATCCTCTTACGTAGATTATCTCTCATCTGTTGATGAATGCTCGCATATCGAAGGGACACGCCCATGGCAACCAGCAAACCGCGTCTTGATCGTCGCATCGTTCGCAGCCGTAATGCCATCCTTTCGGCTTTCGAGCGCCTGCTCATGGAAAAGCCGCTGGCAGACATTACGGTGAGTGCCATCGCGCGCGAGGCCAATGTCGACCGCAAGACCTTTTACGTTCACTTTGGTACGGTTGACGGCCTGCTCGATGCCATTGCCGTCGATGTGGTGGAGATGATTGTCGACTCGGTCGAGAAAACGCTTGCTTCTATGGACGGTGACACCAGCGAGCGCGCTCTTGGCGCGGCGGCGACCTTCTTTAAAACCGTTAATGAGGCACTGTGCAACAACTTAGTGCTCAATCGTCAGCTGATCGAGAATATTCCGCTCGATGATTTCATGGCTCGTCTTCGTGCGCCGCTCGAACATGAGATTGCCGAGCGCGATCTGCTGCCCCAAGGTCTCAAGGACGAGATGTTCGATTACTATCTGGCGTTTTTGCTGTCGGGTATTATCGGTATCTATCGCACGTGGGCGTTGTCTGATGGCTCGGTTCCTATCGAGCGCGTCTCGGAGGTCGCCAACGACCTGACTCTCAATGGCCTGTCGAGTCTGGAATCTCGCTTGGATTAGGCCTAGTTGGGCTCGTCGGCGTGGAAATTCCTGTTCACGAGGTTCTCCGGCGCCTTGGAGACCTCGCCGGCGTAGGAGCTTTAGCCTGAGGATCCTTAAAAGAAAGTCCAGTTTATTCTTCCCACTCCAAATGGGAATCCTCCGATGCGCCTTCGCACGCTCGCATGACCTCGATACCATGCGAGCGTGCGAACTCGACGAGCTCTGCGTTGCGGGCGTTTATGGTGCCGAAGGCGGCGGGGCACACGATAAGGCGCGCGCAGTGGACGAGGAGCTCTTTGGCGCGGGCTATGGTTTTATCCCCGATCGGCTCGAAGGCGCGCTCGGCCACGCATTCCGTCGCCAGGTCGCGCGCGAGCTCGCAGTCGATGTCCCCTTCGTGCAGAACGCCCGCGTAGAACGCCTTGCCCTGCCGGATGAGCTGGCGAAACACAGCCGACCCCGTACCTGCGCCGGCGATGACGAACGTGTGTGCATCGCCGTGTGGGCGCCCAATTTCCACGCTGCCGAAGCGCTCGTTGAAGGTGCCATGTTGAAGGCCGTAGAGCTCGCCAATCGTCTCGCGCGTGAATATGTCCTCGGGTGCGCCGGCGCGGAAGACCCGGCCGTCCTTCACGCAAATCACCTTGTCGGCGCTTTTCTGCGCGAGCTCGAGTTCGTGGATGGACATGATGACAGCAACATTCCGCGATTTCGCAAGGTGGCGAAGTATTCGCAGCAGGTCGATCTGGTAGCGGATATCGAGATACGACGTGGGCTCATCGAGCACGAGCACACGCGGATCCTGCGCGATGGCGCGTGCGAGCATGACGCGCTGGCGTTGCCCGTCGCTTATCTGCATGAAGTCGCGCTCGGCGAGCCCTTCCACATGTGCGGTTTTCATGGCCTCGTCGACCCGATTATGGTCATCGAGCGTGAGTGTGCCCATTCGCCCGGTGTAGGGATGCCTTCCCGCCTCTACGATATCGCGGCAGGTGAGGAGCTCGGTCCGGGGGCGATCTGTCAGCATAACGGCAAGGTTCCTTGCGAACTCCGCCGTCTTCCATCGGGAAATCTCCCGCCCGTCGAGCTCGACCGTGCCGGCAAGCGGTGCCAGATGGCGTGTGATTGTTTTCAAGATGGTCGACTTGCCCGAGCCGTTCGGCCCGATGAGCGCCACGACGTCGCCCGCGCGAACCTCCAGATCGACGCCTTCGACTACGACCTTCTTGTCGTAGCCCGCCGACAGGTCGCTTATGCGGAAAAGCGGCACTCCGTCAGCCTGCGTTTCGACCGGGGTTTCGAGGTTCGACTCCGCTCGGAGGAGACGTCCCGCGCGCAGTTCCGCACGAGCCGAAAGCGCCTTCTGGCGCTTTCGTGCGAGCTTAGGACTGTTTAAGCATGGAATGTCCCCTCCGAGCGTTTTGGGCTGCGGCACGAATTTCCCCATCTACCTCACCCGCTTCTTCAACATGAGTGCGATAACCACCGGCGCGCCGAAGATGGCGGTGACGGCGCTGATGGAAAGCTCGACGGGGGAGAACAGCGTGCGCGCGATCAAATCGCAGCCCGCGCAGAAGATGGCGCCTCCCAAGAAGCACGCAGGAATCACGCGGATGGGCTTCGACGACTTCAGCGCCGACTTAACGAGATGCGGAACCGCGATGCCTACGAACGACACCGGACCAGCGAACGCGGTCACGCAGGCGGAGAGCATGCTCGCTAGAAGGACGAGCACCACGTGGAAGCGTGCGACGTTCACGCCGACGCTTTTCGCGTAGGCTCCTCCCAGCTGGAAGGCGGAAAGGGGCTTCGATATCGCGAATACGCATGCGCTCACGGTGATCACCACGACCGCGATGACCGCGATGTCGTCCCAGCTCGAACCCGAGAAGCTACCCAAAGACCAGTTGTGCAGGTTCACGATGGACTGGTCGTCGGCGAAGGCGATAAGGAAGTTCGTCGCCGCCGAGCAGATGTATCCCACCATGACGCCCGCCACGATGAGCATGGCCATGGAACTTATGCGCCGTGCGATGAGGAGCACGAAGCCGATGGTGATAAGCGAGCCCAGAAACGCTGCGGCCACCATGGCCGGCGAGGACATGGCCTGGTTCGCGCCCAGAAGTACGATCATCGTAAGCGCGACGACGAACTTTGCGCCCGAGGAGACGCCCAAGATGAACGGGTCGGCGATGGGATTGTTGAAAAACGTCTGCAGCAGGAACCCGGAGAGCGAAAGTGCCCCGCCGAGAAGCACGGCTGAAAGCACGCGCGGCAGGCGAATCTCCCAGATGACTTGGCTTTCCATGGAATTGGCCGCGCCGCCCGAAAGGATGCCGGGGATGTGGCCTGCGGGCACGAGCACGCTCCCGATGCACAGGTTGGCCCCGACGAGCACGATGAGGGCAACAGCGAGCAGCGCCGTCACGACGCGACACCGCGCGGCGCGCCCCGATTCGTCGTATGCCATGGAAAGTCGGCTTCTCATGGTGCTAGCCGAGCTTCCTCAGATAATGGAAGTTGCTCGCGTCATCGCCGGTGAACGCCCCGTGCAGCTCGTCGATAATGTCGGCGGTGGAAGTCATCTGCTGGTACATGTCGGCGCTTGTGACCCAGACGTTGCCGTTCTTCACGGCTTTGAACTGCGACAATAGCGCGTTTTTGCCTACGAAGTCGTTCAAGGTGGCAACCGATTCGTCGATGGTGCCGTTGTAGACGATAATGTCGGCATCCTTCGCCGTCGCGTAGAAGCGCTCCATTTCGAGCGTTACTGACGAACCTGACGTCGACGCCGTCTGCGCGTCATCGAGCGCGTAGTTGCCGCCTGCAAGCTCGATCATCTGCGCCACGTAGTCGCCCGCCCGCCGCGTGACGGCGGCCCCGTTCGAGTTAATGTAGAAATACGCCACGGTTTTACCTGACGACGCGAGCCCCGACGTTTGCTCGACGCGGGTCTTCTGCTCGTTGAACAGGTGCGCGGCCTCGTCTTCCTTGTCGAACAGGACGCCGAAAAGCTTAATCCACTCGACGCGCCCGAGTGCTTCGGGCTCGCTCGACGACTGTTCGGTGAGCACGACGAGCCCGAGTTTCTGCAGCTTTTCCTTCACATCCGGTGTGTGGTTGATCATGGTGTTCTCGATGGCGAGCGTGCAGCCCGAGGTCGATATTCGCTCGTAGTCGGGCGCGCTGTACTTGCCGCCGTAGGCGATCGCCCCACTTTCGAGTGCGCTTTTGAAGCCCGCGACCGAGCAATCGTCGGCCTTCGTGCCCGACATGATGATATTGTCGTTCGCATCGAGCGCGTCGACCAGGCACATCGTCGCCGACGACACGAGGTACACCTTGTCGGCGGGGCGCCTTATGACCGCGATGTCGGAGCTCAACCCATCAGGTACCTTCGCATCTTGCGGCACCACGAGGAAGCGCTCCCCGTTCGAAATGCAGATAAGCCGCAGGCCGCCTTCGAACTCGTCGACAGTGAAGTGCTCGGCGTATTCAAGCTGAAGCGTCCCCGTCGGCTTCCAGCCGCAGCCCAAATCGGCGTTGTGGAAGTCGGCCGCGGCGCTTGAAGCCGTTCTCGCAGGGGAGCCGCCGCTTGCATCGTCGCCCGTTTTCTCCTTCATGGTGGATGAGTCGAAGTGGAGCGTGTAGTCGATGGTGTGCGGCGTCGACATGGCGACGGTCTCGGCCGACACGGCCATGTCCTCGTCGAGCGTGACGGGTATCTCGAACGTGGAGTTGCCGCCGTCGTTTGCGGGCGCGTAGTCCACGCCGTCGACGGTCATCTTGTCGTAGTTCGAACTCGACCAGGTGATGGTCGCGGTGTAGGTGTCGCCATCCTTCACAATTGTGGTGGGCGAGGCGATGCTTGCACGCCCTGACCCACCGGAAAGCGAGACGCTCACAGTGTATTCCTGAGAGTCCGCTGTGGCACCGGTCGCGTTCGGGCTCGCACTGCACCCTGCGAAGGGAAGCGCGAGCAGGGCGACGAGAACGCAGGCGATCGCGCGCACCGCGATGCTGCGACGCTTCCTGCTTTCCCCCTTGGGAAGAATCGACCGCATGGCGTTACTTCAGTGCGTCGGCGCGCAGATCGACGCCGGCGGATTCGAACACGAGCGTGCGGTCGTACCACTGCTCTTTTCTAATACTCCACGCGGCGCAGGCGGTGTCCTCGTCGAGCGCTTCAACGGGCACGTCGTAGGTGTACTTGCCTTCCGCGTTTTCCACATAGGGGATGAAGTCGGCCTCGCTCGCGGCGGCAGCCTCGTCGCCCGTGCCCATGAAGAGCTTGCCGTAGCCCGTGCCGGAAAGCGTCATCACGCAGTGCATGGAGCCGTTTTCCACGATGAGCTGGGCGTCCACAATCCTGAACATGTTCGAGCTGGAATCTACGGTGATCGGATAGGTGCCGTCGGCCACCTTGTCGGCGGTGATGGGGGCAGCGCTTGCGCCCTCGGGCGCATCGGCCGCCTGTTCGGTCTTTTCCTGGGAATCGGCATCGCTTGCCTTTGCGCTGTCGATTGAATTTCCGCCGCAGCCGGCGAGCGAGAACGCGAAAAGCGCCGCTGACAGGGCGAAGGCGAGGGTTTTCTTCAACATGGAGGGGGTTCCTTTCAATCGCTTCGACCGCCCGCGCCGTGCGGTGGGCGGGCGGGATGCGAATGCAACGGGCATGCGCCGTCAGTCGGGGAAGGCGCATGCCCGTTGCACGGGGACGCGACCGGCGCCCCCGTGCGCGGCGAGTTTACAGCTTGGCGATGGCGTCGTCCACGTGCGAGACGTAGATGTCGTCGACCGCGACGTTCTGTCCCAGACCCTGGAGCAGGCACGTCACTTCGAAGCCGGCGGCCACGAACTTCGCAGCCCAGCTGTCGGGGTCGGTCTCGTCTGCCATGTCGTTATTCGCGTGGTCGCCCGCGACCACCATGAACGGCGCGAGCACGGCCTTCTTGTAGCCTGCGGCGCTCGCGGCGGCGATAACATCCTCGCAGGTCGGTTCAGCCTCGACGGTGCCGACGAAGAACTGCGTCAAGCCCTCGTTCTTAAACACTTCCTGCATCTTGGCATAGTCGGCGTTGGAATCGGCTTCGGTGCCGTGGCCCATGAGGCACAGCGCCGTCTTGCCGTCGTCGAAGGACGCCATGTTCTCCTTAATGGCTGCGGCCACCTTCTTGTAGTCGTCGTCGGAGGTGAGCAGCGGGTCGCCGAGCGAGATTTTGTCGAACTTGTCGGCGTACTTGTCGAGCTCGTCTTTCACGTCGGTGTATTCCAGGCCACCCATGAGATGCGTCGGCTGCACGACGATTTCCTTCACGCCGTCTTCCACGCAGCGGTCGAGCGCCTCGGTCATGTTGTCGATCGTGATGCCGTCGCGCTTCTTCAGCTTATCGATGATGATCTGCGCGGTGAAGGCGCGGCGGATGTCGTAGTCCTGCCAGTACTTCTCGCGGATAGCGTCTTCGATGGCGCCGATGGTGATGTGGCGCGAGTCGTTGTAGCTCGTGCCGAAGCTCGTGACGAGGATGACCGGCTTCACGGCCTTCTCCTTTTCACTCGATTTCTCGGAACTCGCGGAGGTGTTGGAGCAGCCCGCGAGCGCGACTCCGGCGAGCGCGACGGCTCCGGTTGCTGCGGCGCCCATGAAGCCGCGGCGTGACATCTGGTCGGACATGGTTTTTCCTTTCCTCGGTTTGCCGGTCCCCCGGCGACAGTTGCTTGTCGGCACAAGCGAAAGAAAAGCGCACCCCTCGGGGTTCACAAGGAGCTAACGCCACGGCGATGCCGTGAGGAAAAGGCGAAGCAGTCTGGCTTGGGGCGCGAGGCGGTTCGCCCGCGCGTCCTATACAGTAATGTCCCTTGCCCAGGATTCCCACCTGGTTCCCTCCGCAAGCCAGCGCGGGCTGTGCGGGCGCCGCGCCGGTCATTTCCTTTTATCCGATTGTCATATGCTCGTTGCCGAATCTTTTACTATGATAGTGGGCACTTGTGAACGTGTCAAAGCCAGGGCGGGCGGCATTGCGCCTTCTGCCTGCGTATTTGCGCCGATTGCCGCCGCAGGCGCCGTGTTTTGCCCGCTGCGCGAATGGCGGCGTAAACGGTTGCGATGAGAAACGGGAAGGGAAGGCTCGGATGATTCATATCGTTGGCGCAGGCTCGGGCGCCGCCGACCTTATCACGCTGCGCGGGGCGCGCCTTCTGCGCGCGGCCGACGTGGTCGTTTGGGCGGGGAGCCTTGTGAACCCCGAGCTGCTCGCCGATTGCAAGGAATCCTGCGTCGTCTACGACAGCGCGCACATGACCTTGGAGGAAGTGCTCGACGTGATGTGCGCGGCGGATGCACGGGGCGAGGAAGTGGTGCGCCTGCACACGGGCGACCCGTGCCTGTACGGCGCCATCCAGGAGCAGATGGACGCGCTCGACGCGCGCGGCGTGGACTACGAGGTGGTGCCCGGCGTGTCGAGCTTTTGCGGTGCCGCGGCGGCGCTTCGCCAGGAATACACGCTGCCGGGAATCAGCCAGTCGGTCGTGATCACGCGGCTTTCCGGGCGCACCCCCATGCCCGCGGGCGAGGGCATGCGCACCATGGCGGAAAGCGGCTCGACTATGGTCATCTTCCTGAGCTCGGGTATGCTCGCCGAGCTTTCCGCCGAGCTTTTGGCCGCGGGCCGCAGCTCCGACGAGCCGGCCGCGCTCGTGTACAAGGCGACCTGGCCTGAGGAGCGCGTGGTGCGATGCACAGTGGGCACGCTCGCCGATGCGGGCGCGCGAGAGGGCATCGACCGCACGGCGCTCGTGGTGGTGGGCCGCGTGCTCGGAGCTCGCGGCGGGTTTTCGCACGACGGCGCGCAAGCGGAGTCGTATGAGCGCAGCAAGCTTTACGACCCTTCGTTTGCCACGGGGTATCGGAAGGCGAGCAGCTAGCGTGGCCTTCGAGCACTACATATATATCGGGACGACCCGCCTGCGCTGCGGCTACACCACGGGGAGCTGCGCCGCGCTCGCGGCGAAGGCGGCCTGCGAGATGCTTTTGTCACGAAAGCCCGTCGGCCGCGTGTCGATCGTCACCCCCGGCGGGCTGCCCGTCGAGACGGACGTGGTCGACGCATGCATCGGCGAGGGGTGCGCCCAGTGCGCCGTGCGAAAGGACGCAGGCGACGATGCCGATGTGACCGACGGCGTGCTCGTGTACGCGCGCGTGGAACATGCGGGGTCGGGCACGGGTGCTGCGGGCAGCAAGGACGTGCCCGCGCACGAATCGGAAGTTTCCGTCGATGGCGGCGTGGGCGTGGGGCGCGTGACGTTGCCCGGGCTCGAGCAGCCGGTGGGGGCGGCCGCCATCAACGCGACGCCGCGCGCGATGATTACTTCTGCGGTGCGTGAGGTGTGCGCCGCGCACGGCTTTTCTGGAAACATTGCTGTGACGATTTCGGTACCCGAGGGTGTTGCCCTTGCCGAAAAGACCTTCAACCCGCACCTGGGGATAGAGGACGGCATCTCCATCCTGGGAACGACGGGCATCGTCGAGCCGCGCAGCCTCGCTGCCTTGCGCGACAGCATCGAGCTCGAGATCCGGCAGCATGCGGCTATGGGGCGGCGCGGAGTCGTGCTCACGCCCGGCAACTACGGCGCGCAGTTCATCTCGGGGCATTTCCACCTAAACGGTGCGCCGGTGGTCTTCATCTCCAACTTTGTGGGCGATGCGATTGATTGCTGCGTTCGCGAGGGATTTACCAATGTCCTTCTTGTGGGACACATCGGCAAGCTGGTGAAGGTCGCGGGCGGCATCATGGACACCCATTCGCGTACCGCCGACTGCCGCGCGGAGATTCTGGCCGCCCACGCGGCCTTGGCCGGCGCGGGCGCGAAGACCGTGTGCGAGATCATGTCGTCGGTCACGACCACGGCGGCGCTCGAGGTAATCGAGGCCGCCGGCGTGGGGGACGCTGCGCGCGCCTCGCTCGCTGCGGCAATCGAGGACAGGTTGCGCCGCCGCGCGGCGGGCGCATGCGACATCGCCGCGGTCGTGTTCGACGCCGAGCGCCGCGAGCTTTTCCGCACGTCGGGCGCCGATGCAGTTATCGGGAAATTGGGGGCGACGTATGAGTAAAGGCGTTCTGTACGGGGTGGGCCGCGCAATCGGCTGGCCGGGGACGAAGGTGGTCATGAAGGCGCGCCGCTCGCTTGCGGACACGAAGCGCTTCCTTTGCGAGGAGGGTGCCTTCGACGGTGCCGAGCTTGTAGAGGACTGTGGGCTTCCGGGCGAGCGCGTGTACCGCTCGCTCGACGATGTGCCCGATCGGGGCAGCTACTTCTCGACGATGGTGGTGCGCTAGATGAGGGTTTCCTGCATAGCGTTCACTGAGAGGGGGTATGCGTTGGCGGTGCGCACCGCACACGCGCTTTCCGATTGCGCGCAGACAGGTGAAGACGACCCTGGCTGGGACGTTTCCGTTTCGCGCGGGTTCGGCGAGGGGAAGGCCGACCTGCGCGCATGGACGGCGCTCGCGTGGGAAGCGTCGGACGCGCTTCTGTTCGTGGGCGCGGCGGGCATCGCCGTGCGGGCGATCGCGCCGCATGTCGCCTCGAAGGCAAACGATCCCGCGGTTGTGGCGATCGACGAGGCGGGGCGCTTTGCCGTCCCGCTTTTGTCGGGGCATTTGGGCGGTGCGAACGAGCTTGCGCAAACTGTGGCACGCGCGGCAGGGGCCATCCCCGTCATCACCACGGCGACCGACGTCCGCGGCGTGTGGGCGGTGGATACGTGGGCGCGCTGTGCGGGGCTCGCCGTTTCGAATCCCGAGGCCATCAAGCGAGTGTCGGCGCGGCTGCTTTCGGGCGGGCGCGTGGCGCTCTATTCCGACATGCCGATTTCGGGACAGCCGCCTGAGGGGGTTGACATTGCGTCCGACCGCGCTCGGGCCGATATCGTCGTGTCGCCGTTCGCTGGCGCGAATGCAGGTGCGTCCGTTCGTGCGGCGGAGACAACGGGCGAGGTCGTGCCCGCCGGTGAGACGGGGAAGCCGGCGGGCGTGCGGGCGCAGGCGCCTGCGCCCGAGCCGCTTCGCCTTGTCGTGCCCTGCATCGTTGCGGGCATAGGATGCCGTCGCGGTGCGTGCGCCGAAGCGATCGAGGAGGCGTTTCTTCTCGCGTGCGGGCAGGTGGGTATCTCGCCTTCGGCCGTGCGCGAGGCGGCGACGATCGACGTGAAGGCGCACGAGGAGGGTCTGCTCGCCTTCTGCTGCGCGCGCAATATCCCGCTTGCGACGTATTCCGCAGAGGAGTTGTCGCAGGTCGAAGGCAGCGTTTCGCCATCTGATTTCGTGCGCGCGACGGTGGGGGTCGACAACGTGTGCGAGCGGGCAGCGCTCGCGGAGGGGGGCAAACTTATCTTCCCGAAGCTCGCTCACGGCGGCGTGACCGTCGCGTTTTCCAAGGTAACTATTAAACTTTCGTTTAAGGAGCGGTGATGGGAAAGCTCTTCGTGGTGGGAATCGGCCCGGGCGGCCCCGACGGCATGACGATTGCGGCTCGGCGTGCGCTCGAGGCGTCCGACGTCGTTGTGGGTTACACGAAATACGTGGAGCTCGCGCTCGCCGCCGTGCCCGACGCGGCGCATCTCGCGACGCCGATGATGCACGAGGTCGAACGGTGCCGCCTTGCGCTTTCGCGCGCGCAGAGTGGAGAAGCCGTGGCGCTCGTGTGCAGCGGCGACGCGGGCGTGTACGGCATGGCGAGCCCCGTGCTGGAGCTTGCGGAGGACTACCCCGATGTAGACGTGGAAGTTATCGCCGGGGCCACCGCGGCTCAGAGCGGGTCGGCGGTGCTCGGCGCCCCGCTTGCCCACGACTTCGCGGTCGTGTCGCTCTCCGACCTGCTCACGCCATGGGAGGTCATCGAGCGCAGGCTCGCCGCCGTGGCGAGCGCCGACTTCTGCATCTGTTTGTACAACCCGCGCAGCAGAAAGCGCGCCGACAGGCTCTCACGCGCGGCGAAGATTATGCTCGAATGGAAGGCCCCCGACACGCTCTGCGGCTGGGTACGCAACATCGGGCGCGAGGGGCAGCAGTCGGGCATGTGCAGGCTCTCCGAGCTGGGGGAGATCGACGCCGACATGTTCACCACCGTGTTCGTCGGCAACGCGGACACGAAGCTCGTAGGCGGCCGTATGGTCACGCCGCGCGGGTATCGGGAGATTCCATGCGAAAGGTAACGATCATCGGGGCGGGGCCCGGAAACCCCGACTTGCTCTCGCGCGCGGCGCTCGACGCGATCGACATCGCCGACGTGGTCATCGGCGCTCATCGCGCGCTTGCCGGCATCGACGTGCCGCCCGACGTGGTGAGATGCGAGCTCGTGAAGACGGCGGACATCGTCGCCGCGCTCACCGATGCGGCGTCGTGGCAGCGCGTCGTGGTCGTGATGACGGGCGATGTGGGGCTGTTCAGCGGCGCGCGCCGCCTGGTGGAGGCGCTCTCCGGCGACGCGCAGGTGGACGTGCGCGTCATTCCCGGCATAAGCTCAGCGTCGTATCTCGCCGCGCGCCTCGCGCGTCCATGGCAGGATTGGCGCTTCGCGAGCGCTCACGGCGTGGCGTGCGACATCGTGGCCGAGGCCGAGCGCGCAGGTGAGCTCTTCCTCGTCACGTCGGGCGGGGAAGATCCCTCGCGGCTTTCGGGCGAGCTTGTGCAGGCGGGCTTCGGGGACGCGTGCGTGACGGTGGCCGAGCGCCTGTCGTACCCCGACGAGCGCATCACCTGCGCGACCGCAAGTGAAATCACAGGTCAGACGTTCGACGACTTGAACGTGATGCTTATCGATTTCGCAGGCGGCGCCGGGTCGCCTGCGGGCTCTAGCGCAGCCTCCGAGGTGCCGGCCGGCGTGTCTGCGCCCGCGGCGGCTTCTTCCGCGGCGGACTCTGCGGGCGCATCCCGCGCCGCGAGTTCCCGCTGGCCGTACGCTTCCTCGGGCATTCCCGACGAGCTCTTCATCCGCGGCGACGTTCCCATGACCAAGCAGGAGGTGCGCGCCGTCGCGCTCGCGAAGCTGCGCCTTACCGCGACCGACACCGTGTGGGACGTCGGCGCCGGCACGGGGAGCGTGTCGATCGAGGCGGCGCTCGTCGCGCGAGCGGGGTCGGTATGGGCGGTCGAGCGCAACGCGGCCGGCGTGCGGCTCATCCGAGAGAACGCGGATGCATTCGGGTGCGGCAACGTGCATGCGGTCCCCGGTGTCGCCCCCGAAGCGCTCGCGATACTGCCCGTCCCCGACGCCGTGTTCGTCGGCGGGAGCGCGGGCGAGCTTCCCTCCATCGTGGAGGTGGCGCTCGAGAAGAACTCGCAGGTTCGCCTGTGCGTGCCATGCGTCACCGTTGAGACGCTCACCGAGGCGTGCGCGCTCCTCACGAGTTCGCGCTTTAAGGGGTTCGAGGCTTGCCAGGTGTCGGCCGCCCGCGCCGAGGCTGTAGGCTCGCACCATCTTATGAAGGCGCAAAACCCCGTGTTCCTCGTCAGCGCGCGTGGTGCAGGTGGGGAAGGCGGCGCCCGGTGAGCACGACCATCCCGCGCTTCATGGTCGCTGCGCCCTCGAGCGGGAGCGGCAAGACGGTCGTTACGTGCGCGCTCCTGCGCGCGCTCGCGCGCCGCGGCCTTGCATGCGCGGCCTTCAAATGCGGCCCCGACTACATTGATCCGCTCTTTCATCGTCGCGTCGTGGGCGCGCGCTCGGGCAACTTAGACGGCTTCTTCACCGACGCCCCGACGCTGCGCGCCCTGCTCGCACGCGGCGCCGCGGGCGCGGATGTCGCGGTGCTCGAGGGGGTCATGGGCTTCTACGACGGCATGGCGCCCGGCGTGGCCGATGCGAGCAGCTACCAGGTTGCGCGCGACACGGAAACGCCGGTCGTTTTAGTGGTGAACGGGCGCGGGGCGTCTTTATCGCTCGCCGCCGTAATTCGCGGCATCGCCGAGTTCCTGCCTTGTGCGAACGTGCGCGGCGTCGTGCTGAACAAGACGAGCGCCGCTGCCTGCGCCTATGCGGCGCCTGCGATCGAGAAGCACACGGGCGTCGCGGTTTTGGGGAATATCCCCGCTGACGAGGCGTTCTCGCTCGAAAGCCGGCATCTGGGGCTTGTGACCGCCGACGAGGTGGAGCAGCTCTCCGCGCGCATCGACAAGATGGCCGAGCTGGTGGAAAAGAGCGTCGACGTCGACCGCTTGCTCGAAATAGCGGCGACGGCACCCGATATCTGCGAGGAACCTTACCGGTTGGAGCCGATCGCGGGAGCGCGGCCCATCGTCGCCGTCGCGCGTGACGAGGCGTTCTCGTTCTACTACGAGGAGAACCTGCGCGCGCTCGAGGACCTGGGTTGCGAGCTGGCCTTTTTCAGCCCCTTGTGTGATAGCGAGTTGCCGCGGGGGGCAAGCGCCCTCTATCTGGGAGGCGGCTACCCGGAGCTCCATGTGCGGCAGCTCTCCGAGAACGCGCCGATGCGCGAGGCGGTGCGGCGCGCGGTGGAATCCGGCATGCCGACGGTCGCCGAATGCGGTGGGTTTCTGTACCTGCAGCGCGAAATCGCCGATAGCGAGGGGCGGCGCTGGCCTGTTGCGGGCGCCCTTGAGGGCGCAAGCGAGAACGGGGGAAGGCTGTCCCATTTCGGGTACGTGGATCTCACTTCCCAACGCGACGGGCTCTACGGGCCGCGCGGCACACGCATCCGCGCGCACGAGTTCCACTACTGGCAGTCCACCTGCCCGGGCGGCGACTTCTGGGCGCAGAAGCCCCGGCGCGACAAGGGCTGGCCGTGCATGACGACCACCCCGTCCCTGGTTGCGGGCTTCCCGCATGTGTACTATCCTGCGAACCCCGACGTTGCGCGCGCGTTCGCGTCTGCCGCAGCGTCGTTCGCAGAGAGGAGACGGCATGGCTGAAGCAACCGAAACCGCGCTGGCCTGCATCCGCGAGGAAGTCGAGCGCGCGTTCTCGTCGGCGCCGGGCGCCGTGCTCGAAGCCGCGCTCTCCCGGATCGCGCCCGCAGACGAGTGCGCCCGCGCCGCCGCGTATGCCGCGTGGGACTCCATCGCGCACCCCTTGGGGGGATTGGGCGACTTTGAAGACGCCGTCGCGTGCATCGCCGCAGCTCAGGGGAGCGCCGAGGTGGCCGAGTTTCCCCGTGCGCTCGCGGTATTCTTCTCCGACAACGGGGTCGTTGCCGAAGGCGTGTCGCAAAGCGGGCAAGACGTGACGCGAGCCGTCGCGCGCAACATGTGCGAGGGGGCCACGAGCGCCTGCCGCATGGCGGCGTTCGCGGGTGCCGAGGTCGTGCCCGTCGACGTGGGTATGGCCCGGGGCATAGAAGACGCGCGCATGGTACGCGCGAACGTGCGGCGGGGGAGCGGCAACATCGCGCACGGCTCCGCCATGTCTCGCGATGGGGCCGTGCGCGCGATCGAGGTCGGAATCGCCGTCGCGTGCGGGCTTGCGCGCGCCGGCGTGCGCCTTCTCGCCGCGGGCGAGATGGGCATCGGCAACACGACCACCTCGGCGGCGGTGGCTGCAGTGCTCATCCGGGCGGACGCGCGGAGCCTCGTCGGGCGCGGCGCGGGGCTCTCGGACGCCTCGCTCGCGCGCAAGCGCGACGTGGTCGAGCGCGCTATCGACGCGAACTCGCCCGATCCCGCCGACCCGATCGACGTACTCTCGAAGGTGGGTGGCTTCGACATCGCGGCGATGTGCGGCTTCTACCTGGGGGCCGCGGCCTCGAAGGCGCCGGCGCTCCTCGACGGGGTCATATCCTGCACGGCGGCCCTGTGCGCGGCGCGCCTGTGCCCCAACGCCTTGGGCTACCTCGTGGGCACCCACGCATCAAGCGAACCCGCAAGCCAGGAGCTCCTTCGCGAGCTCGGCATAAAGGCACCCCTCGACGCAGGCATGCACTTGGGCGAGGGCGCGGGCGCCATGGCGTATCTGCCCCTTCTGGATTCGGCGCTGCGCGTGTACCGGGATGGGAAGACGTTCACGGCGACTGGCATGGCTGCTTACGAGCATTTCGAGGCCGGGAAATGACGGTGACGCTCGTCATCGGCGCCGCCGCGAGCGGCAAGAGCGCCTACGCCGAGTCCCTGTGCCTCGGGCACGACGGCCCCCGCGTTTACCTGGCAACGATGGAGCCCTTCGGGGAAGAGGGCGCCCGCCGCATCGCGCGCCATCGGGCGCTGCGCGAGGGCAAGGGGTTTTCCACCCTCGAGCGCACGCGTGACGTGGGCGCCGCAGTGCCCGGGCTTCCGCGCGGCTGCACGCTTCTTTTGGAGGACGTGGGCAACCTGGTTGCGAACGAGCTCTTCCCGGAAGGCGGCTTGCCCCCACGTGACCCCGACGCTGCGGCGCGCGAGGTGCTCGGAGGCATCGAACGGCTCGCTCAGGCCGCTGTGCATACGGTGGTGGTCACCGTCGACGTGTTCGCCGATGGGATGCGCTACGATGAGGGGACCGAGGCATGGAGGCGCGCGCTCGCGCGCGTGAACGAGGGCGTGACGGCGATGGCCGACCGCGCAGTCGAAGTGGTATGCGGGATTCCCGTGTGGATGAAAGGCGAAGGACCTACAAGGTGAAGATAGCAGAGGCAATCGGCGCGGCGTTCGGAACGTTCTCGCGCATCCCCGTCCCGAAATCGGCCTGGACCGATTTCGGGTCAACCCATGCGCTTGCCGCGTTTCCCCTGGTGGGCCTTGCGGAAGGCTTCCTCATGACGGCGTGGGGGTACGTGGCTAACCTGCTTGTCGTGCCCGCGACCATCGTCGCGGCCGTGCTCGTGGCGCTGCCTGTGGTGGTGACGGGTGGCATCCACCTAGACGGGCTCTGCGACACCTCCGATGCGCTTGCAAGTTGGGCCCCGCGCGAGCGAAAGCTCGAGATCATGCACGACCCGCGGGCGGGCGCCTTCGGGGTCATCGGTGTTGTCGTGTACCTTATTCTGCAGTTTTCCCTGTTCACCGCGCTGCCGCTTACGGCGGGGGCGTTCCTCGCGCTTCTGTGCTCGCTCGTGTTCTCCCGCGCGCTTTCGGGGCTCGCCGTTGAATGCTGGCCTGCCGCGCGGGCGGACGGCATGGCCGCGGGGCTCTCGCCTGCGAAGAAGCGCGCGGCGATCGTCGTGCCGCTTTGCGCTTTCGCTACGGCTTCGGCTGCAGGGATGGTCGCGTGCGCTCGGGCCGTCGGCGCCCTTATGGCGGTGGCGGGGCTTTTGGCGCTCGCGTGGTACCGCCATGTTGCCCTGTCCCGCTTCGGCGGGGTGACGGGGGATTTGGCCGGATGGTTTCTGCAATGGGCCGAGCTCGCGATGCTTGCTATGCTGGTGGCGGGGGGCATGCTCCTATGATGCTCGTGGTAGGTGGCGCGCATTCGGGGAAGAGGACCTTCGTGCGCGAAAAGCTCGGGTTCGCGGCGGACGATTTCGTCGACGCGGCGCAGCTTGCGGAGGGCGGCGTTTCCGCGGCTTTTGCCGGCCGCGTCGCGTACCATGCTGAGGAACTCGTACGCGCGCTCGACGCTGACCGGGCGCTCGAGCGGCTGATCGGCTTCGACGCAGTGATTCTGTCCTTGGTCGGCTCGGGGGTCGTCCCTATGCATGCGGAAGACGCCCAATGGCGCGAGCGCGCGGGGCGCCTGGGATGCGCGCTCGCTGCGCGCGCCGACGTCGTCGTGCGCATGACGTGCGGGATTCCCCAGGTCATCAAAGGAAACCTTGCCGATGCTCCTCGAGGGACGCAGGGCGCGGGCGCGCCTTTGGAGGTCGTCTTCGTGCGCCATGGTGCCACGGCGGGCACGGAAGACCATCGCTACAGCGGGGCGGGCACCGACGAGCCCCTGTCGAGCGCGGGCGAGCGCGCTTTGCGCGACCTCGCGTGCGATCGTGACGTGTTCCGTGTTATCACGAGCGGCATGGCCCGCACCGACCAGACGGCGCGCATCCTCTTCCCGAACGCGGAGCTTATGGCGTGCCCCGGTCTGCGCGAGATGGATTTCGGTGACTTCGAGGGGCGAAGCGCCGCCGAGCTTAAAGAGGATGTGCGCTACCGCGCCTGGGTAGACTCCTGGTGCGAGACGCGCTGCCCGCATGGCGAGGGCAAGAGCGATTTCACCCGCCGCGTCGTCGCGGCGTTTCGGGAGGCGTGCGAATCGGAGCGCGCCCAGGGGAGTGGGCGCGCCGTCTTCGTCGTTCACGCGGGTACCGTGAAAGCGCTGCTCTCCGAGCTAGCTGTCCCGAAAATGGGATATTTCGACGTGCATACCGAGCCGGGCGGCGCATGGGCCGCCACCTGGGATGGGCGCTGCCTTCGCGACGTTCGCCCCGCTTCGGGGGGCGATGCCCGGTGATGACGATTCTTGCCGCCGCCGCCGGGTTCGCAGCCGACCTTGCCTTCGGCGACCCGCGCTGGCTTCCCCATCCCGTTGTCGCCATGGGGCGCGCGATCACGTGGGCCGAAGGCCGCCTGCGGGGCTCATTCCCGCAAACGTCCGCGGGCACGCGCGCCGCAGGGCTTGTGCTCGCCGTGGCGCTTCCGCTTGCGTGTGGGCTTTTGACCTTGGGAATCCTGCATCTTTGCGGCATGGTTCACCCCGGCTTGCGCTTCGTGGCCGAGGCATGGGCGAGCTATAAGATTCTCGCGGCATGCGAGCTGCGCCGCCAGAGCCTGGCCGTGGCCCGCGCGTTCTCGAAGGGCGGCCTTGTCGCGGCTCGCGAAGCCGTCGGGCTCATCGTGGGACGCGACACGTCTGTTCTCGACGAGCAGGGCGTTGCGCGCGCCGCCGTGGAAACGGTGGCGGAGAACGCGAGCGACGGCGTCATCGCGCCGCTTTTCTACCTTATGATCGGGGGTGCGCCCTTGGGCATGGCGTACAAGGCGGTGAACACGCTCGACAGCATGGTGGGCTACAAAAACGAGCGCTACATCGACTTCGGCTGCGCCTCGGCGCGCCTCGACGATGCGGTGAACTGGATTCCCTCGCGCTTATCGGCCCTGTTCATGATCGCCGTGTGCCCGATCGTCGGGCTCGATGCTCGCGGGGCGGCGCGCATCTGGCGCCGCGACAGGCGTCGCCATGCGAGCCCCAACTCGGCGCAGACCGAGTCAGCGTGTGCGGGCGCGCTCGGGCTGCGCCTGGCAGGACCCGCGGTGTATTTCGGCAAGCTCGTTGAGAAACCGACGATAGGCGACGCGTCCCGTGAAATTGAGTGGAGCGACATCGCCCGGGCGACTAGGCTCATGCTCGCCGCGTCCGTATGCGCGCTCGTCGTCTTCGGTGCCGCACGCGCGGCGGTCGTGCTTGCCGTGGGGGCGATGGTATGAGGGAAGACCACGCCGCGTCCCGGGCTGCCGGGGGAATCCTGCGCGCCCGTGCGCATGGGGGTAGCACGCAATCGCTCGGCATCGCTTGCGAAGGGGGCGCCTCCGACCTCATTGACTTCTCGGTGAACGTGAATCCGGCAGGCCCCTCGCCGCGCGCCGTCGCCGCAGCTTGCAAGGCGCTTTCTCGAATCGACGCCTACCCCGATAGGGAAAGCCTCGCACTCGTTCGCGCCCTAGGGCGCGCCCAGGGCATTCCCGAAGATACTATCGTCTGCGGCGCGGGCGCGTCTGACATCATCTGGCGGCTCGCCGCGGCGGTACGCCCGAAACGCATCGTCGTGTGCGCGCCGACGTTCTCTGAATATGCGGAGGCGGCATCGTACTACGGTGCATGCGTGCAGGAGTTCCCGCTCTCCGATGCGGATGACTTCGACGTGCCCGCCTCCTTCGCCCGCGCGATCGAGGGGCCGGGAGACGTGGCGTACCTCTGCAATCCGAACAACCCGACGGGGCGCCTCGTCGACCCCCGCGTGATCGATGCCGCGGTTTGCCGCTGCGAGCAGGTGGGCGCGCTGCTCGTCGTGGACGAGTGCTTCCTCGGATTTGCGCCCGACGCCCGCGAAAGGAGCGTGGCCGCACGCGCCGCGTGTTCGCACCATGTGGCCGTGCTCTCCGCGTTCACCAAGCTCTACGGAATGGCAGGGTTGCGGTTGGGGTATCTGATCAGCGGAAACGCCCAACTCATCGAGGGGATTCGTCGGGCGGGGCAGGCGTGGCCCGTCTCCTCGGTCGCCGAGGCCGCGGGCATCGCCGCCCTGGAAGACGTCGAATACGTCTCGCGCACGCGCGATGTATTGGCGGGCGAGCGAGCGTGGCTTTCCCACGAGCTCTCCTCGCTTGGGCTTTCCGTCGTGCCGTCGGATGCGAACTTCCTTTTAGTCCGCACGCCGGCGAAAGACATCCCCGAGCGCCTGTATAAACAGGGGGTTTTGGTCCGCACGTGCGACTCGTTTTCGATACTGTCCCGTTTCTGGTGCCGCGTCGCCGTGCGCACGCACAAGGAGAATGCCCGGCTTGCGATGGCGTTCAGCCGCGCGCTTCGGGCGGAAGGTGCATCGGGCGAAGGCGAACCCGACGAACGGGGCGGCGCTTCTTGCAGCGGCGCTATGGCGGGCGCGGATGGCCGAGGCTCGGCGAAGGAGGTCGATACCCGTGGGTAGGGCGAAGCCCATCATGATCCAGGGCACCATGTCGAACGCGGGGAAGAGCCTGCTTGCGGCGGGGCTGTGCCGTGTGCTTTCGCAGGACGGCCTGCGCGTGGCTCCCTTCAAGAGCCAGAACATGGCGCTCAACAGCGGTGTCACGGCCGACGGGCTCGAGATGGGGCGCGCTCAGATCATGCAGGCCGAGGCGTGCGGCATCGCGCCCGACGTGCGCATGAACCCCATCCTGCTCAAGCCCGAAAGCGATCACCGAAGCCAGCTCATCGTGGCCGGCAAGGCGCAGGGAGCCTTCGCTGCGAGGGACTACTTCGCGCGAAAGAAGGCGCTCATGCCGCAGATTTTGGAGGCGTTCGATTCGCTCGCGGAGGAAAACGACGTCATCGTCATCGAGGGCGCCGGCAGTCCCGTCGAAATCAACCTTGCCGAAAACGACATCGTCAACATGGGGCTCGCGCGCGCCGTGTCCTCCCCCGTGCTGCTCGCGGGCGACATCGACCCAGGCGGGGTGTTTGCCCAGCTCTACGGCACGGTCGCGCTCCTTGCGCCCGAGGACCGCGCGCTTTTGCGGGGGCTTGTGGTGAACAAGTTCCGCGGCGATGTGGAAATCCTGCGCCCGGGTTTGGCTCCGCTCGAGAAAATGTGCGGGGTTCCCGTCGTGGGGGTCGTGCCGTATCTTACGCTCGACCTGGACGACGAGGACTCGCTCGCGCCGCGCCTAACTGCCCGCGAGGCGCGCGGCGTCATCGACGTCGCCGTCGTGCGCCTTCCGCATCTGTCGAACTTCACCGACTTCGACCCGCTTTCGCGCGTGCCCGGCATGGGCGTGCGCTACGTTTCCTCGACGACCGATCTGGGCCGACCCGACCTGGTGGTGCTTCCCGGCTCGAAGTCCACGGTCGACGACGCGCGCTGGCTTGCGGCTAGCGGCATCGGAGCCTGTGTACGCGCGCTTTCGGGCGCGGGCACGCCGGTGCTCGGCATATGCGGAGGCTACCAGCTTTTGGGAGACGAGCTTTCGGACCCGCACGGCAGGGAAGGCGCTGGCACCGCGCGCGGGCTCGGGCTCATCCCTGCAAGTACGGTGTTCAAGGAGGAAAAGCGCCTCGCCCAGTCGGAGCTGCGCATCACGGGCGCCCAAGGCGCGTTCTCGGTGTGGAACGGCATGACGGCGCGTGGGTACGAGATTCACGACGGCGAAACGACCGTCTCCTGCGCCCCTGCGGGCACGATTGGCGGCAAACCAGAAGGCGCGGCCTGCGGAAACGTGTTCGGAACCTATCTCCACGGCCTGTTCGACGAACCGGGGGTGGCACTCGCCCTCGCGCGCTCGCTCGCGCGCATGCGCGGCCTGCCCGAGAGCGTCGTGGGTGCTGAGGGCGCGGTGTCCGCGGCCGATCACCGTGCGCGCGAGTTCGACCGCCTGGCCGACTCCGTGCGCGGGGCGCTCGACATGGAGTATGTCTACCGCATTATCGAGGAGGGCGTATGATCCACGTGTATCATGGCGACGGCAAAGGCAAGACCACGGCGGCGATGGGCCTCGCCATTCGCATGCTCGCCGCAGGCCGCCGCGTCGTCGTCGTGCAGTTCCTGAAAGACGGCGAAAGCGGGGAGGTGCGCCTGCTCGCCGAGCATTTTGGCGTGCCCGTGTTCGCGGGGAAGGCGTCGGACAAGTTTACCTGGTCCATGACGTCGGAAGAACTTGCCGCGACGCGCGAGTTGCACGATGGGAACCTCGCTTCCGCGCTCGCCGAGCTCGAGGGCGCGCAGGAGGGGCTGCTCGTGCTCGACGAGGCGCTCGACGCGCTTTCGAAGGGGCTTGTCGACGAGGCGCTCGTGGACCGCGCGCTCGATATGTCCGCGCGCGGCGTCGAAGTAGCGCTCACCGGGCGCGCGCCTTCCCGCAAGATCGTGGAGAAGGCCGACTACATAACCGAGATGCGGTGCGAGAAACACCCCTACGAGCAGGGGATATGTGCAAGGGAAGGAGTGGAGTACTAGATGGATTCCAAGGAGATGGCGCCCGGCGACATCGAGCGGCGCAGCTTTGAGATCATCACCGAAGAGCTCGGCGGCCGCACGTTCCCGCCGCTCGAAGAGCCCGTCGTGAAGCGCGTCATCCACACCACTGCTGACTTCTCGTACGCCGATTCCCTCGTGTTCACCCATGATGCCGCGCACTGTGCGCTCGACGCACTGCGCGCAGGGGCCACGGTGCTCACCGACACGAACATGGCGCTCGCAGGCATAAGCAAGCCCGCGCTCGCGAAGCTCGGCTGCAAGGCCGTGTGCTACATGGCCGACCCTGATGTCGCCGCAACGGCGCGCGCCGCGGGCACGACTCGCGCCGTTGCGAGCATGGACAAAGCTTGCCGCATCGAGGGTCCGCTTATCGTGGCCGTCGGCAACGCTCCCACAGCACTTCTGCGCCTCGCCGAGCTCATGGACGCGGGGAAGATCGCGCCCGCGCTCGTCGTTGGGGTGCCGGTCGGGTTTGTGAACGTGGTCGAGGCGAAAGAGGAGCTACTCGCGCGACGCGTGCCGGCCATCGTCGCGAGGGGTCGCAAGGGCGGCTCGACTGTGGCGGCCGCCATTATGAACGCGCTGCTCTACCAGATCACGCGCACGGGTGGCGCGAAGTGACGGCCCCCGCATCCGCGCCGGCGCTGCGCATCTTCGCCGGCACCACCGAGGGCCGCCTTCTGTGCGAATGGGCGAGCGGGGCGGGCATCCCCGCCCGTGCCTACGCGGCAACCGAGTACGGAGGAGAGCTTTTGGGCGAGCTTCCGGGCATCGAGGTGCATGCGGGCAGGCTCGACGATGCCGACATGGAGCGCGAGCTTTCCGGCGCGCGCGTCGTCGTCGACGCCACGCACCCCTTCGCTACGCTCGCAAGCGGCAACATCCGGGCCGCTTCGCTCGCCGTGGGTGCACGATGCCTGCGCCTTGCGCGCCCGGTCGAAGCGTTGCCCAAAGGCGTCGTGCCGGTCGCGTCGATCGCCTGCGCGGCGCGCTTTCTCTCCGAGAACCCGGGTCGCGCGCTTCTCACGACGGGGAGCAAGGAGCTTGCTCCCTACACGCGCGTCGCCGATTTCGCGGAGCGCTTCTTCGTGCGTGTGCTCCCGCTGCCCGGTGCTATAACGAAGTGCATCGACGCGGGGTTTTCGCCGTCGCACGTCATCGGCATGCAGGGGCCCTTCACCCGCGAGCTCAACGAGGCAATGCTTCGGCAGGTGGGCGCCCAGTGGCTTGTGACCAAGGACTCGGGAACCGTAGGCGGCACGGCCGAGAAGCTCGCCGCCGCGCGCAACGTGGGAGCGCGCTGCATCGTGGTCACCCGTCCCGCCGAGGGAGGCGGGGCCCTTTCGCTTCGGGAAGTGGAAGACGCGCTCTTACGGGAGTTCGCGCGCTAGGCGCTCGCCGCGCCTAGCGCGCCCTCCCACCCGCGAGGAGGAGCGCCCCGAGCAAGCTCGACCCGTATAAGCCCGTCATCCGCCAAAAGCTCGAGCACGACGCCCGGAACTGGCGCAAGCAGCCCTTCAATAAGTTGCGGTGAAATAGCGTCTGTTTTTGCTGCTAAATAGCATATTCAGTCCCTAATTCACCGCAACTTGTTGGTGGTGGCTTACTGGTAGCGTAGGCACTCCACCGGGTCGAGCTTTGCCGCGCGGCGAGCGGGGTAGAAGCCAAAGATTACGCCGATGCCGACCGATACGGCAAACGCGATTAACACTGTCGTAATGGAGAAGCTTGGCGTGATCGTCCCGGTGGCTCCAAACTCGCTCATGATGCCCGAGCTTGCGGCAAAGAACGTGAGTCCCCATGCCAGCAGATAGCCAATCAGGACACCCAACAGTCCGCCGGTGACGCACAGCGCCGAGGACTCGGCCAAAAACTGCGCGGTGATATCGCGACGACTTGCGCCCAGGGCACGGCGAATGCCGATCTCGCGGATGCGCTCGGTCACATTGGCGAGCATCATATTCATGATGCCGATACCGCCCACGAGCAGTGAAATGCTGGCAACGGCGCCCATGATGAGCGAAAACGCGCCCATAAAGGAATTGAGGGCGTCGATGGCGCTTTTCATTGAGGTCGCCGAAACGCTGTCATACTCGTCGTCGTCCGCGATGCCCTTCATGCTGCGCACCTTGGATTCAATCGTCTTGCACAGCTCATCCATGTCCGTGCCCTCGGCGGCGAGCGCCGTTACGCTGGGAAACGACGGGTTCTCGTCGCCAAAAAGACCCGAGATGGTCTCGCGCGGCATGTATAGCGTGAGCGAGCCCATGGAGTCGCTGCCGCCGTCGATAACGCCGACAATCTGCACCTCGCCGTTCGACACCTTGATGGTCTTGCCGAGCGCGTCCTGCTCGTTGCCGTACAGCTGATCAGCGCCGCCACGGCTGATGAGCGCCACGCGTGCGCCAGATTGGGACTCGGCCTGGGTGTAGGTGCGTCCCGCGACAAGCTTGCTGGCGCCCACCGCGTCGAGCATGTCGCTATCGACGCCCTGCGCCATGACGGTATAGCTTTTGTCACCGGCCTTGTACTCGGTATAGGCGCTGTCCACGATGCCGATCTGCTCGATCTGCGGCACCATCTTGCGAAGCTTCTCAACGTCCGATTCGGTGAGCTCTTGCGACGAATAGATCTGCACCATACGCGCTGCGTTGAGGCCCAGGCTGTTGAGCAGGCTGTTTTGGATACCGCCGATAAGCGAGGTCATGGCAATGACGGAGGCGATGCCAATGACGATGCCCAGGATGGTGAGTAGGCTGCGTCCCTTGTTGGCCTCGAGGGAGTGAAGGGCTTCTTGGATGAGGTCGCGCGTGCTCATGCCTTCACTCCTTTCGTCGGATTGGCGTCTGCGTAAATCATGGGCAGGTTATCAATGGCGCCGCGCAGGGTCTGCGGCGCGTGCGCGATGTACGCGCCGTCGTGAATCCGGCCGTCGCGAATTGTTACGGCACGGTCGGCCTCGGCGGCGATACCGGGATCATGCGTGATGAGCACGATGGTCTTGCCGCGTTCCTGAAGTTTGTGGAAGGCTTCCATCACGAGTGCTCCGGTGGCGGAGTCCAGGTTTCCCGTCGGCTCATCCGCCAGGATGATGGGCGGGTCGTTGACGAGGGAGCGCGCGATGGCAACTCTCTGCATCTGCCCGCCCGAGAGCTCGGAGATGCGGTGGTCCCAGTGGTCGACCGGCAGCGTGACGGCTTGCAGCGCATGGACGGCGCGCATCTCACGCTGAGCCCGCGGCACGTTGGTGTACGAAAGCGGCAGCATGACGTTTTCGATGACCGATAGGCGCGGCAGCAGGTTAAAGCTCTGAAAGACAAAGCCGATGCTCAGGGCTCGGACTTCGGTGAGCTCGTCATCGTCGAGCTCCGCCACGTTGAGGCCCTGCAGGTAATAATCGCCTGCCGTCGGCTTGTCCAGGCAGCCCAGGATGTTCATGAGCGTTGACTTGCCCGAGCCCGATGGGCCGGTAATGGCCACGAATTCGCCGGGATTCACTGCCAGGTTCACGTTGTGCAGGATATGGGCGCAGCCGGCCTCGCTCTCAAAAATGCGATGCACGTTGCGGATGTCGATGACGGGACGCATTACATGCCCTCATCGGCAGACATGCTGCCAGAGTCGCCGCCGTCGGCCGTCATGCCTTCGCCAGTGTCCACGATAAGGGTGTCGCCGTCGCGCAGCTTGGTGACCGGCACGTCCGCGTTGATCTCGTTGCCCTGGTCGTCGCGCTTGACCTGCGTTTTGCCGACCACGGCGTCGTTATCGTTTTGCGTCACGACGGTCACCTTGACGCGTCGGGTCTGTTTGCTTTCGCCGTCGGTTGCCACGTTGACGTAATAATGCTCGCCATCCTCGGTCATGAGCGCCATAGTCGGTACCGCTGACCTCTCCAAGATGAAGGTCACCGTTCAGGTGGGTGAAAAGGATATCGCCAAAATCGCCGTTGGGCAGAGCGCCAATGTTACCTATCCGGCCTTTCCCGATATCGTGAGCCAGGGAACGGTCACCGCAATCGCTTCGGTGGCAAACTCCGACGCTAACGGCGGCGGCAGCGTGACCTTTAACGTCGATATTTTGATTGATGCGCCCGACGCGCGCCTCAAGCCGGGCATGACCGCCGAGGTCTCGGTGGTAACCGAACAGCTCGACGATGTGGTAGCGATCTGCATGCACTGCTTGCCGCCGCTCGTATCGCCTTCGCCCATAATCATGCCGCCCGTCACCGTGGCGCCGACCTTGGCGTTGAGCTCTACGATGCTGCCCGAGCTGGGCGCGGTCACGGTGCGCTCGGCAGCTTTGGCGTTGGCTTGGTCCAGGTTCGCCTGGGCCGAGGCCAGGTTGCGTTGGGCGCTCGAGACGGCACTCGTGTCGGCGGTGCCGCTGACGCCACTCGCACCTGCCGCATCTGCGTCAGTCGCCGGAGCGGCTTGGGCGGCAGCTACCGCTTTCTGCGCGTTGGCGAGGTCTTCCTTGGCAGCTGTCACCGCGCGCTGTGCATCGGCAACATTGCGATCGAGCTCGTCGTTTTTAATGGTCATGAGCACGTCGCCCTCGTTGACGGACTGGCCGGCTTGCACGTTGATCGATGCCACCGTGCCGTCGACAGAAGGGGAGACCACCGAAGCCGAGATGGGCTTGAGCTGGCCTTTAGCCTCGACGGTGGTCATAAATGTGCCCTCGGTGACCATGTCGGTCACCGGCCCGTTGTTGCCTGCGGGCCGTGCGTTGATGACGAAGGTCACGACAACGGCGATGAGCACAATGGTGGCCACGACGCCTGCCGCAATGCCGCGTCGGATGAGCTTTTTGCGCCGACGCTCGGCACGCTTCGCCTTGAGCTTGGCGTAGGCCTCTTCGTCAGAAATCTCGGTTGTATCGCTTGTGCTGTCGTTTTGCTGTGTGGCGTGCACGGTTGTTATGAGGGGAAGCGTTTCGGTGGCACCCTCGGGCGCTCGCTCGGTATCATTCGGTCCCGGGGTAGTGGTGGGGACATTCGACATGGCGTCTCCTTTATAGAAAGTTCCTCGATAAGTATATGCGCCCGTCGCGAGAGGCGGGCGCATTATGGCGGTATCTTTCGGAACTGTTAGTTTGGAGCGTCAGTTCCCCGTTGTGCGAAGGCGTGTTTTCCTACGAGTGCACGACCACGCACAGGCCGACGCTGATGCAGTCGTGGAGCGCCTTGGCATCGGCCAGGCGTAGGTTGATGCAGCCGTGGCTTCCGCACCATTTGTACGATTCGGCACTATCGAAACTCGAATCGTTTTGCCAGGTAGCGTCGTGGAAGCCGACCATATTGCCCTCGAACGGCATCCAGTAACTGACCGGGCTCTCGTATTTGCGCTTTCCAGTCGCGGGGTCTTTGGCACCGATGAGCTTGCTTGCGCCGTCGTTGCTGTTGATCTGCCACACACCCTCCGGGGTGGCGTCTTCGCCCGGTTTGCCGGAAATAAAGTTGGCCTCCCACACGATATTGCCGTTCTCGTCGTAGTAGCGCGCGTGCTGCTCAGACAGGTCGACGTCGATATAGGCCTTCCAATCGGGCTCGCCCTTGGCGGTAAACGTGTCGGCCTTCTTGGAGTACGAAATCTCGATATCGCCGGTCTGCTTGTTATTGATAGCGTCCTCTACCTGCTTGGCGAGCGTGTCGCTGTCGATGGACCAGCCAAAGTCGCCGCCCTCTACAGCGCATTCCTTACCGTCGGCGCGTGTCCACCAGCGGGTGGTGCCCACGGTGTTAAAGCCGTTGGCGAGCTCGGCGGCCCAGCTGCTGATCTGCGACGTATCGAGCGTGGGGTTGGCCGGATCGGCAAAGCTGATCCACTGCAGCACCGAGCTGCCGTCGACCTTGCCGGCATCGTTGCCGTTGAGCTTAAGGGTCACGTTGACGCCCAGGAAGTTGTTGGCGGCATCGCATGCAGCCTGAATCTGGTCGTTGGTGAGGGTGCCGTTGAGCGGTTCGTAGGCGTCGTTGCCGATCTTGGTGATATCGACGTTCTCGGCGAGCGACGCGAGCTCGATCTCGGCATATTTGATGACATGCTCGCGGTTGATCTTCTCGTTGGAACGGGCTTTCTCAACGGTAAACTTGCCGGCCTTCTCGTCATAGGAGCTGGCGGCCTCGAAGGTGCCCGAGCGGCCCTCGTTGAACTCGTCGATAGCGCTGCCCAGGCCCTCCTCAAACTGCTTTTGGTCAAAGGCATCGGAGAGCATGGACAGGTCGACGTCCTGGTCCAAGTCGACCGAGTCTTTCTTGGTGGCGCTATCGGTTTTGCCGCCGAGCGACGCGATGAGGCGCGATGGCCACAGCAGCGGCTCGTTTTTGCTGATAATCTCGTGGGCGGCTTCCTCGCCATCGACGATGGGTTCGTCGGACTCGGGCTGGTAGGTCCAGCTAAAGTCATCGCCCGACACGGTGAGCTTGTAGTGCTTCCATGCCGAGTTGACCTTGGTGGCTGCCGAAGATGCGTTAGAGAGCGATATGTCGACGCCGGCGATGATAGTGTTGGGGTATGCGACCTGCGAGAACGCCACGACGCCTACGATGTAGACGATCGCGACGAGGCCGAGCACGACAAAGAGGGCCGTCTTTCCGCCCGACTTGCTGCTTTTGTTGGTTCGCTTGTCCGCGGGCCCGCGATTGTTTGCCGTGCGAGCGTGCGAAGGGCCCTGCTTGGGGGCGGAACCATGTGCGGGACGCTGCTGATATTGTTGATGCTGCTGGTATTGACGCTGATTCGGGCGCTGTGAGGCATTGGCCGGGCCGTGTTGTTGGCTGTGAGCCGGCGCGATGGGGCGCGGCGATTGGACGCCGCCCGTATGCCTACTGGGCTGTTGCGGATCGGGAATCATGTTGCTGCGGTCGATTTGCGACATCGTATATATTTCCTTCGATTTTCGCCTTGCGGCTCATCGTGTTTTAACTGGGCTTGCATTATAGCGATTAGCCTGTTGTTTGTGGTGCGGAAACAGTATCAGTTTGGATAAGTCAGCCTATCCGCATACGCCGCATTTGGCGCAGGCAGAAAGCGCGGCCGGGGCTTGCGCGATTCCGCCCTTGGCCGTCTCGCGCAGGGTTGCCGGCAGGGCATGGCCCACCGACAGCATCACATGCGCCATCTGGTCAAACGGCACCAGGCTTTTGATGCCGGCGAGCGCGAGCTGGGCCGAGCTGAAGGCCGCGGCCACGCCGATGGCATTGCGGTTTTGGCACGGCACCTCCACGAGTCCGCCCACGGGGTCGCAAACGAGGCCCAGCAGATTACTCAGCGCGATGGAGCTGGCGTCGAGTGCCTGCTCGGGGGTGCCGCCGAGCATCTGCACCAGCGCGGCGGCGGCCATGGCGGCGGCGCTTCCTACCTCGGCCTGGCAGCCGCCCTCGGCGCCGGCGACGCAGGCGCTCGTGGTGAGGTTGAGGCCGATGGCGGCGGCGCAGTAGAGGGCGTCCATGACCTGCTCGTCATTGAGCTGCAGGTGGTCGGCCAGGGCCAGCACGCAGCCGGGCACGACGCCCGCGGAGCCTGCCGTGGGGGCCGCGACGATCACGCCCATAGTGGCGGAGCGCTCAAGTACGGCCATGGCACGTGCCACGGCTTCGGTCTGTACAGCGCCCATTAAACTGGAGCTAAGGTCGTTGCGGCCGGTGGCATCGACGAGCTTAGCCTCGCCGCCGATAAGCCCGCCGAGCGAGCGCTGCGGATTGGCGATGGGGGCCGTGGTCTCCTCGCGCATGACGTCGAGCACGCGGCGCATGGCGGCGACGGCGTGCGCCTCGCCGGTAAGGCGCCCCTCGCGCACGGCCATGACGGCGCCGATGCTGAGTCCCAGCTCCTCGCACGCGTCGAGCAGTTGCTCGCCGTCGTCGAAGATCTCCTTGGCCGAGACGCCGGGGGAGAGCGATGATGCCGAGCCGGGGAGCTCAATAAAGGTGGCGTAGCCGACGTTGTCGAGTTTGCGCACCATGGGGATGACGGTGTCATCGGGTGCGCCGTCGGTCTCAAAGACGGAGTAGGCCTGGCCGCCCACCTCGGTGCGGTAGGTACGGCAGAAGGCGATGTTCACGTGCGCGTAGGCGAGTAGATTCGTGAGTGCGGCGAGTACGCCGGGGACGTCCTGATGCGCCACGAAGAGCGTGGAGTACATGCCCGAGATGTCGACGCCGACGCCGTTGATGCGGCTGATGCGCATCTTGCCGCCGCCCAGGCTCTCGCCGCGGACCTGCGCCGTAGCGCCCGTGTCGTCGACCATGTCGATATCGACGGTGTTGGGGTGGAGGGAGGCGTCGTCGCCCTTGATGTCAAAGTGATAATCGAGGCCCTGCTCGCGTGCGAGCTCGAAGGCTTGCTTGATATTCTCGTCATCGGTGTCGAGGCCCAGGATGCCCGCGACGAGCGCGCGGTCGGTGCCGTGGCCGCGGTAGGTGTGGGCGAAAGAGTTCCACAGGCCAAAGGTAACCTTGGTGATGCGGCCCTCGAGCAGGCTGGCGGCCACCTGTGCGCAACGCAGGGCGCCGGCGGTGTGCGATGAGCTGGGGCCGACCATGACGGGCCCCAAGATCTCGAATGCCGAGGTCGTAGCTAGTGTTTGCGGCTTGCCTGCCATGGCTGCTCCTTTGGTCTGTTCCGTCGTCCCGAGGGGCGGGGCATAAGGTCGCCTGCTCGGACAGTCCTGCTCGCACGGAGAGCACATTAAGTGCTCTCCGGCTCGT
>CALFDJ010000039.1 GCA_937950325.1 uncultured Collinsella sp.
GAGCACACGGTTCATACCCGTGGCGTCACTGGTTCGAATCCAGTCACCGCTACCATAGGTAACACGGTGGCTTCTCAATAGTATGTTGAGAGGCCACTATGGTATAAAGGCAAAGTCCCGTCCGGGGACGACCTGTTAAGAGGAGGGCTTTATGGCCAAAGAGAAGTTTGAGCGCACTAAGCCGCATGTTAACATCGGCACCATTGGTCACGTCGACCACGGCAAGACCACGCTGACCGCCGCCATCACCAAGGTTCTCTCCGAGACCGAGGGCTGCAAGGCTGACTTCACTGCGTTCGAGAACATCGACAAGGCTCCCGAGGAGCGCGAGCGCGGCATTACGATCTCCGTCTCCCACGTCGAGTACGAGACTGCTGCCCGTCACTACGCTCACGTTGACTGCCCGGGCCACGCTGACTACGTCAAGAACATGATCTCCGGTGCTGCTCAGATGGACGGCGCTATCCTGGTCATCGCCGCTACCGACGGCCCCATGGCTCAGACCCGCGAGCACATCCTGCTCGCCCGTCAGGTCGGCGTTCCCTACATCGTCGTCTTCCTGAACAAGTGCGACATGGTCGACGATGACGAGCTCATCGACCTCGTTGAGATGGAGACCCGTGAGCTCCTCTCCGAGTACGATTTCCCCGGCGACGACATCCCCGTCATCCGTGGTTCCGCTCTGGGCGCTCTCGAGGGCGACGCCAAGTGGATGGACGCTATCCGCGAGCTCATGAAGGCCGTCGACGAGTACATCCCGACGCCTGCTCGTAACAACGACCTCCCCTTCCTGATGGCCGTTGAGGACGTTATGACCATCTCCGGCCGTGGTACCGTTGCTACCGGCCGTGTCGAGCGCGGTGAGCTCAAGCTCAACGAGCCCGTCGAGATCGTCGGCATCAAGGATACCCAGAACACCGTTGTTACCGGTATCGAGATGTTCCGTAAGTCCATGGACTTCTGCGAGGCTGGCGACAACGTCGGTCTGCTGCTCCGCGGCATCAAGCGTGAGGACATCGAGCGCGGCCAGGTTCTCTGCAAGCCCGGTTCGGTTACCCCGCACACCAAGTTCACCGGCGAGATCTACGTTCTGACCAAGGAGGAGGGCGGCCGTCACACCCCGTTCTTCGATGGTTATCGTCCTCAGTTCTACTTCCGTACCACCGACGTTACCGGTACGGTCAAGCTCCCCGAGGGCACCGAGATGGCTATGCCTGGTGACCACATCACCATCGAGGGCGACCTCATCCACCCGATCGCCATGGAGGAGGGCCTGCGCTTCGCTATCCGCGAGGGTGGCCACACCGTCGGTTCGGGCATCGTCTCCACGATCATTGAGTAAATTAGCTCTTTGATATAGCTGACTTAGAGAACCCGGCACTTATATGGGTGCCGGGTTCTTTTCTGCAATGGATATTGAGCCGTTGCTGGTGTCGAGAGGATCGACAATGGTCCTGGGGTCACCGTCGATTAGCTCTCGTTGGCTTCATTGATGTGTTCCAAATATGAATGGATCCACCGAGAACCAATTGATTCGAGGTTTTCATTGACAGCACTTATATAGAGCTGATAAAGTACCAACTCGTGCCCGTACGGGGCGGAAATGAAAGGTTCAGGATACATGCGTACTCTAGTTACTCTTGCGTGCACTGAGTGCAAGCGCCGCAACTATACGACCACCAAGAACAAGTCGACCATGCCTGATCGTATGGAGATCAAGAAGTATTGCCCCTGGTGCCGTCACCATACGCTGCACAAAGAGACTCGCTAGTCTCTAGTCACATACGCCAGTAGTTCAATTGGTAGAGCATCGGTCTCCAAAACCGAGTGTTGAGGGTTCGAGTCCTTCCTGGCGTGCCAGTCATTATTCCGTAAGCTCCCAAATAGGGGGCTTACGGTTTACTCATGTATAAGCGCATTGCGCGGAGGTAACCCAAATGGCCAACAAGAAGAACAAGAAGAAGGCTCAGCGGCCGGCAACTGCCAATAACGCTGCCGCCAACTCCAAGGTTGAGGCCAAGAAGGCCGTTGCCAAGAAGAACGAGAAGGCTGCGAAGTCCAAGAAGAACGAGAAGCCTGGTTTCTTCGCCCGCACCAAGAAGTATTTCGCCTCGGTCAAGTCCGAGATGAAGCGTGTCACGTGGCCCGATAAGAAGGAGCTCGTGAACTACTCGGTCGTCGTTTGCGCTTCTCTGATCGTCGTCGGCGTCGTCATCGCTCTGCTCGATGCTGGCTTTGGCGAGGCTCTTGCTCTGTTCTCTGGATTGAGGGGCTAAACCATGTCTAAGCGTTGGTACGTCGTTCACACTTACTCTGGATACGAGAACCGCGTTAAGTCCGATCTCGAGCATCGCATCGAGACCATGGGCATGCAGGACCGTATCTTTGATATCGAGATTCCTATGGAGCGCGTCACCGAGATTAAAGAGGGTGGCAAGCGCGAGACCAAGGATTCCAAGATCTTCCCGGGTTATGTCCTGGTCCGCATGGAGATGGATGACGATGCTTGGACGTGTGTTCGTAACACGCCTGGCGTCACCGGTTTCCTGGGCGGCAACGGCAAGCCCGCTCCGCTTTCCCGCGACGAGTACAACAAGATGACTCGTCGTCCCGGTAAGGGCGATTCGCCCAAGCGCACCTCGGTTGATATTCAGGTCGGCACGTCCGTCCGCGTCACCGATGGGCCGCTTACCGACTTTGATGGCAAGGTCTCCGAGGTTAACACCGAGGCTGGCAAGCTCAAGGTCACGCTGATGATCTTTGGCCGCGAGACGCCGGTCGAGCTCGACTTTAACCAGGTCGCTGTTATCGCTTAAGTTTTTCGTCCGTTCGCGCGAGCGTGCTTCTTCTGTGACTGCTCATCTCAGGAGTGCTTCTAACACGTGCGTGCTTACGATATAGCAAGTACTTCACACTCGTGATTCGAAAGGAATGACCATGGCTGAGAAGAAGGTTGCCAACGTCATTAAGCTCCAGATTCCTGCTGGTGCCGCTAACCCCGCTCCTCCCGTCGGCCCCGCCCTGGGCGCTGCTGGCGTGAACATCATGCAGTTCTGCCAGGCCTTTAACGCCGAGACGCAGGACAAGAAGGGCGACATCATCCCCGTTGAGATCTCTGTCTACGAGGATAAGTCCTTCTCCTTCATCACCAAGACCCCGCCGGCGGCTCACCTCATCAAGAAGGAGCTGAACCTCAAGTCTGGTTCTGCTAAGCCCCAGGCCGACAAGGTTGGTCAGCTCTCCCAGGAGCAGCTCACCAAGATCGCCGAGATCAAGATGCCGGACCTCAATGCCAACGACATTGACGCCGCCAAGAAGATTATCGCCGGTACCGCCCGTTCCATGGGCGTCACCATCGCTGAGTAGCGATTTCTTTAGGTAATGACGGGTGCCCCGACCGGGGCGCCCGTTATATGTGTGTAATAGGGCACACGATACGATGTGGGAGGGCATAAGCCCGTTTAACCACAGGAGGTAATGCACATGGCTAAGCATGGTAAGAGCTATAACGCTGCTGCCGAGAAGATCGACCGCGCCACGCTCTACACCCCCCTTCAGGCTGCCAAGCTCATCAAGGAGCTCGACACCGCCAAGTTCGACGAGACCGTCGAGGCCCATTTCCGTCTGGGCATCGATACTCGTAAGGCTGACCAGAACATCCGTGGTTCCATCTCTCTGCCCCACGGCACCGGCAAGACCGTTCGTGTTGCCGTCTTCGCCGAGGGCGAGAAGGCTCGCGAGGCCGAGGCTGCCGGCGCCGACATCATCGGTTCCGACGAGCTCGTCGCCCAGATCCAGAAGGGCGAGATCAACTTCGACGCCGCTATCGCTACGCCGAACATGATGGCCAAGGTTGGCCGCATCGGTAAGATCCTTGGTCCCCGTGGCCTCATGCCGAACCCCAAGCTCGGCACCGTGACCATGGACGTCGCCAAGATGGTCTCCGAGCTCAAGGCCGGCCGCGTTGAGTACCGCGCCGACCGTTACGGCATCTGCCACGTGCCCCTGGGCAAGAAGTCCTTCTCCGAGCAGCAGCTCGTCGAGAACTATGCTGCCCTGTACACCGAGATCCTGCGCGTCAAGCCCTCTTCTGCTAAGGGCAAGTACGTCAAGTCCATCTCCGTGTCTTCCACCATGGGCCCTGGCGTCAAGGTCGATCCCGCTGTTCAGCGTGACTTCCTGGCTGAGTAACTGCTAGTTACTGCCTGAGCAAAGCAAGCATTGCTAAAGAAACCCGGTTCTGCCTTGTGCAGGACCGGGTTTCTTGCTATCTCGGGTTAAAACCAACACGAAGTAGACAGTCGCCTTTGTGGTGGTTACCAGGGGGTTCTGGCGGTTGAGGACTCGATGGCATCGTGGCGTTTGAGCTCGCGGCGCATGGTTTGCGAATTGAGCCAGGCTGCCTGCCAGCCACGGATGGGGTAGCGCGTCTGGTCGAGCTCAAACTGCGTATAGCCGCAGGCGTTGATGATCGTCGTTCCACACACATGCTGCCGCTCGCGCTGAAAATCGTAACCGTAGCTTTGGTGTACATGCCCATGTACCATGTAGTCGGCTCCCCAGGACTCAAGCGCCGTGTTAAAGCACTCAAACCCTCGATGCGGTAGATCGTCCAGATCACCCATACCGGCGGCGGGCGCATGGGTAAGCAGAATGTCGCACCCGCCGACCATCCTAACCTTACGCGACAGCTTACGCATACGCTTGGACATCTCGCGTTCGGTGTACATGTTGGCGCCGTCGCGATAACGCATGGACCCGCCAAGGCCCGCAATGCGAATCCCTCGGTACGTGTACACGCTGTCTTCTACGCAGATACATCCGCCCGGTGCATGACGTGCGTAGCGGTCATCGTGATTGCCACGCACGTAGATGAGCGGTTTGTTGATGACCGTAACCAAAAACTCAAGATAGTCCGGGTCCAGATCGCCGGCGGACAAAATCAGGTCGACGCCCTCAAAGCGTTCCTTGCGAAAGCACTCCCAAAGGCATCGTTCTTCGGTATCGGCTATGGCAAGGATTTTCATAGGGCAGGGACTTTCGGCTCATCGTCGAGCTGCGGAATGGTGCCTACCACGTTATCCGCCAGCCAATTCATCTCGACAATCTGCGTGCTCGGCAGCGGAGGGAAGCCTTCGATCTGTACCACGCCGTTCTGACTGTGGAGCTCGCCGCCAAAGGGGTTGATGGATCCCTCGACAATGCCGTTGCGGAGCAACTGCACGAGTTTGCGCGTCTGGTAGGGTAGGCCCGGAGCGTAACGGATGTCGATAACGCCGGAGCTCATGCCGTACCAGTAGTTGACGGCGCGCACTTGGTTGTCATCGCTGGTCTCGTCCCACGTGCCGTGCAGAAGGCTGCGAACGATGAGCTCGTAGTAACGGCCCCAGTTCCATACCGGCATGGCGATGCCGGAAACCTTGCCATCGACCAGGCGGTGGAGTCCGTAGGCCGTAGGGTCTTCGAGCGACTTTGACATGTCAGCGCCGGTCATGACGCTCACGCCTTCGCGGCACATGGCCTCGGCAAGACCGCCGGCGGGCACATCGCCCCAGGTGAGGATAATTTGCGCGCGGGGGTCGAGCAGCGAGGCGCCGATGGCAAAGGCATTGATCTCGCTGAGCGCGCCGGATGCGAAGACCGACGCGTGGTAGCCGATGCGATGGTTGTCCGCCATGCTGGCGGCAAGGGCGCCCAGGAGGAACTTGGCCTCGTACATCTTGCCAAAGTACGAACGGACGCTTTGGTGGGGAAGGCCGATAGAGCAGTTAAGGAACCGAACCTGGGGATACTCAACGGCAGCTCTGAGCGTGTATTCCATCAGGCGGTGCGAGGTCGAGAAGATGACGTTGTCTCCATGTTTGACAGCCGTTTCCACGGCGGCGTAGAACACGTCCGGATCGTGACAGTCCTCGAACGCCTCGGTGCGCACGATGCCGTCAAAGTGCTCATCGAGATACTGACGCCCTTGGTCGTGCAGACTGTCCCAGCTCGACGCCGCACAGGGGAACTCATGGATAAAGGCGATACGCAGGGGGTTGGCCGCCGAATAGACAGTCTTGCCCATAAAGAAGTTGAGCACGCCAGAGGTGGACTTGGCGGGCGACTCCTCCTCATCGACGCTCGGCGCTTCGACAAGATCGACCTTGTCCTCGTCATTTTTGCCGGCAATGACCAGCTCGCGCCAAATCTTGCACAGGCGGTTTACGACGATATCCGTCGGCGTATCCAGCAGGCGGTCCTGGTTGTACACATTGAGGTAAACGAGCATGGCGTCGGCAGGCGTAATGTCCAGGTGGTCGCCGCCTGCGCGAAGGTAGGCGCGCTTAAAGAGCAGGAAGGTGTGGCGCAGGTAGTCGACCTTTTTCTGCGGCCATTTTTCGATAAGGTTCTGACCGAGCATCTTGGCGAGCGTCTCGTAGCTTCCCTCACGCGAGAACTCGATCTCGTATAGGGGGCAGACGCGCCAAAACGCGCAGAATTCACCGTACAGGCGGCTTTCGACGGAATCCCATGTGCCGGGGTAGAGACGGGTAACCCTGGCCGAAACCGTCGGGGCGTCTAGGAATTTGAGGACACTGACGCGTTTGTTGCCTTCTTGGACATAGAACCGATGCATGAACTCGGTGACGATGACGGGGTCGCGATAGCCCTCGGTCACCTGGATGTCGTAGAGGTTGGACCACTTGCGGGCGAACTCGGTGCTAAACGGAAGCAGGGGCATAAAGTTACACGAAAAGGCGGACTGACGGCCCTTGGTGACCGTGCCGACGACCATTTCGAGCGGAATATCCCGCAGGCCGACGCTCACTCGCTGACCTAAGGGGAGCTGAGCAACCAAGCTATCGAGGTCCGTGAGGTACGGATACTCGCTTTGACTAATGGCGCGTCGACATCCTTGCTCGCCGCGCTTGCGTGCTTGACGGTAGGCCTCTTCCATGATGTTGCTCCCTTAGTCGTTTAAACAACTATATGAACCATGGTACCACGAATGAAAACCACAACAAAGGTGCCTGTCCCCTTTGTGGTGGTTTAGGCAATGATGGGGGCGATGGCGCGGATGCAGGCGTCGGCAGCGGTGAAAGTGGTGCTGTCGTCGCTGACGATAAAGATGATCTTGCCCTTAATGCCAAAGTCGCCGATCTCGCTAAAGAGCACATACGGCTCCTTGTCAAAGCCCGAGATGGGAAGCACGGCGGCCTTGGTGGCGCTGGTCAGCTCGTCTGCCAGCGCGTCGAGCGAGGCCCACTTGGACGTGTCCTTTACGGCAACGGGCACAGCCACGCGCCCAAAGGGCATCAAATGCACGAGCGTGTTCTTGGAGATGTTGGAGTTGGGGACGATGATGGTCTGCCCGCAGGCATCTTCGATGGTCGTGTGGCGCCAGGTGATGTCCTGGACCACGCCCGACACGCCGCCGACTTCGATATTGTCGCCAGGCTTGATGATGCCCATAAACGTAACCTGCATGCCGCCAATAAGGTTTGACAGCGTGTCCTGAAAGCCGAGCGAGATGGCGATGCCGCCGACGCCAAGAGCGGCGACGAGCGCGTTTGCGTTAATGCCAAAGCAGTTGTCGAGGATAAAGCTGCCGCCGATCATCCAGATGACGGCGCGTGCGATGTTGATGAAGATGCTCGATGCCGGAAGCGGGTTGTCGTCGCGATTGAGCAGGTGACGCAGGGTCTTGGATACGACCTTGGTGGCGACGGCGGTGCCTATCGCCAAGATGACGGCCCAGATGATGTTGTGGACCCACCGTTGCTCAAAGAAATGAAGAATCGGCTCAAACAATTCCATGTAGGGAAAACCTCCTTATGATCGTCCAACCATGATACCCACCAAGAAGCCCGTCCGATCAAATTCGGACGGGCTTCTGTGCTCGATATAAGGTTTACGCGGCGGGGCTGTAAGGCCCGGCGGTGTAGCTTAGCGTCGACGCTTCCAGATAATGCCGAGCATGATGACGATGATGCCGCCGATAAGGCACGCGCCAACTACTGCCAGCGTGCGGTCTCCCGTTGTGGCAAGCTTACCGGTCGTCTTCTTGGTGATGACCTTCGTGGCCGTCGTGTCCGTCTTAGGCGAGGGCTTAGGCGTCGGGGCCGGTGTGGGCGTGGGGTCCACGGCAGCGGAGCCAAAGCTGATGGTGCCCGCGAGCGAGGCCATCTTGCTCTCCCAGCTGTCCTGCCCGATCAGTGCCCTCAGCGCCGCCTCGCACGTGCCCCACTCGGTGTACTTGGTGGCGTGTGCAAAGGTGGGAAAATCGGTCGTGTTGGTAATGATGTAGTTGTTGGTGGCGACGGTATAGGTCTTGGCGGGGTCGAGCGTGCTGCCGTCTTTGGTGAGTGTGGCACTCACAATGCGCTTGCCTTCGGGCTGCGTCCAATCAATCGTCACGTTGATGCCGCCAAAGGAGAGAACGCTGCCAGAGTCATCGCGCCACTTGTACTTGTCTTGCGCCTCCTGCTCGGTGTGACCGGCCGCCACATAAGCCTGCTGAAGCTCGTAGCTGTCGTTGCAATCGTCGCTGATTTGTAGCGAGTGCTCGAGCGCTGCGAGGAAGTCCGCGCCGGTCATGGTCCAGGTCTCCACGGTGTTGCCGTAGGGCGAGATGGCGATGACGTTGCCGGCGGTCACGTTGCCCGCCGCGATGCCGCCGCGGATGCCGCCAGCGTTTTCGATAGCGAGGTCCGCGCCCGTCAGGTCAAGATTAGGAGCTGCAAATCACGTGGCCGATGGTCTGGGCCTTGGTGGTGTCGCCCTCCTTGCTGGGACGGAAATCGGTGGTGCGCACCATTTCCCAACCATGCGTGCCTGCGGCGTCCTCGCCGTAGAAATAGTTGGTGGTGGATGTGCCGAGCACCTTGTTCGATTCGTTTTCAAAGTCCTCGTCGAGCGGCTTGATCTTGTTGCGGACGGCTTCAAGGCGGCTTTGGTAGTCGGAGCCCTTGTCGGGGTCTGCCAAAAGGTCGTTGACGTTCTTGGCGGTGTAGAGCTTCTCGTTGCTGTCGTCTGCAGGGACCGTGACCGTGTCGTCGTCGGTCGTCTCGGTGCCATTCGTGTCGTATTTGTACGGAATGGAAAGCAGTCCCACCTCGGCAAAGGCACTGCCCGCCTCGACAACGTGGATTGTCTTGCCGTCGGCTCCCGTCACCTTCTCGTTAAGGTTGATGTGCTCGTGGCCTGCGATAAGGGCATCGACGCCACGGAGTCGCGTGGCAAAGGTCTTGGCGTCGAGCGTGTGCGCGATACACACAACAACATCGCAGCCCTCCTTGCGCAGCTGCTCTGCCTCGGCATTGATGGCGTTCGCGGCACCCGAGAACGACGTACCCGCGACCAGGTCCGCGCGCAGCGAGGATCCCAGCGACTCATCCATGGCGCCCACGACGCCGACCTTGATTTTGTAGTCGAATGTGGAGTGATCTTCGCTATCCTCCCAGGTGCGATCGAGCGTCTTCGTGATGCTCGAGCTCCATACGCCGCTCGTAGACTTCGCGTTCGCGCAGAGCATGGCGAAGGGCGTGCCAGTGGTGCTGTAGCCGGTCATGGTGCGGAGTTTGTCCGCGCCGTAGCTCCAGTCGTGGTTACCTGGCGTGGTCGCGTCGTAGCCGTCGGCATAGAAGGTGTCCATGAGCTCGGCGATGCTCTTGCCCTCGCTCATGGTGGCGAAGGACTGTCCGTGGAAGGTGTCGCCCGCATCGAGCAAAAGATCGGGGGCGTTGCCCTGGGCGCTATAGAGAACCGCCAGTCCGTCAAAGCCCACAGTGCCAGTGCCCTTGCTTTCGTTGTAGCTGTACTTGTAGCTGCCGTGGATGTCGTTGGTGTGCAAGACGGTCACAGAGCCGTCAATAGCGGCGGGCAGGTTCCCCGCGAAAGCGAGGCTTGGGATGCCTGCGAGCGCGCCGGCAAACAACGCGGCGGCTAACGCAAGGCGGGGGAGTCTTTTCATGGCAGTTTCCTTAGTCCTTAGCCAGAATGTCTGGTTGAATATCGGATTATCGACATAATATGCGAAAACCGCCGCAAGGGCGTCTGTCCCTTTGCGGCGGTTTTGACGTTTGCGCAGATAAAACCTACCAAAATAAACCTGTCCCTTTTTGGCAGGTTTTAGCTCAGCAGCATGCGGTCGTTGGCGAGCTCGCCGCCCGAGACCTCCTCGAACTTCTGCAGCAGGTCGGCTACGGTGAGCGACTTCTTCTCATTGCCCGCCACGTCGTAGATCACGTGGCCTTCGTGCATCATGATCAGACGGTTGCCCAGACGGATGGCGTCGTTCATGTTGTGCGTGACCATGAGCGTGGTCAGGTGGTTCTCGTCGACGATCTCCTCGGTCAGGTTAAGCACCTTAGAGGCCGTCTTGGGGTCGAGGGCCGCGGTGTGCTCGTCGAGCAGCAGCAGGCGCGGCCTGGTGAGCGTGGCCATCAGCAGGGTGAGTGCCTGGCGCTGGCCACCCGAGAGCAGGCCGACCTTGGCGTTGAGACGCGTGTCCAGACCAAGGTCCAGGCGCTTGAGCAGCTCGACGTACTCATCTTTCTCGGCCTTGGTGACGCCCCACGAAAGGCCGCGACGCTGGCCGCGACGCTTGGCGAGGGCCAGGTTCTCGGCGATCTGCATGTCGGCAGCGGTACCGCGCATGGGGTCCTGAAACACGCGGCCCAGGTACTTGGCGCGCTGCGACTCGCTCAGGCGCGAGATGTCGGTGCCGTCGAGCTCAATAACGCCCGAATCGAGCGGGTACACGCCGGCGATCATGTTGAGCAGCGTGGACTTGCCGGCGCCGTTGCCGCCGATCACGGTTACAAAGTCGCCGTCATTTAGGGTGAGGTCGACGCCGGTGAGCGCGCGCTTCTCGGTGACGGTGCCCTTGTTAAAGGTCTTCTTGACGTGCGAGAGCTTAAGCATCTGCCTCATCCCCCTTCGTGTAGGAGCTGCGGAGCTTATAGCGCTCCCAAACCACGGGCACGCACAGGGCCACAGCGACAATCACGGCGGAGAGCAGCTTCATGTCGTTGGCGTCCATGCCCAACTGCAGCACGATGGCGCGGATAAGGAAGTACACCACGGAGCCAAAGACGGCGGAGGCAAGACGGACGCTAAACTGCGTGAGGCCGCCGGGAAGCAGACGGCCGAGCACCTCGCCGATAACAATGGCGGCAAGACCGATAACGATGGCACCGGTGCCCATACCAATGTCGGCATACTTTTGGCTCTGGCAGATGAGCGCGCCCGAAAGGCCGATGAGGGCGTTGGAGAGCACGAGGGCGATCATCTTGGTGGAGTTGGTGTTGACGCCCAGAGCGCGGATCATGTACTCGTTGTTGCCGGTGGCTCGCAGCGCCGAGCCGATCTCGGTGCCAAAGAACCAATACAGGATGGCAACGATAGCCACGGCGAGCAGGATGCCCAAGATGATGGCAACGGTGGACTGCGGCAGACCGGTCATATTGCTGACGGCCGAGAACACGGTGCCTTTGGCAAGAATGGGCGTATTGGACTTGCCCATGATGCGCAGGTTGATGGACCACAGGCTGATCTGGGTGAGGATTCCGGCGAGGATCGCAGGAATCTCAAAGACGGTGGTCAAAATGCCCGTGACGGCGCCCGCGATGGCGCCGGCGCACATACCGGCCAGCACGGCGAACAGCGGGTCGACGTTGTTATTGACGATGAGCACAGCGCAGACGCAGCCGCCGAGGGCAAAGCTGCCGTCGCAGGTCATATCGGGAATGTCGAGCAGGCGGAACGTGATAAACACGCCAAGCACCATAATGCCCCAGAGGACGCCCTGCGAAACGGCGCCCTGCAATGCAATGAGCATGCTTCATACCTCCTAGGATAGGGTGGACACGTGATTCACCATAATAGCGGTAACAATGCATAGAAGAGTTACGGACAGACGTTTTGTTTTACCTGAAACAAGCAGGGCGGACGCCGGTCTACAGCGCCCGCCCCTGTGGCTCAGATATTGAATAACGCGGCTAAAGCGCGAGCACGGGCTCTAGACGCATGCCGCGTATGGCATTACGCGTCCAGGGCGGAAAGGTCGATGCCCAGGGCCTCGGCCATTTCGTCGTTCTTGACGACGACCAGGTCCTTGCTCGAGAGGTGCTTGATCGGCATGTCTTCGGGCTTGGCCTCGCCCTTCAGGATCTTAACGGCCATCTCGCCCGCGGCGTAGCCCAGGTCCTCATAGTTGATGGAGAGGGTGAACAGGCCGCCGGCCATGCACATGCCCTCCTCGCCAGTCACGAAGGGAAGCTTGTTCTCCTTGCAGATCTGGCCGACCTGCGAGGCGCCCGCGGCGATGGTGTTGTCGGTGGGGGAGTACAGCGCGTCGACCTTGCCCACGGCAGACTCGACGACGGACTGGATCTCGTTGGAGCTCGAGACGGTGAAATCGGTGTACTCCAGGCCCAGCTTGTCGAGCTCCTTCTTGGCGGCCTTGATCTGGACGTCGGAGTTGGACTCGGCGGTGCAGTAGAGCAGGCCGACCTTTTTAACGTCGGGCAGGACCTTCTGCATCATCTCGAGCTGCTCGGCGACCGGGGTGAGGTCGGAAGCGCCCGTGACGTTGGTGCCGGGCTTGTCGTTGTCCTGGACCAGGCCGGAGGCGGCGTAGTCGGTGATGGCGCAGCCCACGATGGGGATATCGGCCGTGGCGCCGGCGGCAGCCTGCGCGGCGGGCGTGGCGATGGCATGAATCAGGTTGACGTTGTCGCCCACAAACTTGTCAGCAATGGACTTACACGTGGACTGGTCGTTCTGGGCGTTCTTCTGGTCGATCTTGACCTTAAGGCCGCTCTCCTTGATGGCCTTGACAAAGCCGTCGTTGGCGGCATCGAGTGCGGAGTGCTCGGTGAGCTGCAGAACGCCGATGGTGTAGTCGGAACCGGCGGCAGCAGAGCCGGAACCAGAGTTGCCGCCGCATCCGGCGAGCGGGGCGAGCGCGAGCAGGCCGGCGGAGACCAGAAGGCTCCTGCGGCTGATGGTGATGTCCTTCATATCATTACCCCCAGTATAAAAATGGCTGGAAACACTGCACTGGGACAAAGTGCAAGCGGAACTATAGTAGCGCTGATGTCCATTTTTACAACAGCCTGGCGGGTTTTTTAATACAGAATCGGATGGGCGGTACAGGTAGTCGAATGGGCGGCGGAGGGTCTTATGCGGCGGAGGAGGTGTCGTCCTCGTCCAGGCCGGCGAAGAGCTTCTTGCCGTCGAGGAGACGTGTGGTGACGTTTCTCATTCGGCCAATCTCTACGGTACGCAACGTGTCATCGGCGCCTCGGGCGTCATAGACCGTTCCCAGCAGATACGAGATGCCATCGCGCTGCCTGATGGCAAAGGGACGGAGTGTCATCCGTGCTGCTTCGGTTTCGCCGCGTGTCGTGACGCTCGAAATATCAAAACTCACCGTGGTTCCGTGGTCGATGGCCTGCTCGACGAGCTCGCACGTGTCGATGCGCTTGATGGGCGTGCGTGTTGCCTTGGTAGCCTTGCTGCCTGCGCTTGGAACGGGTTCGGGTGTATCGAGGTAGCCGCGAACGTCGGCACTCGCCATGGCAACTAAGTGCTGCGCCATGCTCTTGCGGATAGCGATAGGCGTGGAGCGGTTGCGCATGACCATACCGTGGAGCCGGATGATCTCTTCGTCGGTGAGCGGACGGGTAAGAAGTTTGTAGCCCACGCCGCGTTTGTACTCAATTTCGTATCCGGCATGGCGAAGCGCGGAGATGGCGGTGTAGATGCTGCGCCGCGCCGCCGAGATGGGCATGCGGGCGGGGTCGTCGGGATGGGCGAGGCGCCGAATCAGCTCATCGGAAAGCATGGCCTTGTCCTCGCCGGTGTTTTCGCTCAAGAGCTGCAGGATGCGAACGGCGCGATAGGCTGCCATCGAGGCGGCGCCTCTAGTCGTGGTGTCGTAGGTTTCAACAGCGGCTTCGGTCATCGTGCCCACGTCCTTTCCGTTTTGGGTGGCGACGGTATGGAGCCTAGGACGTGGGGCTTTCCCAGGGGCGCAGGGCGCTCTGGGCGGTCGGTAGTCGTCGGCAAACGGCGGGTCGAGTTTTCAACAGCCCTGCTCAACTGACCAAAACCTTGCCAAAAGCTTGACGGATGCTGTTGAAAAAAGCGTCTCTCGACCGATGTCGAGAGACGCTTGTACGATGAGCGTTGGTGTGTGGCGACGCGAGCTAGTGTCCGACGATTAGAAGTCGGCGTTGCCCACGGTGCGCGGGTGCGGCAGGACGTCGCGGATGTTGCCCACGCCGGTCAGATACATGACCAAGCGCTCGAAGCCCAGACCGTAGCCGGCGTGCTTGCAGGAACCGTAGCGGCGCAGGTCAAGGTAGTACTTGTACTGCTCGGGATTCATGCCCAGGTCCTTGATGCGGGCCTCGAGCAGATCCAGGCGCTCCTCGCGCTGGGAGCCGCCGATAATCTCGCCGATACCGGGAACCAGGCAGTCGGCGGCGGCGACGGTCTTGCCGTCTTCGTTCATGCGCATGTAGAACGCCTTGATCTCGGCCGGGTAGTCGGTCACGAAGGTCGGGCGCTTAAAGTGCTCCTCGGTCAGGAAGCGCTCGTGCTCGGTCTGCAGGTCGATGCCCCAGCTGACGGGGTAATCAAACTGGTGGCCAGCAGCGACTGCCTGCTCCAGGATCTCGACGGCCTCGGTGTAGGTAACGCGGGCAAAGTCGGAGTTGGCGACATGGTCCAGGCGCTCGAGCAGACCCTTGTCCACAAACTTGTTGAGCATATTGAGCTCGTCGGGGCAGGTTGCCATAACGTCCTTGAGGACGTACTTGAGCATGGCCTCGGCGTTATCCATGTAGTCGTTCAGGTCGGCAAAGGCCATCTCGGGCTCGATCATCCAAAACTCGGCGGCGTGGCGCGTGGTGTTGGAGTTCTCGGCACGGAAGGTGGGGCCAAAGGTGTACACGTCGCCAAAGGCCATGGCAAAGTTCTCGGCATTGAGCTGGCCGGACACGGTGAGGCTCGCATGCTTGCCAAAGAAGTCCTGGCTCCAGTCGACCTCGCCGGACTCGGTGAGGGGCGGATTTTTGGGGTCGAGCGTGGTCACGCGGAACATCTCGCCGGCGCCCTCGCAGTCACTCGTGGTGATGATGGGGGTGTTGACGTAGACAAAGCCCTGCTCCTGGAAGAAGCGGTGGATGGCGGCAGCCGCGACAGAGCGGATGCGGAACACGGCGCGGAACAGGTTGGTGCGCGGGCGCAGGTGCTGCTGGGTGCGCAGGAACTCGACGGTTGCGCGCTTCTTCTGCAGCGGGTAATCCGGGGCGCTCGTGCCCTCGACCTCGATGGAGGTGGCAGAAAGCTCGAAAGGCTGGGGCGCATCGGGGGTCAGCTTGACGGTGCCGGTGCAAATGAGTGCGGCCGAGACGTTTTGATGGGCGATCTCGTCGTAGTTGTCGAGTGCCTCGCGGTTCATGACGACCTGCAGGTCGCGGAAGCAGCTGCCGTCGTTGAGCGTAACAAAGCCAAAGTTCTTCATGTCGCGGACGGACTTGACCCAGCCGGCGACGGTGACGGTCTGGCCGCCGAGCGACTCGGCATCGGCATAGAGCTGCGCGATTTTGGTGCGGTTCACGTATCCTCCCATAACGGTTGAATGATAGTTATCCATACAGTTCGATATTCTAGCAGCTCGGCTCATTTGGGCTATACAGATAAAGCATTGGCGGGATGGTTTTTCAAACGAAAAGCGCCCGCGGCCAAATGGTCGCGGGCGCTTGACGAGGTGCCTTTTGGCTGTGTGGCGCGGGGCCTGGCTACTTGGTCTTGGCAACCAGCAGCGGGTCGCCAAGCTTGACGAGCGGGTTGCCGCCGATAAGCGTTCCAGACTCGCCGACATGGTCGATGCTCTTAAGACGATCGAGCTCGGAGACGATGACGGTCACGATGTCCTCGTGACCAGCGGCCTTAATGGCCTCGCGGTCGAAACTGATGAGCGGCTGGCCTGCCTTGACCACATCGCCCATCTCGACAAAGCGGGCAAAACCCTTGCCGTTCATTTCCACGGTGCCCAGGCCGACATGGATGAACACGCGAAGACCGTCCTCGGTGATCATGCCAATGGAGTGGTTGGTGACAGTGGTGGCGCCGATGCGGCCGTTGGCGGGCGCATAGATGGTGCCGGTAATGGGCTCGATGCCATAGCCCTGGCCAAGCATGCCCGAGGCGATCGTCTCGTCGGGAACCTCGTTCAGGTTGACGAGCACGCCGTTGACGGGGGCATAGATGACGCCTTCGCGGGTGGCGAAGCTTGCTGCGGGCGGAACGGACGCCTCGCCGGTCGAGGTGAAGGTGGACTTAAGCGAATCGAGCAGACCCATAGTTGCCTCCAACTTAAATAGGCGCATATCGCGCGTTTGGTTTGCCGGAAACGTTTCACATGTGTTTCGCGGCTTGGTCAACGCCCCTATTCTACGCTGCTCAACGATACCTCTGAACTGGGATTATGTGATATATCAGTTGAAGGGAAACTTATTGCCGGAGTGTTTCTGCGCCACGGGTTCAAGTGGGGTACGCTTGAAGGCGAAAAATAAGGGCGCATAATTTGCGCGAAGGGAGCACATATGATTGTCGAGAACCATGCGCTGTGGGGCGAGGAGCCGACCGAGGAATATCCGGCGACGTTTACGTATTTGGGTGCCGAGCCGCTGCCCGACAAGCCCAATGGCCGCCGCCCCGCGGTGATCATCTGCGGCGGAGGCGGGTTTACGCATATCGCTCCGCACGAGCAGGACCCGGTGGCGTTTGCGTTTTTGGATCACGGTTACCAGACCTTTGTGCTCAACTATGTCACGAGTTCTACGGGTGACGTGAGCTTTCCGCACCCCCAGGCAGATCTTGCCAAGATGGTCGCCACGGTGCGCGCCAGCGCAGACGAGTGGCATGTCGATCCTAAGCGTGTGTGCGTCGTGGGATTCTCGGCGGGCGGCATGATCTGTGCTTCGCTGGCAACGCAATGGAAGACTGGTCCCTTCGCGGGCTTGGCAGGGGCGTGTCCGGACGACATTCGTCCCGATGCCGTGGTGCTGGGCTATCCATTGCTCGACTTTGCCTATGTGCGCGACATGCAGACGCGCGATCCGCGCATTGACTTGCGTGTGCCCAAGACGGGCGGCAAGACGGGGCGCGATTTGCTCAACGACTACCTGTCGATGGTGACGGGTGGCGAGGCAACTGACGAGCATTTGGCCGACATCTGCCCCACCACGCATGTTTCGCGTCAGATGCCGCCGACCTTTGTGTGGGGCGTGTCCGACGACAAAACGGCGCCGATCGCGCAGGTCTATCCGTTTGCCCAACGCATGGCAGAGGAGGGCGTCCCTTGCGAGATGCACGTCTTTGACCAAGGTGGTCACGGCCTTTCGCTCGGCAACGCCAACACCGCGGTCGACAACGAGGACAAGCAGGTTTCCGTCCGTCCCTGGATCCGCCTGGCCTTCCGCTTCCTCGAGCGCCATCTGTAAGAGTCCCGGCATCCAAGCCCTTCAATAACTTGCGGTGAAATAGTTCCTATCTGGGGCATCAACCAGCCCATCCAGGAACTATTCCACCGCAACTTCGTTTTTGATGCCCCGCCCGGAAACTGCGCCCCAGTTTTGCCTTTCAAGGTGGGACGCAGTTTCCCATAGGGCCTCGACTGGGAAAGCGCGTCCCGTTTCGAGCGGGGATTCCGGGATGCATTTTCCGTAAGAGGCCTGTTTGGGAAACCATATCCCGTTTCGGGCCGGAATTCTGGGATGTAGTTTCCCCGAGAGGCCTCATCGGGAAACTATGGCCCTGAACTCTCCTGCCTGTCCCCATTGCGCCAATTTGCTGATTGAACATCGTTGCATGTTCGCGCTATCATGCATGGATAAAATTGGTTAGCCATGGCAAACGGTTAGCCTTGGTGAACATAAATACAACGCCCTGTGGGCGCCGGGGGAGGAACACGGACGTGAAGCTCGATACACTCGAGATTGGAAAGGACGCCGTTGTCGCATCGGTGGCATCGGACGATCAGGCACTCCGACAGCATATTTTGGACATGGGTCTAACGCCGGGCACCGAAGTCACCATGATGAAGTACGCCCCCATGGGTGACCCGCTCGAGATCCGCCTGCGTGGCTACGAGTTGACACTGCGTAAGGACGATGCCGCTCGCATCGAGCTCGTGGGTATTCACGACACCGATACAGGTCCGCGCGCTAACGCCGCAATCGGCACGACGGAGCATCCGGCGCTGGGCGAGGGGACGTATTCGCCCCGTGCGGCAAAGACGGCCGTGCCCGAGGGCGCGCCGCTGCACTTTGCCCTCGCCGGCAACCAAAACTGCGGCAAGACCACGTTATTCAACCAGCTGACGGGCTCCAACCAGCACGTCGGTAACTTTCCCGGCGTGACGGTCGACCGCAAAGATGGCACCATCCGTAACCATCCCGAGGCGAGCGTTACCGACCTGCCCGGCATTTACTCCCTGTCGCCGTACACAGGCGAGGAGGTCGTGAGCCGTCAGTTCATCCTCGACGAGCGTCCGGACGCCATCATCGACATCATTGACGCCACCAACATCGAGCGCAACCTGTACCTGACACTGCAGCTCATGGAGCTCGACCGCCCCATGGTCATCGCGCTCAACATGATGGATGAGGTGACGGCCAACGGCGGCGCCGTAGACGTCAACTTGCTCGAGAGCCTGCTGGGCGTGCCCGTTGTCCCCATTAGCGCTGCCCGCAACGAGGGCATCGGCGAGCTGGTGGATCATGCCCTGCACGTGGCGCGCTTTCGCGAGCGCCCTGGTCGCCTGGACTTTTGTGCGCCCGACGGTCCGGACGGCGGTGCGCTGCATCGCTGCATCCACGGCATTGCCAACCTTATCGAGGACCATGCCGCGACGGCGCACATCCCCGTGCGTTTTGCGGCGACCAAGCTGGTTGAGGGTGACGAGCTGGTAACCGAGGCGCTTCACCTGGACCGCAACGAGCTCGACGCCATCGAGCACATCATTACCCAGATGGAGGGCGAGGCTGGCACCGACCGCCTGTCCGCGCTGGCCGATATGCGCTTTAGCTTTATCGGCGACGTGTGCGGGCGCTGCGTCGTCAAGCCGCACGAAAGCCGCGAACACGTGCGCTCTGTCAAAATCGACCGCATTCTGACGGGTCGCTATACGGCCATTCCGGCGTTTCTGTTGATCATGGGCCTCGTCTTTTGGCTGACGTTTGGCGTGATCGGCGCGGCGTTGCAGGGACTCATGGAGGATGGCATCGCTGTCATCATCGCCTCGGCCGATGCAGGTCTTAAGGCGTTCGGAACCAACGACGTGGTGCGCTCGCTGGCTGTCGACGGCGTGCTTACGGGCGTGGGCAGCGTGCTGACCTTCCTGCCGATTATCGTCGTGCTCTTTTTGTTCCTCTCCATTCTGGAAGACTCCGGCTACATGGCACGCGTGGCCTTTGTCATGGATAAGGTGTTGCGTCGCTTTGGCCTGTCGGGCCGCAGCTTCGTGCCCATGCTCGTCGGTTTTGGCTGCACCGTGCCGGCTATCATGTCGACCCGTACGCTCCCATCCGAGCACGACCGCAAGATGACGGTCATGCTCACGCCGTTTATGAGCTGTTCAGCCAAGTTGCCGGTTTACGGCTTGCTGTGCGGGGCGTTTTTCCCGCAGGCGACGGTTCCCGCCATGGTCTCGCTCTATCTGATCGGTATCGTGGTCGGCTGCATCGCGGCTTTGGTGCTCAACCGCACGGCATTTAAGGGCGACCCGGTGCCGTTTATCATGGAGCTTCCCAATTACCGCCTGCCGAGCGTCAAGACAACGGTGATGCTGGCATGGGATAAGGCTAAGGACTTCATCACCAAGGCCTTTACCATTATCTTTGCCGCGACCGTGGTCATCTGGTTCCTTCAGACGTTCGACATCCGCTTTAACGTGGTCGCCGACCAGTCGCAAAGCCTGCTTGCCGGTCTGGGTAGCATCATCGCGCCGGTGTTGGCCCCGCTCGGCTTTGGCGACTGGCGCGCCTCGACGGCGCTCGTCACGGGGCTCATTGCCAAGGAGAGCGTCATCTCGACGCTCACGGTGCTTTTGGGCGCAACGTCGCCCGCGGCGCTGTCGACCATGTTTTCGCCGTTTACCGCCTACGTGTTCTTGGTCTTTACGTTGCTGTACCCGCCTTGTGTGGCGGCAATCGGCGCCGTCAAGAGCGAGTTGGGCGCGCGCTATGCCGTGGCCGTATTCGCGTTTCAGGTCGCCGTTGCCTGGATCGTGGCGTTTGTCGTGCATTCGGCGGGCATATTGCTGGGGTTGGCTTAGGGGCGCGTTGATGCTCCGTGCTTTTGGGCGAGCAACAATTCAACAAATATGAGCCAAAATACCGGTAATTGTCGGCCTGCGGGGACTATCCTACGCTGCAGGTTGCCGTTCGCTGCCTATTTGCTGCCGTTTACGGATTCGTAAATACTTGCAATCGTCGGTCGATTTAACCGCATTACGCGATGCCGATGCACATTTTTTGTGCCCCTTTCTACAATCACTTTGTGTCTATTGCCGAACATATCTTCCGTTTCGCCTGTGTGGGGACGTGGGGTGCAATAGTCGTTTGTAGAGGCTCATTGAGGAGGGAATTGATGAAAGAAAAATTCCAATCGTTCGGAAAGGCAATGCTCGTTCCGATTACGCTCATTGCCATTTCCGGTCTCTTTTTGGGTATCGGTAGCGTTTTTACGACCGAACTGACCCTTGTGTCCCTTGGCGTTAATTGGGACTGGTATGCCGCTTCGCCGCTCTTTACGTTCTTCTCGGTATTTAAGGGTCTCGGCGAGGTAATCATTGGAAACCTCGGTGTTTTGTTTGCCGTCGGCTGCGCCTTCTCCTTGTCTCGCAAAGAGAAGGGCTGGGCTGCCTTTTAATATGAGCAGGACATTGTCAAGAGGCAAAATCGGGCCTGGCCCCAACG
>CALFDJ010000040.1 GCA_937950325.1 uncultured Collinsella sp.
TCGGCTTCACGCACCTTTCCACGGGCGACCTGCTTCGCGCGGCCGTCAAGGAGGGAACCGAGCTTGGCGTCAAGGCCAAGTCCTACATGGATGCCGGCGAACTCGTGCCCGACGAGGTTGTCATCGGCTTGGTCGAGGAGAAGCTCAAGGCCGATCCCGAGGCATCGTTCCTGCTCGACGGCTTTCCGCGCACTCCGGCCCAGGCCGTCGCCCTCGATGGCGTGCTTGCCAATCTTGGCAAGAAGCTCGATTACGCAATCGCCCTCGAGGTCGATTCCGAGGCCCTCGTCGCGCGCATGTCGCAGCGCCGCGTCTGCCATGAATGCGGATATCCCGGCACCGTCGAGACGGGTCCGGTTTGCCCCAAGTGCGGCGGCGAAATGTACCAGCGTGCCGACGACAACGAGGAGACGGTGCGCAACCGTCTGGCCGTTTACGAGAAGTCGACGAGCCCCCTCATCGACTACTATCGTGGCAACGGCATTCTCATCGAGCTCGATGGCGGCAAGTCTCCCGATGACGTGTTCGCAGAGCTGAGGAAGGCCATCGGCAAGTAGAATCGCATGAAACGCTTTCGCTTGGATGGCGTCAAGATCAAGTCGCCAGCAAAAATCGAAGCGATGAAACGGGCCGGCCGCTTGAGCGCACAGGCGCTTGAGGCGGTCGGCCTGCTTATTGCGCCGGGCGTCTCGACGGCCGAGCTCGATGCTTGCGCGGAGCGAGTTATCGTGGACGGCGGCGGGCGTCCCGCGTTCAAGGGATACGGGGGCTTTCCGGCGACCATATGCGTCTCGGTCAACGACATGGTCGTTCATGGCATCCCCTCCCGTGAGGTCATCTTGCGCGAGGGCGACGTCATCTCGATCGATACGGGCGCCATCGTCGACGGGTGGGTGGGCGACAATGCCGCAACCTTTGCCGTCGGCGCGATCGACGATGAAAGACGTGCCTTGCTCGAGGCGTGCGAGGCATCGTTGGAGGCCGGCATCGTACAGGCGGTTCCCGGAAATCATCTGGGGGACATCGGGCATGCCATCCAACAAGTCGCCGGTCTGGCGGGTTTTGGCGTCGTGCGTAACTATGCGGGGCACGGTATCGGGCGCAGCATGCATGAGCCTCCGCTTGTCCCCAACTATGGGCAAGTTCGCACGGGCATGCGTCTCGAACGGGGCATGGTCATTGCCATCGAGCCCATGCTCACGGCAGGCACCCATGAGGTTCGCACCATCGATGACGGATGGGGCGTCGTGACTTGCGATGGACGTCCCGCTGCGCACTTCGAGCGTACGGTTGCCATCACCGATGACGGACCGCTCGTCCTGACGCCGTGGAATCTCGTGAAAAATTCACTGGAAACCAAAGACCTGTTGCAGTAGTATGTTTGATTACGTTTGTGATGATTCAAAATGGGAGAGATACGTCCGTGAGCAAAGAGGATGCAATTGAACTTGAGGGAAAGGTCGTCGAGCCCCTTCCCAATGCGATGTTCAAGGTCGAACTCGAGAATGGCCACCAGGTCCTGGCCCATATCTCGGGCAAGATGCGCATGCACTACATCAAGATCCTTCCCGGTGACAAGGTGACGGTAGAACTTTCGCCGTACGACCTCGACCGTGGCAGGATCACCTATCGTTACAAGTAAGACCTGCGGCATACCGCATGCGATGGGATGCCTGGGCATTCCTGTCGCCGTAAACAAGAAAACTACCGCCTGCGGCTGGGCGTGACTATAAAACGAAGTGTCAACACTTTCGGAAAGGTAAGGACATTATGAAGGTGCGTCCTTCGGTAAAAAAGATGTGCGATAAGTGCAAGATCATCAGGCGTCATGGCAAGGTGTACGTGATTTGCGAAAACCCGCGCCATAAGCAGCGCCAAGGCTAAGAAGGGGAGCGACATTGGCTCGTATACTCGGTGTCGACCTTCCGCGCGACAAGCGCGTGGAGATTGGTCTGACTTACATCTACGGTATCGGTCTGACCCGCGCAAAGAAGATCTGCGAGGAGACCGGCGTTAATCCCGACACGCGCGTGCGCGATCTCACCGAGGAAGAGGTCGTCAAGCTGCGTGACAACATCGATGCAAACTACACGGTCGAGGGTGACCTGCGTCGCGAAACTTCGCAGAACATCAAGCGACTGATGGAGATCGGCTGCTATCGTGGCCTGCGCCATCGTCGTGGTCTGCCCGTTCGCGGTCAGCGCACTCACACCAACGCTCGTACCCGCAAGGGCCCGCGCCGCCAGATCGGCGCCAAGAAGAGGGGCTAGGTGAGAGGACAGCATGGCTAAGAAGCAACAGAGCACGACCCGCGTCCGTCGCGCAGACCGCAAGAACATCACGGTTGGTCAGGCTCACATCAAGAGCACGTTCAACAACACGATCGTTTCCATCACCGACACCCGCGGAAACGTCATTTCCTGGCAGTCCGCAGGTACGGTTGGGTTCAAGGGCTCCCGCAAGTCCACGCCGTTCGCGGCGCAGATGGCCGCCGAGAAGGCCGCCAAGATGGCGATGGAGCACGGCCTCAAGAAGGTCTCCGTCTTCGTCAAGGGTCCCGGAAGCGGCCGCGAGACCGCCATCCGCTCGCTCCAGGCCGCCGGTCTGGAGGTCGCGAGCATCCAGGACTGCACGCCCATCCCGCACAACGGTTGCCGTCAGGTCAAGCGTCGTCGCGTCTAGCTTAGAAAGGTAACAAGTCATGGCAATTAACAGGACCCCGGTTCTGAAGCGCTGCCGCCAGCTGGGCATCGACCCCATCGTGCTGGGCTATACCAAGGAATCCAAGAAGCAGCCCAAGCAGCGCCGTCGCCAGGAGAGCGAGTACGGTCGTCAGCTTCGCGAGAAGCAGAAGGCCAAGTTCATCTATGGCGTACTCGAAAAGCAATTCCGCGGCTACTTCCACAAGGCACGCCGCATGCAGGGAGTCACGGGCGAGAACCTCATGAGGATTCTCGAGTCCCGTCTCGACAACGTCGTGTTCCGTCTGGGTTTCGCGCGCACGCGCAAGGAGGCCCGTCAGACGGTCACGCATGGTCACATCACGGTCAACGGCAAGCGCGTCGACATCCCGTCGTATCGCGTGAGCGCAGGTGACCTCGTGGCAATCGCCCCCGCGGCAAAGGACCTTCTCGTGATCAAGAGCGCCCTCATCTCCAACGAGCGCGTCCAGGTTCCCGCCTGGCTCGAGGTCGACATCGAGAAGCTCCAGGGCAATGTCATTTCGCTGCCGACACGAGATCAGATCGATCTGGATATCCAGGAGCAGCTCATCGTCGAGCTTTATTCGAAGTAATTTTCACCCTGTCCTTATCCGGTTCGAGTCTCGAGGAGGCTACTTAATGACTGAGTTCATGAAGCCCAACATCACCGTCGAGCAAGTTGGCGACAATATCGCGCGATTCGTCATGGAACCGCTCGAGCGTGGCTATGGCCAGACGCTCGGTAACGGCATGCGTCGTGTCCTGCTGTCCTCCCTGGACGGCGCTGCGGCAACCGCCATCAAGATCGAGGGCGTGCAGCACGAGTTCACCACGGCCGAAGGCGTGATCGAGGACATCACCGACATCGTGCTGAACGTGAAGGGCCTGGTGTTCTCCCAGGTGTCCGACGAGGCCGACGAGGCGACCGCCCACGTGTTCGCCGAGGGCCCCTGCACGGTGACCGGCGCCGATCTGGAGGTGCCTGGCCAGTTCAACCTGGTGAACCCCGATCACGTCATCGCCACGGTGGCCGATGGCGGCCAGCTGGACATGACCATCCGCATCGGTGTCGGCCGCGGCTACGTGTCCGCCGAGCGCAACAAGCGCACGGAGGACCCCATCGGCATCATCCATGTGGACTCGCTGTTCTCGCCGGTGCGCCGTTGCACGATGAACGTGACGGACACCCGCGTGGGCCAGCGCACCGACTACGACAAGCTGGTTCTCGAGGTGGAGACCGACGGCTCGCTTGCTCCCACTGAGGCAGTGTGCCGCGCGGCCAACATCATCAACCAGTACATGGGCGCGTTTTTGGCTTTGGCTTCCACCGGCGAAGAGGAAGAGGGCGAGGCTCCCTCCATCTTCGCGCCGGAGGGTCAGGAGTCCAACGCCGAGCTTGACAAGCAGATCGAGGATCTGGACCTTTCCGTCCGCTCCTACAACTGCCTGAAGCGCGCGGGCATCCATTCCGTGCGCCAGCTCGTCGAGTTCTCCGAGAACGACCTGCTCAACATTCGGAACTTTGGTGCGAAGTCCATCGAGGAAGTGAAGGACAAGCTCATTTCCATGGACCTCAATTTGAAGCTTTAGGAGACAAAGAGTTATGAGACACAACAAGAAGGGTCGCAAGCTCGGCACCGACTATAGCCACACTAAGGCTATGAAGCGCAGCTTGGTGTCCGCCCTGTTCCTGAACGACCGCATCAAGACGGTGGAGTCCCGTGCCAAGGAGATCCGCCCGCAGGTCGACAAGGTGATCACCTGGGCCAAGCGCGGCGACCTGCATTCCCGCCGTCTGGCCATCGCCTACCTGAACGACAAGGAGCTCGTCCGCGAGATCTTCGAGAAGGTCGCGCAGGGCATGTTCCAGGACCGTCAGGGCGGCTACACCCGCATCATGAAGCTCGGCAACCGCAAGGGCGACAACGCTCCCATCGTTATCATGGAGCTCGTCACCGAGCCTTGCACGCCTAAGGCCAAGAAGGCTGCTCCGGCCCCCAAGAAGGCCGCTGCTCCCAAGAAGGTCGAGGCTGCCGAGGAGGCTCCTGCTGAGGAGACCGCTGAGTAGACAATCCGTCTGCATAGGCTATATTCGAGGGGTACGTTCGCGTACCCCTCTTTTTTTGTCGAAATGCCATTGCCTGTTTGTTGGGAGCGCCCATGACCGCGCCGTCTGATTTCAATTCGATTCCAGAGCTCGATGCCACGCTCGTTTTCCGCGTGGCATACGATGGCTCGTCCTATAGCGGCTTTGCCGAGCAGCCGGGACAGACGACGGTTGCGGGTGAGCTGCGTCGAGCCATCGAGACGCTGCTTCGCCGTCCGATCGATCTGACGTGCGCGGGTCGCACCGATGCCGGCGTGCATGCCGTGGCTCAGTACATCAGCGTGCCCGTAACGGACGCTGAGCTCGCCCTAACGCGCCGTAGGTGGCTGCGGGCTATGGATGCCCTGCTGCCCAAAGATATCGCCATCAACGAGGTCTACAAGGCCCGTAAAGGCTTTTCTGCACGTTTTGACGCGCGTTCCCGTACGTATACGTACCGTATTGCCGATCGAGATGCGCGCCCCGTGCTGTCCCGCGGTGCGGTGTGGTGGCATCGCTATCCCTTGGATGTTGAGGCTATGTCTGCTGCCTGCCCCGCGCTGCTGGGCGAGCAGGACTTTAAAAGCTTTTGCAAGGTTGCTTCTGCCGTGGGCAAACCTACGCACCGCTGCGTAATGCGCGCCGAGTTTGGCCATGAGGTTGCGTTTGGCGAGGACATCCTGACGTTTACCATCGAGGGCAATGCGTTTCTGCATTCGATGGTCCGTACGATCGTTGGCACGCTTGTCGCGATTGGCATGCATCGCCGTGAACCCGAGTGGATGCGCGAGGTCATCGATGCTTGCGACCGTACCGCTGCGGGCCCCACGGCTCCTGCCTGCGGCCTTACGTTTATGGGCGTGGATTACGATCCCGCCGAGCTCGTCGTGCTCGACTAGGGGAGGGCTCGACGCGTCGTGCGTCGACACCCATTATCTGTGGGCTGCGCGTGTGCAACATCTGTTCTTGGCGTGCAATACAACCGGTGTCTCATTGCTTTTATTGCCGGGGTGTACCATGAACCACGGTTTGATTCATTGCTGTCGAGAGGACGGATAACTTGGTTCGACGTGGCTCGCATCCGCGACTTTCGGTGATCCTTGTGGTAGAAGGTTCGCCCAGCTATGCGATGCGTGCGCTCGAGAGTATCCAGAACCAAGACCTCTACGATTTGCAGATTGTCGTTGTTTGCCGCGATGCTGCGCCCGGTGTGCGCCATTCGCTTCAAGTTGCTGCCGACAGGGACATCCATATTGATTTGATTAACGTCGAGGACGCGAAGCGCGGCGCTTGCCTTCGTGCCGGTTTTGCTGTCTCGCGCGGCTCTCAAATCATCGCTATAAACGCCGATGAGTGGTTTGCTCCGCAGTCCCTTTCCAAGATGGTCGATATCGCGTGCGATACTGCGGCAGACATAGTTTTCCCCACGGTGTCGCTCGACCGCTATGATGCACATCGAGAACGCCATTCGCGCGTCTTGGATGCTGCCTCTATTGCCATAGAAGACGAGTCTTCTATGGTGACTGGGCTGCCCCAGTTGATTTTGGGCGGCCTAGTCGCTCAGACCTCTGGCGTGATGTATAGCCGTCCGCTGTTTGAGGCATGTCTGTCGCGCGGCAAGGCGTACCGTACGGTTGAGTTTATGGCTTATGCGCTCTCGCAGGCACGATTCGTGTCCGGCTGCGGCGACGCTTGTTTCCACGCGGTGGCACCTAAGCTTACAGATGCCTTTGATCCCACCATGTATGCCAGGATATCCGATGACACTCGAGCGCTCGACGAGCTTGCGGACTCACTCTCGGAAGCAGATAGCGGTGGTCGGCTCAAGCTGGCAAGCCAAAAGTTCTACTTTGCCGGACTGGTCGCCTGCATCGAGAATTTGTGTCTTAGCCCGCATGGAGTGTCGTCAATCGAGCGTTCCGCCCGCATGCGTGATATGCTCGAGGCGCCTCGAACCCGTCAGATGGTCGCCGCGCTCAAGGATAACCATCGGGGACTCGGTTTGTTGTTTGGGCCGATCGCCAGCGCCAAGCCCGCGCGCTGCGTGATGTGTACGCATCTGGCAGCTTTTCTTAACCGGACGGGCGCAAAAACCGCCTAAACGGCTCATTTCGAAACAAATTTGCATAGAATTGTTTCGAAATGCGTTCTTATACACAAAAGCCTTCAAATAGCGTTAAACTATTCAGTCACTGATTGATTGTCTCCGCCATCTTTTGGAGAGAGGGTTTGTATGGCTAAAAAACGCAATGGGCGCCAGGATGCCATTAGAGATATTGTGCGCAATAAGGACGTCCGCACGCAGCGCGTGCTGGTCGATGAGCTCCGCGCTATGGGCTTTGATTGCACGCAGGCGACTGTCTCTCGCGATATTGCCGATATGGGGCTGCGTAAGCTCCCCGAGGGTATCTATGTTCTGGCAGAGGACCTGCACCTGCAGCGTATGGTTTCCGAGCTCGTAACGGGCGTTCTGCGCACCGATAATCTGGTTATGATCAAGGCTCAGCCTGGTACGGCTTCCGGCATCGCCGCCGCCGTTGATGCGGCAGAGTTGCCCGATGTGCTTGGCTCGCTTGCCGGCAACGATACGATTTTGGTTATTGCCCAGACGGCCGAGGACGGCGAGCGTCTCGAGGCGCTGATCAATAAGCTGAGCAATTCTCGCAAGTAGGCGTGCGGGTCGTGCGCTCGGCACTGTGTGCGTGACATGGTGGCTTGTAAGGGGGTATCGACGTTGGTCGGTACCCCCTATATTGTTTGCCGGTATAAAGGCCGTCCACCAGGTCGCTTTAAACTAAAAGGCCCCCGAGCACTTTAATAAGCTGCTCGGGGGCCTTGTTGCTAATGGCCGGATGAATTTCTAGCCAACCGTATCGTCAGGCGTGGGCGAGGGGTCGGGAGTGGGTGTAGGCGTAGGCGTAGGCGTAGGCGTGCCGCCATCGCCGCCGGTCGAACCACCAGTGGAGCCGCCCGTCGAGCCACCGGTCGTACCGGTGCCGCCGGTGGTGTCGCCGCCCGTGGTCTCGGTGGTCGTGGTCGTCGTGGTAGTCGTTGTGGTGGTTTCCTCTTCGTCCTCGTTCTCGTCCTTGTCGTCGTTCTCCGTCTTCTTGGTGTTGTTGGTGCCGTAGAACTTCCAGACGCTGTTGTTCTTGTAGGTGGGCGCCGTTCCGGTCGCAAACTCCTCGCGCTCGGTACCGGTCAGAACGGTGTTCATAAACCGCTTAAAGACAGGCAGGTTGGTGCTGTCGCCCAGCAGGTCTGTGCCGTATTTTTGGATGGGAATCTCGCCCGCGGAATAGCCGGTCCACAGGGCGCACGCCAGCTGCGGGGTATAGCCGCAGAACCACAGGTTGGTGGTGTTGTCGGTGGTGCCCGTCTTGCCGGCATAGGGCTGGTTGACGCTCAGGGCGCCGGCAGCACCCGTACCGCCGCCCTTCATGACGCCGGACAGAACATCGGTGACCGCGGCGGCCTCGCCCTCGGTAAGTACCTGTGAGGGATTGTCGGTGTGCTGGTACAGCACCGAACCGGTACGAGAGTCAATCTCGGTGATGGCGATCGGCTGGCGATAGTAGCCGCCGTTGGCAAACGTCGCGTAGGCGGCGGCCATCTCGAGCGGCGAGATCGAGCCGGTGCCGAGGGTCATGACGGGAACGTCCTCGATGTTGTCCTTGGCGGGATCGATGCCGAGCTTTTTGACGAGCGAGATGATCTTGCTGTTGCCGACGGCTTCCGCCACCTGGATGTAGCCGGTGTTGGAGGAGTATGCCGTCGCCTGCTTAAGCGTGATGTTGCCATAGCTATGGTTGGCGTAGTTTTGGACCTCGGTCGTGGTGCCCTTGGCCTTGAGCGGCGAGTTGCAGTTGAGGGTGACGTTGGGGTTCATGCCGTTTTGGATGGCAGTTGCCAGCGTAAAGGCCTTAAAGGTGGAGCCGACGGGACGCTTGGCCGTGGCATGGTTTACGTGGTTCTCGTCGGCGTTGTAATCGTAGCCGCCCACCATGCACTTGATGTAGCCGGTCTTGGGGTCGACGACGACCATGCCCATGTCCAGGCCGTCGAGCGAGAGCGTGTCGAGCTGCTCGCGAACGGCATTCTTTGCCACCTGCTGCATCGTGGGGTCGATGGTGGTCTTGACGGTCAGGCCGCCCTTAAAGAGCACGTCGGTCGAGAACTCCTGCTCCAGCAGCTGCTTAACATAGGCGACAAAGTAGGGCTGCGAGTATACGTCAACGCCGCTGCCCGAGATTTCGGTCACGTTGAGGGTGATGGGCTCGGCCTGTGCGGCATCGTGCTCCTCCTGCGTAATGTGGCCCAGGCGCAGCATGTTGTCGAGGACCTTGTTGCGACGGGACAGCGCCAGGTCGGGGTTGACCGTGGGGTCGTACTGCGAGGGCGAGTTGGGAAGGCCGATCAACAGCGCGGCCTCGCTCAGGGTGAGGTCTGCGGCGCTCTTGGACAGGTAGGTCTCGGCGGCGGCCTCAATACCGTAGGCGCCGTGACCGTAATAGATGGTGTTGAGGTACATCATGAGGATCTCGTCTTTGGAGTACATGTCCTCCATCTTTACGGCGATGTAGGCCTCGCGCACCTTACGCTCGATGGTCGAGTCGAACTGCTCCTCCTGCAGGATGGTGTTGCGCACCAGCTGCTGGGTGATAGTCGAGGCGCCTTCGTGCCCGCCGCCGAGGGTTGCCACCGCAGCACGCGCGATACCCCACAGGTCGATACCGCCGTGCTCGTAGAAGCGCTCGTCCTCGACGTCAACGGTGCCCTGTAGCACGTAGGGGGAGACCTTGTCCTTGGTGATGGACTTGCGGTTTTGCGTGTAGAAGCTCGCGATCTTGTTGCCGTTGCAGTCGACGATCTCGGTGGGCTCGCTCACCAGATACGCGTTGGCGTCGGTGTAGTCGGGCAGATCGGACAGCCAGCGGTTGACGTTGCCGACCATGCCGATGCCAAATGCCACGCCCGCAATCAGCAAAAAGCCCAAAAACGAGAGCAGGATTATGGGCAGGGCATGCGTCTTTGAACGGCTGCGTCCCTGTCGTTGGCGAGGACCCATATATTGACCTCCAGGTATGTTGTGCCGGACGGCGGATGTGCCGTCGGGGCAGGATGGACATAAGTTATTACACGATAAACCAAACGGGGCGCGCGAGGCCTCGTGTATGCTGGAAGACGGCATTTTTCAGAGTGAATGCATACCTTGGTAAGGAGTTTGCCGATGGCGATTCGGGCGATGGGGCCGAGCGGACAACACAAGACTGGATTGGATGCTGCCGGTGCGGCGCTGCCCGAGCTGCTGGCGCCGGCGGGCGGGCTCGACCAGATGTTTGCGGCCATCGCCGCGGGCGCCGATGCCATCTATGCGGGGTTGGGCGGCTTTAACGCCCGTGTGAGTGCGCACGGTTTTACCGACGACGAGTTTGCGCGCGGCTGCGCCGTGGCGCATGCCCATGGCGTGCGTGTGTACGTGACGCTCAACGTGTTCGTGTTTGACGATGAGTTGTCCGACGCGGTGGCGTTGGGAGCTCATGCACTGGAGCTGGGCGCCGATGCTCTGATTGTCGCCGATGCCGGGCTGGCCTGCGCGCTGCGCGCGGCGATTCCCGGGGTCGAGATTCACCTGTCCACGCAGGCGGGCGTTCATAGCGAAGGCGCCGTGCGACTTGCCGCCGATGAGCTGGGGGTCGAGCGCGTGACGACGGCACGCGAGCTGACGGTCGACGAGATTGCGGCGCTATGTGCCACGGGCGTGCCCATCGAGGTATTCTGCCACGGTGCGATTTGCATCGGCTATTCGGGGGCGTGCGAGTTCTCGGCCCTGCGGCGTGGGCGCTCGGCGATGCGCGGCGACTGCACGCAGCCGTGCCGTCTGGCGTACGACCTGGTGGACGAGGCGGGGCAGAGCGTTGTCGCCGTCGAGGGAGATCGCCTGCTGTGCCCGCGCGACTATCTGGGTATTGCACATCTGCCCGAGCTTGTAGATGCCGGCGTGGCGTCGCTCAAGATCGAGGGGCGCATGAAGAACCCCGATTACGTATTCAACGTGGTGCGGGTGTGGCGCCGGGCACTCGATATGCTGTACGACGGCGCGTGGGACCCCGGTGCCGTGGAAGAGCTTGAGCGCGAGCTGGGAAGGTCGTTTAACCGTGGGTTTACCGATGCGTACCTGCGAGGGCGTTCGGGTGCCGAGCTGATGAGCTTTGAGCGTGCGATTAACCAGGGCGTGCGCGTGGGGCGCTTGGTCGCTGTGGGCCACGAAGAGGTGACCGTTGAGCTCGACGCCGCCGTGGCGGCGGGTGACACGCTCGAGATCCGGTTTTATCCGGGTGCCGACGGGCGTCCCGATGTGCCCAAGCGCTGGCCGCAGGTGCCCTGTCCGGTGGATGCCGCAGCGGGGGAGCGCGTCGTCGTGCATTGCAAGCGTAAGGTTGACACGGGCTGCGAGGTGTACCTGATTCGCAGCGCCGGCGTGTTGGATCAGACGGCGGCGGTGTTGGAGCGCATGCGGGCCGAGGCGGATGCGATTGCGCCCGTTGCGCGTGCCGTTGAGGTGCTGCCCTTTGAGGACGTTGCGGTGGATGGCGGTGCGTCCACGGAGTTGGTGGAGTGCGCGGTTCCCACTCGCATGGTTTTTGCTTGGCAGCTGATGGATGCCGACCCGCGCGGAGAACTTGATTTGTCCGACGCCGTTGTGGTGCTTGACGAGGTGTGCCGCACGGGTGACGCTGACTGGACCCGCTCACTGATACAGCGTGCCGGGCGCGTCGTCTGCCGCAACCTGGGACAGGTGGTGATCGCTCGCGAGCTGGGCGTGACGTTTGACGTGGCGGCGCCGGTGTTCTGCGCGAATCGGGCCACGCTTACCTGGCTGCGCGGACTCGGTGCGGGGCGGGTGTGCTTGCCGGCGGAGTTGCTCGGCAATGATGCGGAGCGTATTGCCGAACTGGCCGCTGAACCCGGCGTCTTGGGTCCGGTCGACGCCGACCGTCCCGAGCTTATGGTGTGCGAGCACTGCCTGCTGACCGCCGAGGGCGTCTGCGCCACCGATGCGACGGGACAGGTTCGTTGCCGCGACTGCTTGCGTCGTCGGCAGGTACGCTATCTGGTCGAGCGTGACGGTACACGTCTGCCAGTTGCCATTGACGCATGCGGCAGGACGAGGATTTTCCTGTCGTAGGTGCTGCGTCGCGTCAGTTTGTTATCATAAGAGAGTTTATGGACTTCCAGCACCGCCGTTTTCGGCGAGGGTGCTATAGCAAAAGGAGGATACCCAATGCTGTCTGTTGACGAGCAAATGCGTATCATCACCTCGGGCGCCGCGCAGATCGTTCCCGAGGCCGACCTTCGCAAGAAGCTTGAGAAGGGCGAGCCCCTCAACATCAAGCTCGGCGTCGACCCCACCAGCCCCGACCTGCACCTGGGCCACGCCGTGCCGCTGCGCAAGATGCGTCAGTTCCAGGACCTGGGCCACAACGTCACCCTCATCATCGGCAACGGTACCGCGTTGATTGGCGACCCTTCGGGCAAGAATTCCACCCGTCCGCAGCTTTCGCAGGAGCAGATCGAGGCCAATGCCGAGACCTACGTGAGCCAGGCCATGAAGATCCTGGATCCCGAGAAGACCACCATCGTGCACAACGGTGACTGGATCCTTTCGATGGATCTGGCCGGTCTGCTGCAGGTGTGCTCCAAGTTCACCGTCGCCCGCATCCTCGAGCGCGACGACTTTACCAAGCGCTACCAGTCTCAGACGCCGATCGCCCTGCATGAGTTCCTGTATCCCGTGATGCAGGCTTTCGACTCCGTGCAGATCAAGGCCGACGTCGAGATGGGCGGCACCGATCAGCTCTTCAACCTGCTCGCTGGCCGTGAGCTCATGGAGAAGATGGGCATGGAGCCGCAGATCGCGCTCACCATGCCGCTGCTCGAGGGCACCGATGGCGTGCGCAAGATGTCCAAGTCCTATGGCAACTACATCGGCCTGACCGACGCTCCCAAGGATATGTTCGGCAAGACCATGTCCATCCCCGACGAGATGATCGGCAAGTACTATCGTCTGGCCAGCTCGCTCACCCCGGCCGAGGTCGACAAGATCGACGCCGCCCTGGCCGATGGTTCTGCCGACCCCTACGAGCTCAAGCGCGCTCTGGGCCGCGACCTGTGCGACACCTACCACGGCGCCGGCGCCGGAGACGAGGCTCAGGCCGAGTTCGACCGCGTGTTCAAGGAGGGCCAGCTTGCCGACTTCCCCGAGAAGCATGTCGAGCTGACCGTCAACGACGAGGGCCAGATCTACCTCGCCGGCCTGCTCAAGGACTTGGGCCTTTCGGCGAGCGCCGGCCAGGCTCGTCGCGATATCGACGGCGGTGGCGTCAAGATCAACGGCAAGGCCGTGGCTCCCAAGAGCTACAACATCGATCCCAGCGCCCTCAAGCTGGGCGACACCCTTTCTGTGGGTAAGCGCAAGGGCTTCAAGTTGATTTAGTTCCGCCGTTCTACCGAACGCCGTAACGGGCCGACGCTGCGCGGGCTGCATTTGGACAATCTGACGTTCAACTTCAAGGGCGCGACCAGAAGGTCAGCGCCCTTTCGTTTCACGTCACCTTGTCTCAAATGCGACCCGCTCGCTGGCGATGCCAAAACATCGGCGCTTCCGTGGTTGGCACTTGGGGACGTTCCTTTTGTGCCGGCACTTTGGGACACTCCTTGTCATTGGTGCAAAGTAACCTGCCCCCATTGCGCCAAGCGGCGTGTGCCGTTAAGCGGAGAGGCGTATTGTTGCCTCATCGTTTGGGCATACAATTGCTATTGGCTTGCTGCGGTGAAGGCTCGTCCGCTCCGCAGTTATTTCTACCGTTAAAGGAGTATGTATGTCCGTTGAGGTCATGAGGTCTGTGATCGATGCTGCCGAGGGGCGCGTGCCCGTCGACATGCTGTTTACCAATGCGCAGATCGTCGACGTGTATGGCCAGCGTGTGGCGCCCGGTAGCGTTGCCGTCAAGGACGGTGTGATCGTCGGCGTGCTCTACGATGGTCGCGACGATGCCGCTGGCACCTACGAGGCAACTGAGGTCATCGACTGCCAGGGTCGCTATCTCGCTCCCGGTTTTATCGACGGGCATCTGCATATCGAGTCTTCGAACATCCGTCCCGCCGAGTATGCGCGCATGGCGGCGACGCGCGGTACTACCACCGCCATTGCCGACAGCCACGAGATTGCCAATGTTGCCGGTCTCGACGGCTTGCGCTTTATGATCGAGGATGGCCGCCGCGCGCCCATCTCCATCAAGTACATGATGCCTTCGTGCGTGCCCGCGCTGCCCGACGAGCAGGCCGGCGCTGTGATTACCGCCGCCGATATGCAGGCGTTTTTTGCTGAGCATCCGGGCGATGTCTTTGGTCTGGGCGAAATGATGAACCTGCCGGGCGTCTTTATGGCCGATCCCGAGACCTGCGCTCGCATCGATGCTGCCAACCAAACACCGTCCAAGCAGGTCGACGGCCATGCGCCACTTGTTGCCGGCAAGGACCTCAACGCCTATGCCGCGGCGGGCATTATCGCCGACCACGAGTCGACGATTCCCGAGGAGGCGCTCGACAAACTGTCCCGCGGCATGTATGTGATGTTGCGCGAAGGTACGTGTAGCCACGACCTGGCCAACCTGTCGCCGATGCTGCTGGAAAACCCCGCCCGTGCCCGCCGCTGCTGCTTCGCGACCGATGACCGCGCTCCCTCCGATGCGCTTTCGACCGGCATGATCGACAATGCCTGCCGCGTGGCTATCGAGGCCGGTATTGACCCCGTGGTCGCCATCTCTATGGCGTCCCTGTCTACGGCTGAGGCGTTTGGCCTGGACCACGGTTGCCGCGACCCGCACGAGCTGCGTGGCGCCATCGCCCCGGGCAAGCGTGCCGACCTGCTGGTACTCAACGACCTGACGTTTGCCATGGCTCCGCATCGCGTGTATGCCGCCGGTGCTTTGGTGGCGCAGGACGGCACCTTTGTGGGCGAGATTGCACCCGAGATGGCCGAGGTTGCGGCCCTTGCCGATGAGCTGCGCGCCTCCGTTAAGCTGCCGAAGCTTTCGCTCGACGTGTTCGACTATGCCTTTAAGCCGGGCGAGGCTGTGATTGACGTGGTGCCGGGTAAGGCCATCACGGGCATGGCTCGCCCCGAGAGCGCCGAGGGCCTGCGCCGCATTATGCTGATCGAGCGCCATGGCCGCGGCGTGTCGCTGCAGGCCGAGGGCGTCGACGGCGACGGTCCCGCTGGCCTGGGTCTTGTCGGCAAGCATATCGGTCGCGGCTGGGTGCGCGGCTTTACCATCACGGGTGGTGCCATCGCCTCGACGATCGGACACGACTCGCACAACGTGTGCGTGGTGGGCGACAACGCCGCCGATATGATGGCTGCTGTCGAGGCCGTGGGCCAGGGCGGTCACGTGCTGGTGCGCAACGGCGAGGTCGTGGCGCGCATTCCGCTGGCGCTCGGTGGCCTGATGAGCGAGGGCACGGCCGAGGATGTCGCCGCGCAGCACGATGACTTTATGGTCAAGGCGCGCGCCATGGGTATCGAGCCGCCGCTCGACCCCATCATGGGCATCATCTTCCTGCCCCTGCCGGTGATTCCGACGCTCCGCATCCGCCCCGAGGGCATGTTCGACGTCACCACCTTCACATACGCCGACTAGTCATTGGGGACGTTCTTAAACGACTAGTTGTAACGTTTATGACTGCGGAGTCTTATCTGAGCTCCCTTTGGGTACGTTGGAATCGGATATACGTCCGATTCCATCAAGCCCGAAGGGAGCTTTTCTATGTTTAAACTGATTGCATCCGATATGGACGGCACGTTGCTTGACGAAAACGGCCAGGTGCCTCCCGAGACCTACGAACTGATTCTGGCGCTACACGAGCATGGCGTGCATTTCGCCGCATCGTCAGGTCGTCGCTACGATCGCCTGTGCGAGTTCTTTGCGCCCGTTCGCGACAAGATGGACTTTGTCGCCGCCAACGGCGCCCAGGTCTTCGCCGACGGCAAAATGGTAGACCGTGAGGTGTATTCACACCTGGCGATTCGAAGGCTCGCCCAGGCTGTCGCGACGTTTCCCAATCTGCATCTTGCGCTTTTTGACCGAACCAAGTCCTTCCTGCTCGATGACGAGTGCAAGTTCGTGCGTGAGGTCGATAAGGACCTTCCCAATGCCGAGCGCATTTGGGAGCTGCCCGATCCCAGCGTAAATATCATCAAAGCGAGTATCTTTTGCGACGACGGTGCCGTTATGGACAGTGCGTACGTGCTGCAGCGCGAACTCGGTCAGCTCTTTACTTTTGCGCCTTCGGGTAACGCGTGGATCGATGCTATGCAGCCCGGCGTGTCGAAGGCTTCGGGTATCGCACAGCTCGCGGAGCATTATGGCATTGGGCGCGATGAGGTTATGGCGTTTGGCGACTCGATGAACGACTACGAGATCATTCGCTTTGTCGGCACGGGTTGTGCGATGGAAAATGCACGCCCCGCGCTCAAGGCCGTTGCCGATCGCGTGGTGGGGCGCAACCGCGACCACGCCGTCCAGCAGGAGCTCCGCCGTGTTCTGGAGAGTCTCGCCTAATCCGGCAGATGGGGACGTTCCCGTTCTGCCGGCAGTGGGGGACAGTCCTTGCAGCTTTTCGCGAAGAGTGTCCCCAGTGACTAGTCGTTTAAGAACGTCCCCAATGACTAGGCGAGGGTTGCCATGATGGTGCGGGCGACGCCGTCGTGGTCGTTATCGTATTCGGTGATGGCGTCGGCGGCCTCGCGGTCCTCGGGCTCGGCGTTGATCATGGCCATGCCGTGGCCCGCTGCCTGCAGCATGGGGATGTCGTTGATGTTGTCGCCGAACGCCCAGGCGTCGGCGAGACGCTCGTCCAGGTGCTCGCATAGCCACGTGAGGGCCGTTCCCTTGGTGGTGCCCGCGCCCATGACCTCGATATTCATGGCGTACGAACGCGTGACCTCAATGCCTCCGAGCGTGTCGAGCTCCGCCGCGATGGCGTCGCGATCGGCTGGGTCGTGCCAGTACATGGCGATGCGTTCGAGTGTCTCGACCTCGTCGATCTTGCTGTCGATATCCATGTCGATCGGTGTTCGTGTGCGCTTGAGCGAAGCCGCGATGTGGGGGTCGCCACCGCAGAATTCGTCCAGGCGCGTGTAGAGCGAGCGGGGGAGGAAGCACTGCCCGTCCGCGAAGATATCGAAGGTGACGTCATGGCCGGCGGCAATGCTATGGACGCGGTGGGCGATGGCGCGGTCGAGCGGTCGGCTCAAAATGCGCGTAGCACGTGAGGTATCGGTGGGCGTACCGTCGTCGAGCTGCCAGACGCTGGCACCGTTGGCGCAGACCGCGTAGTGTACGGCGGGGTGGGCGAGGATGGGCTCAAAGATGCCCGACAGCGGGCGCCCCGTGCAGGGCACAAACTCAATACCGCGTCGAGCGAGTTCGTCGAGCATCGCCCAGGTGGCGTCGCTCATCTGCTTATCACTCGTCAGCAGCGTTCCATCCATATCGGAAAACACAATCATTCGCTGCGATCCTTTCTACTGGCATAAAAAGCGTGGCCGAGGGCGGTGATGCCCTGGCCACGCTCGGGTTCTATAACGGTCCGCGTCCTAGCGATCGGCGAGCGGCTTGTACTCCAGCGGCTCGATAACCGGGCGATACGCGGGACGGATGATGCGGTGCGCGCAGAAGAGCTCTTCCATGCGGTGCGCCGACCAGCCGGCCATGCGGGCGACGGCGAACAGCGGCGTAAAGAGCGTCTCGGGCACGCCGAGCATCCTGTAGATAAAGCCCGTGTACAGGTCGATGTTGGCGCAGATGGGCTTGGTCATGCCGTGATCGCGCATTACTTGCGGGGCCAGGCGCTCGATGCGCTCGATGAGCGCGAACTCCTCGCCCAAGTCCTTCTTGGCGGCAAGCGAGCGCGCGTAACGGCGGCAGACCTCGGCGCGCGGGTCGCTCAGCGTGTAGACGGCGTGGCCCATACCGTAGATGAGACCCGTGCCGTCGAAGGCCTGCTTGTCGAGGATCTTGCCCAGGTAGGCTGCGACCTCGTCCTCGTCCTCCCAATTGGAGACATGCGCACGGATGTCCTCGTGCATGGACACGACCTTGGCGTTGGCACCGCCGTGGCGCGGACCCTTGAGCGAGCCGATAGCCGCGGCGTAGGCAGAATACGGGTCGGTGGCCGAAGAGGACAGCACGCGGCAGGCAAACGTGGAGTTGTTGCCGCCGCCGTGCTCGGCATGCAGCATGAGCATAACGTCGAGCAGCATCGCCTCATCGCGGGTGAACGCCATGCCGCCGCGCAGGACCTGTAGGATGGTCTCGGCGGTGGAGAGACCGGGCGTGGGGTGCGGCACGTGAACCTCGGAGCCGCGAAGCTTGGCGATCGAGGCCATGTGTGCGAAGGCGGCGATGCGCGGGAGACGTGCGAGCATGGAAATAGCGACGTCGATTTCGTGCTCGGGCGTGATCACGTCTGGTTCGGCATCGAAGGCGTAGAGCAGCAGCACGGCGCGCTGGAGCACATTCATGATGCTCGACGACACCGTGGTCATGGGGAACTCTTTGACGTACTCGTCGCTCAGATGCCTAAAAGCACCCAGGCGTCCGCAAAAACCGTCGAGTTCCTCTTTGGTGGGCAGCGAGCCCGTGATGAGCAGATAGGCGACCTCTTCGTAGCCATAGCGATCCTCGGCCTGGGCGTTGTTGACCAGGTCCTCGATGCTGTAGCCACGAAGCGTGAGCTTGCCCTGATCGGGCACGACCTTTCCGTCGACCTTGTTGTAGCCGTGCACATCCGAGATACGAGTGAGGCCCGCGACCACGCCCGAGCCGTCGGCATTGCGCAGGCCGCGCTTGACATTGTGCTCGACAAACAGGCCCTCGTCATAAGGGTCGGTCGGCAGGCCGTGGTAGAGGTTTTCGCTCTCAGGCGAAATCTGGCGGCTTGCTTCGTAATCCAGAACCAGGCGGCTCAAGTGGTCATCGAAGCGGTAATAGATTTTCTTGGCGTCGTAGGCCATGCGCGCTCCTCTCCGGGCCGCATCGGGGTGACTTGCATGGGCATGCGCGCGTCAGGCTATCCCCAGCGGCTTGCTCGCTACAGGCGGTACATAAAGTTGAAGACGTCCTCGCGCTGGATGGACACGTTGACGCCCGAAAGCTCGCCGGCCTCGGCCAGCGCCTTCTGCAGCTCGGCGAAGTCGAGCTTGGACTCGGCGGTATCGGCCAGCATGGTCATGGTGAAGATGTCCTCGATAATGGACTGCGTGATGTCGCGGATGTCGACGTTGGCCTCGCCCAGAACGCGGGTGACGCCGGCGACGATGCCGGGGCGGTTCTTGCCAAGGACGGTGATGACGATACGGGAGGACGAGATCTCGGCCATGGGAAACCCTTTCGCGTGATTGCGGCGCGCGCGGGGCGCTCCGCTACGGTACAGTGTTCATCATTGTACCTGTCTGGCGCAAAAAAGGCGCGCTCGCTGCGGCGTTACATGCCTGCAACATGAGCGTAAGGGGGAAGGCCGTACGGGGAAGAGCCGTCTGGCGCGTGTCCGGCTCGTGTTGGGTTGATTTCCGATCTCAGCCGAACACATTGAGCGGACAGGCCGTTCCCGCAGTCAGCCGAACGCCTCCGACGGCTGATTCCGAACTGGAAGCGGAGGGCATCCCCGCCCTTCGGTAGGGGATACCGCTCCGCGGCGCATGCCGCGGGCGGCGCCACTATCGGACCACCGTGACCTCAGTTGGGATGGGCCCAGCACTGCCGCGTACTCGGTGAGCTAGAGCCAACTGTTCGTCTTCACGTCGCGTATGGCGATATTTCGGTCGTCCGGCTCGGTGATGCCGTAGCCGAACGCCTGGAGCGTCTCGATGGACTCCTGGATCCTCTGTTGGAACATGGGACCCGGATCGACCCTCGGCCCGAGGTGCCCGCGCCAAAGGCACGGCGTGGCGCGCAGCATGTTATGGATTTTGGAGATGGGCTCGATGTCGGCGTAGACGTTGAGCGTCGCCATGGCGTCCTTGTGGCCGAGGATCGATTGGAGCGCCTTGATATCGCCGCCTTGGCGGATCCACTGCGTTGCGAACGTGTGGCGAAGGCCGTGGAACGTGATCAGCTCGTCGTTGGTGCCCATGAGGCCGTTGGTCTCCGAGAACGTCTTGAACGCCCTGCGGATATAGCTTGTCGTCGCGAAGGTCGCGCCCGGCTCCGACAGGATGTAGCAGTCCCCGATCTCGACCGCCCCGGTAAGGCCGCGCAAGCGCAGCTTTCCGCAGTCGATCTCGTGGGTCTCCTTCAGGAAGGGGAGTAGGCCGACCGGGTCGATGGGGATACCCCTGGCGTCATGGGTCTTGGTGTCCTTGATGAACGAACCCATTCCCTTCGCGTACGCCACCGAATGTCTGATCGAGATCAGGCCCGTCTCGAAATCCACATCGCACCACCGAAGGCCGCAGACCTCGCCGATTCGCATCCCCGTGTGCAGGGCGAGTACGACCGCCCTCTAATCCTCGGCGGACCAATCGAGTCCGAACTCCTTTCGGGCATCCTCTTCGCTCATGACTTCGAGAAGGTCTCCGGGTTGGCAACGAAGGGCGAGGCATAGCTGCTCGAGTGTGTTGAAGCGAATGCCGCGAATATGCCCTTTTTTAATACGGGACAGGTTCACGGGCGTGGTTCCAATCCTTTCGGCAAGTTCGTTCGAGGAAATCTTTCGCTCGGCCATGATCTTGTCGAGGCGAACAATTACGGGCATGGCGTTTCCTTACGCAATCTCGTCGGAGTCGAGGTACAGCTCTCGGGCGTACAAGAAGAGCTGGGAAAGCATGAACAGGACGATGCCGAGAACCAGAGAGGTCCAATCGAATGATGAAGCGATCTCTTGGGCGCCGACGGCCCCCTCGCCGCCAAACATCGAAACGGAGGTTTTGAGTGAGCCGGCGTAGAGGCTGGTGGCAGCTTGAACAACGAAGAGAATGCTGAGCACCTTCAAGCATGTCGCAGACCCTTTCTTGAAGGGGTCTCCGCTCTTGATCGTCCACACGAGAACGGCGCTGAGGATGGTCGTAGCGATACCGATGACGGCAGGGGCCAATGTCGAGATCGCAAGGGCTGGATACGCGGGGGAGTCTGCAATTACAGGGTTGTCGAGCACTTCGATTGCTGGCTTTAAGGAGAACGCCACTTGTGCGATGGCGGTGGCGCAAAGGGTCGCAGAGGCTATCGCACATGCGATGCGGAAGGAATGAAGCCGGGGAGTGCGATTGTCGGAACTCATAATAACCTCCGAAGAATTTAAAAAACTCAGGTTACTTTTTAACAGTTTATGTTAAATTGACTTTGCCGGCAAGTAATAAGGGCCGAGCATTTTGTTCGGCCCCTCTGTTCCGACTGGATGAGGTTAAGGTTGGCGATGAATATGCTCAAAATCTCGAAGGCGATCTTTAGGTCGCTTCTCTCCTCCAGGTCGCTCTGTGTTGTCGTTGTTGCGTTGATGGTTCTTTGTGCTCTGCCCGTCTTCAGGAGCGCGGCTGGCATCGACGGACGGGCCGAATACCTCGAGTCGGGAATAACCCGTGTTGAGCAGGAATTGTCAGCATCCTATGCGGATGCGCTTGTGAATGCGGGGGAGGACGGTGTCTATACCTCTTCATCAAGCATGCCCGCGCTTCTGTACCCTCTTGCCGCGGGACGTCTTATCTTGGCACCGCTCTCTCCCCTACTTCCGTTTCTGCAGATATCGGATGGAGAGTACACCTATTATGACGGATCGAAGGAGTACTTGCTATGGGTCGCAACGGCCGTTGCCGTCTCGTTCCTTGCCGCGCGTCTTAACAAACGTGAAAAGCTCATCATCCAGGCACCGATGGGCGAGCTGGGTAGACTTGTTGCATCGAGCGTATGGGCGAGTGTTTTTGCAATGCTTGCCGTCCTCGCCATCAATCTTCCAGGGATAATCGCCGCGCTTGTGAAGAATGGCCCGGGCTCGCCGTTCTATCCGATAGGCTACATTCAATATGCGACTCCGGTTATCAAACCGGCTTGGCTGGTGTTCGCGCAGACGGCCATCTTGCAATTCTTGGTGGCAGCGTTCATCTCGCTTGTCGTTCACCTTGCCGTGAAGATTGCCAATAACCCTACGCTTGGAATCGTGTTCGTATGTGCCCTGATGGGGGTGACGATGGTTCCCGGGTATTACGGAAGATCCATCGCTTTACGTGAGTTCGCCCTGTTGAATCCCCTTACGTATGCGAACACTGAGTTGACCGTCGGCGCCTATAGCCCGTACCCGACAACGCAGATAGTGAATCTGCCTGGACTTTGCTTCGAGCGTGGCGCGATTGCCCTCGTATGCGCAATCGGGATCGAGGTGCTGGCAATTAGCCTGCTTTGCGTTGCTGGAAAGAGCGGCTGCGCGTGCCCGATATCCCCGATTTGTCTTGAGAGAGGTTCCTTCACTGCATCGAGAACGGCAACTCGTTCGAGCGCTTGTGCCTCCGCCGTTGCATACGTAAGAACGATGGGGAAACTGCTCCTGCGTTCTCCTACCCTCGCCGTATGCGCGATTGCAATGTCGACGACGATGCTGGCCCCGGCTCTGGTCGAGATGTTTCCTGACGCTGATAACGTTTCCGCTGTTCGGTATAGGGATGGGGAGCTCCGTTCAATAGATCGGTATCTAGAGCAGAACGCTGCGAATATGGACGTCGAGGGCAAAGCGGCCCTGGAAGACATGCGGGATGCTCTTTCGGGTTTCGTGTACGCGCCTATGCCTGCGGAGGGGTTTCGAAGCCTTGCGACGTACGAGCGCGCTCGAGGTGAGCTGGGCGCGGCAGATGCGACTCTCCTGCAATCGATCGGAATCGAGCCGGAGACTCCTTCTCGTGCGGAGGCGCGCGCCCTTCTGCTTGAGTCGATCGCGAGCTTGCCGGACCCCAAGGTTTACGAGTTAAGTACGAAGATGCCCCCATTAATCCTCCTTTCGTATCTCCAGGCAGCGCTTCCCTCCTTATTTTTGCTGTTGCCCGTGGTTGTCACATCGCTCGCGTGCACCCACCTGCAGTGTCGTTCCCTTCTGGTTCTCCAGATCCCCGCAACAGCGCATGTGCGTTTTCTGACGGCTGTTGCGCTGGCTCTCCTGCTTGGCTTGGTGCTGCTTTTGGTGTCGATGGTTCCCGCTGTCGTTGTGTCCGTGATTAAGAACGGTGCGGGTGGATCGGAGTATCCCGTCGCTCTCATTCGGGCGGGAGCTTCGACAACGTCCACGGTGGGGGAGGCGGTGTTGTGCAGTATTCCGTTGCTGGTCATGGCATACGGCGTGATTTCCGTCGTCGCTGCGTTGACAGCAGCGATTAGCCGCAACCCCGTTGTCACCGGAATGGTTTGCGCGGTTCTCTTGGTGTTGGGTTCGTTGAGCGCTCATGTTGAAAGCGTGGGCATGGGCGTCGCGCTGCTGGCTCCATTCGCCTCGTTTGATTCCGCTTCCCAGGTGGGGACGATTGGGTTCCTTGGGCGAGGGACGAACGCGATGCCTTTTGGAGAGGTCGTCGGCGCATCGGGCGCTCTGCTGGTGGTCTTGGGCGCCGTATCTCCGTTGATGGTGCGCCTGAGTGTTCCAAAGATCGAAAGGGGATGATCTCGATGATTGACCTCCAAACGCTGACGATCTCTTATGGAAAGAAGGTGCTCGTAGATTCGGTGAACGCTGAGTTTGCCCCGGGTACGGTCTACGGTCTCGTCGCTCCGAACGGGCATGGAAAGACGACGTTGCTGCGTGCGATGGCAGGTTTGCCGGGTCCTCGCGTGGACGGGAGCATCGTTCTGGATGAGGTGCAGGGTACGGGTGCGAGAGAGGTCCGTTCTATGATCTTCTATGCACCTGGTGAGGGGACGCTGCTGTATCCCGGATTGCGTGCGGAAGATCACCTCAAGATGGTTTGCGATATGTGGCCGCATGCTCGCGATATCGAAGAGATAGTGGAACAAACGCAGATAGGCGAGTTCGCGAAGATGAGGATCCGCACTCTGAGCCAGGGCATGAAGCAGCAGCTTACCCTGGCGATTGCGTATGCGACGGGCGCGCGGTACCTTCTATTAGATGAGCCCATGAACGCGCTCGACCCCAGCAGGGTGGACTTGCATTCCGAGATTCTCAGGAAGCTGGCCGATTCTGGTACGTGCATCATCATGTCATCCCACATCTTGGATTCGGTCGATAGGCTGTGCGATGAGATTCTGTTTTTGAAGGATGGGAGGCTCATTAGAAGCATTCCGCAAGATGATGCTGCGCCGAAGTCTCCTGGATCCCATTTCGCAAAGCCTGCCGGACGCGCCGAGGGTGCGCTAAGCACGTATCGGCGACTCTACGAAAAGGGCGGGTAGAAATGCAAGTTAAAAATCTATGTGGCCAATGTGATACCGTTGAACCCGCATATCGATACCGCTCAGCCATTCGCCTCGCCCCCGTCGCACGTATCTTCATCCGGTCTGTTACTTTTAATCTAACAATTCTTTGAGGAACGTAGGTGCTTCTAAATGTACTGTCGACTTCTTCTCAAACTAATCCTAAGAGACAAGGCCGTATGGATTTGTACGCTCGTTCTCGCTGCAGCCTTTTCCGTCCCCATTGCGTTCAATTCACCCATCTACGGGCCCTTCTTTATGAAACAGGGCATGCAGAGCTTTGTCGACGCATTCAATACGCGCGCGCCCCAGGCCAGCGGCACAGACCTATCTCCAGAGCAGCAAAATGACGCGGAGCTTGCAAGATACGCGAACGCCGCCCTCGCCGCTCAAACCGACGCCGCCTTTCTCGACTCTGCCGAGAGCTACTACGCGCTCATGGACGAAGGCTTCCAATCCGGGTCCATCGTGGGAGACCGAGAGACCAATGACGCAGACCTCGCGTATTGCCGTGCCCTGAGCAGCTCCGGCATCACGGATATCCCGGCCTCCGCAAACGACCTGCCATTCCTTTCCTTCCTGCCTTACGCCATTGCCACGGCACCGTCTTTCCTTCCCTTCATCCCCTTCCTTCTCTCGTCGATACTCGTGCTCGGCGCCACAAGGCCCGGGACCCTGGCGGCGAAGGCGCCCGTGCCCAAATTCCGGCGCCTTATCCAGATCGTGTTTTCGATAATCGTCGCGGGGACCGCGATGCTCCTCGCCGGCCTCGCACCCGGGGGCATTTACGCCTTGGCCCTAAACGGCTTCGGGCAAATTGGGTACCCGATCGCCTTCTTCCATGACGGCGCGCTTACCACCACGACCGCGGGAAACGTCTTCACAGCCCTGCTTCTCGCGCTGCTTGCGGGCGGAACCTTGATATCCGTTTGCTCCGCCGTCCTATCGACCGCAACGAGGCGCGTCCTCGCGGGCCCCCTTACCTCCGCGCTGCTTGTCGCGGCCCCGGCATTCCCGTTATTGTCCGATTCGGCACTAGGGCATAATGTCGTGCTCGGGCTCCTGCCGCTGGCCGTATTCTCGCCTATCGAGGCAACGGGTTACGTGGGATGCTTCCCGACAGAATTCATTGGCTCCGGTTCAGGCAGCGCATCGATGCTTGCCGTGGCCCTGGCATACGTCGCGGTCTTTTTTGCGGTCGGCGCCGTTGCGACACGTTCCCCCAAACAGTCTGGACCCGCGAAAAAGCACCATGGGCTCGAGCTTCTGGACGCGAGCGTGGGATACGGAAGCACGACGATACTTTCAATCGGGTCGCTTTTCCTGAGCCCGGGAACGGCGGCGGGCCTCGTTGCCCCCAACGGCTCGGGGAAAACCACCCTTCTTGAAGCGCTGTCGGGCCAATTTCCCACCCGTATCCGCTCGGGAAGCCTGGCGGCAGACGGAATCTGCCAACGTCGATCAGCCGAATTTGCAGAACTCGTCTACCTGAGCTCTTCAGGCGGCACGGATCTCTATCCCACGCTATCGGCCATCGAGCACCTTGCTTTCGTTAGGGAGGCGTGGAAATCGGCCACCGACATCGACTCGCTCTGCAGCTCCCTCGGAATCTCCCCATATCTCGACAAGCCGACCCGTAAACTCTCGACAGGAATGAAGCAGCAGGTAAAGCTTGCCATGGCGATATCGACCGATTGCCCGTACCTCATCCTCGATGAACCGCTGAACGGCCTCGATCCGGGAAAACGGAAAACCTCCTGCGACGCGATGCGCAGCGAAGTGGCGCGGGGACGCAGCGTGCTCATCTCAAGCCATCTACTCGACGACCTGGCAGACCTTACCAACTCGTTCTACTTCATCGAAGCCGGCACACTCGTGGAAAAGATCAAGTCGTCCTCGCAGACGCTCAAGCAGGAATACCTCGATACATACGAAGGAGGTGAATGACATGAAACTATTTGAACAGCTGAAGTCCAATGCGTCGCGCATGGCTGTCTACGCCATCCTCGTGGCAACGGCTTTATGCGGAATCGCGGCACCCGTCTATGCGCTCAACGGGGAGAAAGGCGATGTCGAACCCGCGTACATGGCTTCGACGGTTAAGGACCGGTACAAAGCCTTCTCTGGAGACACGTTTTACGTAGCAGAGTACGACACGACCTACCGTCAGCTTCGCTACAACAAGGGCTACGACTATCTAGGCGCAGAGGCAATCAGCTATACGTCGGGTTGGTACCGCTCCAACTATGGACACATAACCCAGTTCAAGTGTAACTACCGTGTGTACAACTAAAGCAACCGGCCGGGACGAGGGGTGACGCAAAAGCGTCGCCCCTCGTTTTTAACCATGTCAACTGAACCTAGTTCAGTTTGGTTGATTTCCGATCTCAGCCGAACACATTGAGCGGAAAGGCCGTTCCCGCAGTCAGTCGAACGTCCCCGGGGCCCTTCTCAGGCCCCGGGGACGGCATTTTCCCAGTTGAAGGAACGGTGGAGATGTGTTTCGATGGGTCAGATTCGTGTCGTTCCGAAAAGACCGTGAACCTTTTGTGGGACACGCGGCGCCGTGGTACCATAGCCGAGTTTGTTGTCTTGGTCGGAAACCAAGACGCCTTATGCGCTGATCGGTAACCAGCGCCTGACCAATAAGGAGTCCTACCATGAAGCAGGGTATTCATCCCCAGTATGTCGAGTGCACGGTGACGTGCTCCTGCGGCAACACCTTCAAGACGCACGCTACCGTGTCCGAGATGAAGGTCGAGCTTTGCAACGAGTGCCACCCGTTCTACACCGGCCAGCAGAAGTTCGTCGACACCGGTGGACGCGTCCAGCGCTTCGCCGACAAGTTCGGTGGCGCCGCTGCCGCCCAGCTCAAGAAGGCTGAGGAGGCCAAGGCTGCCAAGGCCGCCAAGGCTGCTGAGGCCGAGGCTGCTCGCAAGGCCGCCGCTGAGGCTAAGGCTGCCGAGAAGGCTAAGCGTGCCGCTAAGTTCGCCGAGGAGGCTGCCAAGCAGGCCGCCGAGGCTCCCGCAGAGGCTCCCGTCGAGGAGGCCGCTGCCGAGGCCGAGACCACCGAGGCCGCTGAGTAAATAGCTCGCCGCGGAATCGCTCGCATTCATGGCATAAGGGCCGTGCATCCGTTTGGGTGCGCGGCCCTTTTTCTTTTTAAATTAGTGCAAACTAACCTGTCCCCATGGCACCACATGGCAGAGAGGCGGCGTTTGCCCAGATAGACCTGCCAAAATTAACCTGTCCCATTGTGGCAGGTTGGTCGTAGTTATTACGTGGCGGTCGAGCTCGACCGTATAGGCCGTGCCTTGTTTGGCTAAAGTACAATCATCTGTGTTTAACTCGCCCGCAGCTGCACGGCGTGGGCGATGGCCAAAAAGGAAAACCACATGGGATTCATGTCAAAGCTGCTGTCCTTTGGATCCGATAAGGACCTTAAGCGCTACTACAAGATCGTCGACCAGATCAACGGTCTTGAGCCCCAGTTTGAGAAGATGACCGAGGAGGAACTCCGCGCCCAGACCGATAAGTTTCGCGAGCGTTACGCCAACGGCGAGTCGCTCGACGACATGCTTCCCGAGGCCTTTGCCACCGTGCGCGAGGCTTCCAAGCGCATCACGGGCATGCGCCACTTTGACGTACAGCTCATCGGCGCCATGGCGCTGCACGAGGGCCATATTGCCGAGATGAAGACCGGCGAGGGTAAGACGCTCGTCTCCACCTTGTCCGGCTACCTCAACGCTATCGCCGGCAAGGGCGTGCATGTCGTTACCGTCAACGATTACCTGGCAAAGCGCGACTCCGAGTGGATGGGCCGCATCTACAAGTACCTGGGCATGACCGTCGGTCTGCTCCAGAACAACATGCCGCTCGAGCTCAAGCGTCCGGCCTACCAGGCAGACGTCACCTATGGCACCAACTCCGAGTTCGGTTTCGACTACCTGCGCGACAACATGGTCACCCGTCCCGAGCAGCGCGTGCAGCGCGGTCACAACTACGCCATCGTCGACGAGGTCGACTCCATCCTGATCGATGAGGCCAGGACGCCGCTCATTATCTCGGGCGCCGGCACTAAGTCCGCCAGCACCTACAAGGACTTCGCGCGCGCCGTGCGCGGCCTGGAGCGCGGTGAGGACGTGTCGCACGACATGCTCACCGCCACCGAGGACGTTGAACCCACGGGCGACTACGTCATGGACGAGGCCAAGCACACCATCGCCGCCACCGAGCGCGGTCTTAAGAAGATCGAGCGCCGCCTGGGTATCGATGACATCTATGCCGATCTCTCCGGCCAGCTGGTCAACCACCTGCAGCAGGCGCTGAAGGCCCAGTACATGTTCCACCGTGATAAGCAGTACGTGGTCACCAACGGCGAGGTCAAGATCGTCGACGAGTTCACCGGCCGCATTATGGAAGGCCGCCGTTACTCCGAGGGCCTGCACCAGGCCATTGAGGCCAAAGAGGGCGTGCTCGTACGCGAGGAGAACCAGACCCTGGCCACCATCACCCTGCAGAACTACTTCCGTCTGTATGACAAGCTCTCCGGCATGACCGGCACGGCACTTACCGAGGATGCTGAGTTCCGCGAGATCTACAAGCTGCCCGTCGAGGTCATCCCCCCCAACAAGCCCGTGCAGCGCGTGGACCACGAGGACCTGGTGTACCGCACCATTCAGGCTAAATACAACGCCGTTGCCGACGACGTTGAGCGTCGTCACGCCAAGGGCCAACCGGTCCTGGTGGGCACCGTCTCCATCGAGAGCTCCGAGAAGCTGTCCGCCGCCCTTACCAAGCGCGGCATCGCACACGAGGTCCTCAACGCCAAGCACCATGAACGCGAGGCCCACATCGTTGCCCAGGCCGGACGCTACGGCGCCGTGACCATCGCCACCAACATGGCCGGTCGTGGTACCGACATCCTGCTGGGCGGCAACCCCGACGAGCTGGTGCGCGAGCGCCTTGAGTACGAGGGCCTGACCATGGAGGACGTGACGCCCGAGCAGCTCGAGCAGTTTAACGCCGAGGCCAAGGAGACCTGCAAGGCCGAGCGCGAGCGCGTGCTTGCCGCCGGCGGCCTGACCGTTATCGGAACCGAGCGCCACGAGTCCCGTCGTATCGACAACCAGCTGCGCGGCCGCTCCGGTCGTCAGGGCGATCCGGGCGAGACCCAGTTCTACCTGTCGCTCGAGGACGACCTCATGCGCCTGTTCGGCGGCGACAAGATGGACCGCGTCTCCAAGATGATGGTCACGGCCGACATGGGCGACGACATGCCCATTCAGCACAAGATCATCTCCAAGGCCGTCGAGAGCGCCCAGCACAAGGTCGAGAGCATCAACTTCTCCATGCGTAAGAGCGTCCTTGAGTACGACGACGTCATGAACAAGCAGCGCCAGGTCATCTACGCCGAGCGCAACAAGATTCTGGACGGCAAGGACCTGACCGACCACATCACCGAGGTCATGCACGATACCGTGTACCGCTGCGTGCAGGAGTTCTGCACCAAGGACAGCCACGAGGGCGAGCGTGACCTGGAGGGCCTGCGCAAGTGGGTTGTGGAGCTCACCGGCCACATCGATACGCCGAAGTTCCCCGACGAGGATTATGAGGCCCTGGCCGCCGATGTCCTGGCTTACGTAGAGAAGTGCTACAACATGAAGGCCGAGCGCTTGGGTGAGGACCTGATGCGCGAGCTCAACACCCAGGTCATGCTGCGCGTCATCGATACCCGCTGGATGAACTACCTGCAGGAGATGGACTACCTCAAGACCGGCATCGGCCTGCGCGGCTTTGGCCAGCGCGACCCGCTGGTTGAGTACAAGACCGAGGCCTACGGCGCGTTCCAGATACTCGTCGATACCATGTACGAGGATTACCTGCGCACGGTTCTGCGTATCGAGATCAAGGCTGCCCCGCGTGCCGTGGAGCACAAGGAGGACCCCGCACTCGAGGGCGCGCGCTTCTCCGGTCCTGCCGAGGTCGATGGTGACAACGGCGACTCGGTGCTGCGCAAGCAGGCGCAGGTGCAGGCCCGCACGGCTGTCCAGGGTGGTCCGGCTGCCGTCAACAACGGTGGCAAGGTGACCACCTATCGCAAGTCCGAGAGCGACGATCCGTACGTCAACGTGGGCCGCAACGACCCGTGCCCCTGCGGTAGCGGCAAGAAGTTTAAGTACTGCCACGGCAGGAATCGTTAATGGCTGAGGCTTTAGAGGTAACGCCCGCCGAGCTGGACGCGTTCGCGGACCGGCTCGGCGAGGTCGAGTCGTATCTCCATTTGGACGAAAAGCGCACGCGCGTGACCGAGCTCGAGGCCAAAAGTGTTGCCCCTGGCTTTTGGGATGACGCCGACGCCGCCCGTGCCACCATGGAGGAGATCGCGCGTACCAAGGAAGATATCGCTGCCGTGGACACCGCGCGCGGCGAGCTTTCCGATGCCCGCGCCGCGCTGGAGCTTGCCGAGGAGATGGGGGATGACCCCGACGCCGTCGCCCTTCGCGAGGAGGCTACAGCCACGGCTGAGCGCCTGGCCCGTGCCATCGATGAGCTTGAGCTTTCGAGCTGGTTTACCGGTGAGTTCGATCACGGCGATGCCATTGTGACCATCAAGCCCGGACAGGGTGGTCTGGAGGCCCAGGACTGGACCTTCATGCTCTTTAAGATGTACATGAAGTACTGCCAGCGTCGCGGCTGGAAGGTCACCATCAACGACTGTCCCGCGGCCGAGGTTATCGGCATCGACCGCGCGACCTTTACCGTCGAGGGCAAGGACGCATTTGGCATGCTGCGCGCCGAGGCCGGCGTCCACCGCTTGGTTCGCATTAGCCCCACCGACGACAAGAAGCGCCGCCAGACCACGTTTGCCGGCGTCGAGGTCATCCCCGTGCTACCCGATGATATCGACATCGAAATCAGTCCCGATGACATCCGCGTGGACGTGTACCACGCGAGTGGCCCGGGCGGTCAGGGCGTTAACACCACCGACTCCGCCGTGCGCGTGACGCATTTCCCCAGCGGCATTGTGGTCACCTGCCAAAACGAGCGCAGCCAGATTCAAAACAAGGCCGCGTGCATGCAGATCCTCAAGGCTCGCCTGTACGAGATTGAGCTCGAGAAGCGCGCCGAGGCGCTCGATGAGATCCGCGGGCCCAAGACCACGATTGGTTTTGGCAACCAGATTCGCAGCTACGTGCTCTACCCGTATCAGATGGTTAAGGACCTGCGCACGGGCGTTGAGACCAGCAACGTCGAGGCAGTTCTTGACGATGGCGACCTGGACCCGTTTGTTATTGGCTACCATCGCTGGGCTACCGGCAACGCCGATGCAGAAGGCTCGGAGGTCTAAAACATCGGGCGGCTTCAAGCCGATGCCAAGCCCAACGGTTGGACGGGTTTGTATCCAGAATAAACCCTGCGCAGGGGTGGTTTTTGTCCGGCGAATCGGTAGAATCGAATACAAGAAGAAGTTCAAAGCGCATCCGATGGGGTGCGCTTTTTTGAGGGAGGCAGCATGGCATATCGTCTGGACATCAAGCGCATTCTTTCGATGAACTTCTTTCACGACCTGCCCCAGATCATGTTGGGGTGTGCCTTGGCCGCCATCGCGACCGACTTGTTTTTGATTCCCAACGGTCTTGCCGCCGGTGGCGTTACGGGCCTTGCCACCATTATCCAGGCGGTCGGCGCGGCGCGCGGCCTATCGCTTCCCGTTGGTATTCAGACGATCGTGATGAACGCCTTGCTGTTGTTGGTCGTTATGCGCGAGGGCGGCATGTTCTACGTGGTGCAGACCGCGACGGGCTTTGTGCTGCTGGGCTTCTTTACCGATCTGTTCGCCCCGTTTGTAGCACCTCTGGCGGATGCGGACCTGATGCTCCCTGCCATGTGGGGCGGCATTATTACGGGCATCGGTTACGGCATGGTGTTGCGCGCCGGCGCCAACACCGGCGGCTCGGACACGATTGGCCAAATCATCTCGCGTAACACCTCGCTGCCGGTGGGCTCGACCGTCATGGCGATCGATGTTGCCGTATGCGCGCTATCGGCTCCGGTCTTTTCAATCGAAAACGCACTGTATGCAGGCCTTTCGATGGTCATTAGCGGCTACGTGATCGATGCCGTGGTCGATGGTGGCAACAAACGCCGTATGGTACTCATCATCTCGGACAAGTTCCCTGATATCGCTGCCGATATCATGTATGGCCTGGGTCGTGGTTGTACCAAGTTTAAGGCGACTGGCATGTATTCGGGTGCCGAGAAGCCAGTGGTTATGGTCATCGTGAGCCGTCGAGAGCTCAATACCCTCAAGACGATCGTGCGCGAGCGCGATCCTCATGCCATCGTAACGGTCGCTGACGTTACGGAAGCCTTCGGCGAGGGATTCAAGGACATTAGCGCGTAGGGTCGACCGCGTTCCATCCAAAAGACGTTCACATTGATAAACCGTTTCATCAGCGGTTCTGCCTGCTAAATTGTTCAAATAATGATAAAAACTCTGGTAAAGCCATCAGTTTCCAGCATAATGAATGACGTACGTGCATTGCGGCTGTGTTGGGACTACCTTTCCGTGCCGTGCGCATTTTGTCTAATGAGGATGAAAGGAAGGCACAATGAGCGACGAAGAGCTCAAAAAGGTTGCCAACGAGGTAAGGAAGGGCATCGTCACCGGAGTGCACGCTGCCAAGTCCGGCCATCCGGGCGGTTCGCTCGGCGCTGCCGACATCATGACCTATCTGTACTTTGAGGAAATGAACGTCGACCCGGCCGATCCCCGCAAGGCCGACCGCGATCGCTTTGTGCTCTCCAAGGGCCACTGTGCTCCGGGTCTGTACGCCGTGCTCGCCGAGCGCGGGTTCTTCCCCAAGGAGGACCTCGAGACGCTGCGTCATATCGGCAGCCACCTGCAGGGCCATCCCAACATGAACGACACCCCGGGCGTCGATATGTCCACCGGCTCGCTGGGCCAGGGCATCTCCGCCGCCGTGGGCATGGCGGTTGCCGCCAAGCACTGGGGTGATACTTACCGCACGTACGCCCTGCTGGGCGATGGCGAGAGCGAGGAGGGCCAGGTCTGGGAGGCCGCCATGTTTGCCGGCAACCAGCAGCTCGATAACCTCTGCGTGATCGTCGACCACAACGGCCTGCAGATCGACGGCCCCGTCGAGGAGGTCAACGACCCCATGCCGCTCGCCGACAAGTTCCGCGCCTTTAAGTTCCACGTGGTGGAGCTCGCCGACGGCAACGACTTCGACCAGATCCGCGCCGCCTTTGCCGAGGCTCGCGCTACCAAGGGCCAGCCGACCGCCATTATCGCCGAGACCATGAAGGGCAAGGGCGTTTCCTTTATGGAGAACCAGGTGGGTTGGCACGGTAAGGCCCCCAACGATGAACAGTTTGAGCAGGCCATGGCAGAGCTCACGGCCGCCGGAGAGGAGCTCTAGGATGGCAGACGTCAAGAAAATCGCCACGCGCGTAAGCTACGGCGAGGCCCTCGTCGAGCTCGCCAACGAGCACGATGACTTTGTGGTCCTCGACGCCGACCTGGCTGCCGCCACGCAGACCGGCAAGTTCAAGGCAGCCTGCCCCGACCGCTTCTTCGATGTGGGCATTGCCGAGAGCAACCTGATGGGCGTCGCCGCCGGTATCGCGACCACCGGCCGCGTTGCCTTCGCGAGCACCTTTGCCATGTTCGCTGCCGGTCGCGCCTTTGAGCAGGTCCGCAACTCCATCGGCTACCCGCACCTCAACGTTAAGATCGGTGCCACGCATGCCGGTATCTCGGTGGGCGAGGATGGCGCCACGCACCAGTGCTGCGAGGATATTGCCCTCATGCGCGTCATCCCCGGCATGACTGTGATCGTTCCTGCCGACGACGTCGAGGCCCGCGCCGTAACGCGCGCCGCCTACGAGTGCGACGGTCCGGTGTACATGCGCTTTGCCCGTCTGGCCTCGCCGGTTATCAACGATCCCGAGACCTACAAGTTCGAGTTGGGTAAGGGCATTGTCATGCGCGAGGGCGCCGATGTGACCATCATCGCCTGCGGCCTGATGGTCGGCGAGGCTCTCGAGGCCGCCGAGCAGCTCGCTGCCGAGGGCATCGACGCCGAGGTCATCAACATGCACACCATCAAGCCCATCGACGCCGACCTGATCGTCAAGAGCGCCACCAAGACCGGCCACGTCGTGACCGTCGAGGAGCACTCTGTGATCGGTGGCCTGGGCAGCGCCGTTGCCGACGTCCTGTGCGAGCAGTGCCCGACGCCCCTCAAGAAGATCGGCGTCAACGACATCTTCGGTGAGTCTGGCCCGGGTGCCGAGCTCTTGCACAAGTATGGCCTGGACGCCGCCAACATCGTGACGACCACCAAAGAGTTCTTGGCCTAGAGCAGCCATCGCTCAATCGGCAACAAGCCAATCGCATTCAAATGCAGACAGGGGCGTCCTCAAAGAGGGCGGCCCTGTTTTATATTTCAGCTAAATCAGAGCCGCACCAAGCGAGGCATTCTCCGGGAAGAGAGCCCAGTACAGCAAAGTGCAATTCAGACCCTTCTAACTTTGTATATGCAGCACCCCAAGATAAATGCGGCGGCCCCTTAGTAGCCGCAGGCCGGGCACAGGGTTACTCTCCAAATCTTTCCGCAGGACGGAGGAGTCCCCGCCGCACGTAGTGCGCAGCGGAGGCTCCGACATGTCCGAGGACGATTTGGAGAGTAACCCTGTGTCCGGCCGGAGGGACCCAAACACGGCCATGCTTCTTATGTGCAGCAAAGCTAATGCTGCTAAAATACTAAGCGCTCATGTAGTTTAAACGCACGACGATAAGGAGCACCAGTGGGTAACCACTTCCGTACCTCCGGTGCGGGCGATGATGCCCCCAAGACGCAGGCAGGCGTCCAGGGCAGTCGTTTCGCCACTCCGGATTCAGAGGGCCAGCCTGTTGCTCAGGCCCCCGCTCAGCCGGCAGATCAGGCACAGCCGGCATCCGATCCCTTTGCCTACAATCCAACCAGCGATGTCGCGCTTTCCGGCGCGGCGGGTTTTGAGCCCGTTCAGGCCGTGACCGCTCGCGTGGAGCAGCCTCAGGCTGGCGCCGCCACGTCGCAGCCTACCATGGCCGGCATTCCCGACCCCATGGCCCCTGCGACGCCGGCTCCTCAGCCTGCGCAGTCCGGTCTCTTTGCCGCTATTCCCGATCCCACGCAGCCTGCTGCCCCGGTGGTCGAGAGCGATCAGGCAGCTGAGGTCGCAAGCCTCGATAACGCGCTCAACAATCCCGATTTTACGTCGGTGTTTGCGCCCATCGATCCGCAGGCCAGCCGCAAGAAGATGGCCAAGCAGGCCGGTGTCGAGCCCGTCATCCTTATGGAGCATGTCACCAAGATCTATCCGGCACAGCCCAACAAGCCTGCACTCGACGACATCAACATCGAGATCTATCCGGGTGAGTTCGTCTTCCTGGTCGGTCACTCCGGCTCGGGTAAGACCACGCTGTTGTCGACGCTCAACCGCGACGTCAAGCCGACGAGCGGTCGCATCCTGGTTGCCGGTCAGGACCTCATGAAGATCAAGAACCGCAAGGTTCCGTTCCTGCGCCGCCAGATTGGCGCCGTGTTCCAGGACTTTAAGCTTCTGCCGCAAAAAACCGCCTACGAAAACGTGGCGTTTGCCCTGCAGTGCATCGGCAAGCCCAAGGGCGTCATTCGCAGCCAGGTGCCCGAGGTGCTGCGTCTGGTCGGTCTGGCTGATCAGATGGACTCGCTACCCGACCAGCTTTCCGGTGGCGAGCAGCAGCGCGTTGCTGTCGCCCGCGCTATGGTCAACCGTCCGCCGCTGCTGATCTGCGACGAGCCGACGGGCAACCTCGACCCGGCGATCTCGCTGGGCATCATGAAGCTGCTCGAGCGTATTAACCGCACTGGCACCACCGTGATCGTCGCCACGCACGACCGCGAGATGGTCGATAGCATGCACCGTCGCGTGATCGCCCTCGAGGGCGGCCACGTTATCCGCGACCAGGAGAGGGGAGGTTACGGCAACTATGGCACCAACTAACGTGGGCTACTCCTTCAAAGAGGCAATCAGCCACTTCTTCCGTAACTGGACTACCTCGCTCGGCGCCGTCATCACGATCTTCCTTTCGCTGTTTATCATCGGCCTGTTCATCATGGGCTCCGCGATGCTGAACTCCGTGATCGGCACCGTCGAGGATCAGGTTGTCATTAATGCCTTTATTAGCGATGACGCCGATCAGGCAGACGTCCAGGCCTTTGAGGCCGAGCTCAAGACGTGGAGCAACGTCAAGTCCGTGACCTATAAGGACAAGGACGACGCGCTGGCCGAGTATACGAGCAAGATGTCGGGCAACGCCGACGCCACCATGAGCGCGCTCGATGGCCAGAACCCGCTGCCGGCTTCGTTTGCAATTGAGATGGACGATCCGTCCAAGGTCGAGAGCACGGCAGAGAAGCTCAAGAAGGATGCCGATTTCCAGAAGATCGCGGATGACGGCGACGTCAACGCGAGCGTGCTGTACGGCCAGGAGGAAGTGAGCCGCCTGTTCCAGGTGACCAACTACATCCGCATCGCCGCCGTGGTGCTCGTTGGCCTTCTGACCTTTATCGCATTCATCTTCATCAACAACACGATTCGCCTGTCCATCACGGCGCGTCGTCGTGAGATTGCGATTATGCGTCTGGTCGGCGCCAGCAACGGCTTCATTCGTGGCCCGTTTATCACCGAGGGCGTACTGCAGGCCATTTTGGGCTCGCTGCTTTCCATCGGCGTTCTGGAGCTGCTGCGCAATCTGATGATTCCGCGTCTGCAGGAGAGCATCGGCTGGATGTCGTTTGCCCTGCCGATGCAGTACTACCTGGTGACCTATGCTGCGCTGATTCTGGTCGGCGTGATTATCGGTCTCTTTGGTTCTGCCATCGCCATGCGCCGCTACCTGCGCGTGTAGACATGCCTGGAATTCATTCCTTCCAACGGGTCGTCTCTTATGGGGCGGCCCGTTTTTTGATCCCTAGGGGACGAAGGAAACGGATCATTTGGGTAGACTCTTTGGAGTTCGCAATCGATAGTTAGGAGGCGCCATGGGGCGCAATAACAAGCATAAGCGTGGAGCTCGCAATCAGCGCGGGCCGGTGCGCAGCGAACGCCGTCCGAGCCTGACCGGGCGCGTGCAGCTCCATGAGCATAGCGCCTACGTTGTAACCGAAAACGGCGACTACAAGGTCATGGGCCGCGGTAAGCGCGAGATCATGGATGGCGATACCGTTGCCGTGAGCATTAAGAACAGCCCGCACGGTGAGCGGCGCGCCGTGATCGAAAGCGTGGTTGAGCGTGCAGCCATAAGCGTGGTGGGCACGTACCAGACCGCCGGTCCGCTCGGTGTGATCGAGCCGCTCGATTCGCGTCTGAAGGCCGACTTCTTCATTCTGCCCGAGGATACCTCGGCGGATCGTCTGGGCGTCCGCCCGGGCGATGTCGTTGTCGCGCGCATTTTGACCTACCCGACGCGCCTGGAATCGGGCACCGTGACGATCGAACGCCGCATTGGCGGAGATGACGCGCCCGATTTGGGCGTTCAATATGTGATGGCGCGCTACGGCTATACCGATAGCTATCCCGAGGCCGCGCTGGACGAGGCCGAGGGGCTTTCGCTCGATGTGTCCGCGGCGCTTAAGGACCCGCTCCGCCGCGATCTGCGCGACCGCTTTGTCATCACGATCGACCCGGTCGACGCGCGCGACTTTGACGATGCCATTTCGCTGGAGCGTACGCCCGAGGGTGGCTACAAGCTGGGTGTGCATATCGCCGACGTTTCACACTATGTGGCTTGGGACGGACATATCGATCTTGAGGCTCGCCATCGCACGACATCGGTGTATCTGGCCGATCGCGTGCTTCCCATGCTGCCCGAACGCCTGTCCTGTGACCTGTGCTCGCTTCGCCCTGACGAGGACCGTCTTGCGTTTACCGTCGATATCGAGCTCGATGCGCAGGGTCGCGTGCGGCATTACGATCCGTACCCCAGCGTGATTCGCTCGCGTGTGCGTATGGACTATGACGGCGCCGAGGCGCTGCTGGTGCGTGCCGGCGCGGTTGAGTATTCGGTGCTGGAGGGTGCAGCCGAGGATGTTGCGGCTGCCGAGACCTCGCGCGAGGAAGCGCTTGAGCGCGGTCTTGCGTGCGAGAAGGCCGCCCGCGGCTACAACATCGACCTCGGCGATTTCCTTGTCGCCGCCAACGAACTCGCCGAACTTCGCCGTCGTATTCGTCGCGCCCGCGGCTCAGTCGATTTTGACACGGCCGAGATTCGCGCTCTATTGGATGAGGACGGAGTACCCGTGCAGATTGTGGCGCGTGAGCGTTCGTGTGCCACGTCGCTTATCGAGGAAGCCATGCTGCTCGCCAACGAGTGCGTTGCAGAGTGGCTGGCAGACCGTGATATCGAGGCCTGCTATCGCGTGCATGAAGATCCGAGCCCCGATAGCCTGCACGGTGCCGCCGTTGCGCTGGCGCAGCTAGGCATCATCGACGATCGCCGTGCTGCCGGTATTGCCCTGGGGAGCCCCGATGAGCTGCAGGCTGCAGTTGATGCTGCCGCCGGTACGGCCAACGCACCGCTCGTTAACACGCTGCTTTTGCGCAGCATGCAGCGCGCGCTGTACAAGCCGCGCAACGAGGGCCACTTTGCGCTCGCCGCGCCGTGCTACTGTCACTTTACGAGTCCCATCCGTCGCTACCCCGATCTGGTGGTGCACCGCGTACTCAAGCTGCAGTTGGCCTATGAGCAGCTGGGCGGCAAGGACGCCCTGGTCCGTACGCCGCGCCTGATCGGCAAGGGGCGCGAGTCACTGCCGCGCATTCTGCCGCAGATCTGCCGCGCATGCAGCGATGCCGAGCGCGCGGCAGATGCCGCCAGCCATGCGACACAAAAGATCAAGATTGCCCAGTACTATGAGGACCGTCTGGGCGAGCGCTATGCCGGAACCGTCTCGTGGGTTAGCAGCATGGGCCTCTTTGTGCGCTTGGATCTAACGCAGGTCGAAGGCTTGATTTCGATCAAGAGCCTGGGCAACGAGTGGTTCGAGTTCGACGAGGACGCGCTTACGCTGACGGGCGCCGACACGGGGACTCGTTACGAGCTGGGGCAGCGCGTGATTGTCGAGGTCTCGCGCGTCAATACCACGCGTGGGCACTTGGACTTCAAGCTTATCCATTAGCCAAATCCCGACTCATGGTGGGGGAGCGGAGGGCGGCCTTTCGGGACCGCCCTTTGCATTTGAATCGTGGCTACCTTGCCGTCTGCTCGGCCGCCCGCTTACCTGCTATTTGAGAGGTAGAACCTACCAAAATAAACCTGTCCCTTTTTGGCAGGTTTACAAGAAAGCGGGGATGAGATGGCGACGGTGTACGGTTATGCGCGGGTGAGTTCGCGCGATCAGAATCTTAATCGGCAGCTGGATGCGCTGGGCGCCTATGGCGTGGGCTCGGCGAATATTTATGCCGACCATGCGAGCGGCAAGGACTTCGATCGACCGCGTTATCGCGAGCTGCTGCACGTTCTGGGAGACGGGGACGTGCTGGTGGTGCTTTCTATCGACCGACTTGGTCGTAATTACTCCGAGATTCTTGAGGAATGGCGGCGCATTACCAAGAAGCTCGGGGTTGCCATTGTGGTGTTGGACATGCCATTGCTTGACACGCGTGTCAGGGCCAGCGGCGCGCCGGATGTGACCAACACCCTGATTGTCGATATTGTGCTGCAACTGCTGAGCTACGTGGCGCAGGTGGAACGCGAGAATATCCATCGGCGCCAGGCGGAGGGAATTGCAGCGGCGCGGGCGCGAGGGGTCCGTTTCGGTCGACCTCGCAAGCCGTGCCCTCCTCAGTTTGAGCTAGTGCGCGATAGCTATGAGGCAGGCGATATTACCCGCAGCCAGGCAGCAAAGTGCCTGGGCGTGTGCGTGGGGACGTTTGATCGCTGGATGCGCGAGGCGGGGTAGGGGTTTGCGTCGCTTTGTCGCTTCCTGTTGCGATTCAAATTTTGATACGGTGACGATGTCATTTGGGGCTACACTCGCTGATATTCAAAAAAGGAGGTTGGCCCTTGGCGCGCGTAAAACAAATAATCGGATGGACCGCGATCGTTCTGTTCGCTGCAACGCTGGCGGGCATCTGGGTGCTGACGGAGCAAAATGCGGTGGAGACGTCGTTGCTGAGCGAGTCCACCGCGCGTGTGGTGGAGGGTCAGGCTACGGGCGTTCAGGCCGCCGATGCCACGGGTGAAGCCCAGACGGAGAACGGAATGACCGGGGGCACCGATTCGGCTGCCTCGAATGTCCGGTCTGGCCGACTTGCTTCCATTCGCATGTGGGTGGGCGCGAACGTCCGTCGCGTTGCCCATACCGTAGAGTTTTTCTTCGTCGGATTGTTCGCCTCGGTGATCGTGGCTTGCTTTTCCAGGCGTCCGTGGAGCGTGTGCTCCCGTTGCGTGCCCGTATTGCTCTTTTGCGCCGCCTGCTCCGTTGGCGATCAGGTACATAAGATCTTTGTTCCCGGCAGGCATTTCGACGTTATCGATTTAGGATTCGATACTGCGGGCTATATCACCGCCATGCTGTTGGTATTGCTGGCAGCGGCGTTGGTGCGCCATGCGACTCGGCCGATCGGCGCCCATGCGAGGCGCTAGCCTTAAGACGAGACATCGCGACTGCCTATGCTTCGACATTGACTACAATAACGGCTGCAATCGCGAGCGGTCGTCGATGTGCAGTTTTCCATACACCTGTTTTCTCTAAGAAAGGAAATCCCATGGCGGTATTGTTTGTTGAATATCCCAAGTGCTCGACCTGTAAGAAGGCCAAGGCATGGCTGGACGAACATGGGGTAGAGTATATCAACCGCGATATCGTTTTGGACAATCCCACGGCTGATGAGCTTGCGACCTGGATTGCTCGTTCGGGGCTGCCGGTGCGGCGCTTCTTTAATTCGTCGGGCATGAAATATCGAGAGCTGGGCCTGAAGGCGCGTCTGGATGCGGGCATGACGGATCGGGAATGCTACGAGCTGCTGGCGACCGACGGCATGCTGGTCAAGCGTCCGCTGCTGGTGGGCGACGACTTTGCGATTCCCGGCTTTAGGGAAGCGGCTTGGGCCGAGGCGTTGCTGTAGCGGCTCCGGAAAATGCGACCCGGAATTCGCTTCCAGAATGGGATGTACTTTCCCAAAGTGGCCGGGGACTGCGGAAAGCACGTCCCATTCTGAGCTTCGATTGTGGGACACGGTTTCCGGTTGAGGGCTCGACGGGAAAGTGGGGACCAGTTTGAGCTTGAAATCTGGGACGCACTTTCCGCCGGCGGGCCTGCCCCAGTCAGTCCGCCAGCCGCGCCCATTCGTGCGGATCGTAGACCTTTACGTGCTTGTTGGGCTTGCCGCTCCAGTACTCTTCGTCCATAAAGGGCAGATATGCCTGAATGCCGGGGCAGATAAAGGGAATCCGCTGCTGTTGCAGTCGCTCGCGCTGGCGCTGCTCCAGGTGTGCCTCGGATATGACGGTCGGCATGCCGGACAGCTCGACGAGGCTTGCCTGGATTCGCTTAAGGTCGGGGAGTCCCGCGTGCCATGACATCCGCATGATTAAAAAGGATGCACGGCGGTATTTTGCCTGCACCACAGTAATGGCGGGGCGTAACGTGGGGTGAATTTTGTCCCGTTCGGGCCAAAGGTCGGCAGTGATCTCGAGGCCCAGGGTCTCCCATAGGTAATCAAGCTCTTCGTCCATGGCGCCTCGATATCTACGCGATCATTGATACTTCGATTGTGTTGCCTGGTGCTATCGTTTTCACGGTAGAATCTGCCAACGGTTGACGGCTACCGCTCACGGCGTTTTACCCTACGTGTACAGCGGTTGGCTTCACAGGTCCTTCACGGGTTGGACTAAATTAGGCCAATTTGACTGAATTTCAAAAAAGTCAAAATTGGGGCTTGCGTCACGGCGAGACTTCCCGTATATTTCTTTCTTGCGCAAAGGCACAGCCGAGCGCAGCGATGCAGTCATTGGGATGTCGTCTAATGGCAGGACAGCGGATTCTGGTTCCGTCAATGGGGGTTCGACTCCCTCCATCCCAGCCATTGCATTTGCTACATATGGCCCGTTCGTCTAGCGGTTTAGGACGCCGCCCTCTCAAGGCGGAGATCACCAGTTCGAATCTGGTACGGGCTACCAAAATTGAATGCCCGGGCCTCGTAAGAGACCCGGGTTTTGTGTATTGACCGATGCTTAAGGCGCGCGTTGAGTCTGCCGCCCGGATCGAGGAGTAGCCATGGATCTGCCCATCAGCTTGCAAGACATCACGTATGCCGAGAACTATCTGGCGCAGGGCGACCTGGCTACGGCGACGCCGCTGCTGGAGCGTCTGGTGGAGCTCGCCGAGGAGTATATCGACGCTGAGTGCAAGACGGAGGAGAAGCGTCAATACTTTAGCTTCGATAGCAAGTTTGAGCGCTTGGCCTATCGCCGCGTGGAGAAGGATCCGCGCGAGCTCGTGCAGGTCGAGGTGCCGTTTGACCGCCTGTACTCTGACATGGCGTTTGCCTACATTCGCCAGCAGGATTATGTGAGTGCTCGCAACGCCTTGATGCAGGCCGTGCGCTGGGACCCCATGAACTGCAGCTACCGCCTGGATCTGGCCGAGCTGTTCCGCGCTCTCGAGGACAAGCAGGAATGGGCATCGCTCTCGTTCTCGGTGCTGGAGCGTGCAAGCGATGGCAAGTGCGCCGCCCGCGCTTACGCCAATCTAGGTCAGTACTTCTTGGAGCCCGAGACCGAGAACGTTTCGGCTGCCGTGGGCTGCGCGCGTCTGGCGCTGCGCCTGGCGCCCAACGATGCGCATACGACGCGCCTGCTCAACAAGATCCATACCACCTATCCGGATGCCGCCGATGAGAGCGACGACCACGTGATGGGTGAGCTCGCCCTGCAGGGCGTGCCGACCTCACCTTCGGCCGAGATCGCCATCTGCCTGATCATGTGTGCGACCGATGCTGCAAGCGACGGCGACAAGCAGGAGGCGACGCGCCTGACGGTGCGTGCTCGCGACTTGGTGGGCGAGGAGGCCTGCGCGGCGATTATCAAACTGGTGCGCGAGAGCGATGCCGAGCTCAATGCCGAGCGCAAGGCAAAGCGCGCAGGTGCCGACAAGGGAACCGATGGCGCCAAGGAGGCCGGCGATGCCCAGTAAGCGCGAGCGCAAACTCATTTCCAAGAATCGCTCGGCACATCACGAGTACTTTATCGATGAGACGTTTGAGTGCGGTATTGAGCTGAGCGGCACCGAGGTCAAGTCGATTCGCGAGCGCGCCTGTCAGATCACTGACACTTTTGCGCTGATTCGTGGCGGCGAGTGCTGGCTCGTCGGACTGCATATCCACCCTTATAGCCATGGTGGCGTGTGGAATCGCGATCCCGACCGTCGGCGTCGTCTGCTGCTGCACCGCAAGGAGATCGACTTTCTTGACGGCAAACTTCGCAACCGTGGTTATGCGCTGGTTCCGTTGGAGCTCTACTTTAATACCGACGGCCGCGTAAAGCTGCTGCTGGGTCTGGGTCGCGGCAAGAAGCTCTACGACAAGCGCGAGGACATGGCCAAGCGTGATGTCCAACGCGAGATCGACCGCGCCCTTAAGGAACGCAACCGCTAGGCACTCTGTATAAGTTGCGGTGGAATACGGACTGTTTTGCCTGTTTGAGGGGCTATTCAGTCCCTATTTCACCGCAACTGCGGGCGTCTCATCTTTCTTACTGTTCTGACACATATGTCTTAAAGGCGGCGTCCGTTATGGGTGCCGCCTTTTTTGTGGGTACATACATTCATGAGGTTCCAACCCGAGCTAGGGGAGTGATCGTTATGGACAAAACTGCGTTCTTTACCATGCCGAGCGGTCTGTACGTGGTGAGCGCTGCGGCAGACGGGTTGCGCGCCGGCTGCGTCATCAACACTGCGGTGCAGGTGACGTCCATGCCGCCGCGTATTTCGGTTGCCGTGAACAAGGACAATGTCACCTCGGGCGTCATCGCATCGGCCAAAGCGTTCGCGCTGACCGTGATCGATCAGACTGCCGACATGCTCTACATCGGTAACTTTGGGTTCCGCACCAGCAGCGATTATGACAAGTTTGCCAAATACGAGACCCGCGAGACGGCTCTGGGCATGCCCTATGTGCCTGAGCACGCGGCGGCCCTGTTTAGCTGCCGTTTGATCGACACTGTGGATGTGGGCACGCATCTGCTGTTTATTGGCGAGGTCGAGGATGCCGAGCGCCTGAGCGACGAGACGCCGCTGACGTACGACTACTATCACAAGGTGCTAAAGGGCAAGACGCCGCCCAAAGCCTCGTCGTATCAAGGCTAGAAATGTTCTAAAAATACTTGCATTATATTATTGAGAATATATACTAATAAGTAAGTACACCAGCAGTCACGTTCGAGAGGAGAACATCATGGCTGAGGAGAAGAAGACGTATAAGTTTGTGTGCACCGTTTGCGGTTACGAGGTTGAGGTCGACACGCCCGAGCTGCCCGAGGACTACGTGTGCCCGGTCTGCGGCGTCGGCCCCGATGAGTTTGAGCTTGTCGAGGAGTAGCTCGTAGACACACGACTTGCAACAACATATAGCTCTGTCCAAGGGTCCCGGTCGAATTCTCGGCCGGGACCCTTTTGATTTATCTGACGGTTTAAAACGGTCTCACGTTTTACAGATTGAGACGTTATATCTGGACAGTCACGCCATCTCAATTACATTCCCGTTAGCAGCACGATGTCGAGAATCGTCACGATGACGCCGATCCCTACGAGCAGCGCGTTGAGCGGGCGCGAGTTGGCGTATTTGCCCATAACGCGGGGCGAACTGGTGAGTCGTATGAGCACAAAGACCGTAATCGGCAACTGAAGCGACAGCAGCGCCTGACTCCAGATGAGACCCTCAAAAGGATTCGGGACGATCAGGCACGCCGCCACTGCGCCGACGAAACAGACCGCCACTCCAATCGATGAGTGCCGGTCGTGGATGTCGTATTCCTCGTCGAACATGCCCGCGGTGATGGTGCCCGCCGCCATGCCCGCCGTCACACTACTCGATATGCCCGCAAACAGCAGTGCCACCGCAAAGATGGTCGAGCCTGCCGGGCCCAGAATGGGGGAGAGCGTGTCCGCTGCGACGGCGAGGTCGTCTACGACAATGCCGTGCGCAAAGAAGGTCGTTGCGGCCAGGATGACCATGGCCGAGTTGATCGCCCAGCCCACGCCCATCGAAAAGAGCGTGTCGAAGAGCTCATAGCGCAGACGCTCTTCGATAACCTGCTCGCCTTGGCCTTCGAAGTGCATGGATTGGATGACCTCGGAGTGCAGAAAAAGGTTGTGTGGCATAACGACCGCACCCAGGACACTCACGATAATCGCGTCAGAGCCAGTGGGCATACTGGGCGTGATCCAGCTTGCGGCGGCTTGCGGCCAGTCGACCTTGACTAGCGCAAGCTCGGCCAAAAACGAGAGTCCTACCACGCCGACGAAGGCGATGATCCAGCGCTCGGCACGCTTGTAGGAGTTCGTCATGAGCATTGCCATCGATGCCGCGGCCACGATGACGCAGCCGGCGCGCACGGGCAGTCCAAAGAGCATCTGGAGCGCGATCGCGCCGCCCAGGACCTCGGCCATAGCGGTGGCGATGGTCGCGAGGTAGGCACTGGCAAGCACCGTGCGCCCAACGAAGCGGGGAAGGTAACGTGTCGTGGCCTCGGCAAGACAGGCGCCCGTGGCGATACCCAGGTGTGCCGCGTTGTGCTGCAGCACAATGAGCATAATTGTGGACAGCGTGACGATCCACAGCAGTGCGTAGCCAAACTGCGAGCCCGCGGCCATGTTGGAGGCCCAGTTGCCCGGGTCGATAAAGCCGACGGTCACGAGCAGCCCGGGGCCGACACGCCGCGCAATGTCTAGGCCTCCGTGACCACCGGTGCGCCGGGAGCCAAAGTGTTGTTTGAGATGGTTGAGCATGGTGAGCTCCTGCGTGCCGTTTGTTTGACGCCGCAAAGGATACCCGTTTTAGGCTCAAAAGTTAACTATGACTAACAAAACTGTTGTATTTGAATAGGGTGGGGAAAGGGGGTTGCCGAAATGTCTTGATCTGTAACAACTAAGGATGGAAATTGGGTCTAGGTGTTACAGATCAAGACAGGAAGAAATGGTCCTATGAAAAATCTTGATTTGTAACAGCTGACCGCCAAAACCGGTTCTTCGTGTTACAGATCGAGACATTCGGATCCGTCTCTCAAAAACATCTTAATCTGTAACAGTTAGTCGTCGTAATTGGGTCTTCCTGTTACAGATTGAGATGTTTGAAGCGGTGAGTTTACAGGTCGAACTTGGGCCCTTGTTGCCGTCCTTGAGGTCGGCGGTGTCCACTCGTAGGGCGTGCGTTACGCGATTGTTTCGAAACGGGCGGGAAACACAACGGGCCGGCGATGCACCTAGTATGCCTAGTCAACTGACTGTCTAACACCTAGGGGAGGATCGCGATGCAGGCAGATTCCGCTCAGCAGCAGGGCCTTTATCGCCCCGAATTCGACCACGATGCATGTGGCATCGGCGCGCTTGCCGATATCAACGGCGAGCGCCATCACCAGATTCTGGACGACGCGCTGTCCATTCTGGTCAACTTGGAGCACCGCGGCGGTACGGGACTCGAGAAGAACACCGGCGACGGCGCCGGCATCCTGTTCCAGGTTCCGCATCATTTTTTCCGCAAAGAGGCTCAAAAGTGCGGCCAGATTCTGCCGGCAGAGGGCGACTATGGCGTGGCCATGCTGTTCTTCCCGCAGGACGACAAGGGCGTAGAGGATGCCCGTCGCGTGTTTGAGGAGGGCTGCGCCGAAGCCGGCGTTCCGCTGCTCTTTTGGCGTGAGGTACCGGTCGACCCGCACGACCTGGGCGAGACGGCCCGCGCCTGCATGCCTACCATCCTGCAGGCCTTCCTGGGCCGTCCGGACGACACACCCGCCGGTGATGCCTTTGAGCGCCGCCTATACGTGTGCCGCCGCACCATCGAGAAAAAGGCCGACGCCGAGTTTGCCCTGCGCGACAAGATCTTCTACGTGTGCTCCATGAGCTCGCGCACCATCGTGTACAAGGGTATGCTGGTCGCCACGCAGATGCGCCGCTTCTTCATCGATCTCAACGACGCCGCCGTCAAGACGGCCGTGGCGCTCGTCCACTCGCGCTACTCCACCAACACCACGCCCAGCTGGGAGCGCGCGCACCCCAACCGCTTTATCATCCACAACGGCGAGATCAACACCCTCAAGGGCAACGTCAACTGGATTCGCGCCCGCGAGCCCAACCTGTACAGCCCCGTGCTGCAGCACGATCTTGAGCGCGTGATGCCCATCATCAACCGCGAGGGCTCCGATTCCGCGATTCTGGACAATGTGCTCGAGTTTTTGGTCATGAACGGTCGCCCGCTCACGCGTGCTGCGTCCATGTTGCTGCCCGAGCCGTGGGATCACAACGACAGCCTGAGTGAGGAGCGTCGCGCCTACGACGCTTACCAGTCCATGCTCATGGAGCCGTGGGACGGTCCGGCCGCCATCGCCTTTACCGACGGTCGCACGCTGGGCGCTGCCCTCGACCGCAACGGCCTGCGTCCCGCCCGCTACTATGTGACGCGCGACGGCCGCTTTATGCTGGCAAGCGAGGTGGGCACCATCGAGGTGAGCCCCGAGAACATCCTGACGAGCGGCTGTCTGGGACCGGGCCAGATGCTCGAGGTCGATTTTGCCCGCGGGCGCGTCATCTACAACGACGAGCTGCGTGCCCGCTATGCCAAGGAAAAGCCCTACCGCGACTGGATTGCCGAGGAGACGCTGACCGTTGACGCGCTCGATGAGCCCGTCGCGCCCACGCCCGCCGAGGACGCCGAGGTGTCCGCCGCCGTGCGAATGGCCAAGCTCGGCTACCACTGGGATGACGTCGACGAGGTCGTGCGTCCCATGGCCCAGCAGGGCAAGGCGCCGCTCGCCTCGATGGGTATCGATGCGCCGCTGGCCTGCCTGTCCAAGAAGACGCGCTCGTTCTTCGACTACTTCTATCAGCTGTTCGCTCAGGTCACGAATCCGCCCATCGACGCTCTTCGCGAGCATATGGTCACCTCGACCACGCTCTACCTGGGCAACCACGGCAACCTGCTCGAGGACTCCCGTACGGCCTGTCAGCTGGTGCGCCTGGAGCGTCCGCTGCTGAGCGAGGAGGAGTTCGAGCGTATCTGCGCCATCGACCGCGTGGGCTTTAAGACCCGCCGTTTCCGTGCCGTCTACCGCCGCGATGCCGGCGAGGGTGCGCTGCAGGCTGCGCTCAAGCAGCTTGCAGAGGACGTTGAGGCCGCGGTCCGCGACGGCGTGAACATCGTGGTGTTGAGCGATCGTGCCGCTGCGGGCGAGGTGCCCGTACCGTCGCTGCTCGCCGTGGGCTGCGTGCACAACCACCTGATCCGCGCCGGCGTGCGTACCTTTGCCGACATCGTGGTGGAGTGTGGCGACGCCGTGTCCCCGCACGACTTTGCGGCGCTGGTGGGCTACTCCGCGAGCGGCATCTATCCGTACAACGCGCATGCGTGCATTCGCGACTTGGCGGCGCACGGCGATCTGGACGTGACAGCCGAGCAGGGCATCGCCAACTACAACAAGGCTGCGACCGCCGGCATCGTCTCCATCATGTCCAAGATGGGCATCTCCACGGTGCAGAGCTACCACTCCGCGCAGATCTTCGAGGCCGTGGGCTTCACTCCGGAGTTCGTCAACGCGTACTTCGCCGGCACGGTGAGCCGTGTGGGCGGTATGGGTGTCGAGGACGTCGAACGCGAGCAAAATGAGCGCTATGACGCCGCGCTTGCTATCCTTAAGAGCCCGGCTCCCGATCAGCTGCCCACGTTGGGCCTGACCAAGTGGCGCCCGCTCGGCGGCGAGGATCACCTCATCGATCCGCAGACTGTCTACTTGCTGCAGACCGCCTGCCGTGAGGACAGCTACGACACCTTTAAGGAGTACAGCGCCCGCCTGCACCGCACCGGCCGTGCTGTGCGCCTGCGTGACCTGCTGGACTTTAATGCCAGCGGTCGCACGCCGGTTTCGCTCGACGAGGTCGAGCCCGCGCTCAACATCGTCCGCCGCTTTAACACCGGCGCCATGTCGTACGGCTCCATCAGCAAGGAAGCACACGAGTGCATGGCCATCGCCATGAACCGCCTGCACGGCCGTTCCAACTCGGGCGAGGGCGGCGAGGACCCGCGTCGCGAGACCCCGCTGGCTAACGGTGACTCCAAGAACTCCGCCATCAAGCAGGTGGCAAGCGCGCGCTTTGGCGTGACGAGCCGCTACCTGTGCAGCGCCTTCGAGATTCAGATCAAGATGGCCCAGGGCGCCAAGCCCGGCGAGGGCGGTCACCTGCCCGGCAAGAAGGTCTACCCCTGGATTGCCGAGGTCCGTCAGTCCACGCCCGGCATCGGCCTGATCTCGCCTCCGCCGCACCACGACATCTACTCCATCGAGGACCTGGCAGAGCTGATCTTTGACCTTAAGAACGCCAACCCCGGCGCGCGCGTGTCGGTCAAGCTGGTCAGCGAGGCCGGCGTCGGCACCATCGCCACTGGTGTTGCCAAGGGCGCTGCCGACAAGATTTTGATCAGCGGCCACAACGGCGGCTCGGGTGCCGCTGCTCGCGATTCGATCTGGCACGCCGGTCTGCCGCTGGAGCTTGGCCTTGCCGAGGCCCAGCAGACGCTGCTGCAAAACGGCCTGCGCTCGCGCGTGGTGCTCGAGGCCGACGGCAAGCTCATGGACGGCACCGATGTTGCCGTCGCCTGCCTGCTGGGTGCCGAGGAGTTTGGCTTTGCGACCATGCCGCTCATCTCCATGGGCTGCCTCATGCAGCGCGACTGCCAGCAGGATACCTGCCCGGCCGGCATCGCCACGCAAAACTGTCGCCTGCGTCGCGGCTTCCGCGGCAAGCCGGAGCACGTCGAGCACTTTATGCTCTTTGTTGCCGAGCAGCTGCGCGAGGTCATGGCGAGCCTGGGCTTCCGCACCGTCGACGAGATGGTCGGCCATCCCGAGTGCCTGCGCCAGATTGAGGTCCCGGGCAACCGCAAGGCTAACCTGCTGGATCTGTCGCCCGTGCTGGCGAGCGCGACCTGTGAGTTTGGTGCCCATATCCCGGGTGCCGACGGCCGTCACTTCCTGCCCCAGATGGCTGCGGACAGCGAGCTCGAAAAGACGCTCGACTCCACGTTGTTTGTGCCCTATACGGCCGATGCCCGTGCGCACCTGCGTCCGATTCGCTTCCGCGCCGATATCGCCAACGTCAACCGCTGCGTGGGCACCATCTTGGGCAACGCGGTGACCAAGGCGCATCCCGAGGGCCTGCCCGCCGGCTCCATCACCATCGATTGCGATGGTTCGGCCGGTCAGAGCTTTGGCGCCTTCCTGCCGCGCGGCATTACGCTCAACGTGTGCGGCGACGCCAACGACTACTTTGGCAAGGGCCTTTCGGGCGGCGAGGTGTCGGTGCGCCCCAACCCGCATGCGACCTACAAGTTCGACGAGAACATCATCGTGGGCAACGTTGCGTTCTTTGGCGCTACGAGTGGCCGCGGCTTCATTAACGGCCTGGCCGGCCAGCGCTTTGGCGTACGCAACTCCGGTGCCACGGTGGTGGTCGAGGGCTGCGGCAACCATGGCTGCGAGTACATGACGGGAGGTCTGGCGCTCATCCTGGGCGAGGTCGGGCAGAACTTCGCCGCCGGCATGACGGGCGGCGTGGCTTACGTCTTTGACCAGTACGGCACGCTCGATGCCCGTGTGAACCACGAGAGCGTTGAGCTTAAAGCCCCGACGGCCGGTGAGCTGGCGCAGATTCGTGCGCTCGTCCAGGAGCACGTGGACGCGACGCAGAGCCCGCGCGGCATTAAGCTGCTCTACAGCTTTGAGACGATGAGCAAGCACTTTGTGAAGGTCATTCCGACCGAGTACGAGCGCGTGCTGGCGATTGTCGCCGCCGCCGAGGCCGTCGGCAAGACGCATGAGCAGGCCGAGGAGCTGGCGTTTGACATTGTGACCGGTCGCGCCGACGCCGCCGATGTCGCTCGCTTTGATGTGGCGGGTGGTGTCGCTGGCGCTGTGCCCGCCGCCGCCAGCTCTGTTGCTTCGACCAAGAAGGAGGCGTAAGTGCCATGGGTAAGCCCGGTGCTTTTCTTGATATCGATCGCGTGACCCACGAGCTGCGCCCCGTGGAGGAGCGCAGCCGCGATTTCGATCCGCTGTACGTGGAGCTCGACGACGATGCGCGCCGTGCCCAGGCGAGCCGCTGCATGATGTGCGGTGTGGCGTTTTGTCAGATGGGCGCGAGCTTTGGCAAGGCACGTCCGAGCGGCTGTCCGCTGCACAACCTGATTCCCGAGTGGAACGAGCTGGTGTACCGCGGCCGTTGGGACGAGGCTGCCGAGCGCCTGTCACTCACCTCGCCCATGCCCGAGTTCACGAGCCGCGTGTGCCCGGCGCTGTGCGAGGCCGCATGCAACCTGGGCTCGGTCGATGGCCAGCCCACGACGATTCATGACAACGAGCGCGCGATCAGCGACCATGAGTGGGCCAACGGCGGTCCGCACCGCTTTGAGCCGGCAGGGGAGGGTGCACCCACGGTTGCCGTGGTGGGTTCCGGTCCCGCTGGTCTGGTGGCAGCATGGGAGCTTGCGCGTCGTGGCGCCCGCGTGACGGTGTTTGAGCGCGACGACCGCCCGGGCGGTCTGCTTATGTACGGCATTCCCAACATGAAGCTCGAGAAGTCCGTGGTCGAGCGTCGCGTGGCGCTCATGCGCGAGCTGGGCATTGTGTTCGAGCTGAGTGCCGACGTGAGCGATTCCAAGGTTACCGCCAAGCTCGACGACTTTGACGCCGTCGTGGTGGCTGCCGGCGCCCGTGCTCCGCGTGGGCTTTCGGCTGCGAACATTGATGCCCCGGGCGTGGTGTATGCCGTGGACTACCTGGCGGCTTCGATCGTCTCGGTGCTCGATGGCGGCGAGCCCGCGGTGAACGCGCGCGGCCTGGACGTTGTGGTCATTGGCGGCGGCGATACCGGTAACGACTGCGTGGGCACCGCGGTACGTCAGGGTGCGCGCAGCGTGCGCCAGTTTGAGTTCTTGCCGGCGGCGCCTGATGCGCGCGCGGCGAGCAACCCCTGGCCGCAGTGGCCCAACGTGAAGAAGACCGATTATGGCCAGCAGGAGGCCATCGCTGCCATGGGCGGCGAGATGCGCGCTTGGGGTGTGGATACGCTCGAGGTACTGTTGGACAAGAAGGGCGCGGCCGCGGGCCTGCGCGTGGTCGATCTGGATTGGTCGGCTGGCAAGCCCGAGCGCATCGCGGGCTCCGAGCACGAGGTGCCGGCCCAGCTGGTGCTCATCGCCTGCGGCTTTACGGGTCCCGAGCATGGCGTGTTCGACGCCGTTGGCGTGCCTGTTGCCACCGCTGGTCGTCCGCTGCCGGTGATGGCTGCCGAGGGCTCGCACCTTGCGGCCCGTGTCGACGGCGTCGCCGCGGGCGCCACACCGGTATACGTGGCCGGCGATGCTCGCAATGGCAGTTCGCTCGTGGTAAGCGCCATGGCCGACGCCCTGGCCTGCGCTGCCGAAGTCGCCGAGGCGCTGGAGCTGTAAAGTAGTCATTTAAGAACGTCCCCAATGACTAGTCATTTTTTGTCTAGTCGTTGGGGACACTCTTTGCGAGCGATTTGCTCGTTTGTCGACGTACGGGTGTTTATTTGTCGACTTCTTGGGCTGTGGTCACCTGTTGTTTCTGTGGTGGCTGTGGGTATCTGGCTCAAAAGGGCGGGTTGGCCGTCTATGTTTACCTGCGGTTTTGTTGCGGTGCGCATTTTCGGTCAAGCTTTTCGTCAAGTGTTTGGTCAGCATCTGGTTTGCAGCCGGAGGCCTATTTTGCCCGCGCTGGTCGTGGCCGACCACCCTCCTCGTAAGCTCAAATTGAGGTCTATCAGTTTGAGGAGGATGCCATGACTGACCACGCTTTAGACCGAGCGCAGCTAGCCGAAGCCGTCGGCAACGATATTGCCGACATAGCCCATTTTTGGATGCTGCGGAAGTTCCAGTTTTTGGAGCCGGCACGCGAACAGTTCGAGATCATTGTCGACCCGTGGCTCAGCTATTGCACCGAGCCTTCGCAAAACGAAATCATGGCCTACAACATGGCGTTTACCGATTGGCTGCTCTTCGAGCGCCCCTATCGCCATGGCAAGACGCTGCTCGAGCTGTATGTTGACGAGCCGCCGGCATCGCTTTCGCCTGCCTCGCTCAAGCGGCTCGAGCAGGTACGCGACACGCAGTATTTCTCGCGCTTTGGCATTTTGGACAAGGATCCTGCGAACGGCATAGTTGCGCTGAAGGATACGCGCACCGACCGTCGCTTTGATGTCTACGACCCGCATATCGTGCAAAAGGAGCATTGGAGCGACGGCGCGATTGCGGTGCGCCTCGCTTGCGTCGACGATGTCTGGCTGACGGCGGGACAGCTCTATCTGTACGACATCGCGCGCCTGAGTGACACGGCAGTCGATGGGCCGGGTGCGGTGCATCCGGAGGACCTGCAGGATGGCTTTGACACCTCGTGCATCAGCTTCTTTTTGCGCCTGGTCCGCGACATCATGGGCGCCCAGGGGCGCTACGTAAAGTCCCTCAACATCTACGAACAAGAATGGGAGTAGGGGATGTGACTGGTGTCGCCCTACAGCCCTGACTTTGTCTCAATCTGTAACGTTTAGCGGCTGTTTGAGCCCGTAACTGTTACAGATTGAGACGGAAGGTTGGCGGCTGTCGAAAGATCTTGTTCTGTAACAACTAGAGGCTCAAAGACTGTCTTCCTGTTACAGATCAAGACATTTGTCGGCGGAGGCAACGGTGACGATGGTCCATTTGTCTGACGTGGTGGTGACGAAAGTGTCTAATACCGTTCTCAAACACAAACATGCGACTCGCAACACGTTGGCGCGGAATAGAATGCTCGCGCGGCTCACGGAGACGGCCAAGCAAGGTGCGCTGCTCGCAACGCATGACAATACCGAGCTCATGTGGCTGCGACGCCATGTTGGAACCGACGATATCGCGGAGCCCGAGCCGTACCTGTTCTGTTTTCAGCATGATTGGGATGCATTGACGCCGGCGGAGCGAGCGCTGAGGACTATCAAAGGGCTTGCGGAATTTCATCCCGATTGGGCGTTTTGGGGCTATGACGCGGCGCTTTTGTGGGGTCTGGAGGTGCCGAATGATCTGCTCGGGCCGCGCTTTCTTGTTAAGACGGGTTGTTCGGTGACGTTGAGCGGCGGGTGCAGGTTGTTGCGTCCGCAGATGGCGGGCGCGCTCGAGCGTGTTGATGGCGTGCGGGTGACGTCGTTTTGGCGCACGGTGGAGGATTGCTTACTGCGTGCGCCGTTCTCCTACGGGTTGGCGATTGCCGATTCTGCACTGCGGGCGAAAGGCGTATCACGTTGGGATTTGTGCGAGCGCCTCCGCGCCGATTGCGAGGGCAGGCGAGGGTATCGCAGGGCACAGGTGATTGCGTCGTATGCGGACGGGCTGTCCGAAAACGGCGGCGAGTCTCGGTTCCGAGCGTTCTTTATTGCGTACGGCTTTCCAGTTCCGGAGCTGCAGGTGGAGTTTCGCGACCCGCTCGATTCGAGCCAGGTGTTTCGCGTCGACTATTTTTGGCGGCTCGAGAACGGGACGTGTGTCATCGGCGAGCTCGACGGGAAGGGAAAGTATACCCTGCAGGATGGTGGGGATCGGGGGTCGGTCGACCCATTCGTGGCAGAACGTCAGCGAGAGTCTCATCTGACGATGCTCGGGCACAAGGTGCTTCGGTTTACGTTTGATGAACTCAAGAACCCGGGGAAGCTGGCTGAAAAGATGAGACTGGCGGGAATTCAACAGCGGGCCGATCTGGCTGAGGAATGGAGACGCCAGTGGTATGGGCGCTGAGAGGTTTTGTCTCGATCTGTAACGTTTAGAAGTTGTTTGAGTTCGTAATTGTTACAGATCGAGACAAACCGGTGAAACGTCGACCGAATGTCTTGATCTGTAACATCAAGGGGCCCAATAACCCTGTACCTGTTACAGATCGAGACATTCCCCTGATGTTGCTGGGGTGGGGCTGCAACGTATTCCGTCCCCCCCCACATCCCCTCTTCCCTCCGTTAACCGATATGTCCGCAGCAATCCTGCCGCGCTGGATAATAATGGACAGATGTTCAAGTTTTCTGAGGGGGAGGAGCTCGATATGGCGTCTGCCGATCGTTCCACGTTGTTTATCAATGCGACCGTCCTGGATGGCTCGAAACATATGGAGCCGCAGCCCGATATGGCCGTGGCCGTTGAGCGCGGTGTCATCACGTGGATGGGGCCGAGTGCTGTGGCGCAGGCGCCTGCGGGTGCCGAGGTTATCGACCTGGCAGGTGCGTATCTCATGCCAGGCCTCATCAATATGCATGTGCATCTGTGCGGTTCGGGCAAGCCGGTTTCGGCGGGCGATGCGGGCGCGCTGATGAAGAAGCTCGATAATCCCGTGGGGCGCGCCATCGTGCGCCATATTCTTAAGGGCAGCGCCCAACAACAACTGGCAAGTGGCGTGACCACGGTGCGCGGCGCGGGCGACCCGCTGTTTGCCGATCTTGCCGTGCGCGATGCTATCGATGCCGGCAAGTATCAAGGTCCTCGCCTGGTGGCGCCGGGAACGGGTGTCACGGTGCCGGGCGGCCATGGTGCGGGTTTGTTCGCCCAGGTGGCCAACAGTCCCGCCGAGGCAGCCGAACAGGTGCGCGACCTGTATGCGCGCGGTGCCGACGTCATCAAGCTGTTCGTGACGGGCGGCGTGTTCGACGCTACCGAGGTGGGCGAGCCGGGTGTGCTGCGTATGCCGGTCGAGGTTGCCGCGGCGGCGTGCAAGGCGGCGCACGAGGTGGGCCTGCCGGTTATGGCTCATGTCGAGAGCACCGAAGGCGTGAAGGCCGCGCTTGAGGCCGGCGTCGATACGATCGAGCACGGTGCCCCGATGACTCCCGAGATCTTGGAACTGTACCGCGGCGCCGCGGGCACGCAGCTCGAGGGGCGTGCGCCCAGCGTTACCTGCACTATCAGCCCGGCGCTGCCGTTTGTATTGCTCGACCCGGAAAAGACCCATTCGACCGATACACAAAAGAAGAACGGTGACATCGTGTGCTCGGGCATCATCGAGAGCGCCCGTGCCGCACTGGAAGCTGGCGTTAAGGTGGGCCTTGGCACGGACTCGAGCTGCCCGTTCGTGACGCAGTACGACATGTGGCGTGAGGTGGCCTATTTTGCCAAGTATGTCGGCGTGGGCAACGCTTTCGCGCTGCATACGGCCACGCAGGTCAATGCCGAGCTGCTGGGGCTGGGCGGCGAGACCGGCACAATCGAGTGCGGCAAGGCCGCCGATATTCTGGTGACGCGCGAGAACCCGCTCGATGACCTGTGCGCACTGCGTGATCCGACGCACGTGATGTGTCGCGGTGATCTGGTGCGCAAGCTCAAGGTGAAGCGTATTCCCGAGGTGGACGCCGAGCTCGACGCGATTATGGCCATGCCTGCCGAGGCGTTGGCCGAGGAGCTTGCCCGCGATGGCGTGGCGTAAGCGCGCGATATGGCGATGCGACAAAGGGACAATCCTTTTGTCATAATCAGAAAAAGCCGAGGTCCCAGTGCGAGGCCTCGGCTTTTATTTGTCCCATAGTATGGCAGCTATGAGCGCGTCTCCATCTTGGCATGGCACTTGGGGCAGGTGACGCGGATCTTGCCTTTGCCCTTGGGAACGGAGAGCATCTGGCCGCAGTTGGGGCACTTAAGATAGGCCGTGGTCTTGCGGCCCTTCCACATCTTCTTGGCTGTGCGCTTGGCACGTTCAAAGTCTTCCTTGCTAGTACCGGCTGCGCGCGAGGCGTTGGCCGCTGCAGCTCCGCCGCCCAAGCTAGCTACAAACTTGCCCAAGCCGGGTACGTTTGCAGTCGCGGCGACAAAGGTCTCGTTCTCCTTGTGACGTGCGTCGATATTTTTGGACAGGCCGCGCAGCACGCCAATCACGATTACGGCGATGGCAATCCAGCTGAGCCACTGGATGCGGGCTATCGATCCGATCATCGCGATGACGATGCCGGCAAAACCCATCACGATGGTGAGTTCATCGGCACCATTGCGACCCTTCATAAAGTCATTCATGCAAATTGCCTTTCGTTCGATATGCTGCACGCCTTTATACCCGATTTAGAGCAAGGGGGACAGGTTAATCTGCACCAATGTGGTGCAAACATACCTGTCCCCGGAATACCAAGACGGTGCAAAGAAATCTGTCCCCAATGCCCCTATTACTTGGAGAGCTTGTCGACGACGCGTTCGATTTCGGCGAGCTTGGCGGCTTTGAGGTCTTCGTCGCCCGATTCGATTGCCGAAGTCACGCAGCCCTCGATATGCGCCTTGAGCACGTCGGCGTTAATGCGCGCGAGGAGCGCCTGCGTTGCCATGAGCTGCGTGGAAATATCGACGCAGTAACGGTCCTCCTCGACCATCCGCAAGATGCCGTCGATCTGGCCGCGTGCCGTCTTGAGCATGCGGGTCACCGATTTATGGTCTGCCATCATGTCGGGTCCTCGTTTCTGGTCGATCTTCCGGATGTCCCCGTCAGTTGCGGTGAAATACGGACCGTTTAAAGGCCTAGGGCGGCACAACAGTCCGTATTTCACCGCAACTTCTGAGGATTCAGTAGGCAGCGACTGCTATGCGGCGGTCACCGAAAGGGCGTGGAACTTCTCGCCGGCGCCCTCGACAGCGGCGGTGAGCTGCTCGACGGTCACGGTGTCGGCGCACTCCACCTGGACGGTCTGGGTCTCGTGATCGGCGTCGGCATCGGTCACGCCGGCCACGTTGAGCAACGCCGTCTCGACGGTGGCGTCGCAATGGCCGCACATGAGGCCGGAAGTCTTGATCGTGTAACGCATGGGTGTACTCCTTATCGATTGAGAATATCTGACAGTTTAGTCGTGAACAGCGTCATCTTAAAGGTGTGCTGAGGTGCCCGAGATTGCCCCGAAAGAGGAGCGAAGCGTACTTGGGTACGCGAGCGACGGTTTGAGGGGCAAGGTCGGGTGCTTCAGCGCGCCGTCTTGGGCTTAAAGGATTTCAGGCGCAGTGCATTGGACACGACGCAGACACTCGACAGACTCATGGCCGCGGCGCCAAACATCGGCGAGAGCTGCCATCCGGTGAGCGGGAAGAACACGCCCGCCGCCAGCGGAATGCCGATGCCGTTGTAGAACAGTGCCCAGAACAGGTCCTGTTTGATGTTGCGGATCGTGGCGCGCGAAAGCTCGATGGCGCGGGCGACGTCCATGAGGTCGCTGCGTATGAGTACCACGTCGGCACCCTCCTTGGCGATGTCTGCGCCGGTGCCGATGGCAAGGCCCACGTCGGCGCGCGCCAGGGCGGGGGAGTCATTGATACCGTCGCCCACCATGGCGACCTTGCTGCCCGCATCCTGCAGCTCGCGTACGTGGTGCTCCTTGTCGGCGGGGAGGACGTCGGCGATGACCTGTTCGCTGCTCAGCCCCACGCGGCGGGCGATTGCTTCGGCGGTGACTCGGTTGTCGCCGGTGAGCATGCGCACGTCGACGCCAAGCGAGCGCAGTGCGGCGATGGCTCCGGCACTCGTCTCCTTGACCTCGTCAGCCACGGCAATGGTGCCGGCAAGCTTGCCGTTCTTGGCAAAGAACAGCGGCGTCTTGCCCTCGGCGGCAAATTGCTCGGCAAGACCCGCGGGCACGGTAACGCCCAACTCGTTCATCAGGCGCACGTTGCCGGCGGCAATGGCGTTTTGCCCCTCGCGCGCCGTAACGCCTCGCCCGGGCACGGCGGCAAAGTCCTCGACGGCGCGCGCGACAATCCCTCGCGTCTCGCACTCGGCCATAATCGCCTCGGCCAGCGGGTGTTCGCTTGAGCGCTCCAGCGCGGCGGCCAGCTTGAGTAGCGCCTTTTCGCTCATGGCGGGCGATCCGTCGGCGCGCGTGGCTACCACGATATCGGTCACGGCAGGCTTGCCGCGAGTGACCGTTCCCGTCTTATCGAGCACCACGGTGCCCACGCTGCGCAGATTCTCCAGCGCCTCGGCGCTCTTAAAGAGAATGCCCATCTCGGCGCCCTTGCCGGTGCCGACCATAATGGCGACGGGCGTGGCCAGGCCCAGCGCGCACGGGCAGCTGATCACCAGCACGGCCACGGCGGAGGTGAGCGCCTCGTTTATGCTGCCGGTCAGTGCCATCCACGCCGCAAAGGTCACGGCCGAGATCACGAACACCACGGGCACGAACACACCGGCGACCTTGTCGGCCATGCGGGCGATGGGCGCCTTGGTGGCGTTGGCGTCCTCGACGAGCTGGATAATCTTGGCGAGCGACGTGTCGGCACCCACACGCGTGGCGCGGAAGGTAAACGAGCCCGTGCGGTTGACCGTGGCCGCATTGACAGTGTCGCCGGCGGTCTTCTCCACGGGAATGGATTCGCCGGTGAGCGCGCTTTCGTCCACGGCCGAGCTGCCCTCGAGCACCACGCCGTCAACGGGGATGGACTCGCCGGGGCGCACACGCAGCACCTGGCCGGGCAGAATGGCATCGACGTCGACGGTGGCCTCGGTGCCGTCCTCTGCCACGACGGTCGCGGTCTTGGGCGCTAGGTCGATGAGCGCCTCGATGGCGCCGCCGGTCTTGGACTTGCTGCGCGTCTCGAGGTATTTGCCTACGGTGACGAGCGACAGGATGGTGCCGGCGCTCTCAAAATACAGATTGTCCATGCCCGTCATCATGGCCTCGTGGACCTGACCCGCGGCTAGCTGGTCGGCCATGATAAACATGGCGTAGAGCGACCAGGCGATGGAGGCGGTGGCGCCCACGGCAATAAGGGCGTCCATGGTAGGCGCGCCGTGCGCGAGTGATTTAAACCCGTTGATAAAGTACGCGTCGTTGACGTAGACGATGGGAATGAGCAAGACGAGCTCGGTGAGCGCGAGCGTCATGCTGTGGGTGTGGTCGGTGAAGATGCCGGGCAGCGGCCAGCCGAGCATGTGCCCCATGCCTATGTAGAACAGTGGGATGAGGAATACGATCGAGACGATGAGGCGGGTGCGCATGGCAGAGGCGGCGGCCTCCAGCTTTTTGGTGGGCGACTCCATATGGGCGGCGCCGGACCTGGCTTGCGCACTTCCGCTTTGGACAGCGTCGGTGCCCGTGCTGATGGGCGAGGCCGAGTAGCCCGCGCGGTCGACAGCGGTGCAGATGTCGTCGGGGGAGACCTGCGCAGGGTCGTAGTCCACCAGCATAGAGCCGGCGAGCAGATTGACCGCGACGCTTTGGACGCCGTCGAGCTTGCTCACGGCACGGTCCACGTGCGCCTGGCAGGCGGCGCATGTCATGCCGCCCACGTCGAACTTATCTTGAGCCATGGCTTCTCCTTTCTGTAGTTCGGTGTTGGAATTGTTAACCTGCCGATACTATACACCCATACCCCCTGGGGGTGTCCAGTACAGAAAGAAATGTATGACATTTCGTTACAGATGAGGGTGGTTGGTTGGCCGATGGACCGTCCCAACCAATCATCTCAATCTGTAACAACTAGCAGGGAAAATGACCTCTAACAGTTACAGATCGAGACAATTGCCGGGGAGGGGTCCCGTCATGGCAAGACGCCCGCCGCCTAGATACAGAACCCGGGAATCACGCAGGTTCGCTTGTTTGGCTTTTCCGCAGGGGTGGCGTACATAAAGACGTCGCCGTCGTGACCCACACGGTTTATGTAGAGCGTGCCTTCGGTCTTCGATGAGTCGGGGCTCACCGTGCGCTCCCACCAGCAGGTGTCCTTGCCCTTCCACTGGCGGACCATCGTCTCGTTCGTGGAATACGGGCTCACCTTGAGCTCGCGGAAGAGCTGATACTCCTTGCCCTCGCCGTTGTAGATGTCTGCCAGGTAGTGATAGTCCTCGGCAAACGAATCGGGCGGCTGCACACCGCACAGTTCGACCATGGCGGGCAGCCAAAGGGTCGCGGGCAACTCGCTCAGACACGCCGCGCTGTTGGCAGCGCCCACATTGTTCGAGACCTTCTTGACACCTTTAATGAGCGCGCGTAGCTCATTGGGCAGCAGCTTAAGGCCGTCGCCGTCGAGCCATTCTCGCAGCTCGCAATCTGCCCAGCCGGCGCTCGGCGGTTCAGCCGCAGCGTTGCGCTCGGCAATACCCGCATCGAACAAAAACGTCAGTCCGGCCTTGCCCGTCCCGTCCAGAAGTTCATCGTGGCGGATGCCCACAAGCTGCGCGCCAACCTGCAGCCCGTTGGTGAGCGTGACGCGCTTGGTACACGGATAGGGGATATGCCCATCGGCATCGAGCAGATGATAGCGCCTGGCAATCTCGCGTGCCTCGCTACGGGTCTCGGTGGCCTTAATCTTGAGCGAAATCTCCTGCAGCTGATCCCAGGTGTAGTCGTCAAGCGTACCGTGGATGCCGTCAAGGTAGTCGGGGATGCCAAAGCCATGGGTTGCCGCCCCGATAACGCTGAGCCCCGCAACGGCTGCGATAGCGCCGCCGATAATAAAGCGGCGGCGGGTCATGGCATCGTGGCGGGCCTGATTCAGGATCTCTCGTGCGCGCTCGCCGGCGACGTCGACCTTAAGGTGCGTGCCAGAATCGATATCAATCGCGGCCTCGTCTCCTGTGCCTTCGCGGCCCTCGGATTCGGCATCAGTGAGGTATGCCGAGAGCACCTCGAGCATCTGCTGCTCGGTAGGGCGATCGCACTGCTCGACTGAGAGACCCTTCATGATGATTTGGACGAGCGCTTCATCGCTCTCGCAGCGCGGCTCGAGCGGTGCCGGCTTGGTCTTGGTCTTTACGAGATAGAACGAGCCGGTTGCAGCGGCGTCCGTCGACTCAAAGTCAAACGGCTTGCGACCGCTGTAGAGCTGGTACAGAATGCTCGAAAGCGCATAGACGTCGACCGCGGGCGAGCGGCGAAGGGCCGCGATGCCTTCGATATCCTGCGTGAGCATCTCGGGCGCGGCGTATGCGGGTGTGGCAAAGCGCCAGATGTCGGCGCGCCGGGTGATCGTGTCGTCGCCGAGAGCCATGGTCGCGGAGCCCATGTCGATGAGGCAGGGGTCAAAGGAACAATCGGCAATCTGCTGCTCGAGCGTTCGGCTGGAGGTGCGGAACATGATATTGGCAGGCGACAGGTCGCGATGGATGACCGGATTCACGAGGCCTTGGGTCATCAAGAGCGCACGAAGCACGGCGTTTCCGACGGCGGCGACCATCTGGGTGGTCAGCCCGCCCGAGGCGTCGTGCGGAAGCAGGGGCAGCGCCTGCTTGAGTGAGGTGCCCTCGACCCACTCCATGAGGATGAGCGGGTCATCCTCACACGAGCCGTAGCCATAGACGCGCGGAAATCCGCGCAGGTGCGAGACAGTGCACAAGTGACGGTACTCTTCGAACAGCGCGGCGGTGTTGGCCAGGTGCGCGGCCGATTGCTCGGCGGAGCGGTCGGGGGCTTGGCCGGAAAGGATGGCGTTGTCCTTGAGTAGCTTGACGGCAAAGACCTCGCCGCTCGTGTTGGTCGCGCGCAGCACGTGCCCGATGTTGCCGTTGTTGCGGTGGGCCGTTTGGAGAATAAGCGTCATAAACCGACGCTTGGCATCGTCCTCGGCGCTGGGGTCGACTGCTACGGCGGTATCGAACGTGTCAAGACGGATGAGTTTGTCGCCATAGGCGCTATCGGTAGTATCCATGGCGTTCCTTTGTCTAGCATGGGTTGCCGCGCGTATACGTGGGCAGTGTGGATATCGGTAAAGTACCATGATAGCCGCACTGCCCACGTATACCGCTGGGTATTGTCGTTTACGACGCAGAAGATAGAAGACGAAAGACGGACGGCGACCGTCTTCCGATCGCCGTCCGTGCTAGTCCACAATGACAAGGAATGTCGTGTAGAGACCCAGATGGAGCCTGTCGCTGTTGGCGATTTCCACGGGGGGATAGACTTTGCCGGGCTCGCGTTGGTCGCGCGGCGGCTCAATCACAATATCGCCGTCGCCCGCGCCCGATTCGAGCACTGTGCCGTTGGTCGATCCAAGGCCCTGGGCGTACCAGTGCTCACCCTCGAGCCAAATGCGAAGATGCTCGCGCGATGCGTCGGCGCCCACATCGGTGATGCTGGGCGAGGTTTTGGGCAAAGAACCAATCACGGTGCCGCGCGGATCGCGTGTGAGGGGATGGATTTGCATGTCGGCGCAGTTGTCGGCATGGGTTCTGAGCAGACCGAGATTGGGGGCGACGGTGCGCGGCTGTTCCAGGCTGCTCATAAAGCCACGTCCGACGGTAGTTTCGGTGGTGCCAAAGTGCCCGCCCGTCTTGCTGTCGCAAAAGCGCTCGACGGTGGCCACGCCCTGAACGGGATCGGCGAGCGCCCCCGTTGCCACAAAGAGCATAAGGTAAAGCGTGCTTTTCTCGCGCACGGCATTGCCGTCGAAGTTGTCGATGCGATTGAGGGCATTTGCATATAGGCGGCTGTCCAGCTTGTAGCTGGCGAGAGCCGACATCATTTCGTTGGCGGCCGGACCGCGATAGTGCTCGGCGATTGCCCGATAGGCGGACTCGCCGCCGCCGAGCTTGCTGCAGATTGCCGAGGAAAGGTTGAGTGTGGTGACGGTAAAGTCGCTGTAGATGGAGGGTGCGCACTGGTCAGGCTTGCGATGGACGATGTAACGGGTGAGATACGAGCGGTTGGAAGAACATTTCTCGAGCAGGGTGCTGCCGAGATAAGAGTTTCCATTGATGAGCATTCGGGCGATCTCGAGATGTTTAAGACCGCCGAACGAGCGAATATCGTTATAGAGGACCGAGCAAGGCGTCTCTGCTGCCACGGATACCTCCTTTGATTGCTTCCTAGCCAATATGGCGATAGGAATTAATGGCCCCGGTGGGCGACGTATTAAATGGCTGCACAATAAATAGTGTAACCAAAGCAACATTATAGGCCACATGTTCGAAATTGCAGGAAGACTGAGAGATTTGGTTTGGACTGGACGGAAATCCCCCTCTGTCTTGATCCGTAACATTTGGACCCGATTTTGCCCTGCATCTGTTACAGATTGAGACAATCAGCCAGGCCCGCCCCGTCCGCCTCGTCATCTGTGGTTTACGTGGGGGCATGCGAAGCACGGGTATACTAACCGGCGGCGAATCTGCTCCATCGCTTAGAGCTGCTGCGTCTGGACGGCGCGTGATAGGGCTGCCAAAGCGATCGCCAGCGTGCTGAGCAACGTCCTCTCTGTGCGCACCCGTTTTTGTATGTATTAGCGCACTACCAAGCACGCCCGCGCGGCCGCATGCCGTGCCCATAACGCGTGCAGATAAGGAACAACGACATATGCGTAATTCTGTATCCGACGTCACGGACGCCGAGATTCTGGACGAGACCCGCGAGGCCATGACCCAGGCTGCCTTCGATGCCGCCGATGAGGCCAATGCTGCCCAGGCCGTCGAGTCCGCTACCGAGAGCCTGCCCGCCTTTGACGAGCTGGGGCTTTCCGACGAGATGCTTCGTGCTATCGAGAGCCTGGGCTACACGGCGCCGACGCCCGTGCAGGCCGGCTCGATCCCCGTGGTGCTCGAGGGCCGCGACCTGCTTGCCGCCGCCCAGACCGGCACCGGCAAGACGGCCGCCTTTTTGCTGCCGACCATGAACAATCTGGAGCACATCGCTCCGCCCAAGCCCGTGCGTGAGCGCGGCGGCCGCAACCGTCGTCGCGGCGCCAAGAAGCCCGAGGGCAACGGCCGTGGCCCCGTGATGCTCGTCATTACCCCCACGCGCGAGCTTGCCCAGCAGATTGACGAGGTTGCGAGTAAGATCGCCGACGTCACCGGCCATGTCGCCGTGACCGTCGTGGGCGGCGTGAGCTACAAGCCGCAGACCGCGGCACTCAAGTACGGCTGCGATATCCTGGTCGCCACGCCGGGCCGTTTGGTCGACCTGATCGAGCAGGGCGCCTGCCACCTGAACGAGGTCAAGGTGCTGGTACTCGACGAGGCCGATCGCATGCTCGACATGGGCTTTTTGCCCGCCGTCCGCCGCATTGTGCGCGAGACGCCGGCCGAGCGTCAGACGCTGCTGTTCTCGGCGACCCTCGACGAGGAGGCCGTGGGCGAGATCACCGACCTGGTGAGCGACCCGGCCCGCGTGGAGATCGCGCCCGCCACGTCGACTGCCGACACCGTCGACCAGTTTGTGTTCCCGGTGTCCATCGAGGCCAAGAACAACCTGTTGCCCGAGTTTCTCAAGAAGGAGGGCCCGGAGCGCACCATCGTCTTTATGCGCACCAAGCACCGCGCCGACAGTTGCTGCCGTCGTCTGGAGCGTAAGGGCATCAAGGCTGCCGCGATTCACGGCAACCGCAGCCAGGCGCAGCGCGAGCGTGCGCTTTCTGCCTTCCGCGACGGCACCGTCGACGTGCTGGTGGCAACCGATGTTCTCGCCCGCGGCATCGACATTAGCGACGTGCGCTACGTCGTGAACTTTGACGTGCCGGCCGAGCCGACCGACTACATCCACCGCATTGGCCGCACGGGCCGCGCCGGCGAGCTGGGCTGGGCCATTACGTTTGTGACCGAGCAAGACGTCGACGAGTTCTACGAGATCGAGAAGCTCATGGACAAGACCGCCGACATCTACGAGGCCGGCGACCTGCACGTGGGTCCCAACCCGCCCGCGGTTGACCCCGAGCGCGACCCTGCGGCCTTTAAGGTGAAGAAGAAGACCAAGCGCGGCAAGTCCAAGAGCAAGAAGAAGCTTGAGCAGGCGCGTCGCGACGGCAAGCGCAACGGCGACGATTACGGCGATGTTGCCGGTCGTTCCAACCGCGGTCGCGACGAGCGCCGCGGCGACGGCGAGCGTCCGAGCCGTCCCAAGCGCGGCGGCAAGACCCGCGTGCGCGAGGGCGTTCAGGCTCGCGTGGACGAGGCTGTGGAGAGCGTGGCCCGCGAGGTGGCTGCCGAGGAGCGCGGCAGTGCTGTCGAGCAGGCCCCGCGTGGCAACCGTGCCGAGCGTCGTGCCAAGCAGTTCCAGGGCGAGGCACATCGCCGCCGCCGCGAGGACGAGGATCGCGGTGGCCGTCGTCGTGTCGAGCGCGAGGACGAGGGCCGCGGTTCGCGCGGTGGCAAGCGCGGTTCGGGCGACCGCCGTCGTTCCGGTCGTGATGACGAGCGCGGCGGCCGTGACGAGCGTCGCGGCGGCGAGGGTCGTGGTGAGCGTGCTGCCCGTGGCGGTGAGTCCCGTGGCGGCAAGCGCTTTGAAGAGCGCGGTAGCCGCGGCGGCGAGCGTCGCGAGGGTGCTCGCGGCAATGGCGGCCGCGGCGGCGCTGGTCGTTCTAACGAGTTGCGCGACCGTCGTGATCCGCGTGCCAGCCGCGATCGTCGCGATGACTGGCGCAACTACGACGATACCCGCGAAGAGCGTCGCGGCGGCTACCGTGGTGGTCGCGGCGGCAACCAGGCCGGTTCCCGTGGCGGCCGCGCCGGCGGTCGCGATAACCGCGGCAGCTATGGCAACAGCCGTGGCGGCAAGCGTGGTAGCAGCTCCCGTCGTCCCGGTGACGGCGGCGGCAAGCGCAAGTAACATACGCATCGCCCGCTAGAGCGAGGTGAACCAAGGGTCCCGAGCAACTACGCTCGGGGCCCTTTTTGTTTGCCGTATCCGATCGCTAGTTCAAATGTGATTTCCTCGGGAATGCATCTAGAGGATGCCGTGGACCTGTTTCCTGCCATGCGGCAATGGGTCCCATGGGGTGCGCCGTGCATTTTTTGGAGTATTCTGCAGTTCGAGTTGTCTGCATATGATTCGACGTCGCCAACGGTGGCCTTCGGATATCCCTAGCGAGCGTTCCGAGTCAGATTTCGCCGTTTTCCGGAGCAGGGGCGCATCATTCTCGCCATGTCGGGACTTAAAATGATACGGCGCCCTACAGTTTTGCCCACCCGCGGCGGTGCTGGCGTGGTTACGTTGCAGAATACTCCGTTTTTTGCACGGGCTAGGATGGGGTACCTCGGGAGAACACAGCGGTATCCCGTAAATATATACAATCTGTACCGTAATTTATACAAAACGAAGAGGCAGACAGTGTAGGGTGGGTGCATTGGGGTACTTGGTGCATCAAAACGGGGACCCCCACGTGCCGTATACTCTGGCTGGATGTGAAAGCGGCTTGACGCGTTGCCAGGCGTAGGGGAGGGTGCCTCGATGAGCGTATTCGAAATTGTGTTTAGTCCGACGGGTGGAACGCGGAAGGTGTCTGGCCTTGTGGCCGGGGCACTGGGCAAGAATACCGTTACCGTCGATCTGACCGATAGCGGGCTAGATTTCAGCGCTGTCTCGATGACTGAGGACGACGTGGCCGTAATCTCTGTGCCGGCGTATGCCGGTAGAATCCCGGCTGTGGTGGCTGACCGGTTGGGCATGGTGCGCGGCAACGGGGCTCGGGCTGTTTTGGTTTGTGTATACGGAAACCGCGCGTTTGAGGACACGCTCGTGGAGCTGGAGGACGTTGCGAAGCATGCGGGATTCCGGGTGATCGCGGCAGTTGCAGCCATTGCAGAACATTCCATTGCGCGACAGTTTGCTGCCGGTCGTCCGGATGCGCAGGATGCGGCGCAGCTTGCTGAGTTTGCTCAGCAAATTCAGCAAAAGCTGTTGGCTGAGGATACATCCGAGCCCTCTATTCCCGGCAATCGTCCTTATAAACAAGCCAGAGGTCACCGCATGGCACCCGAGGCAACAGAGGATTGCGTCTCCTGCGGTGCGTGCGCCGCGGCGTGCCCCGTTGGTGCTATCGAAAAAGGCGACCCCAAGCGAGCAGCTGGCGAGGCGTGCATCTCCTGCATGCGCTGCATCGCCGTATGTCCGCGAGGCGCTCGCAAGCTTGATCCCAACAAACTGTCCGCTGTTTCCCAGATGCTGAGCAAGGTTTGCATCGTGCGGAAGGAATGCGAGCTCTTTATCTAGCGCATACGAAATTGGTGCAATGGGGCCAGGTTAATCTGCACCAACCTGGTGCAAACAAACCTGTCCCCAATGCACCAGAGTGAGGAGTGTTCCCGAGTGCCGGCAGAGACGATATGAGCAGGACATAAAAACATTGAGAGCCCCTGCTGCATGAAA
>CALFDJ010000041.1 GCA_937950325.1 uncultured Collinsella sp.
TGATGCTCTACCAGCTGAGCCACGTCCGCGCGCAAGAAAGTATTATATCGGTTTATTTTATCCTTGCAAGAGGTAATTTTAATTATTTAGATATCCGTTTTGAACAGCCGACAAAATGGCATAGTGGGATTTTTCAATTTGAGGCATCAGCTTTTCAGCCTCGTCCCAATTACCTTCGCGTAGGTAGGCTAGTTGCTGGGTGAATAGTTCAAAAAGTTTCGTCATGGAAAGGTTTCCGCACATCCCTTTAAGGCAGTGACAGGCGTTAATGGCACGTTGCGAATCCTGATGACGCAGTGCATCTTCTAGTATCGAAAATTGATCATCTTCAGCATAGGTTTTTAAAAGACTCTGAAGAAGTACTTCATTTCCCATAACGCGCGATAAAGCATCTTCGATATCAATCCCAACTGCTTTAAAGGCTTCATGGTTCATGGTTGGTCTCCTTTCGCTGTGTAAGGTGAATTGTTAAAACTGGGGAATTAAGAGTAGTCGAGCTGCTAAGCTGCAAACGTGTAATAGGAGTCTATTTCAGGTTCGACCTTTAAAAAGCTCTCGATCAGTTCAGGATTATAAAAGAAATACTCAGGAAAAAATTGGAGGCGACGCCCGGATTCGAACCGGGGGTAAAGGCTTTGCAGGCCTCTGCCTTACCACTTGGCCACTTCGCCGAAAAAGGACCGCCTAAACGGTCCGGAAATGCAATGGAGCGGACAACGGGGCTCGAACCCGCGACCCCAACCTTGGCAAGGTTGTGCTCTACCAACTGAGCCATGTCCGCTTGCGGGTTATTAATTTACGCGAGTTGTCCAAAAGACGCAAGTACTTTTTTCAAAAAACTTGTCTGCCGCATGTTCTTAGTAGCTAAACGCGCTAAAGCGATTGGCTAGGCACACGATTCCAGCGCTCCGCTAAACAGCTTCACCATCTGCACGCGCGTGCCGGCGCCGTCCGTACGACGAGCAACCTCCACGTTATCGACGAGCATACGCATAAGCTTGATGCCACGGCCGCGTTCCTCGGATGCGACCGGTTCGCTCGTTTCATCGATAGAATAGCCGGCACCTCGATCAAGCACCTCAACCACAACGCGATCGCCATAGGCCTGAACCGTCAGGACGCACCCGATACCGCCCGCATGGTCATAGGCATTACCCAGCGCCTCCCCCGACGCCAATGCGACATCGTAGCGCTCGTCACGGCGCAACGGAAGCGATTCAAGGAGTTCGGCGATGCGATGTCGGTAGTATGGAAGATTCTCGATACCCTGACGGACCTCAACGCTCTTACTCCAGCGAGGCAGCTCCCCCACCGGAATGGCAGGAATTGACTCCCGTGCCGGCCCCACGACATGAAGGATATCGACAAGACGAGCAATCTCCAAAAAGCGAACAACTTCACCTGATGCATTGACGAGCGAAAGCAGGCCTTCTCGCCTCATAAGCTCACGAGCGCGCGTAAGCAGGAATGCCAAGCCCGTAGAATCGATAAAGCTAACAGCCTGACAGTTGATGACGACACGACGCACGCCGCGGCCAATCAAAGCATCCAACCGCCGACGCAGCGCAGGCACCGTGGCGATGTCGATATCGCCTGGTGGCGTCAAAACCGCTATGTCATTCCACTCATTCATACGACCATGGTTCCCCAAAAAAGCCCACTCGATGCATTCGTTTCCCCAACCGTACGGATTCAGCCCGCCCAGCGTCGTCTATGAACGACCCCGTAAAAACTCAAGGGACACCAATGCAATGTCATCGTCCAGCGCCGATTCGGTAAATCGGTCAAGCTCGCCCAAGACCTTGCCGCAAATGCCCGATACGCCCTCACCCGAGACAGAGAGCAGAAGGTCGCGCAAGCGCTGCTCGCCAAAGAACGCTCCGGTGCGGTCGCGGGCCTCAATCGTTCCATCCGTATACATGAAGAGCATGTCGCCGGGGGCAAACGTAAACACGCCTGTCTCGTACACCATGCTCTCAAAGGCACCGATTACGCCCGATTGGCATCCAAGCAGCTCAACCTCTCCCCCACGGGCCTCGCCGCCACCCAGCGGCATCGACTCTGGCCTGATGACCATGGTCGGAGGATGGCCCGCCGAACAATACGTTGCGCGTCCGGCTTTAAGGTCAATCTTGGCGATAAAGGCCGTCACGAACGTCTCGACCCTCGAAAAGCCCATGAGCATGCTGTTAAGGGAGCGTGCCATGCGGGCCGGTCCAGCGCCCTCCCAGGCATATGCCGTCAGGGCCGTCTTGACGAGCGCGGACATCGATGCGGCCTCAATGCCTTTGCCAGACACATCACCCAGAATCATGACGGCGCAGTCGTCGGGAAGACGAATGAGCGTATAGAAATCGCCTCCGACCAACGCCGAATTCGTGGCCGACAGGTACACCGAATCGGTTGCGATACCCGGAACATCCCCCAGGGAATTTCTCATGCCGATCTGGAGCGTCTGAGCGATATGGCGCTCCTCGCGCTTTTGAGATTCGCCTTCGTAGATCAGTTCAAAGTCATGCGCCAAGTGCACCAAGTAGTCATATTCAAGGTCATCAATCGGCTCTTGGCTACCATCACGAAGCAGCAGCGCGCGCGTCGTCGGGCTCTTCGCAACAGAAGCAGGAACAATCGCGTCGTTACTGTGCTTGCCATCGCCCTCAGAGCGCGGGTGCCCCGCCTCGATGCCGGAGTCGACGTAGAGACCTTGACAAGGCAGACCATGCGCCCTAAGCCAGCCTCCCATAGGCATCGATTCGTCAACGCGAGTTATACGGACGTGTTTAAGGTCCTCGGCACTCGTACCCCCCAAAACAGATGCCTCAAAGCCATCAGGGCCAGCCCCCAGACGTGCCGCTGGCGCCGTTGTGGAAAAGAAAAGCTTCTCGGGATCGTCCGGCAAGGCAACGCGACTGCCGCCTTCAAAATCTATGACGTAGGAATCCAGACTGGCGTCATACTCAACAGGGCAAAAATGGCAGTTGAGCATATTGCAGATCTCGGACGATACCGCCTGGGTAGCCGCGACGGAATCGTCTAGAAAGGTAAACAACTCATCACGTAAGACATTGAGCGAGCGGCCAAGCTCGGCCGTGCGACGAGAGCGAAGACTCGATGCCATGCCGACCAGTTGGATAGACAGGTAATCGCAAATGACCTCGAGTACATTAACGTCATAGGCGAGCGGTGCCTGGGGGCGTTTCCAACCAACTTCCAGCACGCCAAGGATCTGCGTACCGTAAAAAACGGGAAGACAGATCTCGCTGCGGTACGGAGGCATATCCTGCACGCGCAACAGGTGCTTAGAACGATTGTCCAAGTCCATGAACATACCGGAGGCGGCCTTATCGCCCTCAAGGTCCTGTTGAATCGACAAGCGACAGGCACGCGACTCACGAAGAACATACGTCGGAATGCCAGCGCCATACGGCAAAAACTCAGGCAGGTAGCTGTCGTACAGCTCCTTGGAAACACCGCGAAGTTTAAAACCGCCGCTCTCAGAAAAATAGATAGCGGCACCCGAAGCATCGAGCGTTCCTACAAGCTGGTTCAAAACAGTATCAAGCAGGCTGGGTAACTCATCGGAGCCCACAGTGCTCATAATGACCGAGAGCGTGCCAGAGAGACGCTTGTTCGCCACTCTAAGCTCCGATAACGCACGCTTGAGTTGACGGTCGTGAGAATACTGTTCTTCGATGCTATGGAGCGCCACCAGGACACGTGGCGCGCGGCGCCCAAAGATGCGTGGAGGCGTCACGGAGCCCGCACGAACCAAGACGGGGATAAAGGAGCCGTCACTCAGCTTGAGCATCAGTTCGTTCTCGGAGCCATCAGTTTCAAATGGCAGACGATGTTCCGTCGCACGTTCAAAAGCGGATGAGTACAGGACGTCTTTAACATCTCCACCGATGACGTCGGCGCGTTCCTCGCACATCAAACCAAGTAAGCGATTATTCACATGCAGAATGGTTCCGTCGAGCTCACAGATGATGACAGCATCGCTCGTGATCTCGACTAGTTGGGCAACGTCTGCCCACTCGTTGCGTTCAAGCGTTTCCATCGTGGACCCCACCGTCTATCGGTAACAAAAAAGCCTCCGAAGAGGCTTCTCAAATGCGATGGTGTCGGAGGCGGGACTTGAACCCGCATGACCAAAAAGCGGTCACTAGCACCTCAAGCTAGCGCGTCTGCCAATTCCGCCACTCCGACATGCTATGTTGTTGATTCGCAGTTCGTTTTGTTGGACCCGCGCGTTCAACGAGGAAGATAATAACCTATGATTCGAGAACTGTGCAAGCACTTTTTTCAAAAAAGTTTACGAATTTGTAAATGTGCAGGTAGATCAGTGTGTCCGGCCCCGAATCGGTGTTGCCTCCCGGCGCGTCCTCGGGCATGAGCGATATTTTGCTGCGCACTTCGTGCTGCAAAATATCGCTCCCCCTGCGGAATGCGCCGGGAGGCAACACCGATTCGGGGCCTGCAAATACGTACTTCAGGCACAGTTCTCAAACATGTTCTGGGAGCTGATATAAATTTAGTGGCTCGGCTTTGCCTAGCCCTTATATAAGGAGGCCGGAGCTAAAGCTCCGGCCTCGCTATCTTTCCTATTAGATTAAGTGAGCGATCAAGGAATCGCACCCCTCCCTGCCGCGTTGCCGCAGGGCCCGTGCTGGACTTAGTTTTCAGAACATTCCGCAGACCAGGAAACCCCCTTATCCGCGGCTCCGAAGGAGCAGGATAAGGGGGTTTCCATGGTCGAGGACGTTCTGAAAACTAAGTCCAGCGCGGGCCCGGACGATAACAACCGGCTACAGGTCGATGTGCGATTCCTTGATCGGGAACGGCTCCGCGAAGTGGCACGCGCAGCAGTGACCCGGTGCGACTTCCTTAAACTCGGGAAGCTTCTCAGAGCAGATGCCCTGCGCGATCGGGCAGCGAGTGTGGAAACGGCAGCCGGTCGGCGGATCCAGCGGTGACGGCGGATCGCCGGCGAGGATGATGCGCTTACGGGTCTTCTGGATATCCGGATCGGGAACCGGCACGGCAGACAGCAGCGACTGCGTGTACGGATGGTGAGGCTCGCTATAGAGCGTCTTCCAGTCCGAAACCTCAACCATCTTACCCAGATACATAACGGCAACGCGATCGGAAATGTGCTGCACGACGGACAGGTCGTGAGCGATAAACAGATACGCGGTACCGAACTTGTCCTGCAGTTCCTTGAGCAGGTTCAGAACCTGGGCCTGAATGGACACATCCAGAGCGGAAACCGGCTCGTCGCAGATAATCAGCTTAGGCTTCAGCGCAAATGCACGGGCAATGCCGACACGCTGACGCTGACCGCCGGAGAACTCATGAGGATAGCGGTTAATGTGCTCGGGGTTCAGTCCGACAACGTCGAGAAGCTCGCGGACGCGCTCAATGCGCTCCTCCTTGGTGCCCACGCCGTGAATGGTCATGGGCTCGGAGACGATCTCGCCGATGGTCATGCGGGGATTCAGCGAAGCATAGGGATCCTGGAAGATAAACTGCATCTCGCGACGCATGTCCTTGATCTCATGCTTGCTCATCTCGGCAACATCTTTACCCTGGAAGAACACTTTGCCTGCCGTCGGCTTGGTCAGGCGCATGATGGTACGGCCCGTGGTGGACTTACCGCAACCAGACTCGCCGACCAGGCCAAAGGTCTCACCCGGATAAATCTTGAACGAAATGTCATTCACAGCAGAGACGACACGCTTGGAGAAGCGCTTGGCGAACATGCCGGACTCAGCGGGAAACTCCTTAGAGAGGTGCTCGACCTTCAGCAACGGAGTGCGCTCGTTGGTATCTGCCATTACGCCTCGCCTCCCTTCTTGGAATCCTTGCGCGTACGGGACGTCTCAGGAGCGTTCTTGAGGAACTCGGGGTCACCGGAGTAGTGGCACGCAGAGTAATGACCAGACTCGGTGACAACGCGCTCGGGGCGCTGCTTGCGGCACTTGTCCGTCGCATAGGGACAACGAGGCGAGAAGACGCAGCCCTCAGGCAGGTTCATGAGCGAAGGCGGGTTGCCGTGAATCGGCGTAAGCGGCTTCTTCTCTTCGATGGCCTGCTCCGGGATGGAGCGGATAAGGCCCCAGGTGTAGGGGTGACGGCTCTCGTAGAAGATTTCCTCAGCAGTACCGAACTCGACGGGACGGCCTGCGTACATAACCATGATCTTATCGGCCATATCGGCAACGACGCCCAGGTCATGGGTAATCATGATGATGGCGTTGCCGTTCTTCTCCTGCATTTCCTGCATGAGCTCGATAATCTGAGCCTGAATGGTAACGTCCAGAGCCGTCGTGGGCTCGTCGGCAATCAGGATATCGGGATCGCAGGCAAGAGCCATAGCGATCATGACACGCTGACGCATACCGCCGGAGAACTGGTGCGGATACTCATTGACGCGCTTCTCGGGCTCGGGGATACCCACGAGGTCCAAAAGCTCGGTAGCGCGCTTGAGCGCCTCCTGCTTGGAGTAGCCACGGTGCAGACGAAGGCCCTCGCCCACCTGCTTGCCGATCTTATAGACCGGGTTCAAGGAGGTCATAGGATCCTGGAAGATCATCGCGATGTCGTTTCCGCGAATGTGCTGCATCTCTTCCTCGGTCATCTCGAGGATAGAACGACCGCGATAGCGAACGTCGCCGCCCTCGATCTTTCCCGGAGGCATCGAGATGAGGCCCATGATGGTCATGGCGGTCACGGACTTACCGGAGCCGGACTCACCGACGACACCCAGGGTCTCGCCGCGATCGAGCGTGTAGGACACACCGTCGACAGCGCGAACGACACCATCCTCGGTATGGAAATACATCTTAAGGTCATCGACCTCGAGCAGATGCTGGCCCTCGGGAACCGGCTGGTCCTTCAGGTCCACATAGTTCTTGTTCTTCTTCATCCTTATGCGTCCTTCATCTTGACGTCGAGGGCGTCGCGCAGACCGTCACCCAGCAGGGTGAAGGCGAGCACCGTCGAGAGAATTGCCAGACCGGGCATGATCATCATCCAGGGAGCAGTCAGAAGATACTGCTGACCGTCCTGAATCATGGAGCCCCACGAAGGCGTAGGCGGAATAACGCCCATGCCGAGGAAGGACAGAGCGGACTCGGTCAGAATGGCGCCACCAATGTTCATGGTCGCGTAGACCACGATGGAGGCGACGGAGTTCGGGAAGATGTGACGCACTACGATACGAGCATCAGATGCACCCATCGCGCGCGCAGCGTCAACATAGTCGTTTTCTTTGACCGTCAAGATTGCAGAGCGGAAGACGCGCGCAATCGAAGGCCAGCCGAGAATACCGATGGCGATAAAGACGTTCTGAAGACCACGGCCGATAACGGCGATCATGGCGACAACGAACAGCACGTACGGGAACGCCAGGAAGATGTCCGCACAGCGCATGATGATCGTATCCCAGATCCCGCCGTAGAAACCGGCCAGAGCACCCATGACCAGACCGATCACCGTGGAGATCGCGGTGGCCATAATGCCGACGGACAGCGAAACGCGTGCACCGTAGATAACGCGGACGAGAATGTCGCGACCAAGGGCGTCGGTGCCAAACGGGTGCTCTGCACACGGAGCCAACAGCGACGTCTCGGCCATGGTGGTCGAGTCGGAAGCCGTCGGCGAACCGAGCCAGGGCTTAGCCCACAGATCTGCGGTCAGGGCAACCAAAACGACGATGATGATCCAGCAGACACCGATAACGGCGAGCTTGTTCTTGCGAAGACGCTTAAAAGCGTCACCCCACAGCGTGCGGGACTTGGCGGGAGCAGATGCGGCCTTGGTGGCGGTAGCCTGCTCCTGAGACTGAGAATCAGTTTCCTGCATGAGACGTACCTCCCTTAGGCCTTATCCGACGGACCGCCAAGGCGGATGCGCGGGTCGAGGAATGCATAGCTAATGTCGACGAGCAGGTTAATCACCATGACGACGACGACGATGAGCGTAACGCCGCCCATAACGATGGGCCAGTCACGCATGCTAATGGCGCGATAGACCTCATAGCCGATACCGGGCCAGTTAAAAACCGTCTCGGTCAGGATGGCGCCCGAAAGCATGCCACCAAAGTCGACACCAATATAGGTAACGACGGGGATGAGTGCATTCTTAAGCGCATGCTTGACGATGATCGCGCGATTGGAGAGACCCTTGGCCTTTGCCGTACGGATGTAATCCTGGTTCATGACGTCAAGCAGCTGCGAGCGCATAATGCGGGCGGCATAAGCGGTCGAAACCGAAGCCAGCGTAATGGTCGGAAGCACATAGTGCATCCAATCCTGATACTGAGAGCTGGAACCGCCGGCACCCGAGATCGGCATGGAGATTGCACCGCCCGTGGCGTCCTTGAGGATGACGCCAAAGAACAGCTGCAGCAACATACCGAGCCAGAAGGCCGGGACCGCAACGAGGATCGACGTGGTGAGCGTTACCAAAATATCCCAGAAGGAATAACGCTTTACCGCCGAAATGATACCCGCACCGATACCCATGATTGCCTCGAGCACGATGGCGCACGCGGCAAGTTTGACCGTATACGGATACTTCTGGGCAAAAATTTCCGTAACCGGCAGCTTGCGCTGATACGAATTGCCCAGATCGCCATGAAGCAGGCCGTTCATGTAATACAAGTAACGGTCCACGAGCGACGTTTGAACGGGGTCGCCGTTCTCGTCAAGGATCGCGTTGCCGTCCTCGTCCGACTGGACCAGGTGATAGCGGACGCGAAGCTGAAGCTCCACCTCGGGGGACAGAGCCTTGTCTCCACCGATCAGCTTGATCGGATCTCCCGGCACGATATTCTGAAGGGCGAACAGAATCAGCGTAACGCCCAAAAATACCGGGATGAACTGAAGCACACGTTTAACGATGTACTTACCCATACCACTCCCCTATCTAGGGATTAACCTAAATGGGATGCCGATCGCCAGACCGGCATCCCAAAATTACCATCAGCCAGTTTACCCCAGGTTAGGGAGAACTGTATGTTTCCCATGAGGTCTACGTAAATACTTGACCCTCACGGAAGCTGCAAACTCTTAGGCGAGCTCAGCGGTACCCAGCTCAGCGTGCTTCTGCGGATCGACATAGAGGTGCTTGATGCGATCGGAGCCGACGATGGTGTGCGTGTAGAACATCACCGGGATGACCGGGCAGTCGGCAGCGACCATAGCGTCGGCCTCCTGCATCTTAGCAACGCGCTCTTCGTCGTCAACCGTGGTGCGAGCCTCGTTGACCTTGGCGTCGAACTCGGGGTTGTTGTAACCGGAGCGGTTGTCGCCACCGAGGGAGTCGGAGTGGAACAGCGGATACAGGAAGTTGTCCATAATCGGGTAGTCGGCAATCCAACCCAGACGACCGAACTGATAGTTAAAGTTCTGGTACTGCTCGAGCAAGGCAGACCACTCAGGGGTATCGGAGACAGCGGTAACGCCAACCTTGGCGAGGTCACCGATGATGGACTCCATGATCTCCTTGTGGCCACCATCCTGGTTGTAGGAAAGGGTCACGTTAATGCCACGATCGCCGTTAGCGCCAGCGGGAGCAACCTTGTCCAGGTACTCGTTAGCCTTGTCGACGTCGTAGGCGCAGAACTCCCATGCGCCCTCCTTGTAGCCATCGATGCCCGGAGGAACAATGCCGTCGGCGGGGGTACGGGTACCCTTGAAGATAGTCTTGCAGATGGCCTCACGGTTGATGGCCAGGGAGATACCCCTGCGCAGGTCGGCGTTGTTGAACGGCTCGGCCGTGTTGTTGCAGGTCAGGTAGTAGGTGGAAGGCTCGGAGCCGAGCAGCATGCGCTCGCCGTCACCCATGGTGTAGCCGTCCTTGGACACGCCGCGATCCTTCTTGGCGGCGTCGATCTGAGCAACGGGAACGTCGCAGACATCGAGGTTACCGGCCTGGAACTCCTTGTAAGCGGTCTCCATGTCCTTGATGACCTGGAAGTGGATGCCATCGATCTTGGCCTTGTCGCCATAGTAATCGTCGAACTTCTTGAGGTTGATCTCCTGACCATCCTCCCACTTGCCGTCCATCATGAACGGGCCGTTACCGACCGGTGCAAGGTAGAAGCTCTTGGCATCGGACTCGGCGCACTCGGGAACCGGGGCCAGAGCCGGGTGAGAGGCGACGAAGGGGAAGTCGGCGTAAGCGGAAGACAGCTTGACGACGAGGGTCTCATCGTCGGGGCACGTAACACCGCTGAGCTCGGTAGCGTTACCGGCAAGCAGGTCGTCATAACCCTCGACCATGGAAAGGTGATAGGAGACCTCGGAAGGGCCGTACTCGGTAGCGATGGCCGACTTGGTGTTGACCAGACGCTCCCAACCGAGCTTGAAGGACTTGGAAGTAACGTCGTCACCGTTGTGGAACTTGGCCTTCTTGATCTTGAAGGTAAACTCGGTGGCGTCGTCGTTGGACTCAAAGGACTCGCAAGCCAGCGGAACGATCTCGCCCTTCTCGGCGTCGTAAGAGGTCAGAGCGTCAAAGAGCTGATACTCGACCTGAGTGCCCTGGTCCTCCTGGACGTTGTAGGGGTCGATGCAGACCGGGTTGTTGATGTAGAAGTTCAGCGTCGAACCGGACTCAGAACCGGAAGCGTCGCCACCCTTCTTGCCGCATGCGGCAAGAAAAGCCATGGAGCTCGCAGCAAGGGTACCGCCAACGAAGGCGCGACGACCCATAACGGGCTGGTGGAACATAGAATCAGCCATGCCATCCTCCTTATGAGATAGGACAAAGAAATGTTCAGTCGGACACATGTCGAGACAATCCGATCCGAACCATCAAAACGTCGCCCGTCGCTATGGCTGGTTATGCACAACGGACCAACGTTTCGCAATACAGTAGCGCATTTTATGCACGATTTGGGGCTAATTCCGGTCAACGGTCAAGAATTTCTTTAGTTGGGCGAAGTATGTGGGGATATTTTGACTCTGTTACAAATTTGTAAACAAAAAGGGTCCCGCACTTGCGGAACCCTTTTCAATTATTTTATGCGGCTCGTGTTTAGTAGCCCACGATGCCTTGCGGGAAGAAGAACATGCACAGCACGACGCACACGGCAAACACGACAGCCATGATGACGGTCAGGCGATCGAGGTTCTGCTCCATAACGCCTGTGGCAGAGCTGGAGTTATACAGCGAGCTAGCGATCATATCCGAAACGCCGGTGCCCTTACCGGAATGCATCAGGACGAGAATCGTCAGCGCCACGGCAGAGACAGCCCAAACGACAAACAGAAGAATCTGGAACGGACCCATAGATAAGCTCCTTAATAGAACAATTCAAACTCCAGTACTGTACCACAATCCCCAGCACTCCCCCACCCGCCATTTAGGTACGGGGTAGAAATGGCAGAAATATTAAAAAGGGGGTTGTCCGGTCGTGGACAACCCCCTTACTAGAAAACGGTATTTGTTTTCTATTAGGCCTCGATGGCGAGCACGCGACCCGTCATCTCGGCGGAAGGCTCAATACCAGCCATGGTGAGCATGGTCGGAGCGATATCGGAAAGACGGCCGTCCTCGATACCGGTGAGCTTGGCCTTCTCATCAACGATGATGAACGGAACGCGGTTGGTAGTGTGCGCCGTGAACGGATGCTTGGAACCGTCGGAAGCAACGTCAAACATGTGGTCGGCGTTGCCGTGGTCGGCGGTGATCAGCGCAAAGCCGCCCTTGGCGAGAATCGCCGGGACAACCTTGGACAGGGCATCGTCAACAGCCTCGACGGCCTTAACGGCGGCGTCGAAGACACCGGTGTGACCAACCATGTCGCAGTTCGCGAAGTTCACGATGTAGAAATCAGCGCGATCCTCGTTGATGGCGGCGACAAGCTTCTCGGTAACCTCGGGAGCGCTCATCTCAGGCTGCAGATCGTAGGTAGCGACCTTGGGGGAAGCGACGAGCACGCGCTCCTCGCCTTCCTTGGGCTCCTCGATGCCGCCGTTGAGGAAGAACGTCACGTGGGCGTACTTCTCGGTCTCGGCGGTGTGCAGCTGCTTCAGGCCATTGGCGGCGATAACGTCGGCCAGAACGTTCTCGGGGAACGTCTTGGGGAAGGCGACCTCGACGTCAAACGTCGGATCGTACTCGGTCATCGTCACAAAGTGCGAAAGCTTGATCTGCTCGCGCTCAAAGCCGTCGAACTCCTTGTCCGTGAACACGCGGGTCATCTGACGAGCGCGGTCGGGACGGAAGTTAAAGAAGATAGCCGCGTCGCCCTCGTGGATGCCCTCGTTGTGGGCAGCGAAGGGCTCGACGAACTCGTCGCCGCGCGGATCCTTCTCGTAGTAGGCCTTGATACCGGCAACGGGGTCGACATCGGCATCGGACGCGTTGACCATGACGTCGTAGGCGCGCTGGATGCGCTCCCAACGATTATCGCGGTCCATGGCCCAATAACGGCCCGAGACGGTGGCAACGCGAGCGTCGCAACCGGTCTCCTCGGAGATCTTAGCCAGGAAGGCGCAGAACTCACTCATGTAGCCAGCGCCGGACTGCGGGTCAACGTCGCGGCCATCCATGAAGGCGTGGACGCGAACGGTCTTGACACCGTGCTCGGCAGCCATCTTGACCAGAGCCTCGACGTGGTTCATGTGAGAATGAACACCGCCAGGACTCATAAGGCCCATGAGGTGGAGAGTCTTGCCGTCAGCCTTGACGTCGTCCATAGCCTTGACGAAGACCTCGTTCTTGGCAATGGAGCCGTCCTTGATGGCGTTGTTGATGCGCGAAAGCTCCTGGAACACGATGCGGCCGGCACCGATGTTGAGGTGACCCACCTCGGAGTTGCCCATCTGGCCATCGGGAAGACCCACGTCCTCGCCCGAAGCGCCGAGCGTGGTGTGGGGGTACTTCTCGTACAGGCTATCAAGGAAGGGCGTCTTGGCAGCGGCGACGGCGTTCTCGCCATCGGCCGGAGCCAGGCCGCAGCCGTCCATGATGATCAGGAGTGCGGGAAGATGACGCTGTGCCATATGTCCTACTCGCCTGCCTTGACGACCATAGAGGCGAAGTCGGCAGCCTTGAGCGAAGCGCCGCCCACGAGGGCGCCGTCAACGTCGGGCTTGGCGACGAGCTCGGCGATGTTGCCAGGCTTGGCAGAGCCACCATAGAGAACGCGGATACCGTTAGCGAGCTCCTCGCCAAACATCTCCTTGAGGGTCTCACGGATAGCGCCGCAGACCTCCTGAGCGTCCTCGGCGGTAGCAGTCTTGCCGGTGCCGATGGCCCAGATGGGCTCGTAGGCGACGACGACCTGCTTGGGGCAGGTGATCTCAAGACCAGCAAGGCCAGCCTTGACCTGGTTCACGACGTGCTCGACATAGGTGCCGGCCTCGCGGACCTCAAGGGACTCGCCGCAGCAGAAGACGGGAACAAGACCGGCGGCAACGAGGGCCTTAGCCTTCTTGTTCTGATCCTCGTCGGTCTCGTGGAAGTAGTCGCGACGCTCGGAGTGACCGATGATGCAGTAGGTGCAGCCAGCGGACTTGAGCATGTCGCAAGAGGACTCACCGGTGAAGGCACCCTTGGCCTCCCAGTACACGTTCTGTGCACCGAGGGCGATGGGGGCAGCCTGAATGCGGTCATGAACCGTGGTGATGTCGATGGTCGGAGGGCAGACGAGCACCTCGACGCCAGCCGGAACCTCGGGCAGAGCCTGAGCCAGCTCGTCGGCGAGCTTGGCAGCCTCGGCGACGTCGTTGTTCATCTTCCAGTTACCAGCGATAAGAAGGGTGCGATTAGGCATCGAGAAGCGCCTCCACTCCGGGCAGGGCCTTACCCTCGACGAGCTCCATGGAAGCGCCGCCACCGGTGGAGATCCAGCTCATCTTGTCGGCCAGGTTGAACTTGTTGACAGCTGCGACAGAGTCGCCACCGCCGATGATCGAGGTGCAGTCGGCCTCGGCAACAGCCTCGGCGATAGCCTGGGTGCCGTGAGCGAAGTTGTCAAACTCGAAGACGCCCATGGGGCCATTCCAGAACACGGTCTTGGCGCCCTTGACGGCCTCGGCGTAGAGCTCCTCGGTCTTGGGGCCGATGTCCATGCCCTCACGATCGTCGGGGATAGCGTCGGAAGCGACAACCTCGGGGACAGCGTCCTCGCCAAAGTGATCGGCAACGCGGTTGTCGATGGGGAGCAGGATCTTGACGCCCTTCTCCTCGGCCTTCTTGAGCATCTCGCCGGCGCGCTCGACCCAGTCCTCTTCCTTGAGGGACTGACCAACGGACAGGCCCTGAGCCAGGAAGAAGGTGTAGGCCATGCCGCCACCGATGATCAGGGTGTCAGCGGAGTCGATGAGGTGATCGAGAACGCCGATCTTGGAGGAAACCTTGGAACCGCCGACGATGGCGACGAAGGGGCGCTCGGGCTCGGCGAAGATGCCGGTCAGCGTGTCGACCTCCTTCTCGAGCAAGAAGCCAGCGACGGCAGGCAGGTAAGCGGCGGGGCCCACGACGGAACCCTGGGCGCGGTGAGCGGTGCCGAAGGCATCGAGAACGAAGACGTCACCATAGGAAGCGAGCTTCTTGGCGATCTCGGGATCGTTCTTCTTCTCACGCTTGTCAAAACGGACGTTCTCGAGAACGAGGACCTTACCCGGCTCGACGGCGGCGACAGCCTCAGCAGCCTTCTCGCCGTAGGTGTCGGCGACAAAGGCAACGTCGAGACCAGAGAGCTCAGCGAGCTTCTTAGCGACGGGCTCGAGGGACAGCTCGGGCTGGAAGCCGGTGCCCTCGGGACGACCGAGGTGGCTCATGAGGATGACGCGAGCATTGTGCTCAACGAGGTAGTTGATGGTGGGCAGGGCAGCCTTGATACGGGTGGTGTCGCCAACGACGCCATCCTTGATAGGCACGTTAAAGTCAACGCGGACGAGAACGCGCTTTCCGTCGACATCGATGTCGCGGACGGTCTTCTTGGTAAAGGCCATGTTTGCTTCTACCTTTCGTACGTGTCTGCCTCCCATTACGGCAGACGATTTCTTATAAAAAGGGCGCGACCCTAGGGTGTAAGCCCTATAAGGCCGCGCCCTTCTTTAGACGCTCAACGAGCTATTCGCTAAAAGCTAAATTAAGCAACGAACTTCTCGAAGTACTTGATGGTGCGGACCATCTGAGAGGTGTAGGAGTTCTCGTTGTCGTACCAAGAGGTGACCTGAACGAGGGTCTGGCCGTTGCCGAGGTCAGAGCACATGGTCTGAGTGGCGTCGAAGATGGAGCCGTGGGTCTCGCCGACGATGTCGCGGGAGACGATCTGGTCCTCGTTGTAGGCGAAGGTCTCGGAGATGGTCTCGGCGTAGGCCTTCATGGCAGCGTTGACCTCGTCGACGGTGACCTTCTTGTCAACGACGGCGTAGAGGTTGGTCAGCGAGCCGGTCGGCGTCGGGACGCGCTGGGCGGCACCGATGAGCTTGCCGTTGAGCTCGGGGAGAACCAGGCCGATGGCCTTGGCAGCGCCCGTGGTGTTCGGGACGATGTTCTCGGAGCAGGCGCGGGAGCGACGGAAGTTGCCCTTGCGCTGCGGGCCGTCGAGCGGCATCTGGTCGCCGGTGAAGGCGTGGATGGTGGTCATGATGCCGGACACGATGGGAGCGAAGTCGTTGAGACCCTTGGCCATCGGGGCGAGGCAGTTGGTGGTGCAGGAAGCAGCGGAGATGATGTTGTCCTCAGCGGTCAGCGTCTCATGGTTGACGTTGTACACGATGGTGGGCAGATCGCTGCCGGCCGGAGCGGAGATGACGACCTTCTTGGCGCCAGCGTTGATGTGGGCCTGAGCCTTAGCCTTGCTGGTGTAGAAGCCGGTGCACTCGAGAACGACGTCGACGTCAAGGTCGCCCCAAGGCAGGTTGTTAGCGTCGGCCTCCTTGTAGATCTTGATCTCCTTGCCGTCAACGGTGATGGAATCCTCGCCAGCAACGACCTCGTGATCGCGAGCGTAGTTGCCCTGCGTGGAGTCGTACTTCAGCAGGTAAGCGAGCATATCGGGAGAGGTGAGGTCGTTGATAGCGACGATCTCGGAGCCCTCATGACCGAACATCTGACGGAAAGCCAGACGACCGATGCGACCGAAGCCGTTAATAGCAACCTTTACTGCCATTGTGTCTCCTTTCGTAAGGCCCCCGCGAGCTACAGCGCCCGCCGTTGAGGCCCACAAACTAACCACTCGCCTAATATACCTTTTTTTTGACTTGAATTTCACGAGAATGCTCGAAATTGAAAATCAAATTTACGTTAAAACGTTTTAAATACTAAAATAGCAGCTAAATCCATATATAAGTCGTTACTTCAAACTACCTGTTTGCTTCAATGAGCTTTTCAAGCCGTAAAACACGATGGTAGAGGGCTGACTTCGACAAGGGAGGGTCAGCCATCTCCCCCAAATCACGCAGTGACAGATCGGGATAGCGCTCGCGCAGGTCGCAAAAGACTGCCAAGGCGTCCGGAAGCGTGTCGCGCAAACCCCGCTGTTCGAGCTCATCGATCAACGCAAGCTGATGCTGGGCGGCACCCGCACTTCTGGTCTGGTTGGCCAGTTCGGCATTCACGCGACGGTTCACATCGTTCTTAACCAACTTGACCGCGCGCGCCTCCTCAATCTCGGCAACGCTGCGCTTGGCACCAATCAGCTTTAAAAGATGCTCGATTTCCTCGGCGCTCTTAATGTACACGGCATAAGACCCCCGCCGTGCATTAACACGCGCGTGGACCCCAATCTGCTCCAACAGGTCGCAAAGCCCCTTGGCATATTGCTCGCCCTGCACCGCGATCTCCAAATGAAAGTCGCCGCGTGGATCGGCCACGAACCCGCCCGCGATGAGCGCGCCGCGGATGTAGGCAAGTCTGCAGCAGGGACGGGCAACGATGTGCCGGGGAACACCAGCGACGAGCCCTCCCCTCCGGTCGAGGATACCCAGCAGCACCAGAGCCTTATCCAAATCGGGCTGATCAGGCAAGGTGATGAGGTAGTTTCGAACCTTATGCAATACAGATTTACGGACGGTGAACTCCGTTTTGAGCTTAAGGATACGATGCGTCAGCGTGATCATCGTGCGCGCGACGGCTCCCGTCTCAGTCGCAACCGTCAAACGATACCGCCCAGAGCCGGTAAGCGAGAGCGTACCGCTCACGCGCGTGAGGGCGGCAAGCGTCGACAAGTCGCAGTATTCACATTCGGGTTCGCAGCGCGCAAGCTCGTCGCGCACCTCAGCGGTAAACGACATGCAGGCCTATGCCTTCGTGTTGGCGCGCGACAGGTCGCGGTGGGAGATGCTCACATGATACTGAGCGCCTTCCAGGTAACGGGCCGTGGCCTCGGCAATGGCAACGCTGCGGTGCTGGCCGCCCGTGCAGCCGATGGCGATAGAAAGCTGCGGCTTACCCTCCGCGATATAGCCCGGCATCACCGTATCGAGCAGCTGTGTCCAAGCCTTCCAAAACTCCTGCGTCTTGGGATGGTCCAGAACAAAATCGGAGACCTTTTTATCGAGACCGGTCATCGTGCGCATCTCGGGATCGTAGAACGGATTAGGCAGGAAGCGGACGTCGATCATAATGTCCGCCTCGACGGGCATGCCGTGCTTAAAGCCAAACGAGAACACGTGGACGTCCATGAGCTGCTGGTCGGACAGCTCGGAAAATGCCATACGTAGCTTGTTGCGCAGCGCAGAGGTGCGCAGACGGCTCGTGTCGATAATCATATCGGCTCGGTCGCGCACGCCCTGAAGCTGAAGGCGCTCGCGCTGAATGGCATCGGCCGTAGTCTCCCCCGGCTTGGCAATGGGATGACGGCGGCGATTTTCGCTGTAGCGACGAATCAGCACCTCGTCAGAAGCCTCCAGGAACACAATGTCGCAGCTCATCTCGCGCTCCTCGAGTGCGGCGACCGCATCGAGCAGCTCGTCAAACAGTCCCTGGCTACGCAAATCGCAGGTGACGGCGAGATGCCTGCCCACGCCCGTATTGATGCCGACGAGCTCGGCAAGCTGGGCGATGAGACGCGGAGGCAGGTTATCGATGCAAAAATAGCCCATATCCTCGAACACGTGCATGGCCTGTGTGCGGCCCGATCCGGACATTCCGGTGATGATGACGATATCGGGGATGCGCTCCGAGCGCTCCGCCGCATCCATGGCATCTCCCTTTTGCATGTGCTGCCTCCCGAAAACAAGCGCGGGACCCAGCAACCCGGATCCCGCGCGGTCAATTGCCTATATTGAGTATACCGCCCCGAGCGGATACGAGGCCTGTCTTACGCCTCAAGCGCAGCCTTGAACCAACTCGTAATACTCGTGGGGTGCGTGATGGCGGTGCCGACGACAACGGCCCAGGCGCCAGCATCGATCGCGGCGCGAGCCTCCTCAGGCGTGTGCACGCGGCCCTCGCAGATGATGGGAAGACCGGGGAATTCCTCGGTCGCCTGACGCAGGAGCGGCAGATCGGGGCCATCGGCCATGGTGCAGTCGATGGCAGCGACACCGTGAGAAAGCGTGGTAGATACAAGGTCGAAGCCCATATCAACCGCACGGCGAATGTCCTCGATGGTGGCACAATCCGCCATCAGGAGCACACCCTCCTCGTGCAGCGGGCGGAAGGTATCCTCGACCGACTTGCCGTCGGGACGCGGACGATCGGTGGCGTCGATCGCCACGATATCGGCACCCGCAGCAACGCAGGCGCGAGCGTGACGCAGCGTCGGCGTGATGTAAACGCCCTCGTGCCCATCCTTCCACAGGCCGATAACAGGAACCTCACAGCGACCCTTAATGGCGGCAATGTCGGCAAGGCCCTGGCAGCGAATGGCGGCGGCGCCGCCGAGCTCGCAAGCACGAGACATTTGAGCCATGGTCTCGGGCGTACGAAGCGGCTCGCCCATATACGCCTGAACGCTCACGACGAGCTTACCCTTCAGGGACTTGATCAAAGGATCAACGGTCATGTTCGACTCAACCTTTCTCAAAAACAGCCTTCTGAGACACCGCACCTTGACGTTCAAACCGTCGCTCGCGTACCGAAGTACGCTTCGCTCCTCTTTCACGTCAATCTGCGGCACCTCAGAAGGCGCACTTGGTAGCTATGTTTATTTCAACGACGCAAGAAGGTGTTCGGCGGCACCGATGAGCGGAGCATCGCCCTCAAGAGAACCGATGAGGATCGGCGTGTCCTGAAGCGGATCGAGCGCCTGGCTGGCATAGCCCTCGTGTACCGAATCCTTCCACGTCTGTGAACGCCAATCGGGACCTTGGTGAATCACGCCACCCGAAAGCACGATGACCTCAGGGTCCAGGATGTTAGCGAGCGAGCCCAAGCTGGCACCCAGCGCAAAGCCGGCGTCATGGATGACCTCAGTCGCCTTTGCGTCGCCCGCGCGGCACAGGTCGTTTACATCGCGACCGACCGAAGGACGGCTGGGGTCGACGCGGCCAAAGCGCTCGTCGTACGTGCGACCAATGGAAGTGCCCGAAGCAACAGACTCAAGATGGCCAGAACGCCCGCAGGCGCAGGGAATGCCGGCGGCAGCCGAGCACTCGATGTGGCCCATATGACCGGCAGCACCGTGGAAGCCCTGCATCACGCGGCCGTTCTCGACATATGCGCCGCCGATGCCCGTACCGATGCCCAGACACAAGACGGAGAACTTGCCCTTGCCGACGCCCCAGTGGGCCTCGCCCAGAGCATGAGCCTGCACGTCGCCCACCACGGCAACGGGAAGACCAAGGTCCTCGCGCAGACGCGGCCCCAACTGAACGCCAGACCAGCCGGGCATGATCTCGTTGGCGTAGGCGATGGCGCCCGTCTTGGGGTCGACGACACCGGCGGCGCCAATACCGATACCGAGGACCTCGACATCGGGGTTCGCCTCGAGAGCAGCCTTGATGGACGCCTCGATGCGCTGGAAAACTGCCTCGCCGCCTTCTTGGGCCTCGGTGGGAACCTCGGCTTCAAAGACCGGATGGGGCACGCCGCCATCAGCCGGATACTCCATAATGGCAGTCGCAATCTTGGTGCCGCCGATATCGACGGAGCAAACGTACTTGTTCTCCATGTCGCTCTCCTTAGGAGATATAAACAACTACAGGAAATGCGCCGTCAGGCTAGCCGTCACAGCGCGGTAAAGGTTTTCCAGGTGCCCGAGATCGCCGAGAAGCCGTGTGGCCATTGACCTAATGGGTCATGGCCGCACGGTTGAACGGCGAGGTCGGGTGCCTGGGAAAGCTTTAAAGGAGGCCGTTGTCCTGGAGGACCTTCTTAATCGCCTCGACGTTCTCACCGGTCATGGCCTTCACCGGGCGCGGCATGGTCGGGCTGTCGAAGATGCCCATGAGGTTCATAGCGGTCTTGAAGGCGCCGACGCCACCGGCATAGCCCTGGACGCCCGAGGTGACATCCCAGATGTGGGAGATCTCATTGAGACGATCCTGCTCGGCCTTGACGGTAGCCCAGTCACCAGCCTGAGCGGCCTTCCACTGACGCACGTAGCCCTCGGGCTCAACGTTGGCGAGACCCGGGACGGAACCGTCAGCGCCGCCGAGATAGGCGCCGTCGACAACAACCTCGTGACCGGTGAGGATGCTCATCGGATGGCCGTTCTTCTCGTTCTCCTGAACGAGGTAGCGGAACGAGATGTCATCACCCGAGGAATCCTTGACGCCAGCAAGGACGCCCTCGGCGCCGAGCTTGGCAAGGAGCTTCCAGGGGAGCTTGGTGTGAACGCAGACGGGAATGTCATAGGCAAAGATGGGCAGGTCGAGCTCCTCGTGCAGGATGCGGAAGTGCTCCTCGACCTCGGTCATACCCTGCAGGGCATAGAACGGGCAGGTGGCGACGAGGGCATCGGCGCCCAGCTCCTGGGCGACCTTGCCGTGCTCAATCATGCGCTCGGTCTCGGTATCGATGATGCCGACCAGAACAGGCACACGGTGGTCGACGATACGAACGGCCTCGGCGATAATCTGGCGACGGCGCTCATCGGTGGAGAAGACGACCTCGCCCGAAGACCCCAAGAAGAACAGACCATCGACGCCGGCATCGATCATGCGGTTGATGCTGCGCTCAAAGGAGGCAACGTCGAGCTGGTGGTCTTCGGTATCGGGAACAACGACGGGAGGGATAACGCCGGTGAATTTCTGAGTTGCCACAAGAATCTCCTTAGCTGTCTGGCGAGCGGCCCTATGCCGCTCACTCTTGTTGGCAGTGTCCAGGCCGTCTAGGCCAAAGAACACGGATAGAACGTTTGGTTAAAGAAGTCGACGACTTCGTTTTCGAACGCGTTAATACGCTCATGAGCGTATTTGGCATAGATGATATGCCTCCGGTCACACTCAAGACCGTTGAATACGGCAAACTGACCCTTGGGGTCGCTCACGGTATCCATGAGCGACGTGCCCATGAGCACCGATCCGCGCACCCGAGACGACAGAGCCTCGAGGCCACCGGGAATTGGATTGGCAACCGCCGTGCAGGCAAGTCCGCGCTCGTCCAGAGCAGAAACCGCCAGCGCGACACCGCCGCCAAGGCCCTCGCCCCATGCAAAGATGCGGTCAGGGTCCATGCCATCAAGATTGCGCGCCACCTTCGCCAGCGCGCAACCCCAACGGACGCGCTCGACAAAAGCGGGCGAAGAAATCCCCCGCTGCAGGTCGTCCGCACCAGCAACATCGTCATCCAGCGCGAGGACGGCATACCCCATGGCGGAAAATCTCGTCATGTGATGCCAGCCGCGCACAGGCCGATCGATGTCGTGGAACATCAGGCACAACGGCACGCGCTCAGATACTCGGGCACGACCGACAGGCTCGATCAAACGAGCGTGAATCGCATCGTCACCGAGCTCAAAGGAGACCTCCGAATAACGGGCGCAGGGGTTAACAAAGTCAATCGCCGTAATGGCCAGGCCTTGAATCTCAAGATTCGAAGCGCATGTCTCTAAATCAGAAACATCTGCTTGGACATCACCGCGCCAGTCCCGATATTCTACGAGCTTTGACGAAACCGTTCCAGGAATTCCCACGAGCCCGGGGACAATCAGCTCGTCAACATTGCTCTCGCACTTAGACATGAGCCTCCCCTCCCTTGCAGAAAAACGGAATGATCAAATCGTCAAAATCCTGAATCTCCTCGTGGCCAAAGCCTTCAAAGAACTCATGACGCTTTTCGCAGGTCAGGTTGTTATAGACTGCAAACTGCGTCGCTGGCGGACAGACGATATCGGCTGTGCCAGTGCCAAACAGCACGGGGCATTTGACCATAGGGGCAAAGTTCTTGGAATCGAAGTACGCCAGCTTGGCATAGGCTTCGTCAATACGAGTCGAGTCCTCGTCAAACCAGCGAGACCAATAGCGCAGGCCCTCATAGGCAATGTCGTCGGCATCCAAATCCCAGACCAGGCGGAAATCTGACAGGAAGGGATAGAGGATGGCGGCACGATTGATAAGCTCGCTGTTAAGTGCACAGGTCGCAATGCCCAAACCGCCGCCCTGCGACGCGCCGTTCACAAACACACGCGCAAGATCGATGCCCTCGAGCTCGCGAACGATGCGGCACAGGATGCGAATATCTTGGTGCAAGCGGACATAGTAGAGGTTGGCCGGGTCGCCGTCGATACCGGCGACGATATGACCGGCAACCGTTGTGCCCTCAAATCCACCAATGTCCTCGGAGGGACCTCCTTGGCCGGGGCAGTCGAGGGCGATGAGTGCCATGCCCATGCCCGCAAACGACGCCTGCTCAAACCAGCTGCGGCTTGCACCCGGATACCCATGGAACTGAAGTACCAATGGCACGGGCTCGTCCGAGACGGGTTTAAGGTACTTGGCATGCAGGCGAGCGCCACACATGCCGGTATACCAGAGGTCGAAAAGCTGGCAGGTCGCGGCATCGGCGACCGATGCCGTCTCGATCGCATAGTCAAGCCCGACGGCGTCGGCCTCGGCCATGCGATCCTTCCAAAAGAGATCGAAATCTGATGGACGGGGCATGGCGCCTCGATATTCATCAAATTGATGTTGTAGCTCCTGAGCACTTGGCATGGCTCGTGAACCCAACCTTTCGAAATCGCAACGGAGGTGCGCCCGGCAAGGGAACCGGGCGCACGGGAGGGAAAGCGAGGCTACTCGCCGAGCTTGGGATGCAGCAGCGACGGCGCAGCGCCGAGCAGCATCTTGGTGTAGGGGTCCTGGGGATGCTGGAAGACCTGCTTGGCCTCGCCCTGCTCGACGATCTTGCCGCCATTCATAACGATGATGTCGTCAGAGATATAGCGGACCGTCTGGATGTCATGGCTGATGAACACCATGGCCAGGCCGAGCTCCTTCTTAAGGTCGGTCAACAGGTTCAGAATCTGCGCGCGGACCGAAACGTCCAGAGCCGAGGTGGGCTCGTCGGCGATGATGGCATCGGGGTTCAGCGACAGGGCACGGGCAATTGCGACGCGCTGACGCTGGCCGCCCGAAAGCTGACCGGGAAGAACCTCGGCGGCGGAGCTGGGCAGACCGGTGAGCTCCAGGAGCTCCTTGACGCGCTTCTCCTGCTCGGCCTCGGTACCCAGGTTGTGGACGCGCATGGGGTCGAGCAGCTGCTCGCGAACGACCATGCGGGGGTTGAGCGCCGTGGCCGGGTTCTGGAACACGACCGAGATGACGCGACCCATGTGGCGACGGTCCTCGGCGGTACGTTTGGTAACGTCCTTGCCCTTAAAGTAGACTTTGCCGCTCGTAGGGGCCTGCAGGCCGCACATGACGTTGGCGGTGGTGGACTTACCGCAACCGGACTCGCCGACGATGCCGATCGTCTGACCGGGCATGAGCTTAATCGTTACACCCTGGACGGCGTGAACCAGGTTGGGGTGCAGAATCGAGCCGGTACGGGTCCTAAAGGTGACGTGGACGTCATCAAGGAAGATGATCGGCTCGACGCCGTTGACTGCGGTCTCGCTCATCTACATCACCTCCGCGTGAGGGGTCAAACCATTTGCCTTGAGCACCTCGTCGGGGAGCTCGGAATAGAAGTGCTCGGTGCCGGGCACGCGCTTGAAGACCGGACGGGTGTCCAGGCCAATACGCGGATGGCTCGAGCGGGGCGCGAAGCGATCGCCCTTGGGGAAATCGCGCGGGCTCGGAACGGCGCCGGGCACCTGGTGCAGGCGACCCGAACCACTCTCGATGGACAGAACGGAACCCAGAAGACCGCGGGTGTACTCGTGGATCGGGTTGGTGAGCAGCTCCTTGGTGGGTGCCTGCTCGATAACCTGGCCAGCGTACATAACCGTGATGTTATGGGCAACCTCGGCGACCAGAGCCAGGTCATGCGAAACGAAGATCATGGCAAAGCCGAGCTTGGCCTGAAGATCGTTGAGCAGCTTGATGACCTGCTTCTGGACGGTAACGTCCAGAGCGGTCGTGGGCTCGTCGCAGATGACCAGCTTGGGGTCGCGGGTAAGGGCCATAGCGATCAGGACACGCTGACGCTGGCCGCCGGAAAGCTCGTGCGGATAGCTCTCGAGCGTGCGCTTGGGATCGAGGCCGACGAGCTCCAGGAGCTCCTCGGCGCTGCGGGTTCCGCCGCGCTTGGTGAGCTGCTTCATCTGGGCAGAGATGAGCATGGAGGGGTTGAGCGAGGACAGGGCGTCCTGATAGACCATAGCGATATCGGTACCGCGCAGGCCGAACCACTCCTTCTTGCTCATCTTGAGCAGGTCACGGCCCTCCCAGAGGACCTCGCCGGAAAGATGCTCGTCATCGTCGGTCAGGCCCATGATGGCCAGCGTGGTGATGGACTTACCGCAACCGGACTCGCCCACCAGGCCCATGGTCTGACCAGGACGAACGTCAAAGTTGACATGGTCGACGACGTTGATATCGCCGTGATGCTCAAACTGGATGCAGAAGTCACGGACCGAGAGAATCGGCTCAACGGACTCGTCGGGCACGTGGCGATCGTCACGCTTGAGCTCGACATCGCGCAGGGCGCCAAGGCGAGCGGAGAGGGACTGGGCCTGCTCCTTGTAGGCGCGAACGGGGTCGGAGACCAGCAGATCGGCCTCGCGACGCTTGGAGGAATCGGTAGGATCCAGGGCGGCGGAAGGAGCAGCGGCCATGGCGTCGGTAATGCCCTCGGAGAGGATGTTGAGCGCCAGGCAGGTGATCATGATGGCCAGGCCCGGGAACAGCGCCTGCCACCAACGACCGGCGAGCACGCCGCCGCGGGCGTCGGCGAGGATGTTGCCCCAGGTAGCGGTGGGCTCCTGGATACCAGCGCCGATGAAGGTCAGCGAGGCCTCGAAGATGATGGCGTCGGCGACCAGGGTAACGGTGAAGACCATGATCGGGGCGATGCAGTTACGCAGAACATGCTTGATCAAAATCCACGGAGCCTTGGCGCCGGAAACGATGACCGCGCGGACATAGTCCTCGCCGTACTCGGACACGATGTTGGCGCGCACGATACGGGCAATCTGCGGAGTGTACATAAAGCCGATGGCGAAGATGATCGACGGCACGGAGTTGCCCAGGATGGAGACGAAGACGGCCGCGAGGGCGATGCCCGGGATGGACATGATGATGTCCAAGATACGCATGATCGTCTCGGAGACGGCCTTGCGCGAAACCGCTGCAAGGGCGCCCACGACCGAGCCGCAGACCAGAGCCATGGCGGTGGCGCCAAAGCCGATAATCAGCGAGTAACGACCACCGTAGAGCATACGCGACAGAATGTCGCGACCCTTATCGTCGGTACCGAAGATAAATCCGTTGCCGGGAGCCTGGCGAGCCGTAAAGATCTCGACCGGGCTATAGGGGGCAAGAAGGGGCGCCAGAATCGCAGTCAGGGCGACCAGCACCAGCACGACGGCGGCAATCTTAGAAGACAGCGTCATCTTCTTCCAGCCACCGAGCTTGAGCCCCTTGGAGGCAGCCTTCTCGAGCTGCTCGGTTTGCTTCTCTCGAATCTTTACCATAATCTACACCGTCCTGATGCGCGGGTTGATGAGCAGGTAGAGCATGTCAACCACGATGTTGATGATGATGAAGGCAAGAGCAACGACGATGACGACGCCCTGAACCAGGTTCGCCTCGTTGCCCTGAACGCCCTGCAGAATCGCGGTGCCCATGCCGGGGAGGTTGAAGATAACCTCGATGACGACGGCGCCGCCCATGAGGTAACCGATCTTAAGACCGAGGGTGGTGACCGGGGTGATCAGCGCATTGCGAAGAACGTTGATGCCGACGACGACCTTCTCGGGAACGCCGGCGCCGCGAGCCATACGGACATAATCCTTGTCGAGTTCCTCGACCATGGCGGTACGCACGATACGAGTCATCTGGCCCGTCAGCGGAAATGCCAAGGCGATAGCGGGCATGATCATACGTCCCAGATAGCCAACCGGATTCGTGGTGAAGTGAGGCAGAGCACCCGATGCCGGGAGCACCTTAAGGTAGGAAGAGAACAGCAGGATCAACAGAACGGCAAGCCAGAACGACGGGGTTGCCAAGCCGGCGATGGAAAAGACACGGATTACTTGGTCCGGCCATTTGTCGCGATACAGTGCCGCGATGACGCCGAGCAAAAACGAAACGACCGCACCGATGGCAAGACCGATGAAGGTCAGCTGCATCGTGACGGGCAGGGCCGTGGAGATGCGCTTGGCAACGGAGTTGCGAGCAGCACCATAGGTGCCCATGTCGCCATGGATCAAATCGCCCATATAGCGCACGTAGCGCACGGGCCAGGGGTCGTCCAGACCATACTTCTCATGGTACTCGGCAACCGCCTCGGGCGAGGCACCGTCACCCAACGCCGTGTAGGCGGGGTCGGTCTTGGAGAACGACATAAGGAAGAACACCAGGACGGTGACGCCCAATGCCATGATCGGCAGCGCCACAAGACGCCTTCCAATCAAACGTAGCAAGTTGTTCACGTTCTCTCCCCTTTCTTTTGTCGGTAGGACCAACTGGTATATGAGTACGGATACTCATTACAAGACCCGAGCGACATCGTTGCCGCCCGGGTCTTTGTTTCAACTATGAGGATACGGTCCCAACGACCGACATCCTGCATATAGACTCAAGCGAGTCTTACGCCTTGACGGTCGCAACGCCCCTGAAGGACATGCTCGTCGTGCCGATGCCCTTGAAACCATCGAGGGCCTCGCCATTGGGCGCAGTGGACGGATCGTCCCAAGAAGCGGAGACGGTCTTGACGTGGACAACGGGGTACAGAACGGCGTTGTCGGCAATGATGTCGAAACACTCGTTCCACTTCTTCTGCTGCTCGTCGCCCTCGGCGGCAAGAGCCTCGTCCATGAGACCGTGGAGCTTCTGCCACTCAGCGGACTCCTTCCACGGGCAACGGGTCTGCATCCAGACGTTGTCGCCGTACCACCAGTTGAGCAGCAGGTCGGGGTCGGCGCCGAAGCAGGAAGGATCGCCAGGGGCGAGGAGGATATCGTAGGCCTCGCCGCCGTCGATGGCGGCGTAGGTGGCCGGCGAGGTATCGGTCTGGATGGTCACATCGAAGCCGAGAGCGTCGAGGTCGTTCTTGACCTGGGCGGCCATGCCCTTAATCTGCTCGTTGTCGGTGGTGCGCAGGGTGATGGCACCCGGGGTGATGCCAGACTCCTCGATGAGCTTCTTAGCCTTCTTGGTGTCGGTCTTGTACACCGTGGAAGCCTCATGATAGTTGGTGAAGCTCTTGGGCAGGTAGCAGCTGGCAGCGGTGGCAAGGCCGGCGAAGGTGTTGCTGACCATCTTCTCGGTGTCGAGCGCATACATGACAGCCTGACGGACCTTGACGTTGTTCCAAGGCTCCTTGGCGACGTTGAACATGATGAAGCGGGTGCCGAAACCCTGAACGTTGTCAATCTTGCAGCCGGCGCTCTCGAGCTGGTCGACGGCGTCAGCGGTAACGAGCTCCATAACGAGCGTGGAACCCTCCTGCTGAGCGGTAACGCGAGCAGTGGGGTCGGTCAGGATGCTGTACTGGATCTTCTTATCCTCGGCAGCATACTCACCGTTGTACTCGGGGTTGGGAACCAGGGTGATCTCGGTATCGGAGATAGAGTCGTACATCCAGGGGCCGGAGCCGATCGGCTGCTTGGCGCGATCCTCCTCGGTCTGGGTGGCCGGGGTAACGCGGACGATGGCCAGACGATCCTTGAGCAGGGAGAAGTTGGGGACCTTGGTCTTGACCGTCACGGTGCTGGCGTCCTTGGCCTCGATGGACTCGAAGGGCTGGAAGAACGGAGCATAGGTAGCGGAAGCGGCGCAAGCGGTGTAGGAGGCAACGACATCGTCAGCGGTGACCTCGGTGCCATCGGAGAACTTGGCGCCCTTGCGGATGGTGACCTCGAAAGTGGTGTCGTCCACAGACTTGGGATCGTCGGTGGCGAGCTCGTTGAAGGTGCTGTAGTCGTGGTAATCGATGCCGTAGAGGCCCTCGACGACGTGCCAGTTAGCACCCAGGCCCACAGCGGAGCCGGTGCTGGCGGGATCGAAGCTGGACGGAGCGTAAGCGGAACCAGCGGTGATCACGCCGCCGCCACGGTTGGCGGAATCGGTGGAGCCAGAAGCGGAACCCTCGTCGCTAGAGCTGCCACCGCAGCCAGTGAGACCAAGGCCGGCGACAGCAGCGACGCTGCCGGTGAGGCCGAGGAACGAACGCCTGGACATACCCTTGTTGATGATGGCCATGTCTTCTCCTATCAATAGAGAATCTTACTCGGGAGCACCTAGACGTGCCCCCGCGCAACTTGCGGACGATATATACCTTACCTACCGACGAACCCAACTGAGGTGCCGCGCTCGGCGACCGATACATACATACGCTTGAACGGTATTTACTACCGTTCACCGAATTCATTGACAAATGATTCGCCAGACAGTATGTATCGACGAGGTGAGATATCAGTCTTCGTCAACCCGTAGGATAGCAGGGTTGTTCACTATGACTAGTCAAACGTTTTAGCGTTAATAAAACCCGAAATCGACAGGTAATCGCCGCGAAATAAATGATTGAAAATCGGCCAATCATGTATATCAGTTGTTTAGAAGCACGTTTAGTTTTCGGAACGGTTGGCCGATGCCTGGGCGCGTTCGGCATTCCATGCAACAAGTGCCTCGTGAACCGCTTTGGCGACATCGGCCGGAACGCCTCGAACTTCCGCAATCTCCTGCTCGCTTGCCGCGCGCAAACGCTTCATCGAGCCAAAATGGCGCATAATGGCACGTTTTCTGGTGGGTCCCACGCCCGGAACGTCGTCAAGCACCGAAACCGTCATAGCCTTATCGCGCAACTCGCGATGGAACGTAATCGCAAATCGGTGGGATTCATCGCGAACTTGCTTGATCAGATAAAGCGAAGCGGAGCCGGTCGGCAGCACGACGGGAGTCTCGTCCCACGGCACGAAAACTTCCTCATCGGCCTTTGCCAAGCCACAAACTGGTATATCGAGGCCGAGCGCCTCAAGTTGCTTAATTGCAGCGGTCAATTGCGGCTTGCCGCCATCGACAACGAGCAAATCGGGGCGCGAGCCAAAGCGCTCGTCCGCCATGCGCTCGGGAGCATAGCGACGCCCCAGAACCTCGGACATCGATACGAAGTCGTTCGCCTCGTCCAATTCGGCCTGAATTTTAAAACGACGGTACTGGCTCTTGTCGGCGCGTCCGTTGGTAAACACCACCATCGAGGCGACGGTAAAGGTTCCATGCAGCGTCGAGATATCGAAGCACTCGATACGCATCGGCGGCGCCGGCAGCGCCAGCGCGCTTTCGAGCTCCAGGAGCGCTTGATTGGTGCGGTCGTCAGCGTACCCCGTTCGCATCATGTAGCGCATGAGGGCATGGCGCGCATTTTTGGATGCCATATCGAGCAAACGGTGCTTTTCGCCACGCTGCGGCCTATGGAGATGGCAGGAACGCTCGCGCTTGCCTGCAAGCCACTCCCCCAGCGCCTCCGCATCCTCAAGCTCGACAGAGAGGTTTATCTCAGCTGGAATATCAGCCGTCTCGTCGTAATAGCGCTTAAGAAAGCCCGATTGAAGCTCCTCTTCGTCGACATCCAAACCCTTATCGAGAATAAACTCGCAGGTTCGAACCGTTCGACCCTCACGCACGACAAAGACGCAAGCGGCGGAGATGGTCTCCTCGCGATAGAAACCGATGACATCGATATCGACACTGGAGGGAAAAACGACTTGCTGACGGTCGTCCAGACCCCTGATGACCTCCAAACGACGTTTGACGCGTGCCGCGCGCTCAAAGTCGAGCGCCTCGGCGGCATCCGTCATCTCGGAGGTCAGCTCATCGACGACATCCTTGCGATGGCCCGACAAAAAACGTTCGACACGTTTGACGTTCTTGGCATAGTCCGTAGGAGAAATCGCGCCGACACACGCACCCGGGCCGCGCCCGACATGGTAGTCAAAGCAGGGACGCCCGTTTTGCGCGCAAATCATATTGACGATGTCTTCCTCGCCCCTGTGGGACTCGACGATACGACGACAACGACGCCACTCCGCACAGGATGCGGAGCAGATGGGGATAACCTTGCGCAGCGTATCTATCGTCTCACGTGCCGCACGGCTATCGGTATAGGGACCAAAATAACGCGTTCCCGGCTTATGACGCTCGCGCGTATATTTGATAGCGGGATACAGGTCGCCCTTTGTAATGGCGATAAAGGGGTAGCTCTTGTCATCCTTGAGGTCGACGTTAAAGTACGGATGGTACTGACCAATCAAATTGCGCTCGAGCACCAACGCCTCGTGCTCGGTCTCCACCACGATATAGTCAAAGCTCGCCACCAGCTGCATCATCAGCGGGATCTTTTGACGCTCATCCTGCAGTGTCACGTACTGGCGCATACGGGAACGCAAGTTTTTTGCCTTGCCCACGTAGATGACATCGCCCTTGGCATCCTTCCAAAGGTAGCATCCGGGCTGTGTGGGAACGCGCGAAACCTGCTCGGCAAGCGTTGGAATGTTGTCGTGACCGGCCACACGCACCTACTTGCGACGAAGCAGCGCCGAGACCTCAGGCATCTTAAGGACGACGGCAAGGCCAAAGGTAACAGCAAGCGAGACGACACCCGCAACGCAAACGTAGCCAAGAGTAATCAGAATCGAGCCGCCAAGTGCCCCGACAAAGTGTTCAAGCACCCACATGACGCCGGCGCCTGCGGCAGCACCTAGGCCACCGAGCAAAAGGCCAAAGAAACCGCCATGCAGGATAGATTTGACCTGAAGGCCACGCAGGCGACGACGCAGCCACCACAGCGAACAGCCGACCAAGATCACGTAGTCGACAACATACGAAAGCGCGATTGCCGGCATACCGAAGCCCAGCACAACGCCAAACAGCAGAACCGAGCCGGCCTGGCCGATGGCAGAATACAGGCAATAGCGGCTATAGGGCTTCATGTCGAGCAAGGCAGAGAAGCTCTTCTGCATCAACACGACCACGCCGTAGAGCGGCAGCGAGAGCGCCAGGTAGACAAGGTACTCGGACACCAGCGCCACTCCGGATTCATCGAACTTGCCAGCACAGTAGATCATGTTGAGCGGACGTGCGAAGACAATCAGGTACAGTGCGAACGGAATCAGGAAGAACAGCATCTGGGCGACGCCACGCGAAATGCCCGTGCGTACGCTGTCGTAATCCTTCTCCTGTGCGTCGTGAGAGAGCTCGGTATAGAGCGCCGTCGAAAGCGAGGCGGCAATCAGCGCGTAGGGCAGCGTGTACCACAGGCGCGCATAGGCGATGACGGAAGGACCAGTCTCGGGCTGGACCACCAGCGCGGCAGCGTTGGTGATAGAAGTCGAGACAAACATGCACACCGTGGCGAGCAGCGTCGGGATACCGAGCGCAATCGTCTGGCGCAGCGCGGGGTCCTTAAAGTCGATATGGATATGGGGATGCACGCCGTGCTTGCTAAGCGCGGGAATCTGACATGCCATCTGAACAAAGACACCGAGGGTCGTACCGGCCGCAATCAAGATGATGCCGGCACGTTCGCCAAACTGTGCGGACACGGGCGCAAAACCCATAAAGCTCGCAATGACGATCACATTGTTGAGGACCGGGGCAAACGTCGACCAGAAGTAGTCGCGGTGTGCGTTGAGAACGCCCGAGAACACCGAGCCCAAACCATAAAACAGAATCTGGATGGCAAAGAAACGGAACATGAACGCAGCGGTATCCATGCTGCCGCCGTCACCCGAAAGGAACGATTGCGTCCAGATAAAGCCCGGGGCGAACACGGTCCCCAGCAACGAAATGCCACCCAGCACCAAAAGCAGAATGCCGAGCAGGTTGCCCACGTACTCGTTCGAGGCCTCGCGACCCTGCTCACGCCTCACGCCCATGTACACGGGCAAAAACGCCGTCACGAGCATGCCGCCCATCACGAGTTCGTAGAGCATATTGGGCAGGTTGTTGGCGACCTGATAGGAGGACGAGAGTAGCGACATGCCGATAGCGGCCGCCATTGCCCACGTGCGGATAAAACCGGTGACGCGAGACACAATGGTCAGGATGGTCATAAGCCCGGCGGAACGACCAACCGTGGAGTAGTCCGACGAGCCCATGTCGTCGGTGTCATCTCGCGACGAAGAAGCTTCGGATGAGGGTGTCTGAGGCGCAGATTCTTTTGCAAAATGAGCTCCGCGCTTCAATTCTTCCTGCGGCATCGCTCAGTCCTCTCTCGTAATCGCGGCAACCGTCGCCCCGCAAAATGCAATTAAATCATCGGGTGCAAGCTCGAGCTGATAACCACGCTTGCCTCCCGAAATAAAAATGGTATCCCAAAGGACACATGTCTCATCAATGAGCGTCCGGTAGCGTTTTTTCATACCGACCGGGCTGCAGCCGCCGCGAACGTAGCCAGTCGCCGCAAGCAAATCCTTCACATGCATCATGGCCAAGGACTTCTCCCCCGCGGCACGCGCGGCGGACTTTAGATCGAGCTCGTCGGCAACAGGGATACAGCACACGACATAGTCGTTGGACGGTGTCACGCAGACCAAAGTCTTAAATCCTTGACCGGGCTCCTCGCCAAGCTGCTCCGAAATCGCGACACCCAGGCCCACCGACTCATCACCATCGTCTTCGTACGTATGTAGAACATAGGAAATGCCGGCGCTTTCCAGCTCGCGCATCGCATTGGTTTTTGGCGTCTTTACAGCCTTTGCCATGACATATCCTTTCCCTCGCATTCGGACGCAAGGATTAAGTATATGTCCAATTCGGCTGCATACGTCACTTCGGCACAGCAAGCGCCATCGAATCACAAGGAGTCGATGGCGCCCATAAACTGAATCGCCTATTTATTGAGCATCAAGTTGAGCCTGACGCTCCCGGTCACGCCTGAGCAACGGCGCCAAAAACTTGCCCGTATAACTCTGCGGACAGTCCGCAACCTGCTCCGGTGTGCCCGAAACCACGACGGTTCCGCCGCCGTTACCGCCCTCGGGACCCATATCGATCAGGCGGTCGGCAACCTTGATGACATCAAGGTTGTGTTCAATCACCAGCACCGTGTTGCCCGCATCGACCAAGCGCTGCAGCACATCGAGCAGCTGGCGGACGTCCTCAAAATGAAGGCCGGTCGTCGGCTCGTCCAAAATATAGAACGTCTTGCCCGTCTGGCGTCGATGAAGCTCCTTGGCGAGTTTCACACGCTGCGCCTCGCCGCCCGAAAGCGTCGTGGCGGGCTGGCCCAGGCTCACGTAGCCCAAGCCTACATCGTACAGCGTCTGGAGCTTGCGCTTAATCTGCGGGATATTCCCAAAGAAGGCCAGCGCCTCGGCCACGCTCATGTCGAGCACGTCCGAGATGGTCTTGCCACGGTAGGTGACCTCGAGTGTCTCGCGGTTGTAGCGTTTACCGCCGCAAACTTCGCAGGGAACGTAGATATCAGGAAGGAAGTGCATCTCGATCTTGATCTGCCCGTCGCCCTTGCACGCCTCACAGCGCCCGCCACTCACATTAAAGGAGAAACGACCCGGCGAGTAGCCGCGCGCCTTCGACTCCGGCGTACTCGCAAACAGCGCGCGAAGATCATCCCACAGGCCGATATAGGTAGCAGGGTTGGAACGCGGCGTGCGGCCAATCGGCGACTGGTCGATATCGATAACCTTATCGATACACTCGATGCCCTCGATTTTCTTATATGGACCCACAGGGCGCGTCGAACGGTGAATGGCATTCGTAAGGGCAGGCGCAATGGTATCGGTAACCAGGGAGCTCTTGCCCGATCCCGACACGCCGGTAACAACCGTAAGCGTACCAAACTCGATTTTGGCAGTAACGTTTTTGAGGTTGTTGGCTCGAGCGCCCGTAATTTTAAGGCAGCCGCGACCGGGCTTGCGCCGTTCATCAGGCACCCGGATCATTCGTTTGCCGGTCAGATAAGCGCCCGTCATCGACTCAGGACACGCCATGATATCGGCAGGCGTTCCCGCCGCGACTACGTGTCCGCCGTTGACGCCGGCGCCGGGCCCCATGTCGATCACGTAATCGGCGGCACGGATTGTATCCTCGTCGTGTTCGACGACGATAACGGTATTGCCGATATCGCGCAGGCGCTCGAGCGTCTTGATCAAGCGCTCGTTGTCACGCTGATGAAGACCGATCGAGGGCTCGTCCAGAATATAGAGCACGCCCATGAGACCCGCGCCGATCTGCGTTGCCAGGCGAATACGCTGCGCCTCGCCACCGGAAAGCGTCGCCGAGGCACGATCGAGCGTCAGATAGTCGAGTCCAACATCGACCAGAAAACGCAAGCGCTCCAGGATTTCCTTGACGATACGGCCGCCGATAAACTGTTGGCGCTCGGTGAGTTCCAGGCCCTCAAAAAACTCGAGCGATTCACGGCACGACAGGCAACAAACCTCGTAAATGGACTTGCCGCCCACGGTGACGGCGAGCATCTCAGGGCGCAAACGAGCGCCGTGGCAGCTCGAGCACGGCTCCTCGCGAATGTACTTCTCCAGGCGCGCCTTGGTGTTCTCGTTCGTCGTCTCGGTATAGCGTTCGTACAGGATGTTGCGAACGCCCGAAAACTTGGTATCCCACTGGCTGCGACGTCCGTCGAGCTTTTGGTAGTCGACCGAGATCTTCGTATCGCCCAGGCCATCCAAGAATGCACGACGCACGCGAGGGGGCAAGTCCTCCCACGGCGTATCGGTGCTCACCTTAAAGTGTTTGCAGACCGCAGCAAAAATCTGCGGATAGTAGTTCGAGTTGCCAAACAGGCTACCAAAGACTCCGTCGGCAATGGACTTCGAGGGGTCCTCGATCAACGCCTCGGCATCAACGGTTTTCTTAAAGCCCAGGCCGTCGCACTCAGGACATGCGCCATAGGGAGCGTTGAACGAAAAATCACGCGGCTGAAGATCGTCAATGGAGTGACCATGCTCCGGGCACGCCAAGGCCAACGAATACTCCAGCAGCTCGCCCTCGGTCCCCTCGGGAGCATCACGATCGGGCAGCATGTACACGTTTACATTGCCGTGAGCCAGCGCGGTCGCCTGCTCAACAGACTCGGCGATACGGCCCAGAGAGTTCTCACGGATCACGATGCGATCGACTACGACCTCGATATCGTGCTTGAACTTCTTGTCCAGATCGATCGGATCGTCGAGCGAGCGCACTTCACCGTCGACACGCACGCGGCTAAAGCCCTCGGCGCGAAGGTCCTCAAACAGTTTGGTGTACTCGCCTTTTCGCCCGCGCACCACCGGTGCCAGCACAAACGCGCGGCGGCCCTCCCCCGCCGCCAAGACCTTGTCGGCAACCTGGTCGGTCGTCTGACGCTCAATGACGCGGCCGCATTCGGGACAGTGCGGGGTGCCCACACGGGCGAACAGCAGGCGCAGATAGTCATAAATCTCGGTTACGGTGCCAACCGTCGAGCGAGGGTTTTTAGACGTCGTCTTTTGGTCGATCGACACCGCCGGCGAAAGGCCGTCGATTGAATCCAAGTCGGGTTTGTCCATCTGGCCCAAGAACTGGCGCGCATAGCTCGAAAGGCTCTCGACGTATCGACGCTGGCCCTCGGCATAGATAGTGTCAAATGCCAGCGAACTCTTGCCCGAGCCAGAAAGACCGGTAATGACCACGAGTTGGTCACGCGGAATGGAAACATCGATATCACGGAGGTTGTGCTCACGAGCGCCGCGAATAACGATAGAAGAATCAGACATGGAAGCTCCTTGCCTCCTATTGCATCGAATCATACTGTCGATGAGTTTAGCGCACTCGACGCGCACAGATGTTCGTAATACAAGATTCGCAGACCTTTAGCTTTGCGTATCGGGTGCTTTGTTTCTCGAAATGCCGTGGAAAGGTTACAGTAATCTACTACTGAACTTAATTTGCTGTAACAGAGGAACGTCCATGACCGAAGATATCCCCCTTGAAATCACTTCGAGCGACATGGCCAATCTGCCCATATTCATCGCCGTCCTTATCGTGGCCACCGTCGTCGTGCGCGTGTATTTTTCAATCAAACACAATGAAAAGCCGCCCATTGCCCGCGTCTTTTGGTGCGCGACGCTCCTCATCCCGCTCGGCATGGTAGCTGCATGGATTACGAATCAATTGCTCGTAAATGAGGACAATTCCCTATGGGTCCTTTCTTATTCGGCGCTCGGTGCTGCCGCCGTCATACTTCTTGTCGAGCCCTTGGTTTCGGGACTTATCGACCAAACCGATCTTGCGACGGGAACGGTTGCCTGTATTTGCCGTGACATCCTTGTCATCGCCGCTGTTTCAGCGCTCTCGTTCGTTTCACTCGAAATTGCCTGTAACGAAACGTTCTATCGCATTCCCGCCAACTCATTCGGGTTTTCCGTCGGGCTGCTCGCGACGGTTCTGCTCTCCCTTTATTTGCTGGGACAGCGTCATGGAGGCGTCATGGCCCTCGTGCCCGTCGCCTGTTGCATCCTTGGCATTGCCGAGCACTTCGTCATAACGTTTAAAGGCGAAGCCATCCTGCCAAGCGATATCTTGGCCCTCGGCACCGCAATGGAAGTGAGCGAGGGATACGAGTTTACCTTTACCGCCGGAATCGTAACCTCTCTAGCCCTGCTGGAGATTTCCCTAGGGCTTCTTTCGCTTATCCGACCGAGAAAGCTCCGTACGCCCACCCATGTCTTCCCCGCAATCGCCGCTAACCTCTGCGCTTTTCTGCTAGTGACCGTTATGGGGCTCTCGGGCTTTTCCAGCATCGACTTGGAGCAGGCGCTGAATTTTGGATTTGACCGTTGGCAGCCCATCACCACGTATGCGTCTCAGGGTTTTATCACTTCGTTCACCGAAATGGTCAACGAGTTGCCCATTGAGAAGCCCGAAGACTATACGCCCGATGAGGCGCAGAGCATCGAGCAGAAGCTCGCCGCCACCTACGACAGCACGTATGGCTCGAGCGAGCAGCGCGCGGCGGCCGTTGCCCAGTTCAATGAAATCAAGCCGACGATTGTTGCCGTCATGAATGAGAGTTTTAGCGACCTTTCGTGCTTTGAGCAGCTCCAGGCGGCCGGGTACACCGGCCCCGCATTCTACAACTCGCTTCCCGACACACTTGTTCGCGGCACCATGCTCGCTTCGGTCGCCGGTGGCGGAACGGCGAACTCCGAATTCGAATTTTTGACCGGAGCGACAACGGCCTTTGTCGGATTAGGCAAAATCCCCTATCAGCTATATCAGATGAATGGCGTCAACAGCCTGGCAAAGGACCTTAAGGAGCTTGGGTATACCGCTACCGCTATGCACCCGCAAAACCCCGTCAACTACCATCGAGATAAAATCTATCAGCAGCTGGGCTTTGGAGACTTTCTTTCAATCGGCGATTTCGAAGGTGCGCCCTGTTACCATGCCGGCGTATGCGACTACGCCACCTACGACAAGATACTCGACCTGCTTAGAACCGACGAAGCCCCGCAGTTCATCTTTGACGTCACGATGCAAAATCACGGCGGCTACGACTATGGCACCGTTCCCGCCGAGGAGCTGACAAACTATTGGGTCGAGGGAGCCAGCGAGGGCGCCAATAGCGCGCTCAACACCTATCTCACCTGCATCAACGCATCCGACCGGGACCTCGAGTACTTTATCAACGAGCTCCGCAATATCGGCAGACCGGTTGTCCTTGTCTTTTTTGGCGACCATCAGCCGAGCGCCGCAACGACTCTCAACGACGAGCTGTACCCTCAGGAAGATACGGCAAGCCACGCTTTCCGTATCTATCAGTCGACATATTTTGTCTGGGCTAACTATGAAATCGCCGGCAATACCGAGCTCAACGTCTACGACACCGTCGGGGCAAACGAGGTTGCAGCCATTACCCTTAATAAGATCGGCGCCCCGCTCACCGACTATCAAAAGGCCCTGCTTGCAACAAGGTCAGATGTGCCCACCATCAATGTCGCCGGCTACCTTGGTGCCGACGGGCTGCGCTACGACTTGGAATCTGAAGACAGCCCATACGCCTCGACGATCGACAAGCTGCAGCGCATGCAATACCTCGAGTTCGCCAGCAAAGTTCAGTAAGCCCGCCCATTCGCTTGGACCCATCGTATTGCAAGCACGCTCGGCCCAAATGCATCGTAAATGACTCCCGCTCGCAAACGAGGGTACAATGACGCTCGTGTCACATCACGGGGCCCCGGCCCCAACATATACAAAGGAGTCATACATGGGTTGCGAGCACGCACAGGCCGCCGGCGGACAAACGTCGCCGTCGCAATTTGAGGAGAATACGCTGTCCGAGGTCAAACGCGTCATCGCCGTGCTTTCCGGCAAGGGCGGTGTCGGCAAGTCGTTTGTCACCGGTGCCATCGCCACCGAGCTTGCCCGTCACGGCCACAAGGTCGGCGTCCTCGATGCCGACATCACCGGTCCCTCTATCCCCAAGATGTTCGGTATGAGCGGACGCCACGTCCATGCCCTTGGCAACCTCATGCTGCCTGAAATCTCCGAGCACGGCGTCAAGGTCATGAGCTCCAACCTTCTGCTCCAAAACGAGACCGACCCCGTCCTTTGGCGCGGTCCGGTCATCGCAGGCGCCATTAGGCAGTTCTGGAGCGAGACCTCATGGGGCCCCATCGACTACCTGCTGGTCGACATGCCTCCGGGAACAGGCGACGTCGCTCTCACCGTCTTCCAGTCACTGCCCGTCGACGGCATCGTCATCGTCACGAGCCCGCAGGATCTGGTCTCGATGATCGTCGCCAAGGCGGTCAACATGGCCGAGAAGATGAACGTCCCCATTCTGGGCATCGTCGAAAACATGAGCTATATTGAGTGCCCCGACTGCGGCAAGAAGATCGAGGTCTTTGGCAAGAGCAAGCTCCCCGAGGTCGCAGAACGCTATAACCTCGACATCTTGGGCACGCTTCCCATCAATCCGTCACTCGCCGAGGCCTGCGATAAGGGCGAGGTCGAGACCGCGCTGCCCGATGGCATGTTGCCCAAGGCAGTCTCTGCCGTCGAGGCCATTACCCCGCACGAGACCGACGAGGCCTAAGTGAACACGAGCGCCTTCTATGACGTCCTGGTAATCGGCGGCGGGGCTTCAGGCCTCGCCGCCGCCATTACGGCCGCACGTGCTGGCAAAAGCGTCTGCATCGTTGAGTGCGATGTCGCCTGCGGCCTTAAGCTCCTTGCGACCGGTAACGGCCGTTGCAACCTCTCCAACGAATCGATTGATCCTCAGCGGTATAACCACCCCGCATTCGTCGAATCTGTCATGAGGACCCAGCCCGAACAAGAGCTTATGGGTTTCTTCTCCTCGCTGGGCATCATGACAACCTCCGAGGAAGGCCGGCTGTACCCGCGCTCCCTTCGCGCCGAATCGGTGCGCGACGCGCTTCTCAACGTTTGCGACCGCCTAGGTATCACCTTAATCTGCGGAGCCAATATTGCCACGGCGCGCAAAGATCCCGAAGGCTGGGCACTCCAAATAAACCGTCCAGCGCGGGCGCTAAAGGCAAAAAAGCACGACGACCGAAAATCGGAGCTCCGCTCGCTTCGGAAGGCACTCGCCGATGTCCCTCGCAAGAACGAAGCCCTGCAGGCACATGCCGTAATTATCGCCACGGGCGGCAACCCCACCGGTATCGCCGATACGTTTGGCCTCCCCCTCACCTCGCTGCGCCCCATCCTCTGCCCCGTATCGGCAACGGTCGTTGGCGATCGGGCGGCACTCAAGACGTTGGATGGTCTGCGCGTCCGCGCCCGCTTGACGCTCACCCGTAACCATAGTGAGCTCTGGCACGAAGACGGTGAAGTACTGTTTCGAGCCTTCGGCATCTCGGGCGTCGCTGTCTTCAACCTCTCCCGTCGTATCCAGCGCGGCGATACGATCCTGCTCGACGTTTTCCCCGACCTCTCCAAAGACGAGCTGCTCGATATGCTCAACCGGCGCGTTGAGCTGCTCGGCGGCTTTTCGCCCCGCGATCCCCGTTGGCTCGACGGCATGCTCGCCCCGCAACTCTCCCGCGTCGTCTGCACGACGTTCGAGCAGTGCCATCCAGGCTCCAACGATGTCATCCATCTGGTCTCAATCCTCAAACACTTTAAGCTGCTCGTCGAGGGAACAGCCGAGGAGCGCTCGGCGCAGGTCACGCGTGGTGGCGTATCTGTCGAGAGCATCTCAATACCCAGTCTACGCGCGCGCAGCGCTGTCGACGCCCCGCTTTACATCTGCGGCGAAGCGCTCGACATCGACGCCGATTGCGGAGGCTTTAACCTTGCGTGGGCCTGGCTCTCGGGCATTCGCGCCGCAAGCAGCCTGTAGCCGCGCAGTCTATAATCAAAAACGCATTCGGGCCGTCTGGGATACCGGACGGCCTCTTTCTTGCCTCTAAGGAGACCTCGATGATCGAAATCACCCAAGTCAACGCGTCGCTCGATGAAGCCGGCGATGAAAATGCCTGCCTCATTGTTGGCAAGCGAGTCGCCAAGCGCGTCCTACGTTGCAAGGACTCCGAGATCAAGTCCATCGAGCTCCACCGCAAGTCAATCGACGCTCGCAAAAAACGAGACGTCCATTTTATCCTGAGCTTTCGTGTTGAGCTGACTAGTCCCCACCTCGAGCGAGAAGCGGTCGACAGCGTCGCCGAGCGTGACCGCTCGCGCGTACGCGCGATGGAGGACGATGGGCCCTCATTCCCCTCCCCCGTCTCCGACGCACCTCAAGAATGCCCTGTCGTTGTCGGCGCCGGATGCGCTGGCCTTTTCGCTGCACTCACCCTTGCCGAAGCGGGTCTTAAGCCCTTGCTCATCGAGCGCGGCGACCCAGCATTTCGCCGCTCGCATGCGATCGATCTCTTTCTAAAGGAGCGCATTCTCGACCCCGAGAGCAATGTCCAGTTTGGCCTGGGCGGCGCGGGGACCTTCTCGGACGGCAAGCTCAATACGGGAACCAAAAATCCCGCCCATCGCCTTATCCTCGAAACCTTCGTCGAGGCGGGCGCGCCCCGCGATATTCTGTGGGATGCCAAGCCGCACATTGGCTCCGACATCCTTCCCACGGTTGTCACCGCTATATCCCAGCGCATCGAGCAGCTCGGAGGTGTCGTCCGTTATCGAACAAAGCTCGTCGACATTCACATCGACGCGTCTGGCGCCATTACCGGTATTGATGTCCAATCGTCCCAAGACGCCGCTTGCGAGCCAATCGAGACAAAGCACCTCATCCTCGCCTGCGGGCATTCTGCTCGCGATATTTTTGAGCTCCTTAAGGACCACAACGTGGCCCTCGCACAAAAGACCTTTGCCATGGGCGTTCGCATCGAGCATCCGCAGCGCGACATCGACCGAGCCCAATATGGAGCCTTGGCGGGACATCCTGCCCTCGGAGCAGCCCCCTACAAGCTCGTCGCCCATCTTCCCAACGGCCGCAGCGTGTTCTCGTTTTGCATGTGCCCCGGCGGACAGGTTGTCGCCGCCTCTTCCGAGCAGGGCCACCTGTGCGTCAACGGCGCTAGCCTCAATGCCCGCGACGGACGCAACGCAAATGCCGCCTTGCTCGTTAACGTCACGCCTGAGGACCTTCCCAACGATGACCCGCTTGCCGGCATCGAGCTCCAGCGTGCCTGCGAGGCGGCCGCCTATCGCCTGGGCGGTTCCAACTGGAACGCACCGGCACAACTCGTCGGAGATTTCCTCGCAGGACGCGCCAGCAAGGCGCCCGGAAAGGTAAAGCCCACCTATCCGCTCGGTGTGACCTGGACGGCAATTGACGAAGCCCTGCCGCAGCATATCGTCGAGTCGCTCCGCCTGGGACTTCCCCTACTCGGAAAAAAGCTACGAGGCTACGACCGTCCCGATGCCGTTCTTACCGGCGTGGAGACTCGTTCGAGCTCACCTGTCACTGTCACCCGAGACCGAACGTGCCATGCCGTGTCGACCCCGGGCCTCTACCCTTGTGGTGAGGGAGCTGGATATGCTGGCGGCATCATGAGCGCGGCCACCGACGGCATCCGTTGTGCCGAAGCCCTGATCGCGGACCTCTAACGCACGAATTCCAGCGCGCAAAAGACACAGGCCTCGAGCTCCACAGGGAACTCGGGGCCTGTTCGCTATTTCTTAAACCGTGCACCCTGGCGTTTTCTGCCCGATGCGAACGTGGAACCCTTGCGGGCCTGCGAACGTAAGCGCTCGATCGTCTCGTCCTCAGACGCGCCCTCGAGCATCGCCCGAATCTGAACGACGGCATCGCGCAGGCGCGCCGCCTCCTCAAAGTCCATGGCGGCAGAAGCGTTGCGCATATCCTCTTCCATGGTTTCGACGATCCGCACAAGCTCGTCATGCGGCAGTTCTTCCAACTGCTCCGCAAGTGTCTGCTCGGGCGCCACCGTTTCCGGCACGCCGCCCTCGCCCGACTCATCGGGCGTATAGAATGCGCCATGACCAAGAGAATCGCCCTTCGAGCGCCCCTTGGAACCCACGGTTTTTTCGGCCTCGGCAATAAAACTTGAGATGTCGTTGATGGCCTTGCGCACTGTCTTGGGCACAATGCCATGCTCTTCGTTATATGCCATCTGAATCTCGCGACGGCGCTGCGTCTCCTCGATGGCCTCTTTCATCGAATCGGTCACAACGTCCGCATACATGATGACTTCGCCATCGGCGTTACGGGCCGCGCGGCCAATCGTCTGAATCAGCGAACGGCGGTTGCGCAAGAAGCCTTCCTTATCGGCATCGAGAATTGCCACCAGTGAGACCTCGGGAAGATCCAAGCCCTCGCGAAGCAGGTTGATGCCAACGAGGACATCGATCTTTCCCTCCCGCAGCGTTCGCAGGATCTCGACACGGTCCATCGTCGCCGTATCAGAATGCATGTAATTGACCTTAATGCCCGCATCAAGCAGATGGTCGGTCAGGTCCTCGGCCATGCGCTTGGTCAACGTGGTCACCAGCACGCGCTCCTTGCGGGCAACGCGCTCGCGAATCTCGTCCTCAAGATCGTCAATCTGACCGCGAACCGGACGCACATCGATCTTGGGATCGAGCAGACCGGTCGGACGAATAATCTGCTCAACGTCGTTCTGGCTCACCCGCAGCTCGTAATCGCCCGGCGTGGCCGAAACATAGATAAACTGGGGTATCCTTGCCTCAAACTCATCGAAACGAAGCGGGCGGTTATCAAGCGCCGAGGGCAGGCGAAAACCGTGTTCCACCAGCGTCACCTTACGCGAGCGGTCACCTTCGTGCATGCCGCGAATCTGCGGCACCGTCACATGGCTCTCATCGATGATGCAGAGCATATCCTTGGGAAAGTAATCGATTAGGGTAAACGGCGGCTCACCCGGCTTGCGACCGTCCAGATGACGCGAGTAGTTCTCGATGCCGTTGCAAAAGCCCATCGTCTCGAGCATCTCAAGATCATAATCGGTGCGCTGCTGCAGACGCTGCGCCTCGAGCAACTTGTCGGTCGCCTTGAGCTCCGCCACGCGCTTCTCGCACTCTTCGCTGATCGATTTCAGAGCCGCCTTGACCTTCGGCTTCTCGGTCACGTAGTGCGATGCCGGCCATACGGGGATGGCCTCGTACTCACGAAGCATCTCACCGGTGACCTCATCGATCTCGGCAATCAGCTCGACCTCGTCGCCAAAGAACTCAAACCGCAACGGATGCTCGGCATAAGGCGGATACACGTCGACAACATCGCCGCGCACGCGGAACGTGCCGCGTGCCAGGTCATAGTCATTGCGATCATATTGAATGTCGATAAGTGCATGGATAAAGTCATCGCGCTCGAGCGGCACCTTCTTGTCGACGTTTGGAGCCAGACCCGCATAGTCCTCAGGAGAGCCAATGCCATAGATACACGAGACCGATGCGACAACGATCACATCGCGTCGAGAGAGCAGCGATGCGGTCGCCTGATGTCGCAGCATCTCAACCTCTTCGTTAATCGAGGAGTCTTTCTCGATATATGTATCGCTTTGCGGCACATACGCCTCGGGCTGATAGTAGTCGTAGTACGAGACGAAGTAGACCACAGCGTTGTTGGGAAAGAACTCTTTGAGCTCGCTCGCAAGCTGAGCGGCGAGCGTTTTATTCGGAGCCATGACCAGCGTCGGCTTTCCCAGGGCCTCAATAGTCTTTGCCATCGTGAAGGTCTTGCCCGAACCAGTCACGCCCAGCAAAACCTGATAGCGGTCTCCGTCCCTCACGCCCTGCACAAGCGACTCAATGGCCTTAGGCTGGGAACCGGCAGGCTCATAGGGAGACACGACCTTAAACGGCACGTCAGAGCCTTCAACGCCAAAGCGCTTAAGTTCACCACCAACGCGTTCTACTTCAAATTCCGCCATGGATACTCCTAACTCATATATCTGCAGTATACGCAGGCGGCAGGCATAGTCCTATACGAACCGATCGGGATAGAGGGTCTTGTAGCGAACCCAGGCATTATTGACACGAATCAGATACGCCTGCGTCTCGGGAAAGGTGATTGCATTATGAAGCGACGTACTCTGCTGCGCCCATCCGTCGACATTGCCCATGCCGGCGTTATAGGCGGCAATGGCACTGTCAGTCGACCCGTTAAAATACGCTAGAAGATACGAGAGATACGCACAGCCAAACTCGATATTCGTAGCCGGATCGTTAAGGTTGTCGGCCGAATACTCGCCACCGTCGACAAGGCCCTTGGCGATCATATCCTGGGCAGTCTCGGGCATCAGCTGCATCAATCCCTGAGCACCCTGATTCGACTCGGCCTCGGGATCCCAATTCGATTCAGACTTAATGACAGCGCACACCAGATACGGATCCAGATTATGCGAAATACTGGATTGCTTTACATACGCCTCGTAGTCAATCGGATACAGCGGCTTAAAGAAAGCGGCAGGAGCATACGAGTAAACGAATGAGATAAGGCCGAAGGCAAAAACGGCAGCCAGCGGTATAAGGCGATACCACGTAAGGAAACGTGTCTTAGGCATCGGCCTCCTCCTTATCCACTACATCCCCGAACCCATGGCGCGAAAGCCATGCGTCCAGTTGTTCAAAGAGCGAGTTATCGTCTGCCGCATTGTCAATCACAGTTGTAGCGAGATCGCACAGCGCAGACTCTTCGGGCTGGCAAGCAGAACGGGCATCGAAATCAGATGGCTCCATGCCACGTTGAATAGCGCGCTCGCGACGAACTGACAAAGGGGCGCTGATGACCAAAATTTCATCAGCCAAGCCAAATGCATCCTCAAAACCAGTCGGAGCAGAAACCTCGACCACCGCAAAAGGATAACGGGGAGATGAAACAGTACAACAAACCGGATCGAGAATCCTAAGCGAAAGCTGTTCAATCAGAATGGGATGCACGATGTCATTGAGCCGTGCGACCGAATCAGGAGAAGCGAAAGCTCGAGAAGCGAGGTTGCCGCGGCGAATGCCGCCTTCCTCATCCAAAATGTCCCAACCGAATTCATCCGCGAGTGTATTGACGATATCAGAGCCCGGCACATACAGCGATTTTGCAAGCTCATCCAGATCGATTAGCATAGCGCCACGAGATTCGAAATAGCGGCAGGCAGTCGACTTACCCGAAGCAATATTGCCCAAGACAAATACGGTAAACATCAAGCCCTCCCTAACGCCAATGCGAGTAATTATCGCTCAAATACACTAGATGGACTCAAAATACAGCCAAACAGTAAGAGCACATACGGGGGAGCTAGGTCCCAAAGTACAACGTGTATACAACGCAAAAAGGGGGAGGCCGCGAGGCCTCCCCCTTCTCAGTTCAAGCGTACGGCTCGGTGCCGTC
>CALFDJ010000042.1 GCA_937950325.1 uncultured Collinsella sp.
AAAGGGCGGAGGCGGGGCATGCCCCGCCTCTTACACCACATCTCTGTGCGCTACCATTTCGTCTTGCTATCTAGCCTTATTAGTCCAAAATTGCTGCTACCAAATCGGTAACAGTACTCATATTTGATGTTTTTTGACCAGCAGGTCTCCCCCGCCTTAGCAAATCTAAGACAAAACGGGCTCCAGACCGCTGAATCGTGCCGTAAATGGCACGTCCGCAGTCCGGAACCCGGTCCAAATTGAGCTATTGCGTTGTGTTAGGCCAAAACGTTCGACAAAATCTCGATCAGGCTATCCACGTCGGCTTCCTCGCAGACAAGCGGCGGCAGGAAACGCAGCGTGTGGGCACCAGTAGCGTTAACCACTGCGCCGGCGGCCAGCGCGCGGGCAACAATATCATGCGCATCGCCCGCAGCGTCATCCAGATCGCAGCCGAGCATTAAGCCGCGACCGCGTACCTCGACCACATGCGGCAGCTTGGTGAGCTTTGTCTCCATATAAGCACCCACCTTGGCGGCATGCTCAGCGTAGTCGCCGCGCACGAGCGCGGAGAGCGTCGCAGCGCACGCCGCGACAGCCAAGCAGCTACCGCCAAAGGTCGAGCCGTGGTCACCCGGCTTAAACACGTCGGCAATCTCTTTCTTTGCCACCACGGCACCCATGGGCACGCCATCGGCAATGCCCTTGGCAAGGCTCATAATGTCGGGCTCCACGCCATAGGTCTGGAATGCAAACGGCTTGCCGGAGCGGAAGATGCCACACTGGACCTCGTCGGCGATAAGAACGGCGCCCACCTCGTGTGCCAAGTCGCGCGCCGCCGCCATAAACTCCTCGGTCATGGGGTGCACACCGCTCTCACCCTGAATCGGCTCGAGCATGACGGCGCAGACCTCGCTTCCCAGCTGCTTAAAGATTGCGCGCAGTTCGTCGACATCGTTGGGCGTGCAGGCCACAAAACCGCCCGGCAGCGGACGGAAGCTGTCCTGTAGCCAATCCTGCATGGTGGCCGCAATGGTCTCGAGTGTACGGCCGTGGAAGCCGCCGCGCATGCATACGATGGTGTTGCCGCCGTTACCAGCACGCTTGGCGTACAGACGCGCGAGCTTCATCGAGCCCTCGTTGGCTTCGGCACCAGAATTGGCAAAGAACGTCTCCCACACCTGCTCGTCCGCAGCCGGGGCACCGAGCGCAGCGGCCGTGGTCTCATCGCCGGCGGCAATGGCATCGGCCAGCACGCACGCACCATCTACGTCGTCGTTGGCAAGCTTGGACAGCAGCGCCGCGACCTGTCCACGCTGCTCGATGTAGAAGTAATTGGAGACATGCATGAGCTTTTTGGTCTGCGCCTCGAGCGCCGAGAGCACTGCGGCGTTGCCGTGGCCAAGGCTGCACACACCGATACCGGCAAGAAAATCAAGATACTCACGGCCGTCATCACCGGTGAGCTTCATACCGTGACCTTCGACAAACTCTACCGGAGAACGACCAAAAGTATGCATAACGTAATGGGATTCGAGCGATTGTTGAGTTGCAAGTGACATGGGATGCCTTTCGTTGGGCGCCATACGGCGCAGGGCTATGGGTGCAGGGACGCGACGACCGCGGGTCAGCTAGACCGTCTGGAGCTTCTCGACCTCGTCGAGGTTCTCGGTCAGGCGTGCCGCAAAGGTCGAAAGCGGGTGCGGGTGCGTATCGAACTCGTAAGCCGTCTCGGTGGAGTGGATCACGGTACCGACGCCAGCATCGGTCAGCAGCTCCAGCAGCAGCGAGTGCGGCGTCGTGCCGTTGATGATGTGGGCTCGGAACACACCGGCGGCAAGCGCATCGACAGCGGCGCGTAGCTTGGGAATCATGCCCTTATCGACCTCTCCGCCATAGAGCATCTCGTTAACCTCGTCGAGCGTTAGATTGGAGATGAGCGAATCCTTGTCGCTAAAGTCCTTGTACAGGCCGTCGACGTCGGTCAAGAAGATCGCCTTATGCGCATGAAGTGCCGCCGCAACGGCACCGGCGGCGGTATCGGCGTTGATGTTGAAGAAGCCACCGTCCTCCCCCGCCGCGACCGTGGCGATAACGGGAATGTACTCGCTGTCGAGCAAGCGCTCGATATAGTCGGTGTTGACGTGCGTCACTTTGCCCACACGACCGAGCTCGGGGTCGAGTGGCTCGGCGATAAGGGTACCGGCGTCGCTGCCGGACACGCCCACGGCCAGGTTGCCGTGGTGGTTGAGCGCCGCGACCAGCTCCTGATTGACCTTGCCGCCCAGTACCTCGCGCACGATATCCATGGTGGCAGGCGTAGTCACGCGCTGGCCGTTCTTAAACTCGACGGGGATGTCGTAGTGGCTGAGAGCCTCGTTGATGGCCTTGCCGCCACCGTGCACGATAACAGGGCGCATGCCAATAATCTTGAGCAGGACGATGTCGCTCATCACGTCACGACGCAGTTGCTCGTCGACCATGGCGGCACCGCCGTACTTGATAACGACCGTCTTACCGGTCAGGTTCTTAATCCACGGCAGCGCCTCGAACAGCAACTGCGCGGTAACTTCGTTGGATTCGCTCGAGCGACAATCGCGTGCGAACTTCATAGTCTGCCTCGTCTTTCGTGTAGCTATCGCGCCGTACCTCGTTGCCCGCTATTGCAGCGGGGCGCGCGGCACATCGGGAGTCTAGGAACGGTAGTCGCCGTTAATGGAGATGTACTCGTGCGTGAGGTCGCAAGTCCACACGGTGGTCGCCGCGTCCCCGGCGCCCAGGTCTGCCGAGATCACAATCTCGGGCGCCTCAAAACGTCGCAGGGCTTCGTCCTCATCAAAGGGACCCGTCAGGCCATCGCGACAGACAGGCATACCCATCATGTCGATGGACACATCTTCTTGGTTAAACTGCACGCCGCACTTACCGAGCGCCATGGCAACGCGGCCCCAGTTGCAATCGTGGCCGGCGATGCAGGTCTTGACGAGCGGCGAGTTGGCGACAGCACGAGCGGCGATATCGGCCTCCTCGTCGTTCACGGCGCCGGTGACGTTAACCGTCACGAGCTTGGATGCGCCCTCGCCATCTGCGGCGATGTTGCGCGCCAGGCTCTCGCACACCTCATGCACGGCAAAGGCTAGCTCGTCGAAGGCGTCAGAGCCCTCGACAATAGGCTCGGCATCTGCGGCAGCGGCGCCGGAGGCAAGCACGATGCAGGTGTCGTTAGTCGAGGTGTCGGAATCGACCGTTACCTTGTTGAAGGTCTGTTTGACGGTCGAGAGTAGTAGGGAGTGGAGCGCCTCCGGCTCGACGGGGGCATCGGTAGTGATGACCGCGATCATGGTGGCCATGTTGGGCATGATCATGCCCGAGCCCTTGCACATACCGCCCACCGTATAAGCGTTGCCCGCATGGCCAGCAGCCTCGCTGCGATAGCGAACGGCATACTCCTTGGAGTGTGTATCGGTCGTCATGATGGCACGGGCCGCATCGGCACCGCCATGGGCAGAGAGCGCCTCGTAGGCGGCAGGAATCGCCGTCTCAAACGTGTCGATCGGCAGAATCTGACCAATTACGCCCGTGGAGGCGACCAGAATCTGCTGGGGCTCGCAGCCGATGACCTGCGAGGCGATGTTGCAGGTCTCGCGCGCGCAGGCAAGACCGGTCTCGCCCGTGGCGGCGTTGGCGTTGCCGGAGTTGATAGAAACACCGGCGATGATGCCGTAGCCCTTGTCGGCGCCGCCCAGGTTGGCACGGCTCACCTGCACGGGCGCCGCACAAAAGCGGTTAGTCGTAAACACGCCGGCCCCGGGACAGGGTTTATCGGGCACGACGAGCGCGTAATCCAGGCGCTCGGGATTCTTGCGGAATCCGGCATGGATGCCCGCCGCCTTAAAGCCGGCTGCCGCCGTTACGCCGCCCTCTACGGCACGAATTATGATATCGAACTGCTCAGCATTCACCGTCTTTATGACTCCTTATATCAAACAAAAAATGGGCATCGGTTGGTGCGCCATGCCAGCCACAATCATGAGACCAGCTTAAGAGTGGCGCCCCACTCGATGCCCGACTACCAAATCGCTAACAATCGAATGTGCTACACCGGGCACGCCACTGTGGGCAAGCCTCGTCGCTCGTCAAAACCAAAGACGATGTTGGCGCACTGGACCGCCTGGCCTGCTGCGCCCTTGCACAGATTGTCGATGGCGCCCGTAGCCACCAGAACGCCCGCGCGCTTGTTGAGCGCGAGGCCGATCTGGGCGGCGTTGGTGCCGACGACCGAAGCCGTCTTGGGCTGCTGGCCGGCATCGAGTACGCGCACGAAGGTTCGACCGGCGTAGAACTGCTTGTAATGGTCGACAACGTCCTCAAGGGTCAGCGTGTCGATAGCCTGCGGCGCGAGCGGCAGCGTCACCGTGGAGAGCAGGCCGCGCTTGAGCGGTGCCAGATGCGGGGTGAAGACGATGCGGTCGGTCAGGCCAAGAATCTGCTCGATCTCGGGCGTATGACGATGCTTGCCCACGCCATATGCCTCCAGATTCTCGTCCGCGCTGCAAAAATGCGTGCGGGCGTTACAGGACTTACCGGCACCCGTCACGCCGCTGATAGCGTCGACGATCACGGGGCCGCTCTGGGCAACCCAGCCGGCGCGCACGGCAGGCGCGGCAGCAAGGCTCGTTGCGGTGGGATAGCAACCGGCGCAGGCAACCAGCACGGACTTGCCGTCAGCATAGTCGGATGCGGCGGTCTCCAAGTCCTGGCAGAACAGCTCGGGCAAACCAAAGGCGCGAGTCTTGAGCAGCTCGGGGCTCGTATGCTCGGCGGCATACCAGGCCTCAAAGGTAGCCGGATCGCTCAGGCGATAGTCGGCCGAAAGGTCAATGCAGGAGACTCCTGCGGCAAGCAGGGCGGGCACCTGTGCCATGGCAGCCGTGTGCGGCACGGCCAAAAAGACCGCATCGCAGTTCTTGAGCTCGGGGGCGTCATGCGTCGTGAAGACAAGATCGCTTACGCCGGCGAAACTCGGATACACCGCGGACAGTGGCTGGCCGGCATCGGCGTTGGACGTAATGGCAACAAGTTCAAACTCGGGATGACCGAGCACGAGGCGAATGAGTTCGGCGCCGGCATATCCAGCCGCGCCGACGATTCCAACCTTCAAAGACATATCAGACTCCTTGCCTGCGATTTATGCACCGATGCGCATTTCGCAGCGGTCGTTATGAAGTGGGTTGAAACTTTAGCACCAAAAGATGCATGAATACGTAAATAGCTTGCATATTCATGCATTGAAACATTCCCGACACATTCGCTTGAAGGAATTGACAAATAGAGCGGGCCCCGTATTGCCCGGCGCTCCTAACGGCGTCAGGCAATACGGGGCCCGCCCATGCGAAAAACCAAGTTGTTGGGATGAGCCAGCTGGTTAGAGCTCGACCGGCACCCATTCGTCGTGATTGCAGATAAAAGCCTCGGGATCCTCGACGCTAAAGAAAACAAGCGTGGGGTCGTTAGGCCCCTCATAGTGCTCGCTCAAGCGCTCAAGATGTTTCCATCCGGCCTCGCGCATTTCGCTCGAAGCCCGGTCTTCCAGCCCCGCACGCCCACGCAGAATCAACCAACCATGGCCCGGCCACCAACTCGTGGCCTCAAAGCGCTGGTTTTGCAGAAGCTCCTGCCACACATCTTTGGTGCGCGCTGTCACAAACCACAGCTTGCCGTCCTGAATCTGCGCAAACGAGAACGGACGCACATGCGGCTGCCCGTCCACGCTCGTCGCCAGATACCACGCAGGCACCGACGTCAGATACTCCAGCACCGTATTCAATCCGTCCACGTTTCCTCCTGTCGCCTGACCAGTCTTTTTGCAATGGGTAGTCAATTTGGGAAATTAGAGCTCGAGGCGCTCTTCGCTGCCGTCGATATCGCAGAATCGCGCGGCGATGTTGCGGACCGAGAAGAATGCAAGGCGGCCGTCGTTGGCGCTATCGTGTTGCTCGCCAATGCCCACCATGTGCCTAAAGCCCGCCTGACGCACCTTGTCGCTCACGACTGCATCGTCCTCGAGCGCGGCCTCACCGGTTAACACGATCCAGCACTCCCCCGGCTTCCAGCCCGATACCTCAAACTTGGGATTCGCGCTCAACTCCGCCCACACGTCCTTGTCGCGCGACGTGCAAAACCACAGCTTGCCGTCATCGACCATGGCAAACGAAAACGGCCTCACGCGGGGCTGATGCCCGTCGCTCGCATCGGTCGTGGCAAGATACCACGCCGGAATACGCCTGAGATACGAGCAGACGCGCTCGAGCTGAGCCGTGCGATCGATGTCGGTCATAGAGACCCCTTTCTTGCGCTCGAATCGAGCTTAGAAGAGTTGAAGATTGATAACGACAACGCATGTCACCAGCAGCGCCATCGCCACCGCGGCCAGTGCATCCCCGCGGCCAAACGTAAGCGCATGCAGACGCGTGCGCCCCTGCTCGCCGTGATAACAACGCGCATCCATGGCGGCCGAAAGCGTCTCGGCATGACGGAACACGCCGGTGAACAGCGGAATCGCCACGCTGCCGAGCATGCGCACACCGCCGAGCGGACCGCCCGTCACGCGCGCGCCGCGGCTTGCCTGCGCATCGGCCGTCTGTTTCATCTCGGTGGCAAATTGCGGTATAAACCGCAGCGCGATACCCATAATCATGCCGAGCTCGTGCGCCGGAAGCCCCACGCGCGCAAATGGTGCGAGCAAACGCTCAAAACCTGCGGTGAGATCGAGCGTCGGCGTGGTGAGTGTAATGGCGCTCATGCCGGCCATCATCAGGGTCAGGCGGCACGCCGTAAACGCCGCAGAACGCAGCGAGCCCTCGCTCACCTGCAAAAAGCCAAGCTGCCACAGGATGCGGCCACTCTGGTCGGAAAACAGGTTAAGCACCGCGACCACCACGACAATCGCCAGCAATGGCGCCATCGACGATAGGACCCGACGCAACGGCACCCGGGCCATGACATAGACCAGCACGACAAACATTGCGACCGGCACCAGCCCGCCGAAGCCGCCAACGGTGAGCACGGTGATCAGAAATGCGAAACCTAGGAACAACTTAGTGCGCGGATCCAGGCGATGCAGCGCGCTATCCCCGGGATAGTAGCTGCCAAATGAGAACGCCTCCATCAGCAGCCCTCCTCTCGCGTGGGCGCCTTGGAACCGGCCTGACGCGGAGCCCCCAAAGGCCCGTCCGCACAGCCCAGCAGCAAGCCGGCCAGCTCGTCGGCCAGCGCCTCAACCGTATAAAGCTTGTCGCAGCGGAGCGGCACACCGGCCTGCGCGAGCGCCAGCGCCATACGCTGGGCGGCAGGAACGCCCAGGCCGATCGACTTGAGCTCATCCGCGCGCGCAAAAACCTGCGTGGGCGTTCCCTCGGCAAACACGGCGCCCTCGTTCATCACAACGATACGGTCACAACAATTTGCCAGATCATCCATGCTGTGCGAAACCATGACAACGGTCAGGCCCTCGCGATGGAGTCGACCGATGAGCCCTAGGAAATCCCTGCGCGCAGCCGGATCGAGCCCTGCCATGGGCTCATCGAGTACTAGGACCTCGGGCTCCATAGCAAGCACGCCGGCAAACGCCACGCGGCGCTGCTGGCCGCCCGAAAGCTCAAAGGGGCTCTTATCGCCTATCGCGACAAGGTCGAGGCCCACGCGCGTAAGCGATGATGCGACACGGCGCGCAACCTCGTCTTGCGGCAGACCAAGGTTGCGCGGGCCAAACGCCACGTCCTGCGCCACGGTCTCGGCAAATAACTGGCGCTCGGGATACTGAAACACCACGCCGACCTTGGCCTTAACCGCGGCGGCGTCTTTCTTGTTTGACAGGTCGAGCCCCAGCGCGCAAACGCTTCCCTCCTGCGGACGAATCAACCCGTTGAGATGCTGAACCAGCGTTGATTTACCCGAGCCGGTATGGCCTGCTAGCCCCAGGAACTCGCCGCGACGTACCGTCAAAGACACGTCGCGCAGTGCCCACGGACTACTAGGGTCATTTCCCCAGAGAGCCTGCTTGGTTGATTTGCCCGCAGCGGCCGAGCGCTTATGCCAGCGACGGCGCTCGCGCGGACTGAGCGAATAGCTGTACGAAACATGGGATAGCTCGATGACGGGCTCTGATGCGTTGTCCTTGTTGTCTGCCGGAACAGTGCCGTCAGCGATTTCCAACTGGGATACGGAAGGCTGCCCCGCGGTACCCGCCTCACTTCGCTCGGTATAGGCCTGCGCAACCGCGGCAACCATACCCGCCTCGCGCACCTGCGCGCAAACGGGCACGCCCTTCGCACGAAGCGACCTGCCCAGACGACACGACGCCGGCATATCCAGGTTGAGCTGCGCAAGCTCATCCGCCCGCGTCAAGATTTCCTCGGGCGTACCGAGCATGGCAACGTGCCCCGCCCGAAATACCGCGACACGATCGGCCTCGGCGGCCTCTTCCATAAAGTGCGTAATCATCACGATGGTCATGCCGCGTTCGTGCAGCGCGTGACAGGCCTTCATAAGGCCCTTGCGCCCGCACGGATCGAGCATCGAGGACGCCTCGTCCAAAATGAGCACACGCGGCTCCATGGCGAGCACGCCGGCAAGCGCCACGCGCTGCTTTTGTCCGCCCGAGAGAGCGTGGGTCTCGTGGCGCTCAAAGCCCACCAGACCCACGGCCTTCAGCGCCTCGCGCACGCGCTGCGCGATCTGGGCCGATTCGACCCCTAAGTTCTCGGGACCAAACGCAACATCGTCCTCGACAAGCGTCGCCACAAGCTGGTCGTCGGGATTCTGGAACACCATGCCCGCAGTCGAGCGGATATCGTAGACCAGCTCGGGATCGGACGCGTCCATGCCGTTGACGCACACCGTTCCCGCATCGGGCTGCAGCAGCGCGTTCAAATGCTTGGCAAACGTAGACTTGCCCGACCCGTTTCCGCCGAGGATGCAGAAAAACTCGCCATCCTCGATGTTCAGATCGATGCCATCGAGCGCCGGTACAGCACCGTCATAGCTAAAGGAAACGCCCCGACACTCAATCATGCGCGGCCTTTGACCTGGTCCTTCTTGGGCGTGATGAGATTAGAGACCGCCTTGTACACCACCAGCGTCAACACCGAGTTGAGCACGGTCTTGATGAGGTTAAACGGCAAGACGGCGGGAAGCATGAGCGGCAGAATCACATCGGCCGAGCCATACCAGAACCAAACGCCGATGGTCAGGTTCGCGACCATGGACAGCGCCGTAGCGGCAATGACGCCGAGCGCCAGGCCAATCACGGCACCCTTGTAGGTGTGCATCTTCTGATAGACGATAGCCGCAGGCAGAATATAGCCCAGCGTGGCAACCAAGTTCATAAGCGCGCCGACCCAGTCGCCCGTGGTAAGCGCATGGATAACGATCGCCATAGCGGCAACAGCGGTGCCGGCACCAGGGCCATACGCAAATCCACACACCATCGCCGGCACCAGCGACGGGTCATACGTCAAAAACGGCGCCGAGGGGAGGATGGGCAGCTGCACATACATAAACAGTGCTCCCAAGGCGCACATCAACGCCATAGTAACGAGCTGTTTGGTGCTCCACCTATTCGTGTTCTCAAAATGGATATGCTGCGACTGTTCAGACATAAGATCACCTGCCTCTTTCATCCGGACTCTAACCGTTGGTACTGGGATCTCACCAGTTCAGCCGGCATGCGAACCAACGCACGCACGGGTCGCGGACTCATCGGCTCGGTCGCAGACACCTCGCCTGCGCCACGGCGCCCCTTTGGCACCGCCCGATTTACCACCAGTGGGGAATTTCACCCCGCCCTGAAACAGCAATTGCAAGTGTAGCACGGGCAGGTTTTCACGCAAGTATGCCAAGGGTAATTTATGGGTGGGAAAATAGCCCCGAAATATGCCCGGAATAAAACAAGGCATCGATTGCGTTCCTCACCCATCCCAAAGTGATGCGCTTTTCGCGGCTTTGCCGCGAAACAGCAACCGGGACACGTATCCCCATCAACCACGTTCTCCGCGCCGCCGACCTCAAGGCCGTAAACGCAGGGAATCCGGGGGCGGAACGGGGGTTTCTCTCCGGAACATTCCGCACTGATATTTTCTGTGTTGAAGACGTCGATGATGCACCCGTATACCATTGACGTCGACACCATCAGATGCGGACCGCGCGGTGACCCCACATTCCGCTGGCGCCCATGGGGCTGCCCTCGTTTCCTGACATGTCCCGCGCGGGCCGCGGCGAGCCGAGACCGCCGCATGACCTAATAGGAGCATGGAGCGATACCGCGGACCCGAACAACCGCATTCTATCGCGCCCCGTCAGTGTGCCGTCTGCCCGGTCCAGGCGAGCACGGAAAGAACGGAGCGAGACATGAGAACCGAATCGACACCCGGCGCCCGCGGGCCGGTCTTCTGCGGGGTCGACACCCACGCCGACTCGCACTGGCTGTGCGTCCTCGACTGGAGGGGCCGCAAGGTCCTGTCCCGCCAGTTCCCCGCCGACGCGGCGGGATACGAGGCGCTCGCCGGGGCGATCGCGGCGGCCGGGGAGCCGGCCTGCGTCGCGATGGAGGGGACGTCGTCCTACGGGGCGGGCCTCACCAGGCACCTCGCGTCGCTGGGGATGCCCGTGCGCGAGGCGCTCTCCCCGGCGAGGACGCAGAGGAGGCGCCCGGGGCAGGGGAAGTGCGACGAGTCGGACGCGGAGAGGGCCGCCCGCGCGGCGATGTCCGGCTCAAGGCTCGGGACCCCCAAGAGCCAGGACGGGTGGGTCGACGGGGTGCGCTGCATGCTCGCGGCGCGCTCCGGGGCGGTGAAGGCGCGGACCTCGGCGATCAACACCGCGAGGTCGCTGCTCACCACCGCGCCGGAGGGGCTCAGGTCGAGGTTCCGCGGCATGGGAGGGCCGAGGCTGATGGAGGAGCTCCCCTCCGTGCGCGCCGAGGGCGCGCTGGGCGCCGCGCTCGGCGCGCTGGCGGACCTGTGGGCGGCGGCGCGCGACGCGGCGCTCGACATGGAGCTCGCGATCGAGGCGTCCCTGGAGGAGAACTGCCCCGCGCTGCTGGCGATGTACGGGTGCGGGCCCGTGAGCGCGGCCAAGCTCGCGGTCGCGGCCGGGGACAACCCGGGCAGGTTGCGCTCCGAGGCGTCGTTCGCGGCGATATGCGGGGCCTGCCCCATCCCCGCCTCGAGCGGCAAGACCGTGAGGCACAGGCTCAACAGGGGCGGCGACCGGCAGGCGAACAGCGCGCTGCACGAGATCGCGAGGCAGAGGGTCATGCGCGACCCCGAGACCGCCGAGTACGCCGAGAGGGCCAGGGGGCGGGGAAAGAGCGACAGGGAGGTCATGAGGTGCCTCAAGCGCTACGTGGCCAGGGAGGCGTACCGGGCGCTGATGCGCCCGCACGAGATCAGGAGGCCCGAGGACGCCTCGGAGCTCGTGGCGGCCAGGCGCGCGGCGAAGGTCAGCCAGGTGAGGGCGGCGTCCATACTGGGCACCAGCGAGAAGTACATCTCGATGCTGGAGAGGGGCCAAAGGGAGCTCAAGCCCATAAGGAGGGCCTACGAGGCATGGGTCGAGGCCGGACTTCCGCTCGATTGGGACAGGCAGGCCTTCGAGGCCGAGCGCAAAATGGATTCTAAAAAACACCTTGCCAAATAGGAGCGTCAGGACGCAAAGAGGCTCCGCAGCGCGAAGCGCGATGCGGAGCCTCTTTGCATGTCCGAGGACGTTCCGGAGAGAAACCCCCGTCCCGCCCCCGGATTCCCCGTGGGAGCTCTAGACCTTGTCGGCCTTAGTACATACCGCCGCCCTGCTGACCAGCGGTAGCAGCAGCGATAGCGTCCTCAAGCTGAGTGTTCTTGGGCACATCGGAGACGGTGGCCTCGGTGATGAGAATCAGGCTGGCGACAGAAGCAGCGTTCTGCAGGGTGACGCGGCTGACCTTGACGGGGTCGAGGACGCCCATCTCGATCATGTCGCCCCACTCGCCGTTGGCAGAGTTGAGACCCTGGCCGGCGGGCAGCTCGGCAACCTTGTCGACCACGACAGCGCCCTCAAAGCCAGCGTTCTTGGCGATGGTGGCGACCGGAGCGGTCAGAGCCTTCTTGACGATATCGACGCCGATCTTCTCCTCGGGGTCGTCGATCTCGACAGCGTCGAGCGCAGGAGCGGCGTCCATGAAGGCGACGCCGCCGCCGGCGACGATGCCCTCCTCGACAGCAGCGCGGGTAGCCTGCAGGGCATCCTCGACGCGGTGCTTGATCTCCTTGAGCTCGGACTCGGTAGCAGCGCCGACCTTGATGACGGCAACGCCACCGGAGAGCTTGGCCAGGCGCTCCTGGAGCTTCTCGCGGTCGAAGTCAGAGGTGGTGTTCTCCATCTCGCCCTTGATCTGAGCGATGCGGGCGTCGATGGCCTCCTTGGAGCCAGCGCCGCCGACGACGACGGTGTTGTCCTTGGAGATGGTGACGGATTTAGCGGTACCGAGCATATCGGCGGTGATGTCAGCGACCTTCACGCCCAGCTCGTCCAGAGCGGCCTGGCCACCGGTGAGGACGGCGATGTCCTCGAGGATGCGCTTGCGGCGATCGCCGTAGCCCGGGGCCTTGACGGCGCAGACGTTGAGGGCGCCACGGATCTTGTTGAGGACCAGGGTCGGCAGAGCCTCGCCGTCGATGTCCTCAGCGATGATGAGCAGGCCACGGCCGGCGCGCTGGACAGCCTCGAGAACAGGCATGATGTCCTGAACGCTGGAGATCTTCTGGTCGGTGATGAGGATGTACGGATCCTTCATCACGGCCTCCATGCGGTCGTTGTCCGTGACGAAGTAAGCGGAAACATAGCCCTTGTCGAACTGCATGCCCTCGACGGTGTCGATGGTGATGTCGAACGTCTGGGAATCCTCGACGGTGATGACGCCGTCCTTGCCCACGACCTCCATGGCCTCGGCGATCTTCTCGCCGACCTCGGGGTCACCGGCAGAGATGGTACCGACGGAAGCAATCTGCTCCTTGGTCTCGACCGGCTTGGCCTGCTTCTTCATCTCGGCGACGGCGGCGTTGACGGCCTTGTCGATGCCGCGACGGATGGCCAGCGGGTTGGCGCCAGCGGCGACGTTGCGCAAGCCGTCGTTGACGATGGCCTGGGCGAGCAGGGTTGCGGTGGTGGTGCCGTCACCCACGGTGTCGTTGGTCTTGGTGGCGACCTCCTTCACCAGCTGAGCGCCCATGTTCTCGATGTTGTCCTCGAGCTCGATCTCCTTAGCGACGGAAACGCCGTCGTTGGTGATGGTCGGGGCACCGAACGTGCGCTGCAGCGCAACGTAGCGACCCTTGGGGCCCATGGTAACGGTAACGGCGTCGGCCAGAGTGTTGACGCCCTTGGCAAGCTTAGCGCGGGCATCGGTGTTGAACGTAATGTTCTTTGCCATGGTAGGTAATCCTCCAAAAGAAATGTGACTCGCGTCGCCGCTTCCGAGTCTTATACGGCGGACGCGTTCAAAGACGAATCAGAGATTCCGACGAGACTAGGCCTCGACGACGGCGTAGATGTCGTCGGCGCGCATCAGCAGATACTTCTCGCCGTCGACCTTGACCTCGTTGCCACCGAACTTACCGTAGATGACAACGTCGCCGACCTGAACGTCCATGGGGATGCGCTCGCCCTTGTCGTTGACCTTACCGGCGCCAACGGCAACGATGGTGCCGCGCTGCGGCTTCTCCTGAGCGTTGCTGGCGATGTACAGACCAGAAGCGGTCTTCTGCTCGGCCTCGTCGGGCTTGACCAGGACGCGATCTGCAAGCGGCTTCAAAGACGACATGCTTGTTTCCTCCTTTGTGGGCCGCGCGGTCATGCCGCGCGGGTTAACCCTTTTTGTTTGCGTACGCGTTGAATGGTACCCACGAATGGCGGGTTATACAACACGGAGTCAAAAAATCTTATTTTTTGGCACTTAGATTTTCTGAATGCCGGGGGATAACTTAGCAGTGGCTCCCATGTGGCGCCGGAGGGGCGGGGCATAAGGTTTCCTGCTCGGGCAGTCCTGCTCGCACGAAGGCCACATTAAGTGGCCTTCGGCTCGTGCGGAACTCGCGATAAACCTTATGCCCCGCCCCTCCGGCGCCACACGGGAGCTGAGTCAACGTTATCGGGCCCGGCATTCAGAAAAGTCAGTGCAGCAAAATGGCGATGCGGATGGGGTTAGCGCTCGTAAATCAAGTTGCCTGCCAGGTAGGTGGCTTGAACTTTGGTGGCTTGGAGCTCTTGGGGGTCAATGGTGAGCGGGCTTTGGTCAAGGACTACCAGGTCGGCGTATTTGCCGGGCTCTAGGCTGCCGAGGTTTTGCTCGTCACCTGCTGCGTAGGCGCTGCCCAGGGTGTAGTTGCGCAGAGCTGTAGCCGCGTCGATGCGCTCGCTGGGGAGCCAGCCGCCCTCGGGCCAGTGGCTGCGGGGGTCTTGGCGCGTGATAGCCGTGTAGAGCACGTTCATGCTGGTAACGGCTGTGATGGGGCTATCGGTACCGAATGCTTGGCGGATGCCGCGCTGCTGATAGGTCGCAAACGGCCACATGATGCGGCTGCGTTCCAGGCCCAGGTCGCGTTCCGGGCCACCCGGGTCGAGCGTGATGTGGCAAGGCTGGCTCGAGGCAATGACGTTGAGCTTGCGCAGACGATCGATGTCCTCGGGCAGCAGATTCTCCAGATGCTCGAGCGTGTTATGACCGTGCGGGGGCAGACCGTAGAGCTCTGCCGCCTCCTCAAAGATATCGAGCGCAGCATGAATGGCACCGTCGCCGATAACGTGGATGCGCACGGTGTGGCCGCGCTCGGCTGCCGCCAGAACCAACTTGCGCATGCGCTCGACAGGAACCGTCAGGCGACCCTGGTCGCCCGGGAAGCGCGGGTTGGTATAGGGCTCAGTGAGGTATGCGGTATGCTCGCTCGACACGCCGTCGAAGAACTGCTTAAAGCCTGGCGCCGAGAGCAGCGCGTTGTTCGCGTAGCGGGTCTGGAGTTCTTCCAAGCGCGATTGGTCATCCAGCAGCGTGGGGAACAGATGGGCGCGAATGCCCAGCTTGCCGGCGGCCTGTAGCTTGTCGTAAACATCGTCGCGAATAAAGTCGCAGCCCGGCATGGGCATGAGCGACATATCGCAGATTGAGGTGATGCCTTGCTCGGCCATACGCTTCATCTGGTCGGCGTAAGCGCTCGCGATGCGGTCCTCGCCCAGCCACTCCAGGCAGCGCGGCAGCAGCTGCATGGCCGCAGCCTCGTGGGCAATACCCGTAAGCTCACCGTTTGAGTCTTTGTCGTAACTGCCACCCGCCGGAGGCTCGCTGTCGCGTGTGACGCCGAGCGCCTCGAGTGCGCGGCTGTTGAGCCAAAGCGTGTGCCCGTCGCCCGAATACATAACGCAGGGACGATCGGGGAATGCCGCATCGAGCGACGCCTTGGTAGGATGCTCGGGCGGGTCCCAACGGTAATCACGCCAGCCCTGCGTCACAACCCAAGCGTCGTCGGGCAGGTCCCGGGAAAACTCGAGCGCGTGCTGCACCAGCGCAGCCTCGGACGTGCCCATATCCATAAGCATGTACGGCGAGGAACCGACCGAGGTATGGAAGAAGTGCAGATGAGCGTCATGGAAACCGGGGCAGACAAACTGCTCGCCGTAGTCGATAACCGACGTGGCGGCGGGAGCGGCGGCGATCACGTCATCGGGCGCACCGACTGCGACGATACGGTCGCCTGCGATGGCAATCGCCAGCTCGCGGGCGGTATCGATGTCGTCTTGCGCGGTAAAGACGTTCTTGGAGCGGATAATCCGATCGATATGTTGCATGGGCATCCCCATCTCTGGCAGGAAATTCAACACCCCCGAGTGTACTCCCCCGCCCTTGTAACAAAACCCCAAGCGGCAAACGGCAACTTTACCAGCCCTAGCGGCAGGTGGCATACTGGAGAGAGCCTGTACGATTTTGCGATCAACCCAGCAAGGAGCAAATCGACCATGACGAAGACCAAGGCACAGCAGATTATGGCGGCGACCGAGGCTCGCGCGGCTGACGACGTCACCGCAGCCATCAAAGATATCGCTACCGAGTTTGAGCCCTATATCATCAAGCAGCGCCGCCACTTCCATAAGCACCCGGAGCTGAGCCTCGCCGAGGAGCGCACGACCTCCGACATCGCCAACCAGCTCGACGCCATGAATATCCCCTACGAGCGTCCGCTCAAGACCGGCTTGGTGGCAACGCTTCGCGGTACCGCGCCGGATGCCTACCGCGAGGACGGCACGCCACGCCGCCGCATCCTGCTGCGCGCCGACATCGACGCCCTGCCCGTCACCGAGCAGACCGGCGAAGAGTTCGCCAGCGTCAACGAGGGCTGCATGCACGCCTGCGGTCACGACTGCCATATCGCCATGATGCTCGGCACGCTGCAAATCCTGCGCCATATGACCGACGACATCCACGGCGAGGTCCGCATCGTCTTCCAGCCCAGCGAGGAAAACGGCCAGGGCGCCAAGCTCATGATCGGCACGGGCGTGCTCGACGGCGTCGATGGCGCCTACGCCGCGCACATCTGGAGTGAGGTCGACGCCGGCACCGTGAGCTGCGAGCCCGGTCCGCGCATGGCCAATACCGACTGGTTCCGCATCGACGTCCGCGGCACCTCGTGCCATGGCGCCATGCCCCAGCGAGGTCACGACGCCGTCATGGTTGCCGCCGAGATTGTCAACGCCCTGCAGACCATCGTCTCGCGCGAAATCAGCCCCTACGAGCCGGCCGTCATCACCGTCGGCGAGCTGCACGGCGGCACCGCGCGCAACGTTATCGCCGGCACGGCCTACCTCGCCGGCACGGTGCGCACCTACGGAGATTCGACCCACGAGGAAATGCCGGAGCTTATGCGCCGCATCGTGGAGCATACCGCGGCCGCCTTGGGCGCCGAGGCAGAGCTCACCGACTACACCATCGCCAACTACAAGGTCGAAAACGACGCCGCCTCGAGCGAGCGCTGCCGTCAGGCCGTAATCAAGTGCCTGGGCCCCACCGGCCAAGGACATTATCGCGGCACGCTTTCGGGCGAGGATTTTTCGGAGTACCTGCGCCGCGTACCGGGCGTGCTCGCCTTTGTAGGTACGCGCAACCCCAAGATTGGCGCCACGTACGCCCAGCATTCCTGCTTTTACAAGATTGACGAGACCGTGCTGGCAAAGGGCTCCATGGTGGCCGCCCAGTATGCTATCGACTTTTTGGCCGAGCCCACGCAAGAGGAGCTCGACGGCCCCGCGATTACCGCGGTCGCCGAAACCAACCCCGATCTGGCCGCCAAGTTGCGCTCTGCCAAGGCGACGACCGCCGAGGCTCGCGACGCCATCCATGATGCCCGAACGGCTCGCCATGCCGCGATCAAGGGCATCCACGACGCACGCGCTGCTGCACGCCGTGAGGAGAAGCACGACGAGTAGTCGTCACACCCATCCATAACAGCCTGGCTAAAGCAGAGCGGGGGCGGACGTATCGAAACGTCCGCCCCCGCTCATTCTTCAAGCGCTATTTCTACCATTTCTACCCCGTCCCCAAATGGCAGACGGCATGGCTACTCGTCCTGAGGCTCCTCGTCGGAGCTTGGCTCGGACGCCGACTCAGGTGCAGGTGCCGGCTCAGGCTCAGGCTCAAGCGCAGGCTCGGGCTCAGATGCCGTCTCAGACTCGGGCGCCGGCTCAGGCTCGGTCGCGGGAGCGGGTGCAGGTGCCGGCGAAGCATCCGGAGCACTGTAACCCGAAGCAGCGGACTTCTTCTCGAAGGGCAACACAAAAGTCAGGACGTCGTCCTTATCCTCATCGGCCCACTCGCTTGCATAGCGTGCGGCCCAATAGCCAACGGCACGGTGCTTGAGCATCTTGCCAAAGACCGTAAGAAATACGGTGACGAAAGCGACCAGCACCAAGAACAGCGCGAGCGTGACGCCACCGCCGGTAACAATTGCCTCAATACCCGTAGGACGATAGTAGTAGCTATACATACCGACAGAGGCAATGGCGCCAAAGACGACCGTCAAGATCCATGTGACAACATTGGCGACCAGGCCCGTCAAAAACTCGGGAAGGAACGAAGCACAGAACAGCTTGGTCTTGTTGTGCTTAAACGCCGCCCAGACCTTATCGAGCGAAAACGCGCTCTCGACACGCCCGGTCACCGCAAAGTGCATCACGGCGATGTCGGCGAACATCTTAAAGAAGACACCCAGAATCGCCGAGGCAATTAGTGCCAGGACAAGCAGTCCAAGCGAGCCAAACAGCGCAGCCTCGAGCGCATAAGAGCCGTAATAAGAATACGAGCCCGCAGCGCCAATTACCACGCCCTCCACCAGCGAAAGCACTACACCGATAACGGGAATGGCAGCGATAACCTCGAGCACGACCGAGATAACGCTCGAAAAGACTCCGAGGCCAAACGACGTGGAACGCATGAGTGGACGATCCATGCCGTCATCAACCTTGAGCGACAGATCGCGACCCCACTCGATACCAAAGCCGGAACCGCACACGCTCGCAATGCAAGCTGCCAAAAAGCCGATGGCAGCCGCAATGCCGCCAATAACGGGAATAAACAACACGAGCACCGACACAACGCAAATCAGCGCCGGCAAAAACGCGATTTGGCATACACGCTGAAGCACGCCCGGAGTCTTAGTCATATCTTGGAACGCCTGAGCCACACAGCCCTTTGGCGCATTCGCCACGGGCGGTTGCGGAACAAACTGCTGGGGCTGAGGCTGTCCCTGGGGAGCGGGGCCAGCGGCACCGGCATTAGGAGCACCACACACACCGCAGAACTTGTCGTTATCGCCCATGGGGGCGCCACACTGCGAGCAGAACATAGAATCATCCCTTCGCATCTAGAGCGAATCACCTGGATCGCAAACGATGTCTTTGGCATCATTATCACCCAATGTGAGGACAAATACTCTTAGATGACGTATTTGCAACGCGCAAGGCGCTTTTCGATTGTTTGATGAGTGTGTCCGCGCTAGTTCGTGCCGCGGAAACCCTTGCCGACGATCTCGGAGCTGTCGACAATCGTGATAAAGGCACCCGGATCGACTTCGCGCGCATAGCGGCGCAGCTGCACGGCCTCGCGACGGCTCAGCACGCTCATGATCACCGTCACGCACTTGCCCGAGAAGGCACCGTAGCCGCGACTGATGGTCGCTGTGCGGTTGAGATGCTTGACGATAAACTCCTCGACCTTAAGGGGTTCGGAGCAAATGACCGTGCAGACCTTACGAAGATGGATGCTCTCGATGGCCTTGTCGACCACAAGCGTCTTGGCAAACAGGCCGAGCACGCAATACAGACCGACACGCGGGCCATACAAAAAGGCCGCGATGGCCACGATGCCGATATCGACCAACAGCAGTGCGCGACCAATCTCGAGCGTGGTGCGGCGTTTGAGGATCATAGCGAGAATGTCCGTGCCACCCGTCGAGGCGCCGATGTCAAAGACAATAGCGCTGCCGAGCGCCGGCAAGATGACGGCAAAGCACAGGTCGAGCCACATATCACCCGTCAGAGAGACATCGGTCGGAATAAAGAGCTCAAACAGCGAAACATAGGCGGACAACGCAAACGAGGCGAAGACGCTCCACAGGATTGCCTTGCGCTCCAAAAAGATAAAGCCCAAAACGACGAGAACCGCGTTGATAATCCACATAAAGACGCCGACGGGCAGGGCCGGGAACAGCGTGGACAGAATGACCGACACGCCCGAGGTGCCGCCAAAAGCAAAGTGATTAGGGGTTTTAAACGCAACGATGGCAAAGGCCGTAAGAATCAGGCCCAGATTGAGCTCGGCAAAAAAGCGCGGGAAGCCCGGCTCCTGGCTGCGCTTTTGACCGACACGCTCGCCGCGCTCGATATCGGTGCGATCAACCACGCGCTCCATCGGCACCACGGGAGGACGATGCACCTCCTCGGCAGCACGCGATGCCGCCTCTGCCGCGGCGGCCTCAATCGCCCATGCCTTGCTTTCTGTTTCGTGCTCGTCGGCCATTACGGCAACCCCTCGTTAACAATTTGGAAACAATGCGCCCATTAGGGTAACGCGGAACGCGACGATTGCAACCCCTAGTTAGACGAGCGGTATGCCCACATCGGGGGGCATACAAATAACGGCCGGCCACGCTTTTGCTTGCGCGGTCGGCCGTTTAACGTTTTCGCAGATAAAGCCTGCCAAAACAAACCTGTCCCTTTTTGGAAGGTTACTCGTGCTGGCTGGTGCGGTGCTCGTACTCCTCGGGGGTGATGACGTCCTCGATGCGCAGGTTGACGCCCGCCACCTCAAGGCCGGTCATCGCGGCAAGGCGCTCGGTGACACGTGCCTTGACATCGTCGAAGATCGCGGGCGCATAGGCGCCGTACTCGATAATGACGGAGATGTTGACGACCACGCGATTGTCATCGGTGACCTCAACCGTCACGCCCTTGGTCAGATTCTCGGCACCAAACTGCTCCTGCACAAAGTGCATAAGGTTACCCTTCATGCCCAGGACGTGCGGCACCTCGCGGGTGGCCATGGCGACGATCTTCTCGATCACACCGTTGGAATAGGTCAGCGAGTCCTCGGACTCGTCTGTTTCCCCATCATCCTCGTCCGCGTCATCGGCGGACTCGGCCTCGACGAGCGCCTCGTCCTCGAGCGTTACGTCCTCGGCCTCGGCGGTGACGGTCTCGTCTGCCTCGAACTCGGTATCGGCCACATCGACCTTCGTATTAAAAGCCATGGTTCCTCCTTATGCCTGCCGCAGATGCGACAGTCGAATACATATTAGCGGCCGCTAAACAGACGGCCGAAGAAGTTGACGATCCCGTTCTCGCCGTCGCGAATTTGGCCGATCACAGCGCCGATCAGCACGAAGAATGCGATGACGAGCGTGTCCCACAGGCCGAGCGTGAGCACCAACACGGCGAGGATAAAGCCAGCGACGGCACCGAGCGTGGTGTTGGGATGACGCACAGCATAGCTCCAGATGGCAGCGCCCGTACCCTTGATGAGACCCATAGCCTCGTCAAAATCCGCGGCCGCCGCGTCTTGTAACTCAGTTGCCTCTGCTTTGGAATCAACAGGTTCGCTCGCCGGCGTAGCGTTCTGGTCGATCGTCAGGCGCGGCGTGCGGGCGGTCTTGTCTTGATTGGTATCACTCACCGGAAACCTCCACGGTCTGGACGGTAGTCTTGGACGGCAAAAAACGGACGCGCGCGGTCGTGCCCGGCGTGCCGAGCATGGTGTCGCAGGCCTTCTCGATGCGCTGCTGCATCGAGGTGGCAAGAGCGGCAACGTCCTTGTCATCGAGCGCGATGGCCTCGACCTTAAAACGAACGCGCGACTCGTCGGAGCCTTGAACGCGTGCCTCGATATGCTCAACCATCACGCGATCATCGCACTCTGCCGCGGCACGGGCGCACGAGGAAAGCGCTGCGAGCGTGACCTCGATATTGCGCTCCCCCGCCGGATGCACGCAGGACGGCTCGCGACGCGCGAACATCAGGCGGAAAAAACCGATGAGCACGCCAAGCGCCACGATAGCGGCGCACACCGTAACGACGACGCGAGGCATGGTGTCACGCAACAGCAGCATAAAGCGATACGTATACGGTCCCCAGAACTGGCAGACAAGCGTACCCAGCGCCACGATGGAGGCGGCAAGATACACGATCGCTAGGGCTCGTTTGAGTACGCGCACGCGCGCTCCCTTCAGGTTTCGGTCCACAGAATGCAAAACGATTCGCATCATTATAAAAGAGCCGGGTCCGGTGCCATACGCACGCGGATCCGGCTCATCTATTCCACGAGGCTTGCATGCTCGCTTCATTATGCCCAGATATGCACGGCTTAACCCGTGCAGGCGCTACTCCTCCTCGAGGGCAGCGATGACCTCGTCGGTCATGTCCATGGTGCTGTAGACGTCCTGGACGTCGTCGAGCTCCTCGAGACGGTCGATGAGGCGCTGGACCTTCTTGGCGTCGGCGCCGGAGACCTCGGTCGGGGTAGTCGGGACCATGGTGGTCTCGGAACCCTTGACCTGGACGCCCTGCTCCTCGAGCGCCTTGGAGACAGCCATGACCTCGTTGGCAGTAGTCCAGACGATCCACTCCTCGCCGGCGTCCTCGTAGTCCTCGCCACCGGCCTCGGCGATGGCCATCATGAACTCATCCTCGTCACCGGCAGCACCGTTGGCGATCATGGTCTCCTTCTTGGCGTTCTCGTCCAGGATCTCCTTGGCGACGACGATCTGGCCCTTGCGCTCAAACTGGAAGGCGACGGAGCCGGAGGTGCCCAGGTTGCCACCAGCGTGGGAGAAGGCAGAACGGACGTCGGCGGCGGTGCGGTTGCGGTTGTCGGTCAGGCAGTCGACGTAGACGGCGACACCGGCAGGACCGTAGCCCTCGTACACGATGTTCTCGTAGACGGCGGCGTCAGCACCCGAACCGAAGGCCTTGTCGATAGCGGACTTGATCTTGTCCTTAGGCATGGACTGAGCCTTGGCCTTGGCAACGGCAGCGGCGAGGCTGGCGTTGTTCTCGGGCAGCGGGTCACCGCCGAGACGGGCAGCAACGGTGATGTTGCGGCTCAGCTTGGAGAAGAGGGCGGAACGCTTGGCGTCCTGCGCGCCCTTACGATGCTTGGTTGTGGCCCACTTAGAGTGTCCGGACATACGTGTCTCCTATCGGTTTCGACCTAAAGCCCAGCGCAGATGCTCGGGCAATATAAACAAACGTCGTTATGATATACCTACTGGCCTGCGAGATAAACCCCAAAATGAAGGCGTCGTGATGATGCGGCCCCTTGGCGCAAAGCAACCTGCCCCCTTTGCACCAAGTTAGGACCAGAGGAGGTCGCTGCGGGTGACGGTGGCGCCAATGGCAAAGGGCATGCAGGCGATGACCGGATACAGGTAGCGCATGTAGGTCGAGCCATTGCAGGGACCGATCAGGCACACAGCGAGCACGCCCAGCAGCGGCACCCAAATGGCCAGCCCGCGCCACGAATGACGACGTAGCAGATAGACCACCACGGCGATCATGATCCACACATAGGTGGCCGAGCTCATGGTGAGCGAGATAAACGGGATGCGTTGTACTGCCACACGATACAGATTGATCAGGTGGTCGCACCAGCGCACAACCTTGCTATCGACCGGATGGAAGTCGAAGTACTTGAGATTATCGGGCTTTGCCATAATCTCGGCACTGCGCGCCGTGCTGTAGACCCACGCATCGCGGGCACTCGGATAAAAGTAGCCGTAGTAGTTATTGATGAGCGCCGAGATATAGCACTCGAGATCCTTTTTGAACATCTGGGCCCACACCTCAAAATAGGCCTTGATGTCCTCCTGCGAGGCGTACTCGTTAAAGCAATTTTTGACGGCGTCCGACTTATCCGGGTTGTAACGGCGGCCCAGGTTCTCGTACTTGAGCACACGGTCGATCACGGCACGCTCTTCGTCGGTCACCAAGCCGTCGCAAGGAGCCTCCACGATGGTGCCGTCCTCCTTAACCGTGGGGTTGACGCCCGAGTTGAGGCCGTCGTGCTTTTGGACAAAACGAGCCGTCTGCTGGAACGGAATCGAGAGGATTTCGCGCTTGGAACCAGGCGTGATGTCGTGTGCCGGCATAAAGACCTTGGTGAAGTACATATTAGAGGCAAGGCAGAGTGCAAGCACCGCAAGAACTCCCACCCAGCGGAAACGCGGGGTGGCGCCCGAAGGCGCAGCACCAGCCTGCTTGGCTGCACGACGAGCCACATGCACGTCCCATGCGCAAAACGCCGCCGCGATTACGCATGCCGCCAGGGGAAACACCAGGCCGCCGTTGCGCAGAAACGTGGAACCCATGGCGCCCAGAGCGAGCAGCAGCCAATCATGGCGCGCAAAGAGCACGGGCCTCTGTTCGCCCGCACGCTCGGCATTGGCATCGCGACGGGGCAGGCCGCAGGCCACGAGCTTCACGGTCTGCACCAACAGCACCAAAAACGCGTCGGCAAACAGCACATCTTTGGTAAGCAGGGCCGCGTAGTTGGAGAACATGGGCATAAACACAAAGAACAGCAAGATCGCGCCACGGACCGGCAGGCTCACGCCCAGCTTGCGCAGCGACGAGATGGAATAGGCCATGCAGGCGGCCGTAATGACGAACTGAGCGCAGGTGTAGATGGCAAGACCCGCGTTGGCGCTGTTGAACAGTGAAAGCCCCAGCTGGACGCACGAACCGATGATGGCCGTGTGCACCACGGGGTGATGTCCGTTGAGCAACACATTGGGATTGAGCAGACGCAGGTAGTCACTCGTGCCGTTGGGGTAATTGAACCACTGGCGAATCTGCGCACCCGTATCTCCCATAAAAAGGCCGGGCAGCGAAGCGATGAGCGTGGGCGCCCAGGCGATCATAAGCACCAGGAAGGGTCCGGCAAAGGGATGGACCGAGAGCACGGCGTGAGCCACACGCCATACGCGGCCAAAGTGCGCTTCGGAAAACGGAATGCGCCGAGAGCTCAGCCAATCTAGACACTCAAAAGCAAGGTAGAAGGCAACGACCGCCAAGAGCATCCAGCCCGCGCCGCCAATCCAGGCGCAGATGATGCGGGCCTTGTCGCCAAGGACAATCTCGGCCGAGTCGGTGAGGTCGTAGCTGCGGCCAAACACCATGCAGACGGCAAAGAACAGCGACGGAAGGATCACCGAGGGACGCCAAGCGTCGCCGCGGCCAAAGAATACGTAGCGAAACGGCAGCGTGAGCAGGCAGGCAAGCGCAAGCAGCATGACCGCGTCGGTATGGCCGGCAAACGAGAGGAGCACCTCGTAGCACACGTACAGCATGCCCGAAGCCTTGGGGTCAATCGCCAAGACTGCGTTGCTCGACACCGGGGCGGGATCGATGGAAAACGCCGTGGTCGCCAACAGCGCGAGCAAAAATGCGATGAGCGTCTGCTTGGCGGGGTAGCGCTTAAACCAGACGATGCGGGCAGCGTCGCGCGCAGCCGTTGTGGAGAGGTCGGAATCCTTCACAGTCCGAAAGCCTTTCTAGAAACCTGCCAAAAAGGGACAGGTTTATTTTGGCAGGTTTTATCTGGGAAAACGTTACGGTTCTGTCACCGTTGCCCAGCGAACCACCACAAAGGTGCCTGTCCCCTTTGTGGTGGTCGTGGTTAGGCGTCCAGGTAGACGCGCTGGGGCTGGTTGCGGCGACGGGCGAAGATGATGAGCGCCAGGCCGGCGATCACGAGCGGAAGACTCAGCAGCTGGCCCATGGTGATAACGCCTCCCAGCAGATAACCCAGCTGGGCATCGGGCACGCGCACGAACTCAACGAGAAAGCGGACGATGCCGTAGCCCATCACAAAGACGCCCATAAACGTACCCTGGGGCAGCGGCGGCTTTTTGCGGCTGAGCACCTGCAGGATGCAAAAGAGCACGATGCCCTCAAGAAACGCCTCGTAGAGCTGGGAGGGATGGCGCGGCATATCGCCCGCGGTGCCGCCGAAGACCACACCCCAAGGTAGATCGGTCGGTTTGCCCCACAGCTCGCCGTTGACGAAATTGGCGCAACGTCCCAGGCACAGCGCCAGCGGAGCACCGATCACGGCAAGGTCGGCGATAGTCCAGGCGTCGAGCTTATACATGCGGCACACGATGATGCCGCCCAAGATGCCGCCCACCAGGCCGCCGTGGAAGCTCATGCCGCCCTCGTTGGTGGCAAAGATCTCGAGCGGGTGGGTCCAATAGTAGCCATCGCCGTAAAAGACAACGTAAAACAGGCGCGCGCCGATGATAAGGCCAAAGACCGCGCCGACCACGATGCTCGTCAGGTCATCGATCGTGATGTCGAAGCCCCAACGACGCTGCGTGCGGTACATAACGACCGCCGTGAGCAGGGCGCCGACCACATAGGCCAGACCGTACCAGTAGATCGTGATGGGGCCCGCCGAGATCGCAACGGGGTCAAGCATATGGTAGAGGTCGTTGAGCATATCGATCCCCCTGCTCCCTACCTACAAATGCGGCCGCGGGCCTTGCGCTCGCAGCCGCATATCTGGGCGTAACGTCTATGCGGAGCATGTCGTCCGCAGCTTTCGCATCTTAGAACGGCGCGTACTCGTCGTACAGGTCCTCGGCCTCGCCGGAAGCATTGACCTGCTCGACGCGGGTAACGCCGGGCACATGCTCCTTCAGGATGCGCTCGATACCCATGGAAAGGGTTAGCGAGCTCATGGGGCAGCCGGCGCAGGCGCCCTGCAGCTCCAGCTTGACAACGCCCTCGTCGTCGACGCCCACATACTCCATATCGCCGCCGTCGGCCTGCAGGTTGGGGCGAATCTCTTCAAGAACCTTCTTAAGCAGCTCTTCGTTAACAGCCACAGGGGCTCCTTTCTCACAATAACGCGGGCACGCCCGCGGACAGAAGCTATGTTACTACAGCCATGTACCCGCTCACGAGCCGTCCATGCGCGCAGACGCGACTTTCACGAGTAGTCAATTTGGGACGGGGCTCTTTTGGCTGTTTTGCCGCCAGCTGGCGTTGGCACGCGCTACTGCTAAGCCTGTCCCCCGGTACCAATCTGGACATCGACGATGACCTGGCGGTAGCTGATGCCGCAGGAGTCGAGGATGCGGCGGCTGATACGGCCGTCATCGGTATCGGCATACTTATTGTCCAGGTAGACAACCTCGCCCACGCCCACCTGCGCCAGGATCTTGGCACAGTCATGGCACGGGAATAGCGTGACGTAGACCGTGGAACCCTCAAGGTCTTTGAGCGAGCCGCGGTAGTTGAGCACGGCGTTGGCCTCGGCATGCACCACGTAGTTGTGCTTATCCTGCAACGGGTCGTCGCTCGTGCCCCACGGGAAAAAGTCGTCGTTGAGCGCCGAGGGCGTACCGTTGTAACCCACCGAAAGGATGCGGTGGTTGGTGCTGGCGATGCACGCGCCCACCTGCGTGTTGGGGTCCTTACTGCGGCGCTGCGCGGCGATGGCCACGCTCATAAAGAACTCATCCCAGCTAATGACGTCGCGGCGCTTGCCCGACGCGGTTTGATGAAGATCGTCCGACACGGCAGACACCTCCGAAATCGCAATAGTTTGACCCATTGTAGCAGGTGGAAGGTGGAGACGTTTTGTCCCATCGCCCCCATCGCTACACGCGGCGAGGCTTTTGATTGATGTGGTAAAGCTCGGCGAGACCCCGCAGCGTCAGCGCATCGTCGACCGTCAGGCTATGGCCGACCAGCGCCGCAAGCGCCTCGGCATCGTCGCCGGTAATGACGATGGGCACATCGCCCTCCCCCGCGGCCTTGGTCGCACGCATCTCGGCAAGCACCATGTCGAGCATGCCGTCGATGCGTGCTACCTCGCCCAGAACCACGCCCGAGCGCATGGCCTCACGCGTGTTACGGCCGATGACGTGTGTCGGCGCCGAGGGCTCAACTTGAGGCAGGCGCGCCGCAGCGGCCGAGAGCGAACGGGCGCCGAGCGCCAGCCCCGGCGCGATAACGCCGCCGACAAAGGTACCATGCGCGACGATGACCTCGATATTGGTCGTGGTGCCCAGGTCGATCACAATGCACGGCGAGCCGTAGACGGCGCGGGCCGCCACGGCATCGGCGATGCGATCAGGACCGATCTCGGCCGGGTCATCGTAGTGCACGGGCATGCCGGTCTTAAGTCCCGGCCCCACCGTGAGTACGCGCCCCGTGCAGGTACGGGAAAGTGCTGCCCTCCACGGGCGCTCGAGCGCCGGGACCACACAGCTCAGCACAGCCGCGGCGGGTACGAGCGCCCCGGGCACACCCGCATCTGCGGCGAGCGCGCCCATGACCTGTACAAGTCGCATGCGCGCTTCGTCGGCCGTAATACGGGCCGGCGTGGTGATCTCGCACGTCGCAAGCGGACATTCCTGCGCCGCGGCCGAATCCTCTGCAAACAGGCCAAAGCGAATGAACGTGTTGCCCACATCGACCGTCAAAATATATGCGCACCCATTAAGCATCGTCGGCGCTCCTTTCGTCTGCCCAGCAGTATATCGCCTACCTAAACCAGTCATCCCAAAATGACTAGCTTGCGGCTATACTGGTGCGCGGTCGTTTGCGAGCTCACGCGGCGGCCCTTGGTAACCCGACTTCCCGCGCCGTATCCGTAACGGCGCTCCCGGGGGAAGCGGATATACGCAAAGGAGTTTTATATGAGCAATCCCTCGAACCGCGCTTCGATGCGCGGGCAACTCACGCTGCGTGGCGTCGTCATCGGCGTCCTTGGCTGCGTAATCATCACGGCAAGCTCGGCCTACACCGCCCTCAAGATGGGCGCTCTCCCCTGGCCGATCGTCTTCGCTGCCGTCATCTCGCTGTTCTTCCTTAAGCTCATGGGCAATGCCAGCCTCAACGAGGCCAACGTCACCCACACCATCATGTCCGCGGGCGCCATGGTCGCCGGCGGCCTGGCGTTTACCATCCCGGGCGCCTGGATGCTGGGCTATGCCAACCAGATCAGCTGGCTTGACATGTTTATCGTGGCGCTCGCCGGCACCATCCTGGGCCTGCTGGCCACCGCGCTCATCCACCGTCACTTTATCGTAGACGCCGCGCTTGAGTTCCCCACCGGCAACGCCGCAGCTCAGACCTTGCGCGCGACCGAGGCTGGCGGCAAAACCGGCAAGCAGCTCTTTGGTTCCATGGCCATCGCCGGCATCTATAGCGTGCTGCGCGACGCCCTGGGCGTGGTGCCCAGCATGCTGTGCACGCTCAACATCCCTGGCGTGACCTTTGCCATCTACAACTCGCCCATGCTGCTCTCCGTCGGCTTCCTCGTGGGCTTCGCCCCCGTCGCCTTCTGGTTTGCCGGCGCGCTGCTGGGCAACTTTGGCATCATCGTGGGTGGCACCGCTGCCGGTCTGTTCGACGTTGTGACTGCACAGGGCATTGTTAAGTCCCTGGGCATGGGCCTCATGATGGGCTTTGGCGTCGCCGTCGTCCTCAAGGACATCCTGCCACAGGTCGCCGGTATCGTCCGCGGTCTTGCCGCCGACAGCTCCACCGACACCGACGAGCAGTCGCTCATCTCGGGCTCCCTTAAGCTCGACGCCGGTATCATCGGCCTGGGCGCTGCCGCCATCGCCGTGATCATCGCCATCGTGCTTGACCTTGGCCCCGTTCCGGCCGTCATCGTGACGCTGTTCACCTTTGTCACCACCATCATGAGCGCACAGAGCTGCGGCCAGACGGGCATCGACCCCATGGAGATCTTTGGCCTCATCGTTATGCTCATCGTGGCTGCCTTCGCGCAGATTGCTCAGGTCAAGCTGTTCTTTATCGCCGGCATCGTAGCCGTGGCGTGCGGCCTTGCGGGCGACGTCATGAACGATTTTAAGGCCGGCGCCGTGCTGGGCACCAACCCGCGTGCGCAGTGGATCGGCCAAGCCATCGGCGGCATCGTGGGCGCCCTGGTCGCCGCCGCCGTCATGGTCGCGCTCGTCACCGCCTATGGCCCGGACGCCTTTGGCCCCGACAAGAGCTTTGTTGCCGCGCAGGCAAGCGTGGTCGCCACCATGGTCTCGGGCATCCCGAGCGTGCCGTGGTTCGTTGGCGGCTTTATCGCCGGCATCGTCATGTACTGGCTCGGCATTCCGGCCATGATGATTGGCCTGGGCGTGTACCTGCCGTTCTACATGTCACTCACGGCATTCCTGGGCTCCTGCGTCAAGCTCGCCTACGACAAGTGGTCCGCCCACCGCGACGCCACCGCCGGTCTTTCTGACGAGGAGAGGGCTGCCAAGGACGCCGCCTTCCAGGAACAGGGGCTGGTTGTCGCCAGCGGCCTGCTCGGCGGCGAGTCCATCGTCGGCGTTATCCTGGCGTTTGTCTCCGTGGGCTTAAGCCTGCTGGGCTAAGCTGAGCAGCTGCTCGACAGCAACCATATTGCCTACGATTTGCCCGGTCGGTAGCTTTCGCGGCTACCGCCCGGGCTTTTTGATATCGAAACAAAGAAAGGCCAGCGCGCTGCGTTTAACAGCGCGCCGGCCTTATCGGTTAAGCTATCGAAGCGTTCCTGCTCTGAACCGAAGTTCGTTGCAGAATCTACGCTCGAAACGCTACATCTGCTTGCGACGACGATCGCCCAGCGTCACGCCCGCAGCCACGAGCGTAATACCGCCGATGACGAACACCTCGCCCGCAAGAGCGGAGTCATCACCGGTCTGGGCGAGTGCAGCGTCCGCAGCCTTCTTCTTGGCGACAGGAGCCTTTGCAGCAGCCTGCGCAACCTGAGGCTTGGCCTGCGGCTCGGCCTTGGGATGATACTTGTCGTACTCGGCCTGCGCAGCAGCCAGGGCATCCTTGGCATCGTCAAACTCGGCAAGCGCGGCGGCATAGGCGTCGTTGGCATCGGACAGCTTGGCATCGGCATCGCTCAGAGCAGCCTTGAGACCAGCGGCGGCATCGACGGCAGCCTTATAGCGAGCGTAGGCAGCGTTCAGCTTGACCAGCTTCTCGTTGCCCGTCGTGCCCGCGGCAAGGGATGCCTTGTGGTCGACAGCCTCAAGATCGGCCTTGAGTGCCTCGTCGTTGGCAAGCTCGGCCTTGGCCTTGACGATATCGAGGTTCGCATCGACGACGGCTTCGTTGGCGGCCTCGAGCTGCTTTTGGGCATCGGCGACACCGGCGACGGCAGCGTCATAGGCGGCCTTGGCGTCGTCGACCGCCTTCTGGGCGCCGGCGAAGCGCTCGAAGGCCTTGTTTGCGCCGGCCAGCTCGCCCTCGGCGGCCTTGGCCTTCGCCTGTGCGTCGGACAGGGCCTGCGTCTTGGCGGCAACTGCCTGCTTGGCGTCCGAAAGAGCGGTCGCGGCGTGCGTATCTGCGGCCTGAGCCTTGTCAACGCCAGCCTGGGCGGCATCGTCGGCCTTCTTTGCCTCGTCAAGCGAGCCCTGCTTATTCGCAAGGTCCGCCTGGGCGGCATCGCGCTTGGCGGCAAGGTCCTTGACCGAAGCGGTAGCGTTGTCATACGCCTCGTTGGCCTGATCGGACTTTACCTTGGCGGCGTCGTAGGCGCTCTGAGCATTCAGTTTACGAGTCGACGCCTTAGAGGCGTTCGTCTGGCAATCGGCGAGCGTCGCGTTGGCCTTGTCGAGAGCAGTCTGCGCAGTGGCAGCCTCGGCCTTAGCAGTATTGAGGTTCTGCTGAAGAGCGTCAATGTCAATACCAGAAGCATCGAGCTCGCTCTTGGCAGCATCATAGGCACCCTTGGCGGTTGCAGTGGCAGCCTGAGCGCTCTCGTACTCGCCCTTGGCAGTATTCATGCTCGTGTCGGCAGCTTTAAAGGCCTCTTGAGCGTCATACTGCTTGTTGAGTGCAGCGTTATAGGCAGCGCTAGCAGTTCCAAACTTTTCCTGTGCTTCGGTAAGCTTGCTCTGAAGCTCCTTGAGCTGTTGCTTTTGCGCCTGGGTGCCGCCGGCGCTATAAGCAGAATCGATATAATTGTTCACGAGCTTCTTGAACTCGGAGACAGTGAAGTCTTTTTGGCTCGCGCTTCCGCTATAGTCGAAAATAGTTACCTCGGAATCGGTGTTCTTACCGCTACCGGTTGCGATGCCGATGGCCTCGTTACCCGCATCGATAATGTTGAGATAGTGGCCACATTTCGAATACACGTTGTTATAGTTCCAATAGATGTAGTCAGAATCGTAGCGATGGGCTGCGAGGTCGCTATTAGTAGCAGCCTCTTGGTCAAACAGCTCCTTCTCCTCCGTATAGAGACCGGTGTAGGGCCAGCCGAGTGTGTCGACAGTCTCGCCTCCCATGTAGACGCCGCCACCACCGGCGAGATTCTCACTAGAATCGAAGTACAAATTCGAGTGTCCCCAAATATTCGATGAATAGGATGCGTTGAGCGCTGCTGCAGCCGTCATACGGAGGCTAACGCTAAGCTCCGACTGACCGTTGGCCTTGCGGATGTTGTTCTGAGTATCGAGATACGTCAGCGCATTGCGCAGCTGCTCGAGAGAGAGCGGATTGGTCTCGCGAGACATATCCTGATCGACATAGCTGTCATACCAGCTAGCCTTGTCATATCGCTCGTCCTTGTTGGGCGCGCCAGTGAGCATAGACGATGCAGCGCTGGCATTGGCCTTCTGCTGGGCAGTAAAATCGCTGCTGTTGCTAATGTAGGCCATAAAACCGAGCATGCCATTATTGATGATGTCTTGATCGACAGTCATGTTGGACTTGAGCTCGGCAATCTGCTGCTCAAGCTTGTCCACCTCTGCGCTAGCGGCATCGCTGGCAGCCTCCGCAGCGTCTGCGGCATCGCATGCCGCCTTGTACTCGGCTCGTTTGTCGTCCCTATCCTTTACGGCCCGATCGTAGGCAGCCTTCTTGTCTGCCTCGGTCTGCTGGGCTTGATCGTACGCGGCCTTAGCGGTGTTGTACTTGTTCGTCAGGTCGCCGAGTTTGCCGCTGGCTTCGTCGTATGCGGTCTGCGCGGACGAAACGGCAGCGTTGGCGGCGTTGGCTTTCTCTTGCGCGGCAGTGACAGCAGCCTGGGCGGTCTGCAGATTCGCCTGTGCGGTGGCGTCGGCAGCCGTCGCGGCATTGAGCTCCGCCTGCGCGTCCTTGAACTCACCGGCAGCAACTTTCTTGGCGGCCTCGAGCGCTTTCAGGTCGACGCCCGTGCCAGAAGTAGCGGCATCGAGCGCAGCCTGTGCCTGGTCCAGCTTCTTCTGGGCGTTGGCCTGTGCGGTGGTTGCGGTGGCGAGGGCAGCGGCAGTCTCCTGCTTCTTGGCCTGGGCGGACGTCAGAGCAGACTCGGCATCGCTCTTTGCCTGCTCGGCATTGGAGACAGCCGTCTTAGCGGCATCGAGCTCACCCTTGGCCGCCTTCACATCGGCATTCGCCGCATCAAGCTTTGCCTGCGCGTCCTCGACGTCCTTCTTGGCGGCCTCGTACTTGTCCATACCCATGGCATCGAGCTTAGCCTGGGCATCCTTGAGTGCCTTCTCGGCCTCGCCCTGCTTGGCCTTGGCATCCTTGAGTGCCTGGGTCTTATTCTCGACACTCTTGTTGGCCTGATCGAGTTGATCGTTCAGGTCGCCCAGCTTCTTCTGCTGCTGCTCGGTCTTTTCGACGGCTGCCTTAAGCTCGTCGATCTTCTCCTGAAGCGCGGCTACCTCGGCCTCGTTCTGCTCGGCGGCGTTATCGGTCACGGCCTGCGAGGCCTGATTCTTTTGCTGCTGCGCCTGCTTTTGAGACTGGCCCGCCGCGTCGGCCTTTTTCTGGGCGGCATCGTAGGCGGCCTGAGCGTCCTTGAGCTGCTTTGCCGACTCCTCGGCCAGCTGGGCAGCCGTCTTTACGACCGCTTGGTTACCGGCGGCAACGGTATTCTCTACAGAACTACCCCCCCCCTGAACAGAATCGCCGTTATCGGTTGACGGTGCGGCGATTGCCGCCAGCGGCGACATGAGCGGCTGAGCGATGAGGCCCGCCGTCAAAACGGTTGCGACGGCGCGGTTGGCAACGCCCTTGACGTTGACGGCCTTGGCCCGAGGCTCAAAGTGTTGTGGACTGTAGTTTGCCATGGCTTTCTCCCTTTGACACGGATGTATCCATACGCTTCAAAATGTAGGAGCTGATTTTTGAATTCTGTTGCGCAACATTGGTCACCGGCGGATTTTTTGAAATTCGCGCTCTCGTGCTTCACAATTTCGTCACATATGTAGGAGCTGGTGCAGCATATTCTTGCGGGATCGAATTGAGCCTGTGATTTGCATTTGCTCCCGCGTCATCCGCCCTATCGGATTCCGCATCCAACAGACACCCCGCCCGCCACGGTGTAGAGTTAGGACAACGGGCGCGTTGCGCGGACCGCGCTGGAACGAGGTGAACATGGAACTCGATAGACAACAACTCAAGCGACTGCGTGAACGCCATCACCGGCGCCACGGCATCCGCCCTGCCCATAGTGAGGTCATGGAGAACGCCGGCCGTTTCCTAAAGCGCGCGTTCAACATTCGCGAGGGACGCGCGCCCTATCACGTGATTCGCAAGCGCTTTGTAAACGGGGCGCGCCTGACTGGCTCGCACTTATGCATCCTGATCATTGCCATGTTGATCGCGAGCATCGGCCTCGATATCGACTCAGATATCGCCATTGTAGGCGCCATGCTCATCTGCCCGCTCATGGGCTCGGTCCTTGCCATGGCATACGGCATCGCCACGCTCGACCGCGAGATTACCGTCGAAGCCGTCGCCAGCCTTGCGCTGCAGATGGTCTTTTGCCTGGTCACGTCCACGCTGTACTTTAAGCTCTCGCCCCTTGGCACCACCACGGCGGCCATCATCGACAACTCGACACCGACTGTGTGGGACCTTGCCGTCGCGCTCGCGGGCGGCTTTGCGGGCGGGCTGGGCAACTCGCGCGATCAGGAACCCGCCACGCTCATCGCCGGCGTGGCCGTGGCGACCGCGCTCATGCCACCCCTGTGCGCGGCGGGCTACGGCATCGCCATCGCAAGCGGGTCGCTATTTCTCTCAGCGCTTTACGAGTTTGGCATCAACGTGATCTTTATCGCACTGGCTGCCGAAGCCGTGCTGCTTCTTTTGCGCGTGCCGCTCAAGCGCGACCTCAACGGCGACGGCATTGTGACCGCCGAGGAAGACGCCGAGGTCGACGAGCTGTCACGCAAAGTGCGCCGCCGTATCATCGTGGGAACGGCCATCTTTGCCATCCCCTGCATCGTTATGACCGCGGGGTCTATTGGCTCGGCGCAGGCCGGCGTGCAGGACGGCTATGGCGTCACCGAAACTACGCGCGAACTTGCCGCGGTGCTGCCGGGCTTTAAGGATTACACCGTCGCCGTCGAGACCTCGGCTGCCGAGGGCGAGGAAGAGGGCATCGTCGAGCGCGAGGTTGTCGCCCACGTGACGACAAGCGAGGCGCTCGGGGCGCACGACCGCCACGTCGCCCGCAAGCTCATAGACCTCAACGTACCCGAACTCGATCGCGTGGAGTTCGATGTGAAGTGATGCAGAGCGCGGGATGAATGCTCGCACGGACGCAAGTTACGACGAGGCGCAGACGCGATACGGACACGAGCAAATTGCGGGGTGCAGTTCACACCCGAGCCCCGCTCGCTGTTTTATTGCCGTGAATCAGACGTCCGCATTGACATCGCCAGACTCCACCGTAAACGCCGGATCGGTGCTCACAAGATAAAATCGGGTCACCTCAGTATTTCTAATTAGGTAAATCTGCCCCTGATTGCGTCGGCGCGATATATATGCAACGTGAACCGTGCCGAACTCTTCGCCGTTTTCCTTCTTTAATACCAGGATATTGGGATCGTCCGTACGCTTAAACTGCCCGTTTGTGCAGCTTCCGTCTTGGTCGACCAGCTGCCATCGACAGTTGTCCTCCTCAAGAAAAGCCAGGGTTTCCCGACTCGTTTTCTCATCCCGATAGAAACCATCAATGGCAAACCCTTCGGAAGCGCATTCCTGCATATAGGACGTTTCTCGGCTTATAGCAAACAGCCCTGTAGCGCCCAGGAGCACAGCCAGGCAGACCACTGCAAGGGCTATCGAAATAGCACGGCGACCCATGTTAGCCCAACCGATAGTTGTTTAACGGAGCGCGAAACATACCTGGAACCTCCGATATCAGGGGGAACGTCGCCAGCAGGCTGGCGACAACTATATGTTTCTGACATCAAACCATATGGCTGCCACTCGCGGAGGGGGCATCGGCGAACGGCGTGTTTTCATACTCCATTGGTCAAACCTAAGCGCGGCCCTACAGCTCGTACTTGTACACGCGGTAGATGTACTTTTCGGCTTCCATCTCGTAGGTGGCGATGGGTAGACCGTAGCGATCGTCTCGTCGTTTGGCAGATAGGTCACACTGTGCTGTCCCGCGTTGAGCGAAAAATCGCCCTGGGCTTGCAGCAGCTTGTCCTCAAAGCCCGAACCGGCCCAAAAATCGGGCGAGCCCACGGAAGGCTGCAGCGAGATCATTTGCGCAACATATGTCCAGCAAAAACGGGTGGTAGCCGGTACGACTACCACCCGTTTGTCTTATATCCGGCTCGAAGTAGGCCAACTACTTCTTAATACCGCGCCCCAGGCGCTTGGCGACCGATGCAACGGCCTCCTCACTGGCAGATCCGCAGCTCGCACAGCCGTCGTGGGCACGCATCTGACCGGTGACCTCGTCCATCGCGAGCGGCGCCACCTTCTCGAGCTTAAAGCCCTTGCCGGCGCGCATGTTTTCCTTAGCCACGCTGATCATGAGCTTAATACGGTTGAGCTGGTTGACCTCGGATGCACCGGGGTCGTAGTCCACCGCGACGATGTTGCTCTCGGGATGTTGGCGGCGCAGCTCCTTGATCACGGCCTTGCCCACCACGTGGTTGGGCAGGCACGCGAAGGGCTGCGTGCAGATGATGTTGGGCGCACCGTGGTCAATCAGATCGAGCATCTCAGCCGTGAGCAGCCAGCCCTCGCCCATGTTGTTGCACATCGAAAGCACCGTGCGGGCCTTATCGGCCATGGTGCCGATGCGCTCGGGCGCCTCAAAGCGGCGGGACTTTTCGAGCATCTCCTCCACCGGCGTACGCATCCAGTCCACGAGCTTGATGAGCGCCTGCATGCCCGCACGCGTTGTAGCAGAGCTACCCAGCTCATCCTTCTGCAGCTCGGCGTTGCTCATGGAGTACAGGAAGAAGTCGAGCAGGCCCGGCACCACGGCCTCGCAGCCCTCGCGCTCGATAACGTCGACCACGTGGTTGTTGGCCGTGGGATGGAACTTGACCAAGATCTCGCCGACCACGCCCACGCGCGGCTTGGTGCCCTCGCCCACGAGCGGCATGGTATCGAACGCGCGGATGGCTTCGCGGCACAGCTTGGTGTAATTATGCCTGTTGAACTTGGGCGCCAGCTTGCGGGCGCGCGCCATGTACTCCTCGTAGAGCGCATTGGCGGCACCGGGCGTAGCCTCGTACGGACGGCAACGATAGAGCATCTGCATCATCACGTCGCCAAAGAGCACCGCGTAGACTGCTTGCTTGAGCAGCGCCGGCGTAATCTTAAAGCCAGGATTATCCTCGCCGAGCGCCACGGCCGAAAGCGAGATCACCGGGATCTCGGGGTGGCCGCTCTCGCGCAGGGCCTTGCGGATGAGTGCGATGTAGTTGGTGGCACGGCAGCCGCCGCCGGTCTGGCTGATAACCACGGCCGTCTTGGACAGGTCGTACCGGCCGCTCTCGATGGCCTCCATAATCTGGCCCGTTACCAGAATCGACGGGTAGCAAATGTCATTGTTCACATAGCGCAGGCCAGCCTCGACAGCGTCGTGATCGGTCGAGGGCAGCAGCTCCAAGTTGTAGCCAGCACCACGGAACACCTCTTTGACCAGGTCAAAGTGGATCGGCGCCATCTGCGGGCACAGGATGGTGTAGCCCTCCTCGCGCATCTGCTCGGTAAAGGGCACCTTGGGCCACGCGGTCGATGCGCTCTCACGCTGCGCTTCGAACGTGTACTTGCGGCTCGCGAACGCGGGGGCATCCGTGGAGGGCGCCACCGGCGCGGCGTCACCCTGCTCGTAGGCCTCGCCCGCTGCCGTGGCCTCGGCCAAGCGCTCGGCCTCCTGGTCCTTAAGCGCGGCCATGAGCGAACGGATGCGGATGCGCGCGGCGCCCAGGTTTGACACCTCGTCGATCTTGAGTACGGTGTAGATCTTGCCGCTGGCCTCCAGAATCTCCTGCACCTGGTCGGTGGTCAGAGCGTCCAGGCCACAGCCGAAAGAGTTGAGCTGGATCAGGTCCAGGTCGTTGCGCATCGTCACAAAACGGGCGACGGCGTACAGGCGGCTGTGGTACATCCACTGGTCGACGACGCGAATCGGACGCTCGGGCTTTACCAGGTGTGCAAGCGAATCCTCGGTAAAGACCGCAAAGCCAAAGCTCGAGATAAGCTCGGGCAGAGCATGGTTGATCTCGGGATCGTTATGGTAGGGACGGCCGGCGAGCACAATGCCGTGGCCGCCGTGGTCCTCGACCCACTTGAGAGCCTCCTCGCCCATGGTCTGGATATCCTCGTGGAAGCGCGCGTCGGCCTCAAAAGCAGCGTTGACGGCGGCATCAACCTCGGAGCGCGTGATTTTAGGACCGCGCACGCGACCGCGACCGGCCTCAGCATCGGCCACACGGTCGACGGCGAGCACCTGGTACAGGCGGCGCTTGAGCTCGGTCTTGTCGTGATACGGCACAAACGGATACAGGAACTCGATGTTCTGCTCGCGGATCTCGTCAATATTGAGCGCCAGCGCCGTGGGGTAGCTCATGACGATGGGGCAGTTATAGCAGTTGCCAGCCGTCGGATCCTCCTTGCGCTCCCAACGCACGCACGGCATCCAGATGAAGTCGACGTCACGGTCGATAAGGTTCATCACGTGGCCGTGGCTCATCTTTGCCGGGTAGCACACGCTCTCGGACGGCATGGACTCGATGCCCGCCTGGTAGGTCTTCTTGCTCGACTGGTCGGACAGCTGCACGCTAAAGCCCAGGCGCGTAAAGAACGCGTGCCAGAAGGGGTAGTTCTCGTACATGTTGAGCGCGCGCGGGATGCCGACGGTGCCGCGCGGGGCCTCGTCGGGGCTCAGGACCTCGCGGTTAAAGAGCAGCTCGTTTTTCTTTTTGAAGAGGTTGGGGGCCTCGGTCTTCTGCTTTTTGTGGCCGGCGCCCTTCTCGCAGCGGTTGCCGGTAATGAAGCGCCTGCCACCGCCAAAGTCGTTGACGGTAAGCTGGCAGTTGTTGGAGCAACGGCCGCAGCGGACATGCTTTTGCGTCACGGTGAGGTGCGCGATGTCCTCAGCCGAGAGGATGGTCGAGGTGCCGTCGGCGCCAGCGCGATCGCGGGCGAGCAGGGCCGCGCCGTAGGCGCCCATGCAGCCGGCGATGTCGGGACGCACGGCATGAACGCCGGTGAGCTGCTCAAACGCGCGCAGCGTGGCATCGGACATAAAGGTGCCGCCTTGGACGATCACCTGGCTGCCGATCTCCTTGGGGTCGCGCAGCTTAATGACCTTGAACAGGGCATTCTTGATGACGGAATAGGACAGGCCGGCCGCGATGTCGCCCACCGTGGCGCCTTCCTTTTGCGCCTGCTTGACGCGCGAGTTCATAAAGACCGTGCAGCGGCTGCCCAGGTCGACGGGGGCCTTGGCATGGATGGCGGCATCGGCGAACGCACGCACGTCCATGTTCATAGACACGGCAAAACTCTCGATAAAGCTGCCGCAGCCCGACGAGCAGGCCTCGTTGAGCATGATGTGCTCGATAACGCCGTCCTTCACGCGCAGGCACTTCATGTCCTGGCCGCCAATGTCCAGAATGAACTCGACGCCGGGCAGGAATGCCTTGGCGCCGCGCAGGTGCGCGACGGTCTCGATCTCGCCGGAGTCGGCCTTGAGGGCCTCGATGAGCAGCGCCTCGCCGTAGCCCGTGGTAGTCACGTGGCCGATGGTGCAACCGGCGGGGATGTGGTTGTAGAAATCGGCCATGATGACCTTGGCCGTGCCCAGGATGTCACCGTTGTTGTTGCCATACCAGGTGTGCAGCAGCTGACCGTCCTCGCCCACGAGCGCGGCCTTCATGGTGGTGGAGCCGGCGTCGATGCCAATGAACACGCGGCCGGTGTAGCCCTCGAGCTTGCCCTTGGGGACGACCTCGGTGTCGTGGCGACCCTTGAACTCGGCAAAGTCCTCATCGGTGGCAAAGAGCGGATCCAGACGCTCGACCTCGGCACCCTGCGTGTCACCCAGGGCATCGATGGCCTCGATGAGCTGCGGGAACGTGCTGAGCTTGTTGGACTCATGCGCCATGGCGGCGCCGCTCGCCACAAACAGGTGGGCGTTTTGGGGCACGATACGGTGCTCCTCGTCCAGGTTGAGCGTGAGGTAGAAGCGGTGGCGCAGCTCGGAGAGATACTGCAGCGGGCCGCCCAGGAAGGCGACGTTGCCGCGGATGGGACGGCCGCACGCCAGGCCCGAGATGGTCTGGGTCACGACAGCCTGGAAGATGGAGGCGGCCACGTCCTCGGGGCGGGCACCCTCGTTGAGCAGCGGCTGGACGTCGGTCTTGGCAAAGACGCCGCAGCGGCTGGCGATGGGATAGATGGTAGTGGCGTTGGCCGCGAGTTCGTTAAGGCCGCTGGCGTCGGTGTGCAGCAGAGTGGCCATCTGGTCGATGAACGCGCCCGTGCCGCCGGCGCAGGTGCCGTTCATGCGCTGCTCGATGCCGTTGTCGAAGTAGATGATCTTGGCGTCCTCGCCGCCCAGCTCGATGGCAACATCGGTGGCCGGGATGAGGGTCTCGACGGCGCGTTTGCTGGCGATGACCTCCTGGACAAACTCCAGGTCGAGCCACTGGGACAGCAGCAGGCCGCCCGAACCGGTGATGGCGCAGGTCATTTGGGCAGCCGGCAGCACGGTCGCAGCGCCCTCGAACAGGTCGCGGGCGCAGGCACGGACGTCGGTGTGGTGGCGCTGGTACTTGGCGTAGACGATCTGGTTGTCGTCGTTGAGCACGGCGAGCTTAACGGTGGTGGAACCCACGTCGATGCCCAGGTGCAGGTTGCCGTGGGCGTTGCCGGGGTTGAAGATCGCGCCTTCGGGGGCGTGGGCGGCGGCTACGGGCTCGGCGGCGGTGGCGGGCTCGCTAGCGACGGACGTCTCCCCTGCCGCGTTCTTGGCATCGGCAACTGCCTCGGCAACTTTCTCGGCAGCCGCGGCCGCAGCCTTCTGCGCGGCGTCCACCACGGTGGGCGCGGCCTCACGCGCGGCAGCGACCATACGGTCCTTGATGCCCTCGACGAGTTTGCTCATTGTCTCTCCTCTTAGTTGTTGGACTCGACGGTTGCGGCGGTGTCGGCCGCGTCCTCGAGCTGCAGGTTCAATAGCTTCAAGCCGTATTCCGGCACGTTGATATCGATGGGTTGGCCATATAGGTCGCCGGGACGCACAAAGGCGATAACCGTCATAATGCGCGCCATGGCCTCGGGCGATTCGGTGAGCCCACGCTCAAACCAGCGCTGAATCAGGCCGACCTCGGCGCTCACGACGTAGGTAACGTAGTAGTCAAAGAACGTGCCCAGCGCCAAGCCCAAAATGCCCGTCTGCGCACGCGGTACCACAGCCTCACGAGCGGTATCGATGATTCTTTTAATGAAGGCCTGGTCGCCGCCCGGACCCAGCAGTGATCCGATCAAATCGCGGTTGGCCGCAAGGTAGCGCAGCAACTCAACCGAACCGGGCGCCGGCTCGAGCTCATCGATGTTGTGATAGAGATCGGGCAGTTGAGCTGCGGTGATGAGCTCAATGCACTCACGAATCTCGGCCAGCAAGCCGTCCTCGATTTGATTGATAAAGTCGGGAATATCGCGGTAGTGCGAATAGAACGTGCGGCGCGTAAGGCCAGCGCGCTCGGTGAGCGACGCGACATTAATGCGCGAAAGGTCGCCGCTTTCGGCAAGTTCGCTGGCAAGTGCCTGGCGAAGGGCACGCTGTGAGCGAAGGGACCGGCGATCGCATTTCTCGAGCTGGGACAAGCGTCCTCCTTGTTACTCAGCCTGTGCGCTATTGCACAGCGCGAGTATTATTGCACACCGTGTGTATCAACACGTAAAGGCAATATTTGGGGTGTGGCAAAGGGGCTGTCCCCTTGTCACATTCAGCGACCGCCTAGGTTGTGCCAGTTGTGCCTGGCTTTTGGAGCGGCATTGCCGATTGTTCAAAATGTCATTCGTGGGTAGAATAGTGTCGACGGCAGCCCAAGTTCTGGAAAGCTGGGCAGCGCCGTTGTTTGCATTAGGGGGTCAACGCCTTAGCGGCGGCGACCCCTTCTGTTGCGCTTCGAACGCTGCTTGAGTGCCTCGGAAAGGCCGACAAGTGCCGTGAAGAACGAGACCAAAGCGGTCAGAAGTCTCACGAAATCAATCAAATCGGTCATGGGCATCACCTCCCATCAGATGGAGGGCGCTGCCCGACACATGGAGCTGCCGTCAACGATACCGATTCTATCAAAACTTAGTTATATATACGAATATATGTTCGCATGCCAAAGGTGCAGGGTTCTCGTGAAAAAGGGGCTGTCCCTTTGTCACATTATTCGATGACGGTGCGGGAATTTTGCTTGCGCATGGTGGCGAGCATGTGTTTGGGGACGGCGTGGACCATGCAGCTGCCGATGGTCGCGCTCGCGGCGGCCTTGGCTGCATCGCTTGCGTTTTTGGTCGTGTAGCTGTGACGAAAACGATTGAGCATGGCGATATCGTTGCCGCCGTCGCCGTAGACCGCGACCTCATCCTCGGCAATACCGTAGTAGCCCGCCAGCCAGGCCACGCTCTCGCCCTTGTTGCACGCCACGTCCGTGATCTCGAACATCACCGGATCGAACGGCGCGTTGACCACGCGGTCCGATCGCTCGGCCAAATATGCTTTAAGGTCACGCTCCAGCTCGGGCGAGGTCACGCGGCAGTTGATCTTGCACACATCGTGGCGCAGGATGTCACCGATCGACTGGTCGAAATATTGCTCCTCGTGATACCCGCCACGTGCACGCATGCCACGCATCACGATACGCTTGATAGGGCTGTCCTTTTTAAAGCCCGCCTGATGCATCTCGAACGAGCCGCTCGAGAACATGCCATCGGGCGTGGAGCAATCAAAGCAAATGTCCGGAAACTCCTTGAGCAGTTCCTCGGTGATCTGCGGGTCAATGGTCCAGGTTTTGAGCACCTCGCCATGACTGTCGCGCACGATGGATCCATTGGAGCAGCAGGCGTCAAGCGCCAGGCCCGTAAAGCCATGCTCGCCGATCGGCAGCGTCGAGCGTCCGGTCGCGGGAACCACATGCAGGCCAGCTTCGGTCAGCTCGCGAATGGCACGGCGGATGGTCCCATCCGCCTCATGCAGGGCGTTCAGCAGCGTTCCGTCTAAGTCACTCGCAAACATCTTGATCATGGGCGTGCCTCTCCTTCGTCTGCACGATATTGTAGACGAAGGAGAGGCATGCCTAAACAATGCCGTCCCGGCGCGGCGTACCACTGTCTCCACAAATTCACGGTCCCCCAGCGCCTTAAGACATTCGCCATAAGCGACTTTTCAGCCGATTAAACAGCGCCGTCGTCGACGTCAGCACCGCCAACATGCCTGCGAATACAATCGCCGGAGCCCATCGATCATATGCAAGCCCGTAAACCAATTGGCCAATAGGCGTTGCACAGGAAAGTGTCATATAAACGAGTGCCAGCACTTTTCCGCAGAGTTCCTTTGGCGCTGACCGCTGAACAAATGAAACGATTCCGACCGATGCAATGCTTGCCCACGCCATGACCCATGCCGAGCCGGCCGCAAGCGCGGCAAACGCTAATTCATCAGGACCGCTCAGTAGCGTGACAATAATCGGTACGACTCCAAAACAAATCATCGCAACATATCGACATATGCCCTTGAAGGAAAAACGATGCGGCCAAATACCGACCAAACCACTGCCGACAAAACCACCTAAGCCCATAGCCACCTCAATAATCCCAACAAAGGATGACTGCATTCCGAGATGCTTTGCAACAATAACGGGAGCACCAATCGTTAACCCAACTAACGCAAGGTTCAAAATAGCCGCAAGCAAAAACACAACGAGCAATGATGCGTTTTGAAACAGGTACCGAATCGACTCCCGAAAATCGCTTCGGCATGTCGAGCAAGTCGTACTGTCCCCTGTCATTCCAGATGAGGCATTTTGCTTGAGTGCGCCCCCGAACAGCAGGGCTGACATCGCAAACGTCAACGCCGCGGTTTCGCATAGAGCATCGATACCAAAGCACCCATAGACTGCCGTCCCGACTACAAGCCCCAAGATATTGCTCGCCATGGTTACCTGCGAGACCAACGCTGTGGCACGCTCAACCTTTTCTTGGCCCATCATGTGCACCGTCTCAATTTGAAGCATCGGTTTCAGCAGCGATTGGATGCCATATTGGACGCAAAGCATTGCTGCCACGACAACCGCAAGAGGCAGCGAACACTTCATGGGGATAAACAGCAGTGATGCAGCCATCAGAACAATGCCGAGCACCACAAGAACCCCGCGATGTCTCCCGTGATCCGCCAAGATTCCGCCAGCCGGAGTCGCAAGCACGCCCGGCACGAACGCTATCGCCGCGACAGCACCATATAACGTTGACGAGCCGCTGCAATCGAACAAGTAAAGCGGGCACGCAAAGCACAGTGCCGACAACATCGAATACGCGCACAGCTGTGCAACAAGAAGACCGAAAAGCCTGATAGATCGCACTGTTTTTTGCGCCAACGAGACATTGCTCCTCCGCATTCCAGCCATAAGCCTGCCCCCTATACATACCATTAGTATGTATTTAATGACTTGAAAAGGGCAGCCGTGGCTACCCTTACAAATCAATTACATACCGTCAGTATCTATATTACCACCCAGCACGGTTCCATACGTCCCAAATCTGAGCCGTTGTCTGGAGCACTTCATTACCCAAATCGAGCCCCACCGCGGCCGCCATCTGCGCCAAACATTGCGCGCGAGCGAGCATTCGATCCTTGGTCTCGAGCGGACGGAACAGCGGCAGCAGCCAAAGATTCGCCAACAACGATACGGCCTCAGCCGCTTCGCGCGGGCATTTGCACGCAATGGAGCCGTCGGCGATGCCCTCCTCGATCACTGGCAAAAGACAGCCATCGGCCGACTCGTCGAACGAGCCCTGGTACTGCATCGCCAGTAGACGCGAGCTTTTTACCGGATCTGCCGCAGGATGCATGCGTGCCCATAGCTCAATTTGCGGAACGACAGACTCGGGCGCGTACAGTCGCTTGAGCTTTTGGGCTCCCGTCATATTGCCAGCACCGAGTGTCGCGCGGCGGCGCTCAACAATCGGAGCCATTGCCCGATCAAATGCGGCGTTGAAAATCTCTTCTTTGCTCTTAAAGTGATGATAGACAGCACCCTTGGTCATGCCATCGAGGCGGTCGACGATATCTTGAATGCTCGTCCCCTCATAACCCTGTGCGCAGAATAGCTCCAGCGCCGCGTCGAGAATCTTCGCGACTGTCTCCTCGGGATATTTATTACGCCCCATAATCTGTCCATCCGCAACGCAAGTCTTGTGCCTCATTGCAGTATTTTAACGTTGCGGATGGCAGGCGGTCGATTCTACACCGCGGCGGGGCCGTGTTCGCCGGTACGGATGCGGATAACCTCCTCGACCGGCTCGACCCAGATCTTGCCGTCGCCGACGGCTCCGGTGCGAGCAGCGTTGCAGATAATCTCGACAATGCCGTCGACATGCTCGTCGGCGCAAATAAGGGTGAACTGTACCTTAGGGATCGTGTTGACAAGCAACTCGTTGCCGCGCACGTATTCCTTCCAGCCATGCTGCGCGCCGCAGCCCTGCACCTGGTTGATGGTCATACCACGAACATCAGCAGCAAACAGCGCGTCTTTGAGAACCTCAAGCTTCTCGGCACGAACGACCGCCGTAATTTTCTTCATAGTGAATTCCTCTCTTTAATAAAGAAATGAATTGTCCTTCACATGGCACGGGTTTCCCAGGTGCCGCAAACCAACCTCAGAAATCAAAAAGTTCAACTGACTGGTCTTAGCAGGTTTCCCAAGTGCCGCAGATTGCCGTGAAAGAGGAGCGAAGCGTACTTAAGTACGTGAGCGACGATTGAACGGCAAGGTGCGGTGCTTGGGGAAGCTGCTAATCGAGTCCGGAGAACGAGGGATACGCGCTCTCGCCGTGTTGACTCGCGTCCAGGCCCAGCGCCTCGTCGGCCTCGTCCACGCGCAGGCTGCCGTGGAACAGCGCCTTGACCACCGCGGCGGTCACCAAGTCGAGCACCAGTACAATAGCGACCGTCACCACAATGCCCAAAATCTGCGAGACGAGCAGCGACACGTCGCCCGTGTAGAACAGGCCACCCTTACCGGTCCACGAGAGCTCCGGCACACAGAACAGGCCCGTGAGCACGCCGCCCAAGATGCCGCCGATGCCGTGGCAACCGAACGCGTCGAGCGCATCGTCGTAGCCAAACTTGGTCTTAAGATGGCTGATGGCCAGGTAGCAGACAGGCGAGACGATCAGGCCCATGACCAGCGCCGCCCACGGCTCGACAAAGCCCGCACCCGGCGTGACCACCACAAGGCCCGCAACCAGACCGGTGCTGGCGCCCACCAGCGTGGGGCGACCGGTATGCACGCGCTCGACGGCAAGCCACGAGACCATGCCCGCCGCGCTGGCCGTCACGGTGTTGAGGATGGCAAGCGCCGCCACGGCGTCGGCCTTAAACTCGCTGCCGCCGTTAAAGCCAAACCAGCCAAACCAAAGCAGCCCGGCGCCCAGCGCCACAAACGGCACGTTATGCGGACGGTAGCTCACCATGCCAAAGCCGCGACGACGGCCGAGCATTAAGCAAAGAATCAGACCCGTGAGACCGGACGAGATGTGCACCACGTCGCCACCGGCAAAGTCGAGCGCGCCGATAATGTCGCCGATAAAGGAACCCTCGCCGCCCCAGACCATGTGGGCGAACGGCGCATAGACCACGAGCAGCCAAATGCCCAGGAAGGCCGTCATGGCACCAAACTTAACGCGGCCGGCCAGGCTGCCCGTGACGATAGCAGCAGTGATCATGGCAAACGCCATCTGGAAGGCGATGTTGATAATCTCCGGGTAGACGACACCGTCCGCGGCATTGCCCTCGGCCGCCTGCAGCACCTGGTTGAGTACCGGCAGGCACAGCAGCTGGTCAAGGCCTCCAATAAACGGGCTGGAACCGTCGCCGCCATAGGCCAGAGACCAGCCGGCAACAATCCACAGCACACCAACCAGGCCAATGGCGCCAAAGCACATAAGCATGGTGTTGATGACATTTTTGCGCCTGGACAGGCCGCCATAGAAAAACGCCAAGCCCGGTGTCATTAAAAACACGAGCATGGTGCAGACGAGCATAAACGTTGTCGATCCCGTATCGTACATTCGCTCTCCCTTGGTCGCATGAACGTTGTCGGCGCCCATAATGCGGCCGAGGGGCAACTGGTGTAGACCAGATACGGCGTTGTTAAACGCGGCGTTGTCGAATGGAAACGGTGCCGCAATCTTGGAAACGGCGCGGCAACGGACGCGAAACGAACGGGAAATACGCGAGCAAGGAAGCCGCGAGCGCGCCCGTCCCGGCTAGCGGCGGAACAGCTCGCGGGCTCGGTCGCGGAGGTCGGTAGCTCGGATGACGCCCTCGTAGCGGTTGATGCGCAAGCGCGGGAAGGCATTGAAGAAGCGCAGGTCGCGTCGGCTGAGCGACACGCTTGGCACCGGACGGCTCATGCGCTTGCCGGCAAGGCGACGACTGAGCGACGGACGCGGCATGTTCGGCGCGGCATCGGCCACGCGGCGGGCGGCAAGCGCCAGGCCGCGAGCACCATCCGCGATAAACGTCGGCATCGAAGCCTTCTCGCGCAGGGCATCGAGCGCGGCGTCACCCAGCTCGGCCAGCCACGCGTTAACGGCACGGCTACGGATGTGCGTCTGTGCCACCGAGCCAATCGTAGAATCGGGAATGCGCTCGAGCATTGAGTCGGACGCGTCGGCAAGCGACTCGTTGATGCGGTCCGCAAGGTCGGTCCGGACGCGCTCCAGCTGATCAGACAGACGCCGCCAGCTCGCCAACGAGCACACCGCGTCGACCATCATCGCGACCGCGACGATAAAGGCGGACAACCGCACAATCAGTACCGGCAGATGGCCAAGCAGCCCCAGCAATACCGGCTCCACTAAACGGCAAATACACAACGAACCCAAGCCAAACGCGCAGGCCCAGTACAGACAGATGCGTCCGTGCAAGTTAAACGGCAGGTGCGAGTAATCCCAAAAGCGAGCGCCCGTTGTTTTTTCCAACAGCACGCCCACGCTGTACTCAATCACGCTGCATACGAGCGCTGCAGCGACAAACTGGCTCGAGGCATCCGGAATCCCGCGCAACAGCAACCAGCAGGCAATGCCGCCCACACCATAGATAGGACAACACGGCCCCAGCAAAAAGCCACTGTTGGCAAATCGTCCGTGATTGAGCATGGCGCATACTGTCGACTCCCATGCCCAACCGCAAAACCCGTAAAAGGCAAACGAGAGCACCAGTGCCGAGAGTGGGCAGGCGGCAAGCGTCGCGCCGCCAAACGCCATATCAATCGCGGTTTCCACCGTCTACCCTCTCCTCTTTTCACTCGATGCTTTACTCACGCTATCGTCCGTCTCGTCCTTGCGCGGCAGGCGGCCGGCGACCGTCTCACGCAGAGCACACCATTTATCCGCCAGACAAACAATCCACGCCTCGCGACACGTCGGCGGCACCGGCACCAGCGGAAACATATGCCGCACGATAATATTCCGCTCTCGCGGCGTCAGCTCAAAATCTTCCTCGGCACGCGCCAGGGCGAAAAACGGATGTCGAAATCCGTGCAGTCGATGGCTCGGGTCGGGGTCGTGCCAATCATAGAGAAAGTAGTCGTGCAGCAAGGCCCCGCGCAGCAGCGAGGCACGGTCGATCGAAATGCCAGCACGGCCCAAGTGCTCGGCAAAGGACAGACTTGCCCGTGCCACCGAGGTCACATGTGCATAGACCGTCACGTCGCCATGCTGGATAAACTCGCGCGTCAGGTCCAAGCGGCCCGCCTGGGCGAGCTGGCGGGCGGCATCGTCGACCTCGTGCGCGATTTTCTCGGCACGAACGGCATCGGACATGCTGCCTCCTTCCAGCGGCTCACGGCGGCAAGCCACGGCCTGCACGTATTGAAAAAATCATCATCGAATCTATCAGTATGGCATCGGACAAAACGTTTTGCCCCACCAGTTGTCGAATTACCGCGCCGCCGTCACATATCAAACGCCAAAATGTGCGAGACTGTCTTGTGCAATTGTGTCGGCCGAGGGAGCGCCGGCGCTCGATTCGCATGGAGTAACCCACAACGATGCTGCTTACGCAAACGACAACGCCCGAGGACGTCAAGGCTCTCGACCGCGCCGAGCTTCCGCTGCTCTGCGGCGAGATTCGCCACGCCATCCTCGAAAGCTCCGCCGCTGTCGGCGGACACGTTGCCCCCAACCTGGGCGTCGTTGAGCTTACGGTTGCGCTTCATCGCGTGTTTAACTCCCCTATCGACAAGATTGTCTTTGACGTTTCGCACCAGACCTACGCCCACAAGGCGCTGACCGGGCGCGCGTATACCTATATCGATCCGGAACGTTTTGGCGAGGCTTCTGGCTTTGCCAATCCCGACGAGTCCGAGCACGACCTGTTCGCCATGGGCCACACCTCCACATCGGTGAGCCTGGGCTGCGGCCTGGCACACGCCCGCGATCTGGCGGGCGACAGCTACAACGTCATCACCATCATTGGCGACGGCTCGCTTTCGGGCGGCTTGGCGTTTGAGGGCTTCAACAATGCCGCCGAACTCGACAGCAACCTGATCATCATCGTCAACGATAACGACCAGTCCATCGCCGAGAACCACGGTGGCCTCTATCGCAATCTGGCCGAGCTGCGCACCAGCAACGGCACCTGTGAGCGCAACGTTTTCCGCGCGATGGGACTCGACTACCGTTATTTGGACGCCGGCAACGACGTGTTGGCCCTGGTCGACGCGCTGCAGGAACTGCGCAATATCGATCATCCCATCGTGCTGCACGTCTCCACCGCCAAGGGCAAGGGCTTTGAGCCGGCCCAGAGCGACCCCGAACGCTGGCACCACGTGGGTCCGTTTGACATGGCGACTGGGCGCAAGCTTTGCCCGGGCCATCCGAGCGAGCCCGCGCCGCGCACCTATGCTGACATTACGGGCGAGGCGCTCAGCGCCGCCATCGAGCGCGATCCACAGGTCGTTGGCATCACGGCCGCCACGCCCTACATTATGGGCTTTACACCCGAGCTTCGCGCTGCCGCCGGCAAACAGTTCGTCGATGTGGGCATTGCCGAGGAGCACGCCGTGACCTTTGCCACCGCGCTTGCGCGCTCGGGCGCCAAGCCAGTCTTTGGTGTGTACGGCACGTTTTTGCAGCGCGCCTACGACGAGCTGTGGCACGACCTGTGCCTCAACGACGCCCCCGCAACCATTTTGGTGTTTGGTGCGTCAATCTTTGGCACCACGTCCGAGACGCATCTTTCGTTCTTTGATATTTCCATGCTGGGCGGTCTTCCCAACATGCACTACTTGGCGCCTGCCTGCATGGAGGAATATCTGTCCATGCTGAGCTGGTCGCTCGACCACCGCGAGCATCCCGTGGCAATCCGCGTACCGGGCATCGGCCTGGTAAGCCGCCCCGACCTTGCGCCCGCCGAAGACACCGACTACAGCGCCGTTCGCTACAACGTGGTGCGTCAGGGCCGCGACGTTGCCGTGCTCGCGCTTGGCGATTTCTTTGAGCTGGGTGAGCGCGTGGCAAACCGTCTGACTGCCGAGTACGGCATCGAGGCCACGCTCGTCAACCCGCGCTTTGCAACCGAGCTCGACCGCGAGTTCCTCGACAGTCTTGCCGCCGAGCATCGCGTTGTCGTCACCCTCGAGGACGGCATCTTGGACGGCGGCTGGGGCGAGCGCGTGGCGTGCTACCTGGCCTGCACGCCCGTACGTACCCGCACCTTCGGCATCGCCAAGGGCTTCCCCGACCGCTACGACCCCAACGAATTGCTCGCACAGAACGGCATGACGATCGAGAACATGGCCGCCGAAGCCGTAAGGCTACTCAACGAGTAAGAAAACCTCCGCAAGGGAAGCACCCCTGCGGAGGTTTTAATTTTCGCGACGCGATTATCTCAATCTGTAACATCTAGGACCCGAATTCCCGTCTAACTGTTACAGATCTAGACAAGACATCTTAGTCCCTGGCCTTTGTCTCAATCTGTAACAGATAGAGACCTTTTGTCCGTCCAGATGTTACAGATTGAGACATTCGAATCCCCCTAAGGAAATAATCTCAATCTGTAACAGTTACTCGGCAAAAACGGCTGCAGATGTTACAGATCGAGACAAAGCAGCAAGGCAACTAACGGTAGCTGTTCTTGAGAATTTTGACGACGTCGGGGTCGGTCAGCGTCACGGGGTCGTGGCTGAACAGGACGCCGTTGGTCGTCAGAGCGTTATGCGCGATGGCCGGCAACTCTTCTGCCATAATCCCCCATTCGCTCATGGCAAGGTCGACCACATGACAGGCCTCCATCAGGCGCGTAAGCTCAATCACAAAATCATGCGGATCATCCGCGGCGGCATTACCTATCAGGCGCGCCATGTCGATATAGCGCTCGGGTGCGGCACCGTGATCGATCATCCACGTGTGATAGGCACGGGCGATCATAATGAGACCGGCACCGTGCGGCAGGTCGTGATGATGCGCACTCATGCCATGTTCAAGACCATGCGAGCCCGTGGTGCCCGAGGCATCCATGGCATAACCGCCGAGTGTGTTGGCAAACGCAAGGCTCGAGCGCGCCTCCAGGTCATCGCCATTATTGACGCACGTAGGCAGTGCCACGGCGGCACGGCGGATGCCTTCGCGGCAAACCATGTCACCCATGGGCGTGTTGGTATTTGAGATGTAGCACTCAACGCAATGGAACAGGGCGTCGAATCCCTGATAGGCGGTCAGACGTGCTGGAACGCTCACCATGAGCTCGGGGTCGACGATTGAAAGCACTGGGAACAGGCGCGGATCGCCCAGGCGAAGCTTCTCGTCATTGTCCTCGCAGGACAGGACGCCGCCCGCATCGACCTCGGAGCCGGTACCCGCCGTGGTAGTCACGCAAACAAGCGGCAGCGGATTGTTGGGGATAGGCAGGCCGAGCGCAGTGCCGCCATTCACAAAGTCCCAGATGTCACCGGGGCACTCGTTGCCCTCGGCATCGGTATGCGGGTTGGCCGCCACCGCGCAGATGCCCTTGCTGCCGTCCATGACCGAACCGCCGCCAAGCGCCAGTATAAAATCACAGCCACGGGTGCGCGCCATCCAGCCACCTGCGTTGACGGTTTCGCGCAGCGGATTGGGCTCAATGCGATCGAATAGCTCGTGCGCCACGCCGGCGCGTTCGAGCTCCGCCTCCACGCGCCTCAGGTATCCAAAGCGCTTGACCGAGTTGCCGCCGGTGGTAACGATGAGTGCTTTGGTGCCAGGCAGCTTCTGCGCGCCCAGCTCGCCCAACTTGCCCGCGCCAAACAACACCTTGGTCGGTGCGAAAAACGAATAACCGCTCATACGCGATCTCCTTACTTATATATGCGTCGCGCTGCCGCCATTATAGCGACCGCCGCGAGCGATCATGCCGTCTGCAAAATGCTTTCTTAACTGCAATAACTGACGTTTGCCCAGATAAAACCTGCCAAAATAGACCTGTCCCTTTTTGGTAGGCAGAATAACCCATAAGGTAAGTATGTTTCTGAGTTATTTCGTGTTGACCCATTTGAGCGCGATAGGGTATAACTCTACTCAACCGCTAGGGATTTTATTGAGAAAGGTGTTCTACCATGAGCAAGAACCTCTCCCAGCAGGTCGTTCTCGACCGCCGCGGCTTTGTCGCCGCTACCTTCGCAACCGTCGCCGGCCTTGGTCTTGCCGGCTGCTCCGACACCAGCGCCGAGGCCGACAAGGGTTCCGCCGCCGGTTCCTCCAAGAGCTCCGAGGATACCGAGGCTTCTACCACGCTCGACGCTAAGGCATTCGACAAGCTCGTCAACGACGGCCCCAAGGCCGATGACGACGCCATCGCCGCCAGCACCTGGGCCACGGCCGTCAAGGACGCCGGCGTCTTTAAGATCGGTGGCGTTCAGACCTCCACGCTCTTCTCCCTCCTCAACGAGAAAGACGGTCAGACCCGCGGCTTCGACGCCGGTATCGCACAGCTCCTGTCCAACTACATTCTGGGCGAGAACAAGGTCGAGATCACCCAGGTTACCTCGGACACACGCGAGTCCGTCCTGCAGAACGGCCAGGTCGACGCTGTCTTTGCCACCTACACCATCACTGACGAGCGCAAGAAGCTCGTCTCCTTTGCCGGCCCCTACTACTACACGCAGCAGGCCATCCTGGTGCTCGCCGATAACGACGACATCAAGAGCGTCGACGACTTGGCCGACAAGAACGTCGCTGTCCAGTCCGGCTCCAACGGCCCCGCCATCCTGGAGGAGTTCGTTCCCAAGGCCAGCCAGCAGGAGTTCAAGACCGACGAGGAGGCCCGCCAGGCACTCCAGCAGGGTCGCGTTGATGCCTACGTCATCGATAACAACATGCAGCAGAGCGCCCTGGTCCGCGAGCCCGGCAAGTACAAGATCGCCGGCAAGCCCTTCGGCAGCAAGGAGCCCTACGGCATCGGCCTGCCGCTCGATTCCGACGGCGTCGCCTTTGTCAACGACTTCCTTAAGAAGATCGAGGACGATGGCACCTGGACCGAGCTGTGGCAGGTCTGCATCGGCGACCGTACGGGCGACACCAATGTTCCCGAGCTGCCCGAGATCGGCGCCTAAACAGCGAGCCTAGTAACGGCCGCAACGAAACCATATGGAAACGCACGATCCGCTTTATTGCGGTAAACTGTTTCCTCACTGAGTTGTCGGGGCTTCCGTACACACGGGAGCCCCTTTCCTTATCAGCGGGAGGTCCGCATGAGTCTCTCCGAACTCTGGTCGCTCTATGGCCAGAACTATATCGACGCGCTGCTCGCAACCTGGGGCATGACGCTTGAGTCGTTTGCCATCGCCATGGTGCTGGCCGTCGCCGTCACCGTGATGCGCGTGTCGCCGCTCAAGCCGCTGCGCGTCTTTGGCGACCTGTATGTCCAGGTCTTCCGTAACATCCCCGGCATCGCGCTGCTCATCATCGTCGTCTACGCACTGCCGCCGCTCAAGGTCGTCCTGCCCTACCGCACCTGCGTTTTCGTCGCCACGGTCCTTTTGGGCTCGGCCTTTGGCTCCGAAAACTTTATGAGCGGCATCAACACCGTCGGCGTCGGTCAGGTCGAAGCCGCACGTTCGCTCGGCATGAGCTTTAATCGCATCCTCGCCAAGATCGTGATTCCGCAGGCACTGCGCTCAAGTGTATTGCCCATGACCAACCTCTTTATCGCCGTCATGCTCACCACCGCGCTCGGCAGCCAGGTGCCGCTTAAACCGCAGGAGCTCACCGGCGTGGTGAGCTACATCAACACGCGCTCGCTCGGCGGCGTCGCCGCGTTCTTTATCTCGGCGCTCGGCTACCTGGGCACGGCCTTTGTGGTAAGCCACATTGGCAACTATATCGATAAGAAGGTGAGGATCCTCCGATGAGCAAGCATTCCTCCCCTGCGCTCACCATGCGCGATGCGCTCTACGAGGCTCCCGGCCCCAAGATGCGCGCCAAGATTCGCATCGGCACCGCCATCTCGCTTGTTGCCGTCGCCGCGCTCGTCGTCCTGGTGCTGCAGCGCTTTTATGTGACTGGTCAGCTTTCGGTCCACTATTGGTATTTCTTTACGCACCTCACCACCTGGAAGTTCTTGCTTGCCGGCTTTGAGGGCACCGTTAAAGTCGCACTCACCGCTGGCGCCATCGCGCTGGTGCTGGGCTTAGCCCTTATGCTCGGCCGCACCAGCGACATTAAGCCGCTGCAGCTGGTCTGTCGCGTGCTCACCGATTTCTTCCGCGGCGTACCGAGCCTTCTGTTCATCTACTTCTTCTTTTTGGTGCTGCCCCAGTACAAGATCGCGCTACCGTCGTTTTGGATGCTCACGCTTCCCGTCGCGCTCGCCGCAGCCGGTGTACTTGCCGAGATCTTCCGTGCCGGCGTCAACGCCGTGCCGCGCGGTCAGGTCGAGGCCGCCCAGGCACTCGGTCTCTCCAGGGCCAAAATCACCTTTAAAATCGTGTTGCCGCAGGCTATTCGGTTTATCATTCCGTCCTTGATTTCGCAGCTTGTGGTCGTGGTCAAGGACACCACCGTCGCCTACGTGGTGAGCTACCCCGACCTCATGCAAAACGCCCGCGTGCTCATTACCAACTACGACGCCCTCGTATCGGTCTACCTGGTGATCGCAGTCATCTACATCCTCATCAACGTCGCGATCAACAAGGCCGCTGTCTATGTTTCGCACAAGACCGGCGCGACCATCATCCGCTAACGCTTTACCATTTCAAGTCATAAGGAGCCGAGCACCATGGCACAGAGTACCTCTTCCACCGGCAATCAGCCGCTGATCGAGCTCAGACACGTCGATAAGCACTATGGCGACCTGCACGTTCTCAACGACATCAATCTGTCGGTCGACCGCGGCGAGGTCGTCGTGGTGATTGGCCCCTCGGGCTCGGGCAAGTCGACCATGTGCCGCACCATCAACCGCCTGGAAACTATCGACTCGGGCGAGATCCTCATCGAGGGCGAGCCCCTGCCGCAAGAAGGCAAGGATCTTGCCCGCATGCGCGCCGAACTGGGCATGGTGTTTCAGCAGTTCAACCTGTTTGCGCATATGAACGTACTGCAGAACGTCATGCTGGGGCCGGTCGACGTGCTGGGCGTGTCCAAGGAAGAGGCTCGTGAGCGCGCCATGGACCTGCTGAGCCGCGTGGGCGTGGCCGAGCAGGCCGACAAGGTACCCGCACAGCTTTCGGGCGGCCAGCAGCAGCGCGTAGCCATCGCCCGTTCACTCGCCATGCAGCCCAAGGCCATGCTTTTTGACGAGCCCACGAGCGCCCTTGACCCCGAGATGATCAACGAGGTGCTCGAGGCCATGGTCCGCCTGGCCCAGCAGGGCATGACGATGATCGTCGTCACGCACGAGATGAACTTCGCCCGCCGCGTGGCCGACCGCGTCGTGTTTATGGCCGACGGCCAGATCGTGGAAACCGGCACGCCTGACGAGTTCTTCGACCGCCCCCAAACCAAGCGCGCCCAGGACTTCCTCAACTCCATCAAGGGTCACTAACCCAATTGCCACGCGGGCAAATTCATCAGTAACGTTTGCCCCGCGTCACCCCTGTGCCATGTCCACCCGGATTCGAAAGCCGCAACCATGATCGGAACCCGCACCTCATCGTCCTACACCCCGTATGTCGACGTCGACCCCGCCGACCGCCCACTCATCCTCGTCGCACCGCGTTGGGAAGAAGCAAAGCCGTTTTTGAGCGAGACGCTCTCCCCCAACGAGGAAATCGCAAGTGTCTTTGTCGATGCCATTCTTGCCGCCGGCGGACTGCCGCTGCAGATGTCCATCACCGAGGACATTGAGGTTATCCGTCATTACGTCGATATCGCCGACGGCATCGCCATTCCCGGCGGCCCCGATGTCAATCCCAAACGTTGGGGCGATGATCGACCCTACGACCCCACCCTCTGCTGCGAGATCCGCGATAGCTTTGAGTTTAAGCTGGTCGGCGAGGTGCTCCGCGCCAAAAAGCCGCTCTTTACCACCTGCCGCGGCACGCAGCTGCTCAACGTCGCCACCGGCGGCACCCTGTGCATGGACGTGCCGAGCCTGGGCGCGCGCGAGGGCCGCACGCAGTGGCGCCATACCCACGTGCTCAACGACCCCGTGCATCCCGTCGAAGTCGTGCCGGGCTCGCTGCTGGAGCGCGCGGTTGGCGGGCACAGGCTGATCCAGACCAACTCCGCGCACCACTGCTGCGTGGAGCGTCTGGGTAAAAGCACGCGCTTGGTCGCCAAGGCAACCGACGGCGTTCCTGAGTGCATCGAGGTCGAAGGCCAGCCATTCTGTCTAGGCGTGCAATGGCATCCCGAGTACACCTGGCAGACGCTCGAAACCGACTTTAACCTCTGGAAGTCGTTTGTCGAGGCGGCAGCCAAGGTCAAGCAGGCCCGCTAGCACGCGAACCACAAAACAGATAAGGGCGCCCCGCCGGCCACATGGTCCGGCGGGGCGCCCTTTCACCTATATGTGGCCGGCAAGCAGCCCAAGGCTCGCAAGCTCTTATTCAGCCGCCTCGCGCAGAGCCGACATCGTTGCCGCATATTGCTGCTGCAGCGCATGCATCCCCTCGCGGGCGCCGTCAACGGTATCGGCGCCGCGCAGCGCCTCGGTCACCACGACCGCCGGCTCGTACAGATTATCGAATCCCAGGTTCTGGCTCACGCCCTTGAGCGTGTGCGCTGCCATAAACGCACCTTCGGCGTCTCCCGCCGCCATGGCGGCCTCCAGCTTGTCCATACTCTCGTCATCCAAAAACTTGAGGGCAAAGCGGGCAAGCATTTCCCCGCCCATCAGCCGAGCGCACGCGTCATCATAATTAGCGCCGATCTTCTCATACGCCTCACGCATGGAAATCATGGATTAAAACTCCTTTGGTCAAACTAAATCGTGGGAAACGCAACGACGTCGGCGGGGCGTGCCAACGTCTCGGCAATACGGTCTTGCACCTCGAGCAGGCATTCGAGCAACAGCGGGTTAAAGGTGCCGCACTTACCGTCCAGGATCATCTGGATCGCCTCCTTGTGCGGGCTAGCGTCCTTGTACACGCGCACGCTCGTCAGCGCATCATACACGTCGGCCACCGAGACCACCTGCGCGGCAATGGGAATCTCGTCGCCCTTAAGGCCATCGGGATAACCCTTGCCGTCCCAGCGCTCGTGATGCCAACGCGCAATCTGGTACGCATATTCCATAAGCGCATTGCCGACGTGATGGCGGCCCAGCTCAAGCAACATGTCGGCGCCCATCGTGGTATGCGTCTTCATAATCTCGAACTCCTCGGGCGTAAGGCGCCCGGGTTTGTTGAGAATCGCATCGTCAATCGACATCTTGCCGATATCGTGCAGCGCCGAAGCCAGGGCAATCGTAGAGCGTTCCTCATTGTCGAGGGAGATGGTGTCGCTACGCTGGACCAGACAGCCAAGCAGCAGCTCGGTCAGCTTCTCGATGTTCGTAACGTGTCTGCCGCTCTCGCCGTTGCGAAGCTCCATGACGCCGGCCATGATGTCGATGAGCATGCGACTGTTCTTGACGCGCTCGTTGTACTGCTGGGACAGCAGGCTCGTCAGGCGGCGCTGTTTGGCGTATAGGCGGATGGTGTTGCTTACACGGCGGCGCACGACACGGGAGTCAAACGGGCGGTTGATATAGTCCGAGGCGCCCAGCTCGTACGCGCGCAGAACCATATCATCGGAATCTTCGCTCGAAATCATGATAAAAGGCAGATTGTCGATACCCGATCGGCGCGACAGATCGGCCAGCACCTCAAAGCCGCTTATGCCCGGCATGACAATATCCAGCAGCACGAGCGACAACTCATCGCCATAGCGGTCGACCATGTCGAGCGCCGTACGACCGTTGTCGGCCTCCAGGATGCAATACTCGTCCTTGAGCATCTCGTTGAGAATGGCTCGGTTCATCTCGGAGCCATCAACAATAAGCACCAAAGGCTTTTCGCTTTGGAAGGCCTCGATGGAATCGGCATCGGTCACGACCGTACCGGCTTTTGCCTTAGCGCGGCTCAATAACTGGACAGCGCGGCCAACGCCCTCATCGACCGTCTCGCCATGAATGCGAACGCCACCAACACATGCCGTCAAGCTCACGTACTCATGGCCCGGAACAATCGTGGAACGAACGGCATCGGACACCTGATGCAGGCGACGGGTGAAGTCATCGGAGGGAATATTGGGCATGACGACCACAAACTTGTCGCAGCCATAGCGTACGAGCTCGTCAGTCGAACGAATTCCGCTGCGTATGGCCGTCGCCACAGCACCGAGCGCAAGGTCGCCGGCATGACGGCCACACGTATCGTTGAAGACCCTAAAATCATCAAGGTCGATCACCGCAACGCCGGCATTCATGCGGGCGCTACGGAGCTTTTCCTCGTAATATCGGCGATTGCGCACGCTCGTCAGCACGTCGGTGTAGACAAGGTCCTCTTCTGCAGCCTCTTGCTCATCGATCGGACGCACCATCAGTAAGACATGAGGCTCGCCCTCGACCTTCAGAGGGCGCAGGCGGGCGCGGTACTCAACACCATCGTTGAGCAGTTGCTCCGACACTTCATCGGAATCTGCCAAGGCCTCAAGACTCGACTGACGCAGACAAGGGCACCGATTGCCGGCGAGCAGGCAGTTAGGCTCGCTCTTAATCTGATCGGCCGACAGCAAACGCACCACGGGGTAGGTCTTCGCGACGCGGGCGACCTCGGCGGCGGCCTCCTCGGCGGTTAGATTGACCTCGTGATTATTGAGCATATGGGGCCCTTTCGATAGTTTCGCATGGTAGCGGTGGGTTCCAAATGCTACAAGGGTAACACCTTGCCGATGCAGGTAAGCACGTGAATGCTGTTACATTTTTATGAGTTGGCAGACGGCGCGATTGAAGCCGCAGACGTGAGGTTTTGAACACATTTGTTAACACGGCCGAAACGTCTGCTGGTGAAGCCCGCTTTGGCTATTGCGGCTGCTAGAGCCCCAGGATGCCACGAACAGCCCGGGCAGCCGCTGCCGGGCGATCGCGCAGACCGTTATGCGCGCCCGGGATCGTCACAAGGGGGCAATCGAGATATTCGGCAGCCGCTCGCGTGCCAGCCTCGCGGGGTGTATCGACCGAAAGCTCGCCCAAAAACACGGCCGACACCGCCTTTGACGCGCGGACGCGCTCCCAGTCGGGAGCATATGTCATATTTGTTCCGTATTCATTAGCCATAAAGCAACGACCATTGCGCAGGGCATGTTTGGCTTCCGCTTCGGTCGTCCCGGGAGCTTCGGGGTCCAAGTCGCCGAGGGCTCCCAAGAAAAGCCGGAGCGCCTTTGAAACCTTTCCAGCCGCAATCATATCGAGCAAAACCGGAGCTGCGCCCATGCCGACGCCTTCGGCCGACACAGCCGGCTCATGCAGAATCGCACGGGCGACGAGATGGGGTTCGGCGCGAAGAAGCTCCAGCGCCACCAACGTACCGGCGCTATGCGCAAGCACATTTGTCGGAGCGCCAACGTGTTCGATCACGGCTTGCAGGTCGGCGGCCTGAGCGGCAAGATCATAGCTGCCGTCTGCCGCATCGCTGCTGCCACCGCAGCCGCGGCGGTCGTAGGCAATTACGCGGTAGTTGCGGCTGAGCTCACAAGCGATACCGTCGAAAAATGTGCCGTCGACACAAGCGCCGTGCACGCACACCAAGGCAGGAGCATCAGGCGACACATCTGGGCCGGCATATTCGCGACAGGCAATCGTGGTACCCGCATTCTCGACCGTAAAATTCATGTTGTGCCCCCATCATCAATGCTCATCCAGTTGCACGTCAGCGCGGTTGGATGGACCCACATTGCCTTACACCTTGTTAACAGATTAACTTTACCCGACCCGAAGCTTTTCATGGCGCGGCATAATGGGCGACGTGAAAAAACGAAACTTGTAAAGCAAGAGCCCGCACCTGGCTTTGGAGCCGATGCTATGCTTAGGCACAATTGTCTTGAGGAGCATATGCCTATGTCTACGTTTTTGAATGCCAGCCCCATCTTTGGGCCCGTTCGCAGCCGTCGCCTTGGTCTCTCGCTCGGCGTCAACATGATGCCGGCCAGCGGCAAAATCTGCACGTTCGACTGCATTTACTGCGAAAACGGCCTCAACGCCGAGCACCCCTGCCATGAGCCGTACAACACAGCTGCCGTGGTACTCGACGCGCTCGAGGCAAAGCTGCGCGAGATGGCAGCCGAGGGCGAGCTCCCCGATGTGATCACCTTCGCAGGCAACGGCGAGCCCACCGCCGCACCGGAGTTTCCGCAGGCCATCGCCGGCGCCGTCGCGCTGCGCGACGAGCTTGCCCCAAACTCCAAGATCGCCGTGCTCTCCAACGGCACGCGCGCCGACCGCCCCGAGGTGCACGACGCGCTCATGATGGTCGATGACAACATTCTTAAGCTCGATACCGTCGACCCGGCATTTATCCAGCTGCTCGACCAGCCCGTTGGCCCCTACGACGTCGAGCACCAGATCGAGACGTTCGCAAGCTTTGACGGTCACGTTATTATCCAGACGATCTTTTTGACCGGTGAGTATCAGGGCAAGCCCATCGACAACACCGGCGAGGAGTACGTCGCCCCCTGGCTCGCGGTGCTCGAGCGCATTCGTCCGCAGGAGGCGACCATCTACACGGTGGCGCGCGAGACACCGGTCGCAGGCCTTGCCAAAGCAGCACCCGAGGCCCTCGACGCCATTGCCGCGCGCGTGCGCGCCCTCGGCATTCCCTGCCAGGTGAGCTACTAGCAAAACCACGCAGCAGCTAGTGCCTGCCATCCCGCTCCATCAGTTGCGGTGATATAGTTCCTATTTATGCTGTTAAACCGCTTAAATCGGAACTATATCACCGCAACTTTTATGGACGCGTGGGTGGGCTATACTAGCTGCGAATGAAAGGAAGTTAGCCATGTTTGACAATGGACCCGTGCCCGGCCGCAACGACGCCTGCTGGTGCGGCAGCGGCAAAAAATATAAGAAATGCCATAGCGCCTTTGATGAGCGCCTCGAGCGCTTGTGGGAAGAGGGCTGGGAGGTTCTGCCCCGCACGCTCTACAAGACGCCCGCCGATATCGAGGGCATCAAGCGCTCGGCCGCCATCAACGTGGGCGTGCTCGATTACGTAGGCGAACACATCGCCGCGGGCATGACCACCAACCAGATCGACCAGATGATCTACGACTACACCGTCGAGCACGGTGGCACGCCGGCCGACCTCAACTATGAGGGCTACCCCAAGAGCGTTTGCACCTCGATCAACGACGTGGTCTGTCACGGTATCCCCTGCGATACGGACGTGCTGCATGAGGGCGATATTATCAACGTGGACTGCTCCACGATCCTAGACGGCTACTTTAGTGATTCGAGCCGCATGTTCTGCATCGGCGAGGTCTCTGCCGAGCGCCAGCGCCTGGTCGACGTCACCCGCGCCAGCGTGGAGGCGGGTCTGGCTGCCGTCAAGCCGTGGCTGCCGCTCTCCGTGATGGCTGAGGCCGTGCAAAAGACGGTCGAGGACGCCGGTTTTAGCGTAGTGCGCGAGTACGGCGGACACGGCATTGGCAAAGAGTTCCACGAGGACCCGTTTGTGGGCTTTACCACCGAGGCGCCCGATGTGGACACCATCATGGCCCCGGGCATGGTCTTTACCATTGAGCCCATGGTCAACGCCGGAGCGCCCGACATCAAGATCAGCAAGGGCGACGGTTGGTGCGTGCGCACCAAGGACGGCAGCGATTCGGCCCAGTGCGAGGTACAGCTCGTGGTGACCGAGGACGGCTACGAGCTGCTGAGCTGGTAGCCGTGGATGCGCCGGGCTTCGCGATGGATATGTTAACCATCGCGAAGCCCGGCGTTTTTATAGCGTTTTGCCTGATAAAACCTGCCAAAATAAACCTGTCCCCTTTTGGCAGGTTGGGCGGAGAGGACCGTTTGTGAACATCCTGGTTTTGTTGCCCGTCAACGACCGTCATCGCGCAATTCTTGAGTCGAGCGCTCCGGGCGAGGACTTTATCTACACGAGTGCCGACGCCATCACGCGCGAGCAGGTCGCCGATGCCGACGTGATCTTGGGCAACATCGACCCTTCCCTGCTGACCGCATGCGAGCACCTCCAGCTGCTGCAACTGCAGACCGCCGGCTATGACGACTATCTCGCCGCCGGCACCGTGCCGGCTGAAGCCAAGCTGTCTTGCTCAATCGGCGCCTACGGCCAGGCCGTGAGCGAGCACATGTTTGCCATGGTCCTTTCCATGATGAAGCACCTGCCCGGCTATCACGACTTGCAGCGCGAGCATCGCTGGGAGGACTTAGGCCCGGTCACCTCGCTCAAAAATGCCAATGTGCTGGTGTTGGGCGCGGGCGACATTGGCGGCCACTTTGCCACGCTCTGCCGCAGCATGGGCGCGCACGTCCGCGGCATCAAGCGCCATCCGCTCGTCTACCCCATTGTGTTTGAGGACATGGACGGCATGGATGCCCTGTCTGAGCGCCTGGCGGAGGCCGACATCGTCGCATCCTTTATGCCCAGCACACCCGAGACCCACGGTCTGGCGAACGCCGAGTTCTTCGCCGCGATGAAACCGGGCGCCTTCTTTGCCAACGGCGGCCGCGGCGATCTTGTGGTTGCCGACGATCTGGTTGCCGCTCTTGAGTCCGGACACCTTGCCGGTGCCGCGGTCGATGTCACCGACCCTGAGCCACTGCCCGCAACAAGCCCGCTGTGGGATGCGCCCAACATGCTCATCACGCCGCACGTCTCCGGCTGGTTCCACCTGGCAGCCACGCTCAACAATGTGGTCGACATTGCCGCAGAGAATCTGCGTCACCTGCAAGCCGGCGAGACCCTGCGCTGTTGGATCGAACATTAGGGTTCCGCCGTTCTAACGAACGGCGGACCGGTCGACGCTACGCGCCGCCCAGAGCGACAATTTGTCATTCAAAAGGCAAGGCATGACCAGAAGGTCTATGCCTTGCCTTTTTCATGCCAACTTGTTCGCTCTGGACATCGCTCGCTGACGCTTGCTCAACCTGCGGTGTCATAACAATTCTGTCCAGCTGTTGGCTTTGCGGCATTTGCCCAGATAAAACCTGCATAATAAACCTGTCCCTTTTAGCAGGTTTTAGAGCTCCACGCTTTCGGCGCCGTTGATGGTTAGGTTTCGCTCGTAGAAAGCCGTGAGGGCGCGAATGGCGTACATCACGTCGCGTACGCCGCCGGTCTCGTAGCTTGAGTGCATGGCCAGCTGCGGCAGGCCCACGTCCACGGCATGCATGCTCGCCTGCATGTTCGACAGGTTGCCGAGCGTGGAGCCACCCGCCATATCGCTCTTGTTGGCGAAGGCCTGCGTGGGCACGTCGGCGTCATCGCAAATAGCCTGGAACACTGCGCGGCTAAAGGCATCGGTGCAGTAATGCTGGTTGGCGGCTTCCTTGATAACGATACCGCCGTTGAGCACAACCTGATTGCGGGCGTCGCACTTCTCGGCGTGGTTGGGGTGCACGGCATGCGCATTGTCGCAGCTCACAAGCATCGAGGCAGCAAGTGCACGATGGTACGACTCGTCGTCAAAGCCCAGCGATCCGTTGATGCGGCGCAGTGCGTCGGCCAAGAACGTCGACATGGCGCCCTGCTTGGTCTCGGAACCAACCTCCTCGTTATCAAAGCAGCAGAAGACCGAGACGTCGCGCGCGTTCTCGGCACCCAAAAATGCCTGCAGTGAGGTGTAGGCGCAGGCCAGGTCGTCGAGCTTGGGCGTCGAGATGAACTCGTCAGCCCAGCCCCAAATGCGCGCATCCTGGCGGTTGACCAGGAACAGATCGCGGCTCAGGATCTGCTCGGGCTCAACGTCCAGTTCGTCGGCAACCAGGGCATCAAAATCGCCCTGCTTAAGCTCACCGGCGCTGATGAGCGGGCACAGGTCGACGGCGCGGTTGGGCGCAAAGCCCTCGTTAACGCCGCGGTTCATATGGATGGCAAGGCTCGGGATAATCGCGACTTCGCGCTCGGTGGCAAGCAGGCGGCTCTCAATACGGTCGCCTTCGCGTACCAACACGCGGCCCGCGAGCGCCAGCGGGCGGTCGAACCAGGTGTAGTCGATCATGCCGCCGTAGGCCTCGGTGTTCAGGCGCAGCGTCTCGCCTGCGCCGTCGAGCTCGGGCACGGCCTTGACCTTAAACGTCGGCGAATCGCTGTGCGACGCCGTGAGCTGAAAATGATAGTCACCGGCAACGCCGTCCTCGCCCCACGTCGCGGTCAGGTCCTCGCCCACCTTAAAGGCAATAACGCTCGAGGTATTGCGCTGCGTGTAATAACGCCCGCCCGGCTCGATGTCCCACGCCGCGTTCTCGGGCAGGTAGGTAAAGCCCGCCTCGTCGAGCTCGGCCATAATGGTCGCCGCCGTATGGAACATGCTGGGACATGCCTCGATAAAGTCGATGAGGTCGTTGGCGGCCTCGATATCGTCGGCCGTCACATGCGCGCGCTCGGGCGTTTCCTGATCCGTCATGCTCTCCCCTTTCGCTGGGTTGATGGTCCCCTCCAGCATACCCCGCCACGCCAGCGCCGCACTCTTCATTCCATGTTTAATCCCGCGCCGCTCACCAAGTTGAGCCATCATGCCCGCGCTCCTTTTGCGACAATTACGCTAACAGGACGAGAGGAGCCGTCATGAAGCCACGTAACATTGCCATCGCCTGCGGTGTCGCGGGAGTCGCCGTCGGCCTTGCCGCTGCCACCGGTATCGTTTACCGCAAGCAAATCAAGTCCGCCGCGTCGCTCAAACGCTTGACCGGCTACGCGGATAGCTATGACCTGTACGCAATCGACATCGCCTACGACTACGATCTTGATCGCATCATCGCCGCTGGCGTGCGCGACGACCAGGCCTACATCGATGCCGTGGTGGCGCAGGTGCTGCCCGGTGTGCCGGTACATGTCCAGGCGCCCCAGTTTGCCTGCAGCGCTTTTGTCGCCGTAGATGCCGAAGGCCGCGTGCGCACCGGTCGCAATTACGACTTTAAGGACGACACCTCGGCGCTGCTGGTGCGCAATCACCCACGCGACGGCTATGCCTCCATCGGGTTTGCCGCCCTTAACAACCTGGGCGATAACACTCCGCTTGACTCCGTCGGCGGACGCGCCGCCGCACTCATGGGCCCGTTTGCCCAGCTCGACGGTGTTAACGAATGCGGCGTGTCCATTGCCGTACTCACTCTGGACTCCAAGCCCTGTGACCAGGACACGCAGCGCCCCGTCATCAATACCTCGCTCGCCATCCGCCTGGTGCTCGACCGTGCCGCCACCACGCAAGAAGCTGTCGACCTGCTTTCCGCCTACGACATGCACGCCATGGCAGGACGCGATTACCACTTCTTTATCAACGACGCCGCCGGTGACGCGCGCGTAGTAGAGTGGGATCCGCGCGATCCGGACCGTGCTTTCAAAGCGACTCCTGTACGCCAGGTTACGAACTTCTACGCCTGCTATGGCGACGAAGTGCTGCCCAACCAAAAGAATGGCGAGCTGGGCCATGGTAAAGAGCGCGCCGTCGCAATCGCCGATGTCCTTGACGCCCATGTCGGTGCCCAGGACGAAACGATTGTCTGGAAAGCCCTGCGTGCCGCAGCGCAAGAACCCAATCCGGAAGACATCACCAGCAATACGCAATGGTCGGTCGTCTTTGACAATACCGAACCCGCCGCCGCCATTACGCTGCGCCGCCACTGGGGCGACGTCGACGCCTTCGCACTGTAAGGACCCAGGCTCGTCGACCTTACGCTCGCCTGACGTTGTTTACATTTCTATACGCTTGAGCTAACACGTTTTACCCCCGTATCAACAGTGTGCGGGGGTAAACTTATGCGCATGTTATAACTTGCCCGGAAGGATTCATCATGCTTAGGATCGGTCTTCTTACCAGTGGCGGCGACTGCCAGGCGCTCAACGCCACCATGCGCGGCATCGTCAAAACGCTTATGACCAATAGCGAAGAGCCTATCGAGATTTATGGCTTTGAGGACGGCTATCAGGGCCTTATCTACAGCAGGTTCCGCGTCATGACGCCCGCCGATTTTAGCGGTATCCTCACCCGCGGCGGCACCATCCTAGGCACGAGCCGCACGCCGTTCAAGCGCCTGAACATTCCCGAGGCCGACGGCGTCGAGAAGGTGCCCGCGATGGTCCACACCTATCACAAGTTGCAGCTCGACTGCCTGTTTATGCTGGGCGGCAACGGCTCCACCAAGACCGCCAACCGCCTGCGCGAAGAGGGCCTCAACGTTATCGCCCTGCCCAAGACCATCGATAACGACACCTGGGGCACCGAGATGACCTTTGGCTTTACGAGCGCCATCGACGTCGCAACCAAGTGCATCGACGACATCCACACTACCGCCTCGAGCCACGGGCGCGTATTCGTTATCGAGATTATGGGCCACAAGGTTGGCTGGATCCCGCTGTATGCCGGCGTCGCGGGCGGTGCGGATGTCATCTTGATTCCCGAAATCCCCTACGACATGGACCAGGTCATCAAGACCATCGAGCATCGCATGGAGACCGGCAGCCGCTTTACCATCGTGGCCGTCGCCGAGGGCGCCATCTCCAAGGAGGACGCGGCGCTGTCCAAGAAGGAGTACAAGAAGAAGCTCGCCGAGCGTACGAGCCCCTCGATTGTCTACGACATCGCCAAGGAGATCGAAGCCAAGACTGGTCGCGAGACCCGCGTCGCCATCCCCGGCCACACGCAGCGCGGCGGCCAGCCCGACGCCCAGGACCGCATCTTTGCGACCCAGTGCGGCGTCGAGGCGGCACTCGGCTGCCTACGCGGCGAGTTTGGCTACATGATTGCTCTGCGCGACGGCAAGATGTGCCACATGCCGCTCGAGGATGTCGCCGGCAAGCTCAAGTATGTCGACCCCCAGAGCGATCTGGTGCGTGAGGCCAAGGCGTTGGGCATCAGCTTCGGCGACGAATAGCCTCGGCTGGAACTGCTCTCATCGGAGGCCCCAGGGCTTACCTCCCAAATCGTCCTCGGACATGTCAGGATCCCGCCGTGCGCTTCGCGCGGCGGGATCCTTCCGTCCTGCGGAAAGATTTGGGAGGTAAGCCCTGGGGCCTCCTGCGGTAACTAAGGAGGCCATGGCTATTCGTCTTCTTGCTGCGGGTGCCTGGGGTAGGATACGGCGTGCATTTTTGGGAGTATTCAGCAGCCGAGGGTGCCTGCATACTGGATTTTGGGCGAAAGGCAGGCACCATGAGCCGCATCCTGTAAAAAAACGAGCGGCTCTAGAGGCGTTGGGACTCAGAATCGGGGCTTTCAGCGCGGTTTTGTGCACCCGCCCCCGCGCCCGCGGACCCCGGGACGCTGAATACTCCGGAATTTGCACGGCGCCCCCTGGGGTACCTGTGGGCAAAAAGCAACCGCCCCGTCAAAGTATGCATTTGGCGGAGCGGTTTATGCAAAAATACTGCTGCGGGCGCGTCGGCAGCTCGCTAGAACTTGAATCCCAGGACAGGTTACTCGGCGCTCTTGAGGGCGCCGACCATGTCGATCTTGTTGAGGGTACGATTGGTGGCGAGGTTGACGATAAACGTAAAGCCAAAGGCCAGCAGCACGGCGAGCACGTAGCTTAGCGGCTCGACTTCGACGTCAAAGTACAGCGACGGCATCTGCAAAATGTACGTAAAACTCTCGGCCAGCAAGCCGCCCAGTGGCACGCCCAGCGCGGCGCCAATTGCCGTGAGGATCAACGTCTCCTTGTTGACGTAATGGTGCACCTCGCCACGGCGGAAGCCCAGCACCTTGATGGTCGCCAGCTCGCGTTCGCGCTCGGAGATATTCGTGTTGGACAGCGTAAACACCACCACAAACGATAGGCACGCCGCCATAAAGGTCACGAGCACCACGACGGAATTGATAATCGTAAAGTTCGCCTCGTAGTTCTCCCAATGCTCGGCCGTACTCGAAATCGTAAGCCAACCGTCGCTCTTAAGATTCTTGCTAAACGCAATCTGGTCGGCAGACGAGCCCTTAAGCAGCACAAAGACGCCGTTGAGGCGTGCGCTTCGACCGAACGCGCGCTCATAGGTGCCCTGCGTCATGTAAAGCGTGTTGCCCAGATAGTTAAGCGAAATGTCACTGACTTTGACCTTGGCAACATTGAGCGACGAATCCTGGACGTGTGCCGTATCGCCCGGCTGAATCCCCAGCACCAGCTGTGAACTCTTACTCAGATACACGTCTCCGTCACGCAAAGACAGCGGCTCTTTGGACTCGTCCTCGAGGCGCACATAGTCGTCCAGGTCGTTCGTGCGGTCATCGGGCACCACGATCAGCTGCACGGTCTCGCTCTTGCCGCCAAACGTAAAGGTGACGTTGTCGGTCATAATCGGCAGCGTCGAAGTCACGGTCACGTTGGAATCATTGGCCGCGCTGCGCTCATCCAACGCCGCGCACGTCTGCGTAAAGTCATCGGGGTTGGCGACCGCCAGCAAGTCATAACGCGTGATATGCCCGTACTGTTTGGGCGAAAGCGCCACCGACGTATCGCGGATGCCCATACCGCAGATCACGAGCGCCGTGCAGCCGGCGATGCCGAAGATGGTCATAAAGGCGCGCTTTTTATAGCGGAATAGGTTGCGTGCAGCGACCTTGTTCAAAAAGCCCATGCGGCGCCAGATAAAGCCGATGCGCTCGAGCAGGATGCGCGAGCCAGCGCGCGGGGCCTTGGGACGCATAAGCGAGGCCGGGGTCTCGGCCATCTCGTGGCGGCAGGCGATAATCGTGGCGCCCACCACGCCCACGGCAAACAGCGCCACCGAAACGATCGAGGACACGATGTCGTACGAAAGCAGCATCTGGGGCAGTGAGTACATGTCGTCGAACACCGTAAACAGGAACAGCGGCAGGCCCACAAATCCGATGATGTTGCCGAGCACGCCGCCGATCAGACAAGCCCACAGCGCATAGTCCACGTATTTGGACAGGATGCGTCCGCGCGAATAACCGAGTGCCTTATACAGGCCGATGAGCATGCGCTCCTCCTCGACCATACGCGTGGCGGTGGTAAGGCTGATGAGCACGGCGACGATAAAGAAGATGAACGGGAACACCGTGGCGATGGCCTCAATTGACGAGCTGTCGCTCTCCACGCTCGAGTAGCTTGCGATGTTGCCTCGGTCCTGGATGTACCAGGTGCATTCGCCCAGATCGGAAAGCTCGGCGCGGGCATCGGCAAACTGTTGATCGGCGGCGGCGCGACGCTGATCCAGGTCGGCTTGCGCCTGCGCACGCTCGTCGCTGCCCTCGGCCATGCGGTTGATGTTGTCCTGCTCAATCCCAAAGAGCATATTCGCCTGACGCTCAGCCGCGTCCAAGCTCGCCGGCGTGTCGACCGTCAGCTCCTGGGCGCGCGCCTTCTCACGCTCCTCGCGGATCTTCTCGATATTGCCCTTGACCTCATTGATCTTTGCCGCGTAGGAATCCGAATAGGAGTTGAGGCTCTTGGCTCCCTCGACGATCACGTGGACCGCGGAGTAGGAAGAAGATGTCGCGGCGTCCTCGCTCACATAGAACTTATAGTCCGCCGCCGAAGCAGCGCGAAAGGCGTTGACTGTCGAGTCGGAGCTCACATCAGTGGGGTCGAGGACCTCGGCCGTAATGGTGTAATCGCCCGCGGCAAACTGGTCCTTGGCGCTTTGATTGGACGAGCTCGCGTCATTGGCGGCAAAACTCACCGTATCGCCGATTTTCTTGCCCGATGCCTTCAGGAACTTCGAAGTCACCGCGACTTCATCAGCGCTCTCGGGCAAATCGCCGTTCACGAGCACCGGCTGATCGATGTTCTCCTTGGAGAGACTCTGCACGACCACGCGCTCACGCGTTGTACCCACGGCGGTGTAGGCGGTCTCGGTGTAGATGCCCTCGGCCGTTTCGACGCCATCGACCTCTTGTATGGCGTCGAGATCATCGTCAGTCAGGCCATAGGTCGACTGCACGTTAATGTCATAGACATTTTGCTGGTCGAAGTAGGCATCAACCGAATCACACAGGTCCTCGCAACCCGCCTTAAGGCCGCACATCACGCTCACGCCAAGCGCGGTGATGACCACGATTGACAAAAAGCGCTTAAGACTGCCTCGGATTGTGCGGTAGATGCCACGGCGAAAAACCGTCGGCACCATATCGTTTGAGCTTTGGGCAGTGCGGTAGGTCGTAAAATCCTGCTCGCGCTCCGTGTTCTGCGCGTCGCGGCGTAGGCTGTTTTGGCGGTCTTGGTCCATGGGCGCTACCACTCGATCGTCTCGATAGGCACGGGATTTTGCTGGACCGTCTCGCTCTCCACGCGACCGTTCTTAAAGCGGATCAGGCGATCGGCCATGGGCGCCAGCGCGGAGTTGTGGGTGATGATGATGACCGTAATGCCCTGCTTGCGGCAAGTGTCCTGCAGCAGCTGCAAGATCTGCTTGCCGGTTTTATAGTCAAGTGCGCCCGTGGGCTCGTCGCACAAAAGCAGCTTGGGGTTCTTTGCCAGTGCGCGGGCAATGGACACGCGCTGCTGCTCGCCGCCCGAAAGCTGCGCGGGGAAGTTGGCGAGGCGCTCACCCAAGCCAACCTGGCAAAGCGTTTGCTCGGCATCGAGCGAATCAGGGCAGATTTGCGCCGCAAGCTCAACATTTTCGAGCGCCGTCAGGTTGGGGACCAGATTGTAGAACTGGAAGACAAAGCCGACGTCGGCGCGGCGGTATTCCACGAGCTGCGCCTCGTTAGCGGAGCTCACATCGCGCCCGTCCACCGTCACGGTGCCGGAAGTCGCCGTATCCATGCCGCCCAGAATGTTGAGCGCCGTGGTCTTGCCGGCACCCGAAGCACCCAAAATGATGGCGAGCTCGCCGCGCTCGACCGTAAAGCTCGCGCCGTCGAGTGCGTGAATGCGGGCGTCGCCCTCGCCGTATGCCTTGATGACGTCTTTGAATTCGATATAAGCCATCGATCGGTTCCCATCTGGTCGGATAACTCTTTAGTATTACCCATTTCGCACCGACTAAAAAGGGACGGGTTTATTTTGGCAGGTTCTATATGGGGAAACGGCAGCTATAGATGAGGCGCCGGGGAGGCAGAGAAATCATCGATGGGGTCAGGCCGACCGCCAAACACAACGCACGCATCTCAATCTGTCAGCCAAATCATTCGAACAGCTGTTCGTTTCTATGATATGATTCAGCTATCTAAGCAGGCCAATACGCAGAAAGGCGGCCAACATGGCGTTCGACTTTAAGAAGGAATGCAAGGAGCTCTACAGACCTGCGAGCAAGCCGAGTATCGTAACTGTCCCGCCTATGAGCTACGTTGCCGTTCGCGGAAAGGGCGACCCAAATACCGAAGGTGGCGAGTATCAAAATGCCCTGCCGCTGCTTTACGGCATCGCCTATACCGTCAAGATGTCAAAGAAAGGCTCAAGGAGTATCGAGGGCTATTTCGACTTTGTGGTACCGCCGCTCGAGGGCTTCTGGTGGCAAGACTCCCCGAGCGGCGACATCGATTATGTACGCAAGGACGATTTCAACTTTATCTCGTGCATCCGCCTGCCCGATTTCGTCACTCAGGATGACTTTGACTGGGCGGTCGCGGAAGCCACGGCCAAAAAGAAACTGGACTTTTCTGCCGTCGAGCTGCTTAAAGTTGACGAGGGTCTCTGCGTTCAATGCATGCATACCGGACCCTACGACAGCGAGCCGGCAACCGTAGACGCCATGCATGAATATGCGACCGAGCAGGGCTATGTCCCCGACTTCTCAGACACCCGTTTACATCACGAAATCTATCTTTCCGATCCACGCAAGTGTGCGCCGGAGAAACTTAAGACTGTGGTTCGTCATCCTATCAAGCGCGCTGAATAGCGTGGAGCGTCATTTCACGCGCTGGGTTTTAAGCCAGCCAACCAGCCGCCTCCTAGGCCGTCCGGTAATTATCTTGACGCGGCCCGTCGCATCTTATAAGTTTGTTTTGCTAAAGCTGGAAAGCCTCTCAACGATGCGCAACTCCAGCTCTTTTTCTATCAAGAGGCTTAATGAAATACCAGAAGTCGCGGATATCCATCAACGAACAAATAGCACTATTGACAGAAAACAAGGGTCTTAAGTGCTCTGATCAAAGCGAACTCGAGCGAGCTTTGGTCGAAGCCAACCACTCCAGACTGTCGGCCTACTGGTTTCCCTACAAAACCAAATGCAAGTCCGGGATTACCATCTTTCGCGAAGGCACAACATTCGAAACCATCATCTACACGTATGAATTTGACCGAGCCCTCCGGCAGTTAATGTTTGATGCGGTCGGCAGTGCGGTCGGCAGAATTGAGATCTACCTCAGAAGCAGAATTGCCTATCTTGCCTCTGAGGAACGCGGGCCTTTCTGTTACCCAGATGTCGCCATAACGAGGCTCAACTCGGCATGCCCGTCGAGCTCTGCGCCGCACTGGGCTACGCAGCCGTCTTTGGCAGCGCCACCAATACGCTGCTCGCACCCATCCTTATTGGCTGCGAAGTCTTCGGCTTTGGTAACTTGCCGATGTTCATTATTGTCTGCGTTGTGGCTTACCTGTTCAACATGGATAAGTCCATCTACGCCCTGCAGGAGCGGGCGTAGATCGATGTCCAGGCAGGTGGTCTCAGCCGGAAACGGTGTCCCACTCTGAGGCTGTATTCCGGGACACGGTTTCCGCTTGGAACGCCATTCGGAAAGCGCATCCCGCTTTAAAACGGAATTCCGGGACGTAGTTTCCGTCTGAGCCTCCATTCGGAAAGCATGTCCCGTTCTTTCACGGCATCTTGGCTATGCAAAGCGCTCGAGTGTTACTCCTCGTACGCGCCCTCAAGCCGAAGCAGCCACTCCTTGCGATCAAGCCCGCCGGCATATCCGTTAAGCGAGCCGTCGGCCGCCACCACGCGATGGCATGGCACAATAATCGAAACAGGGTTGCGAGCGACCGCGGCCCCCACGGCACGGGGAGACACAACGGGTGTCTCATTTCCCGGCACACGATGTCGAGCCGCAACACGCTGGGCGATCTCGCCATACGTAGCGACCTCGCCACGCGGAATAGAAAGCAGCTCGTACCAAACTTCACGCTGAAACGCCGTGCCAATCAAATGCAACGGCGGCGTAAACCGAGGTTCCTGCCCTGCAAAATAAGCATTCAGCCAAGCCCACGAACGCTCAAGCACCGAAGAAGCCGCACCATTTGCAGGACTCACCGACGACATGCCGCCAGCACCAGAAACTGCATCGGCGCCTTCAACATGTTCAGGATCTTCTTTGAGAAGCGTGGAGCCAAAATGCTCCTGTCCCTCAAACCAAAGCCCCGTCAGACCGCGGCCATCAGCGGCAAGCAAGATTTCGCCCAAAGGCGAAGCAAACGTCGTCGTGACCACCAGCGGCTCCTTTCAAAACTCCGCAACATAATACCGCGAATTGTGCAGACAACCCCAATCGACCCCAAAGTCACCCAAGGCGGCAGGCGCGAAGCGCCGAGGCCGCCGCCGGGACCAGGGCCCGCAACAGCCACGTGCTCCCATCAGCCCAGCGGCCCCAACCAACAACGGCCCCATCGCAGGTCGCTTGCAGCAGCGTCACCGAAGGCGGGGGCCGGGCTTAGCTTTCAGAACACTCCGCAGACCAGTGTGGCGCCTTGTCCGCGGCTCCGAAGGAGCAGGACAAGGCGCCACACATGGTCGAGGACGTTCTGAAAGCTAAGCCCGGCCCCCGTCGGACAGGTCCACCGCTACTCGCAGAGCAGCTTAGCGATCTGGACGGCGTTGGTTGCCGCGCCCTTACGGATTTGGTCGCCGCAGCACCAGAAGGTGATGCCACGCGCGGCCTCGGGGTTCGAGATGTCGCGGCGTACGCGACCGACCCAAATCAGGTCCTGGTCGGAGGTGTCCATCGGCATGGGGAAGCGGTCGTGCGCATCCTCGGCGCCCATGTCGTCAACGAGCTTCACGCCCGGAGCGGCAGCCAGCGCAGCGCGGGCCTCTTCCACCGTGATGTCGCGCTCAAACTCGAGCGTAATGCTCTCGGAGTGCGAACGCAGCACCGGCACGCGCACACAGGTGCAGTTCACGCGCAGCTCGGGCAGGTGCATGATCTTGCGGCCCTCGTTTTGCAACTTCATCTCCTCGGAGGTAAAGCCCTCCTCCTTGACGCCGCCAATCTGCGGAATCAGGTTGCTCGCCAGCTGGGCGGCAAAGGCGCGCGGCTCGGGAATCTCCTCGTCACGGCCCAGAGCGGCCAGCTGAGCCTCGAGCTCGGCCATACCGGGCGCGCCAGCGCCCGAAGCTGCCTGATACGTGGACACGATCATACGCTTCACGCCGGCAAGCTGGTGCAGCGGCCAGGTGGGAACCAGGCCGATGATAGTCGCGCAGTTGGGGTTGGCAATCAGGCCGTGGTGCCACTCAATGTCATCGGCATTGATCTCGGGCACGACCAGCGGCACCTCGGGATCCATGCGGAAGGCGTGGCTGTTATCGACTACGACGGCGCCGCGCTTGACGGCCTCAGGCAGCAGCTCCTTGGCGATATCGTCGCCGGCGGCGCCGAGTACGATGTCGCAGCCCTCAAAGGCCTCGGGGCAAGCCTCCTCAATCACAACCTGCTCGCCGCGGAACTCAACGGTCTTGCCTGCAGAGCGCGCGCTCGCTAGCAGCTTGAGCTTACCGACCGGAAACTCCTGCTCGTTGAGGCACTCGAGCATCTGGGTGCCCACGGCTCCCGTGGCGCCCAAAATAGCAACCGTGTACTGTTTCATGCTTCCCCCTTTAAAGGTTGTGGCTATCGCCCGCACGCCAAGCAGGCCGAATATTGTTGCCAGTGTATACAAGAACGGGGCGGACACGAAACCCGCCCCGTCGAAACGAAACCGAAATGAAACGCCCCACCGTAGATTTATGAGACATGTCCCAAAAATGCACCGGGATGGCAGCTACTTGCGGAGCGCGTCCAGAGCGGGATCGACCGGCGCGGGAGCCTCCAGGTCGGAGACCTTCACGATGCCGTTCTCGTCGGAGAAGGCACGGTAGATGGTCTGAATCGCCAGGTCAAAGTCCTTCTCCTCGACGCCGATAATGATGTTGATCTCGTCGCAGCTCTGCGAAATCATGCGCACGCTCACGCCAGCTTGACCAAGCATGCCAAACAGGTGGCCCGAGATGCCGGCACGACCACGCAGGTTGCGGCCGACGGTAGCGATAAGCGCCAGGCCCTCGACGACCTCGATCTCGAGCGGCTCGACCTCCTGCTGAATGTCGCCCACGAGCGAGTACAGCGAGTCGTGCACGTCCTGCTCCTGCACCACGGCGCCAAAGCGGTCGACGCCGGTGGGCATATGCTCGACGGAAACGTCATAGCGCTCGAAGACCGAAAGCGCACGGCGCATAAAGCCGACGCGGGGCTTGGTGCGGTCGCGGGCCACGTTGATGGCGACAAAACCGCGCTTGCCGGTCACGCCGGTAATAATGGGCTCCGCCTCGCCCTCATCGGCCGTCTCGCTAATGATAGTGCCGGGGTCCTGCGGCGCATTGGTGTTCTTGATGACCAGCGGAATACCGGCCTCGCGCACGGGGAACACAGCCTCCTCGTGCAGGACGCTCGCGCCCATGTACGAAAGCTCGCGCAGCTCCTCGTAGGTAACGCGGGCGATGGGCTGAGCCTCGGGCACGATGCGCGGGTCGGCAGAGTAGAAGCCCGAGACGTCGGTCCAGTTCTCGTACAGATCGGCTCCCAAGCACTTGGCCAGGATCGAGCCCGAGATATCGCCGCCGCCACGATCCAGCAGCTTAATCTGGCCCTCGCGCGTCGCGCCGTAGAAGCCAGGCATAACGAAGCCGCCCTGCTGACCGTACTCTTGCACCAGCTCGGAGGTGCGGTTCATGCTGAGCGTACCGTCGTGATGGAACGCCACAACCGTCGCGGCGTCCAGGAACGGCAGACCCAGGTACTCAGCCATCAGGCGAGCGGTGAAGTACTCGCCGCGGCTCACGAGCTCCTCGGTGGAGTAACCGCCCGAGCGGGCGCGCTCAGCAAAAGCCGCGAACTCCTCACGGATGGGATAGGTGAGCTCCAGCTCGTCAGCGATATCAAAATAGCGCTGGCCGATGTCCTCGAGCAGTTCCTCGCACGACACGTGGTACTTGACGTGCGCGTTAACCAGGTAGAGCAGGTCGGTCACCTTGGTGTCGCCCTTAAAACGGCGGCCGCAGGCAGAAACCACCACAAAACGGCGGGCCGGGTCGGCGTCGACAATGGCCTTGATCTTCTTGAAGTGTTCGGCGTCGGCGACCGACGAGCCGCCAAACTTGGCAATCTTAATCATGGGCTGGAGGTTACCTTTCTAAAAAGCCTCTGCGAACCTATTTTGCGCGCTCTGATACCATGGTTTCACCGATTGGGACCAAGGCATCCGAGGAGCAGTGTTATATGGGAACTTATCATAGTACACGAGGACGCACTTTATCGTGCTCAAGTAAGGTGGCAATCCGCACCGGCATCGCTCCCGACGGGGGTTTGTTTGTCTCGGACGAGCTCGGCACCCAGCAGGTCGATATCAGCTCGCTTGCAGATAAATCGTACTTTGAAATCGCTCAAGATGTGTTGGGAATGTTACTGAATGATTACACGGCCGAAGAAATTTCGGCGTGTGTCGACGAGGCATACCGCGGCACGTTCGCGAGTGAAGAGGTTACGCCGCTCGTCAAACTCGACGCTGCGCCGGGCGCTGACGCCCCTCAGACCTATGTGATGGAGCTCTTTGGCGGCCCCACGAGTGCCTTTAAGGACGTCGCCCTGCAGATGCTCCCCCGCTTGATGGCCCGCACTTCCGCCAAGGACGGCGGCGCCGAGCGCATCATGATCGTCACCGCCACGTCGGGCGACACCGGCAAGGCCGCACTCGCCGGTTTTGCCGACGCTCCGGGCACAGGTATTACCGTCTTTTATCCCGAAGGCAAAGTCAGCCGCGTCCAGAACCTGCAGATGTCCACACAGGAAGGCGATAACGTCGCCGTCTGCGGCATCCGCGGCAACTTCGACGACGCCCAGAGTGCCGTCAAGCGCATCTTTGCCGATAAGGAGCTTGCCGAGCGTCTGGAGGCCGCCGGCACGGTGCTTTCGAGCGCCAACTCCATCAACGTCGGCCGCCTGGTACCGCAGGTCGTCTACTACTTTGCCGCCTATGCGCAGCTGCTGCGCGCCGGCGCCATCGAGGCCGGCGACGCCGTGGAGTTCTGCGTACCGACCGGCAACTTTGGCGATATCCTGGCCGGCTACTACGCCAAGCGTATGGGTCTGCCCGTCGCCAAGCTCATCGTCGCGAGCGACAAGAACAACGTGCTGGCTGACTTCCTGACCACCGGCGTCTACGACCGCAACCGTCCGTTCTTCACGACCATCTCGCCGTCGATGGACATCCTCATCAGCTCCAACCTGGAGCGCATGCTCTACTTCCTGTCCGATGGCGACTGTGAGCTCGTTGCCGGCCTTATGGAGCAGCTAGCACAGACCGGTCGCTACGAGGTTCCCGCCGACCTGCTGGCAAAGATTCAGAGCGTCTTTGGCTGCGGTTGGGCAAGCGAGGACGAGGTCCGCGCTGCCATCAAGAGCTGCTGGGACGCGAACGGCTACGTGATCGACCCGCACACCGCTTGCGGCTATCACGTCTTTGACAAGGTCGCCCCCGCCGAGGGCGCCAAGGCCCGTGTGCTGCTTTCGACCGCCAGCCCCTACAAGTTCCCGCGCGCCTGCTGCGACGCCCTGGGCCTTAACGTTCCCGAGGACGACTTTGAGGCCATGCGCGTGCTCGAGCAGGCAACCAACACGGTTGCCCCGGCCCAACTCGCCGAGCTCGAGTCCAAGCCCGTCCGCTTCGAAGACGTCTGCGACGTCGATGAGATGGCCAGCTACGTAGAGCAGGCTGCAAAAAAGATAGCAACCAACTAAACCCCTTATAAGGCGCCGGCGAAAGCCGGCGCACCTTCTTTTATCAGATACCTACCGGGATGATGACGAACATGCATAGCGTGCCTGGCTGTTTAGTTCGTCGCGAGTTCCGCACGCAAAGGAAAGCACTTAATGTGCTTTCCGTCTTGCGCAGGACTGCCCGAGCAGCGAACTAAACAGCCAGGCACGCCAGGAGGACTCACATGATCAAGATCACCGTCCCAGCAACAAGCGCCAACTTGGGCATTGGCTACGATACCCTCGGCATGGCCGTCAGCCTCTACTCGCACTTTACCTTTGAGCGCGCCGATAAGCTCACCATCACGGGCTGCCCCGAAGAGTTCCAAAACGAGGACAACCTGGTCTACGTCAGCTTTGTCGATGCACTGGCCGCATGGGGCGAGACGGCTTTTCCCGTTGCCATCGACATTCAGACTGACGTTCCCGTCGCCCGCGGCCTGGGCTCCAGCTCCACCTGCGTCGTCGCCGGCATTATGGCCGCCGCCGCACTGACAGGCCACACCGTCGACCGCGCCGAGCTGGTTCGCATTGCCACCGAAGTCGAGGGCCATCCCGATAACGTCGCCCCCGCCATCCTGGGCGGCGCCGTCTGCTCCTTTACGCCGACCGATTCGCTCCCCCAGTGCCTGCGCTACGAGGTGAGCGATCGCCTGCGTTTTATTACCGTGATTCCTCCCTACGAGGTGCATACGAGCGAGGCGCGCAAGGTCGTGCCGCAGGAGGTTCCGCTCTCCACCGCCGTATGGCAGATGGGCCGCATCGCCGGCATGACGCGCGGTCTTGAGTCCGGCAACCTCGACCTGATTGCCGCCGCCAATGACGACCGCATCCAGGAACCCTATCGTCGCCGTCTGATTCCCGACTACAACGCCGTGCGCGACACCTGCCTTAACGGCGGCGCCAAGACCATCTGGATCAGCGGATCGGGCTCGACCCTTATGGCTGTGACCGACGACACCATCGTGGCAAAGTTCCTGCAGGTCAAGCTGCGCGAGCAGTTCCCTAAGTGTGATACGCATATTCTGACGTGCGACACCGAGGGCGCCCAGATCGAATACCTGTAGTCGCCGTCCCGTATACTCGCCGGGGAGGCCAGGGGCTTTGCCCCCAAATCGTCCTCGGACATGGCAGGACCCCCACTGCGCACTTCGTGCGGCGGGGGTCCTGCCGTCCTGCGGAAAGATTTGGGGGCAAAGCCCCTGGCCTCCCCTATGTTAACTTCGCCGGCGGCGGCTACAGGGACCTACACTCTGGAAAGTCGCCGGGCTGATAATCTGGCTTTTTATTGGTAGGGGCTCTTGCTAGGCTGGAGCACTTCCTAGAGGAGGGCATCGGCTGTGTGCTTGGTTTAGGCTGCACTGGTTTCTTTGTATTCGAAGACTGGCTCTAGGAGATCTTCGATGTTGCAGTGGAGGGCTTTTGCTATGGCTCTTACGCTTGTTACCGAAGCTTCATTAATGTTTCTCTGGCGCTGCTCGTACATTTGGATTGAGCGGAGTGACACACCCGATTCGTATGCTAGGTCTTGTTGGGTTTTCTTAAGCTTCTTTCTTGCTAACGCAAGTTTGGTTTGCCTGGACGCTTTTTTCGCCATATCGCAGACGAGGCGAGCCACGCGTTCCTCCGAGGCTTCGTGCCAGGGGTAGTACAGACTGCGTAGCACATCGAATGGAACGACATGCAGCAAATCTTCGAAAGACTCTCCTAGGCGCCACTGAAGGTATGCCAATATCCAGCCTGTCCAATATTCCGGTGTCTTTTCGAATCGATAGGTTCGATTTGGCATCGGCCTTGATTGATAGCCGGACCTTTCGGCAATGAGCGCGAACAGCTCAACGCCCGATTTTCCCGACACTACCCATGCGTTGCCGCGTTCGAACTCGCGGGCTACGCCGCTCAGGCAAAAGAGTTCAGCAACTTCCGATCCTTCTGCCCCATAATCGTTAACGGCATAGTCAAAGCAGTCGCCGAGGTTGTTCATTGCATCCTCGAGGTAGTAGACGGGGTATGTCCTACTCGGCCCACGATCCGTTAACTCTTGGATCATTTAAATCAACCCTCCCTGCCATCAAATCCCTAATGTCGACACCATCAGAGTCAAATCCGTTTACAGTATCCAGGTACTTTCGTCGAGCGTTCTGTTCTCGCTCAAATCGTTTGGGATAAAACTCAGCTCCCGAGGCCTGCTTCCAATCGCGGAACTTAATCGCCGAGAACGCACGCTCACTCATAAGCGCATATTGAATGCCCAAATCCCCCAAAAACATAATGCGCTGCAATTGCCTGAGCGAGATCATGCCGTTGACAAACTGTCTTGCAAACGAGAAATAGGAATCGTCTGCACGATAGCCTCGAATAACGTCATAGGGAGAAATATCAATCAGGCAGTTATCCAGCAGATAACGAAGCCCCTCGCGTGCTACTGGCGTTGAAACATTGAACTCTCTGTTATTCGCCAGAATTGCAAGCCAGTTGAGAATCGAGAACTCACCTGATTCCAAATCCAAAATCGCAAGGCCATCTAAATCAAGCTCATATCGATTGGCAATGCCATCAGACTCGGTCCGACATGCCCACTCCATTGCCATTTCCTCATGCGGTGTGCAATAAAACCCGCGCCCATAATCATTGAATTGTCTGCATTTATCCAACGATGGATGATCGACAACAACGTCCGACCCATGCCAAAGCTCCATATCGACCTCCAAAAAATATCACCTCAGTGATAGTTTACCAATAACTATCACTGAGGTGATATAGATGAGAGCTTTTGAGGGGCCGAGGCCTGACTAAAGGCAGGCCTCGGCAATGCGGCGCTTAAGCTCATCGATGCCGGTGCCGGTCTGGGAGCTTGTGATGATCACGTTCTCGGCCGGGACGTTGAGCTGCTTTTTGATGGCTGCTGCTTGGCGAGCCTGCTGGGTGCGGCTGAGTTTGTCGGCCTTGGTGAGGCAGACGATAAAGTTGAACTCGTTGCCCTGTAGGTAGTCGATCATGTCATGGTCGAGTTTACTGGGGTCGTGGCGAATGTCCACCAGCGACACAACCAGGTTAAAGCTGCGCTCGGAGTCGAAAAAGTCGCCGATAAGCTCGGCCCAGCGGTCGCGCTCGGCCTTGGAGCGACGGGCGAAACCGTAACCCGGCAGGTCAACGAAATGCACGTCATCGGCCTCAAAGAAGTTGATGTTGCTCGTCTTGCCCGGCGTACTGGAAACCTTGACCAGGTTCTTGCGGCCAAATAGCTTGTTCATGATGGAGGACTTGCCCACGTTGGAGCGGCCGACGAAGCTCACCTCAGGGCAGGTGGACTCGGGAATCTGCGAAACCTTGCCGTAGCTGGCAACGAACTTGGCAAGCTGATAGTTAATGGAATCGGCCATGGACACTCCTTGGTCGTAGGTTCTTACAAATAGACGCGCTATTGCGCAGCGGCAATGCGGCGGACGATATCGAGCGTGATGTCACTTGCGACACGCGCGTACTCGAACAGATCGAACTCTCGCTCGCAAATTGCATCGTACGCCTCGTCACAATTATCGCTGATAGCGCGCAACACCAGGCAATCGACACCATTTTTGGTTGCGACATGGGCAATTGCCGCGCCCTCCATGCCGACACAATCGGCATGCGTCGCCTCGATAGCGTCGTTGCGCATGGTGGCGCCCGTCACAAAGCGGTTGCCCGTGGCAATCGTGCCGACCAGGAACTGCTTGGTGCCCTCATTCGAAGCGACTGCATTTGTCGAAGCGTCAACAAACCCACGCTCAGCAAGCGCTTCGGCGGCAATATCGACCAGCGCGGGCGTCGAGCCAAACTCCTCGAGCCCCGGTGCGGACTCAGCGATAAGCGCGGTATCGGTATCCAGATAGCGTAGGCGTTTGCCAATGACCACATCGTCGATATGGAGCTTGGGGTTCAAACCGCCCGCAATGCCCGAAAACACAACAGCCTGCGGAGCATACTTGCTAATGAGGTGCTGTGTTGCAGCGGCGGCGTTCACCGTGCCCATGCCCGCCGTTGTGGCGACAACTGTCAGGCCGTCGAGCTCACCGCTCACAACGGTCAAGCCTGCCTCCCGTGCCTCGCAAACGTCGCTCAGCTCTCCCTTAATCTGCATGATCTCTTTTTCGAGCGCACCGATAATCGCGATGGTAGTCATACCATTCCCCAAACCTATTCGAAATTCTCAACCACGGTATGGTACCAGCATTTTGTTTGACCTCGTCAAACGAACACGCTAAGCCAGTGCAGCTCGCGTATCAAACAGAGCCTTTGCAATCGCGGCCGTAACCTCACTCGAGCGGTCGCTCCACGGCATCGATGTCATGATACCCATGACATAGGTACAGCCATCGATGTCGATAAGGCCCGCATCGCATGTCGAATAGCAACCGTCCTCGCTGATCCAACCCGCCTTGTTGCACATCTTAAAGGGTAGTCAATTTGGGACGGGCTTGTTAGCCGATGGCCGACCTGAGCTCCGCACGGCGCTTTTTCATGCCCGTCATGACGGCGTTGCGCAGCTCGGGCATGCGCGCGGTATCCATCTGTGGAACGCCCTCGAGCTTATAGGGAATCCCCAGCTGCTCATACTTGACGACGCCCATCGTGTGATACGGCAGCATCTCCAGGCCGACCACGTTATGCCACGGGGCAATCAGACGGCCGAGTGCTTCGCACTCCTCAACCGCATCGGTAATGCCGGGCACCACCACGTGGCGGATAACGACCTTAATTTTGCGACGGGCAAGCTCATCGCCAAACGCCAGGATGCGTGCGGGATCGCAACCGGTCAGCTTTTTATGCTCGACGGGATCGGCGTGTTTAATGTCGAGCAGCACCATATCGGTCTCGTTGAGTACGGCATCGAACTTCTCGGGATGCGTGGGGTCGAACGCATAGCCGCAACTATCCAAGCAGGTATGTACGCGACCATCGGGGTTGTTGTGCATTGCGCGGAACAGGTCGGCCAAGAACTCAGGCTGCAGGAGCGGCTCGCCGCCGGATACCGTAATACCACCGCTGCGGTAAAACTCATGGTTGCTCTGGAACTCGTCCATCAGGTGCTCGACGGTCACCATGGTGCCGCCGTTAACCGACCAGGTATCGGGGTTGTGGCAATACGCACAGCGCATGGGGCAGCCCTGAACAAACACCACAAAGCGGATGCCGGGTCCATCGACCGTTCCCATCGTCTCAATCGAATGTACGCGGCCCAGGGCAAACGCAGAGTCCTCGGGACGAGCGTCCACACCCTCGAGCGTCATCTCAGCCATTCCCGCTACCTTGCCTCTCATTGGTTTTAGCTACATAATTGCCAGAGTCATTCTAGCCTATATGCTTGATGGCGAAACGGTTTAGCGGTCAATTGGATTATCCTATTTGGCCCCATGCAAAAGCGGCGGGAAGGTTGTCGCAACCCGCCCGCCGCCGAGGCAATAGAAATCGATAGACGCCAGGCGTTACGCCTTAAGCGTGAGCACCGCACCGAAGGCGGTCGGGCCGCAATGGCTCGAGATGACACCGCCGACCTGAGTCCAGGTAACGTCCTTAAAGCCCAGGTCGTGCGCATAGACTTCCATGTCGTCGCGCAGCTCCTCGGAAAGGCCTACCGAATACGCCAAGCCAATGTGCGAGTAGTCAATCTCGCCCTTCGCAACCATGTGGTCAATAAAGGCACGGGCGCACTTGAGCATAGAGCCGCGGAACTTCTTGGTCGCCACAAACTTGCCGCCCGTTACCTCAATGCAGGGCTTAATCTTGAGTAGGTGGGCGCCAAGGAATGCGACGTTGGACAAGCGGCCACCCGCCTTAAGAAAGGCCAGGTCGGTAGGAACAAAGCCCAGCAGCACGCGGTCCATGACGGAGTTCGTAAATGCAAAGATCTCGTCGACGGTGGCATCGGGGTGAGCCTCGATGTATTTGGCGGTCTCGACGACAACGAGCGACTGGCCCACCGAGACAAAACGCGTGTCCATGGAGAACACGTAGCCGCGCCCCTTGGCGGCGATCTTCGATGATTGATGCGAGCAGGTCGTGGCCTCGGAATACGCGAGATGCAAAATAGTCGCGTCGGGCTGCTCGGCATGAATTCGGTCATACACGTGAGCAAAATCCGCAGGCGCGCAGCCACTAGTCTTGGGCATTACGCCAAACTCGTTGCAGCGCGAATAAATCTCGAGCGGATCGATTGAGCCGTCCTCGACGGTCTCGTCACCAATCGTGACATGCATAGGCACGCGCACGATGCCGTAGCGTTCGCAGAGTTCCGGCGTCACATCCGACCCAGACTCAACCACGATTACGTACTTGCCCATTATCATCACGACCCATCTCAACGTCGACTTTCCAATACCCAGCACAGGCCACCGCACAGTTGTGCAACAGCATCTAAGCGCCAAAGAGACGCCGCCCCTTGCACACAACAAAGGACAGCGTCTCCCTGGAAACTCCGTGCTTATTTAGGATTCTACACGGTTTGCAACAATGTGTTACTTACTCCGCAAACGGTAGCTATACACGATAAACGGTAGTTCGCTGCGGCAACTGCGACACATTTCGCCCAGCAAGTCCAATCGTGCTCCACACACGGTTAATGCGCGAGGCGGTAGAAATCCCACGACGCCGCACCCTCGGCATGCAACCCCATCGCCGGAACCGCCGGCGAATAGGTACGGCTCGTAAGTGCCGCCTCGCCGCCATTGCCAAAAATCTCGACCATCGTAGTGTCCGAAAGTACGCGCAGGTCGCGAAGCTCGCTGAGCTCAATCGACCTTTGGTCGCGCCCATAGCCTTCGTCACCCATGTCGAGGGTAAGCATCCCGTCTGCATAGCGCACAAAGACACCCTTGCGGATTTCGAGCTCGACCATCTTGGCGCCCTCACAGGAAACCACAAGATCAAACAGGCGGCCCGGCTCCTCAACGGTTTCACCGCCTGTCGCGCGAACGCAGTCGCCGCGCATCCTCTCAATCTCGTGCGCCGGTTGCTGGCAGAGCTTGCCATCGCGCATGCTCAGCTCTCGCGGCACCGTCAACGCGCACTGCCACCCGCGCGCCACCGTCGGGTTTTCTGCCGTCGCATCGGGGCAACCCGACCATCCGATCATCAATCGCCGGCCTGCAGCATCCTCAAAGGACTGCGGAGCATAGAAATCAAAACCGGCATCGACCATCGGGGGCATGCCCTGCCTGACGATTTTAAAGCTCGGCGCCTCCCAATCGGCCTCGATGGGGAACCACACGCACTGATGCGGATTGCGGTAACGCCAACCATCGGCAGGCACACCCTGCGGACAGCAAACGAGAATAAGCTCACCATCGAGCTCAAACAGATCGGGGCACTCCCACATAAAGCCAAACTTCTCGCCCAGCTCAATGCGCGTCGCATAGCTCCAGTCCTCAAGATTGCGCGAGGTATAGACAAGCACGCAGCCACGGTCGTCTTTCGTGCGAGCGCCCAGAACCATGTAGTAGATACCGTCGTGTTCAAGGATCTTGGGGTCGCGCACGTGCGTACCGATATCGTCGGGGTAATCGACCGGTCCAACAGCTATGCGCTTCTCGCCCAATTCGTTGGGATTCTCGGCAACCATATGAATCTGGTTTTGCTCACGGCCCGTCAACACGTAGTCGTAATCATCGCGGTCAAAATGCTTGACGTTGCCGGTATAGAAGTAGTGAATCTTGCCATCGCGTACAAAGGCAGAACCAGAATACGCTCCGCTCGAATCCAAATCGGAATCGGGGAACAGCACGGGGCCGTGATTCTCGTACGTCACAAAATCCTTTGTCGTCAGATGGTTCCAAAGCACTGGACCGCCATGCGCAGCATCGAACGGATCGTATTGATGATAGATGTGATACGTATCACCAATCTGAACCAAACCGTTGGGGTCGTTGAGCCAGCCAAGCTCAGGCTCCACATGGAACAGAAGCCTATCGGGGTCGGACGCGATGCGGGCCGCCGTCTCATCCTGTCCGGCACGCCACTGCTCATAGTCCGCGCGTGTCACCTTATTTTTTTGATTAAACATCGCCGTTGACTTTCTCGTCTATGGGAAAGGACGCTCGACTCACACGAGCCGAACGCCCTTCCCCAAATGGACTTATCCGCACATTACGCTGAACGGCTCAACTAGAAGCTAACGTCGAAGCCAGCGCCAGCGCCCTCTTCATCGGTGGTCGGCACGCCCTTTGCCTTGTTGTAGGCAAAGATCAAGACGATCGGCACGATGAAGGCGATGAGATTGCCAGCCACATACCACACGAGCGTCTCGGGCGTGACGATGAGCAGGCCAAGCACGCCGGTCAGACCCTGACCGATGGCGCGCACCTCAAAGAGCTTCACGAAGGCACCGCCGCAGCCTGCACCGATGCAAGCGCAGATGAACGGGATGATCGAGTAGCGCATGTTTGCAGCAAAGATTGCGGGCTCGGAGATACCGACCAGCGTCGGGATAAAGGACGACATGCAGATGTTGCGCTCTTTGGAATGCTTCTTGTGAATGAGGTACATGCCGATGGCGCCGCCGCCCTGGGCGATGATGGAAACCGACCAGATGGCCTGGATGTAGTTGAAGCCAGTCGTGGCAACGAGGTTTGCCTCGATACCCTGGATGAACTGATGCGTACCGGTAACGACAAGCGGCTGCAGGAACGCGGCGAAGACAAAGGCACCAAAGACGCCCATCCTGTTGTACAGGATATCGATTACGCCGGCGAGGACGTCGCCGATCAGGTTGCCGAGCGGGCCGAACACGGTGAACAGGGCGACGTTAGCAAGAATCAGGGTAACGGTCGGGACAAAGACGAACGAAACGACCTCGGGGATGTACTTCTGGGCAATCTTTTCGACCTTGGCCATAAACCAGGCAGTCAGGATTGCAGGGAACACGCCACCCTGGAAAGCAACCATGGGAATGGAGAGCGGACCAAAGTTCCAGTACTCAGCACCCGTCGGGTCCATAACGAACGTGTTGCGGTTCATAAGGCTCGGGTGAACCATGACGATACCGACGAGGATGCCCAGAATCGGGTTACCGCCAAAACGCTTCACCGCGCTGTACATAACCAGGACAGGCAGGTAGTCAAACGTGGTGGCGATAATGGCAAAGAAGCTTGCGAGGTTCTTGAGGAACTCGCTGTGATCGGCAAGGCTGCCCTCCATGCCAAAGAGGCCGTTGGCAACGATCAGCGACTTAAGGCCGATGATGATAGCGGCGCCGACGAAGGCGGGAATGATGGGAATAAAGATGTCCGAGAATACCTTGAGGACCGAGAAGAACTTGCCCTTCTTGTCCGCCTCGGCGCCCTTGACCTCGGAAGCGCTGATCTCCTTAACGCCCGTCAGAGCCATAAACTCATCGTAGACCTTGTTGACGGTACCGGTACCGAAGATGATCATGAGCTGGCCGCTGTTGTACAGCACGCCCTTGACGCCATCGATGTTCTCGAGCTCGGCCTTGTTGTACTTGCTCGTATCCTTGAGCACCAGACGCAGACGCGTAACGCAATGCGTGGCGCCCTCGATGTTCTCCAAACCGCCGACGTTATCGACGACTTGCTGAGACACTACTTTGTAGTCCATGTTCCTCTCCATTCCTTTACGAAATCATAAGACGTTTTGATGCCATTACAGAGACGCGATCGTTGCATTTGCGCACTTGAGCGTACCGTCGGTGACCGTCAGCGCCACACCCTGGCCCTGCTTATTGCAGAAGCGCGCGTTAAGCGCAACATCATCGACAAAGATGGTCGCGATATCGTCGTCAACGACCAGGCGCACATGATGAGTGCCCTCGCCCTTAAAGAACAACGGACGCTCGAGGCCCATGTTGTTGACCTGGAACCACGGATACTGGGGGGCCGCCGTAAACTCGAGCTTGCCCTCACGCAGGTTGGCGCGGAACTCATAGGCAAGACCGGACTCGGCGTCCTCGGCAAGCTTCACCGAGAAGCCGGCAGCGTCACCGGCGAGCTCGATGTCGGCATCGAGCATATAGGTGGAACCGGCATCCGCGGCGAGCACCTGCTCGACCTTGCCCGACTCGCAGGAAAGCTCAAAGGTCTCGACTGCCTTAGCCTCGCCAAAGGCGCCAAGCATGCTGTCGGGGAGCTTGGTGCCGAGCGTTCCGTCGGCACGCTGAACGATCTCGAGGGGCATAAAGGTGCCACCCCATAGGTAAGAGCTGGGGTCGCCGCCCTCGTCACGCGTAGGAACCCAACCAAAGAGAACGCGACGCTCGCCATCGAATGCGGTGCGAGCGGCGTAGTACGCGCGGCCGTCAAAGGAGTCGTCAGCGGGGGTAATCCAAGGACCGTTGATGGACTTGGACATGCGGTAACGGGTCTTGTTGCCGTCGCTGTACTCGGAAAAGACGAGGTACCACCAGTCGCCCATCTTAAAGAGATCAGGCATCTCAAACATGGTGTACAGGCCCGGGTTCCACCAGTCGCCCTGGAACTCCCAGTTGGTCAGATCCTTGGAGGTGAACTTGACCAGGCGGCCGGTCATCAGACGCTTGTCCTCGCCCACACGCGTGCCGAGGATGAGCATGTACTCTTCGTTCTCCTCATCCCAAAGCACAAAGGGATCGCGCCAGTTGCGGTCATCGTAACCCTCCTGGGGCGGAAGCAGCGTCTCGGCGATGTTCTTCTCCCACTTGACGGCGTCGTCGCTCGTTGCGTGAAGAAGAACCTGCTTCATCAAACGTGCGCGGACCTTATCGCGATTGCAACCAGTGTAGAGCGCATGGTACTTGTCGCCCACCTTAAACACCGTGCCGGCATAAATGTACTGGTCGACTTCCTCGTCGCCGCCACGCTCAAGGCTCTCGCCAAAGTCCTTGTAGTTGACGAAATCCTTGGTCGTAGCGAGTGCCCAGCCAAACGGCTCTCCGAAAGGTTCGGGGTTACGCGTGTCACGCTGATGATAGAGATAGAACGTGCCGTCCTCGCCGTACGGCATGATGTCGCCTACCCAAATTCCCTCAGGCTGGTAATACACCTTGTGCATCCGAGACTTCCTTTCCACGACATACTAACTCGGTACAATGGCAAGATATGTCAATCGTTTTCATATGTCAAACGTTTTCACACCAATACGTCTTTTCGCAGTTCCAGTCGTCGGCAAACGGTTGACATATGCCGGTGAACGGTCATCAGAGGCGTTTGAGGAATTCTTTTGGCACGGGATGAACTACGCGGTTTTGCCCTCGATAAGCTCAACGGGAAGCTTGATATTCGACTCGGGCTTTTCACCGTTAATAAGAGCAATGATGGATTGCGCCGCGAGCTCTCCGATGCGATCGATATCTTGACGTACGGTTGTTAAGTCAGGCATAAACGTCATAGTGCGGCGGGCACCATCCGCGCCCACGACCTTAATGTCGTCTGGAGCGCTCAGGCCGCGCTGCTTCATCACGTTGAGACAGATGGCCGCCATCGTATCGTCTCCCGCAAAGATGCCGTCAATATCGGGGTTCTCATCGAGGATCTTCGCAACGACCGCGCCCTTTTCGTCGTCGGGCTTAACGAACTCAACCTCACGGACAAGCGCGGACAAGCCGGCCTGCTCAACAACATCGAGGTAGGCATCGGTACGCTTATTGGCAGGCATGCGCATGCGGCTATTGCTGCGCAGGCACAGGATACGCCTGCAGCCGTCATCAATCAGACGGCGCGTGGCGAGCTCGCCAATGCCATAGCTGTCACTTGCAATCTGGACAGAGCCCTCGCCAAGATCGCAGTCGATGCCAACCAGGCTCAAGCCCATCTCGGCATATGCCTCGGCACCGATATTGAGGGAGTTGACGATGACGCCGTCGACCATATTGCGGCGGAGCATGTCGATATAGGAACGCTCAAGATCGGGTCGATTGGCGCTGTTGCACAGCAACATCTTAAAGCCATTTTCCGCCAACGTGCGCTCGACCGCCTGCACAACCTGAGCATGGAACGGGCTGCTCACAAAGGGAACGATCATACCGATAAGATTAAGGCGACCGTTGAGCATGGCACGGGCGATATCGTTGGGCGTATAGTTGATGCGCTCCATCGCGGCATGGACCTTATCGCGGGTCTCTTGGCTAATATAGCCGCGATTATTCAGCACGCGAGATACCGTAGTAGGCGAAACCCCCGCCACCGCTGCAACTTCCTTGATGCCAGGCTTAGCAGAATCCTTAGAACGAGCGCCCTCGCGAGCCATAGCACCCTCCCCCATCAACATGTCATACGTTTACATACGAACAAAGCATACCCCAACAACAGCGGGAAGACGGTAACAGCACAAGTAAGTAAACGACTCATCCAAATAATTAGGAGAGTTCCGCCTAAAGGGTGACTACACAGGACCCCCGCCGGGCCGCTTTGGGTTACTTTCCAAAACATTTCCGCAGGACGCAAAGGGCTCCGCCGCGCGAAGCGCGCAGCGGAGCCCTTTGCATGTCCGAGGACGTTTTGGAAAGTAACCCAAAGCGGCCCGGCGATCCTGCGGGAGTTAAACCCCTTTAGAACTTGTCGTGGAAGGTACGCGCAATGACCTCGTCCTGCTGCTCCTTGGTGAGCGTGTGGAAGTTCACGGCATAGCCGGAAACGCGGATGGTCAGCTGCGGATACTTCTCGGGGTGAGCCTGAGCGTCGAGCAGCGTCTCACGGTTGAAGACGTTGATGTTCAGGTGGTGGCCACCCTTCTCGGCGTAAGCGTCGAGCATGTGGACCAGGTTATCGGCCTGGGTCTCGGAAACTTCAGAAACCTTCATAATGTGTCTCCTTCGATTAATAGGCGCCGGCCGAAACCGGCGCGCTAATCAGTAATCGTTATTGTTAGTATAGCACTAACAATAGTTACTCGCCCAGCTGATCAAGGTCGATATCGCCAAAGAACACCTGGTCCTCCTTGCCGAGCGCACTCGGGATGATGGAGAAGGTGTTGGAGATGCCGTCCTGAGCATCGCGGAACGGGAGCTTGGAAACCGAAGACAGCGAAGCGATGGCGCCGTGGCTATCGCGCTTGTGCATGGGGTTAGCACCCGGGGCGAACGGCTGGCCAGCCTTGCGGCCGTCGGGCGTGGAGCCGGTCTTCTTACCGTACACGACGTTGGAGGTAATGGTCAGAACCGAGGTCGTGGGCACGGAGTTGCGGTAGGTGTCGTTCATGCGGATGTACTCCATGAACTGGTGCACAACGTCGTGAGCGATCTGGTCGACGCGGTCGTCGTCGTTACCGTACTTGGGGAACTCGCCCTCGGTCTCGAAGTCGACGATGATGCCGTTCTCGTCACGGACGGGGTGGACCTTGGCGTACTTGATGGCGGACAGGGAGTCAGCCACGACGGAAAGGCCAGCGATGCCCGTAGCGAACCAGCGGTGCACGTGCTTGTCGTGCAGAGCCATCTGAATGCGCTCGTAGCAGTACTTATCGTGCATGTAGTGGATGATGTTCAGCGAGTTGACGTACACGCCAGCGAGCCACTTCATCATGTCGTTGTACTTGGCCACAACGTCGTCGTAATCGAGCGTATCGCCCTCGACGGCGCGATACTTGGGGCCGACCTGCTTCTTGGAGACCTCGTCAACACCGCCGTTGAGTGCGTACAGCAGGCACTTGGCCAGGTTGGCGCGGGCGCCGAAGAACTGCATCTCCTTGCCGATGCGCATGGAGGACACGCAGCAGGCGATGCCGTAGTCGTCGCCGTGGTAAACGCGCATGAGGTCGTCGTTCTCGTACTGGATCGAGGAGCTGGCGACAGAAGTCTTGGCGCAGAACTTCTTGAAGTTCTCGGGCAGACGGGTCGACCACAGAACGGTCATGTTGGGCTCGGGGCTGGTACCCATGTTCTCGAGCGTGTGCAGATAGCGGTAGCTCATCTTGGTAACGAGCGTACGGCCGTCAACACCCATGCCGCCGATGGACTCGGTGACCCACTGCGGGTCGCCGGTGAACAGGGCCTGGTACTCGGGGGTACGGGCAAACTTGACCATGCGGAGCTTCATGATGAAGTGATCCACGAACTCCTGGATCTGCTCCTCGGTGAAGGTACCGTTGGCAAGGTCGCGCTCAGCATAGATGTCGATGAACGTAGAGGTACGGCCGATGGACATAGCGGCGCCGTTCTGCTCCTTGACGGCAGCGAGGTAGGCGAAGTACATCCACTGGATGGCCTCCTGCGTGTTGGTAGCAGGGTTGGAAATATCGAAACCATAGGTCTCGGCCATCATCTTGAGCTCGCCGAGGGCGCGGATCTGCTCCTGCAGCTCCTCACGGTCGCGGATGTTGTCGGCGGTCATGACCGTCGGGGTGGAAGCCTTCTGGGCCTCCTTGTCCTTGATCAGGTAGTCGACACCGTACAGGGCGACACGACGGTAGTCGCCGATGATGCGGCCGCGGCCATAGCCATCGGGCAGACCGGTGATGATGTGGGCCGAGCGGCAAGCACGCATCTCGGGGGTGTAGACATCGAAGACGCCGGCGTTGTGGGTCTTGCGCTCGAAGGTGTAGCGCTCGACAACGTTCTCGTCGACCTTGTAGCCGTGCTGGCTGGCAGCCTGGCAAGCGATGCGGATACCGCCGTTGACGTGCAGCGCACGCTTGAGCGGCTTGTCAGTCTGGAGGCCAACAATGGTCTCCTTCTCGCGGTGGGCGTTATCGATGTAGCCAGCGGGGTGGCTCACGATACCCGTGACGGTCTTGGTGTCCATATCGAGGACGCCGCCCTGCTCGCGCTCCTTAAGCAGCAGGTCGAGAACCTCGCCCCACAGCTCCTTGGTACGCTCGGTCGGACCTACGAGGAACGACTCATCGCCCTCGTAGGGGGTGTAGTTCTTCTGGATGAAGTCTCGGACGTCAACCTCTCCCGTCCAGATACCTTCCTTGAAGCCTTCCCATGCCTCCTGCATTGTGTAACCACGCTCCTAGTTACGTGTAATGCGGCGCTCTCTCACACCGCTGCTTATTGAATTCTTGAATGTTCGGCTTGCACTACCGGCTTCTTCCGTTCTTCACCACACGTTGGTGCAGGAAAAACGTTTGTCCACCTTGGAACTACAACCCAAAACCCAAGATTTCACCCGTTTGAGAAGGATAACATAGCGACCCTCTCCATCTGGGCTGTTATATGTTTCTTTTTTTATATCATAAGGGCGTTTTTTACAAACCCGCAGGAAATGCGAGCGCGAACAACTACCGTTCACCGATTTGTATGTTATTTTTCCTTGCCTTTGTACGACGTTCGCTCTAGCTGTTATGCCAGCTTTATCAGGGTAAAGTGCCTCTGAGTAGGCTTTGGAACATGCCTAACGATCTACCCCTAACTTTGCTGGTGCCGACGGTGCACGGAGGTCGCCTAAAGGTAGTTTTCTAGACATGTCCTAAAATCTACCGCATAGGGTACGCGTGCAAGGGTATCATCTTTTACCGAAAATAGTTTCTAGTGTTAGGGGTTTTCGGTGGAAGATACCGATTTCCGTGAACTTGGGCGTCAGCTCCTTACCGAGTTCGGCAGCATGCATCAGCGCATTTCGCGTTTTGCGGACAAAGCCCTCGGCGGCGAGATGGCCGTCATGCGCGCCCTCATACTCGCCGGCGGTTCGCTCACGCCGAGCGAACTCGCTGATCGCGCCTGGGTCTCGAGCGCCCGCATCGCCAATATTCTGCGCGCCCTCGAGGCCAAGGGCTGGGTCGAGCGCGAGCACTCAAAGACTGACCGTCGTCGCGTACACGTCATAGTGACCGACAAGGGATTCCAGGATCTCGAAATCAAACGTCGGGAATTCGAGGCCCGCACCGCGGCTTTCCTCGAGCAGCTCGGCGAAACAGATACCCAAGAGATGGTGCGCCTTCTTAGGCGTGCCAACGAAATTATCGACCGCAATCAAGAAAGGAGAGATGCCGAGTGAGGATTCTCAAGCTCTTTAAAAAGCATATCCTGGCACTGTTCGCAGCTATCGTGCTTATCGTAATCAGCTGCAACGCCGATCTGGCGCTGCCTACCTATATGAGCGACATCGTCGACGTGGGTGTGCAGCAAGGCGGCATCGCCTCGCCCGTACCCGACACCATCCGCGCCGAATCGCTCGACGACCTTGAACTCTTTATGAGCACCAAGGACGCCAAGACGGTAGAGGCTGCGTTTGGCAAGGCAGACAAAAACGGCATTCGAACGTATAAGGGTACCGAGGAAGAGCGTGCCGATGGAGGCAAGATTGCCGACATTATGAGCCTGCCCGAGACTGTCGTCCTTTCGCTCGACCAGGGCATTGACGCCGACTCCATGGGCGACATGATGGGCTCGTCCAGCGAGAAAGACAACAACGCTGCCCAGGCCATGCCCACCCCCGAGCAAATGGCAGCGATGACGCCCGAGCAGCTCGCCGAGATGCAGCAGAAGGCCGCAGCGGCGCAGAACATGCAAAAGCAGATCGATGCCGACGGCGGTAAGATCACCATGAAGAGCCTGCGCCTGGGTGTCGAGGGCGGTCTGGTAGACCAAAGCAAGCTCGTCGAGGGCGCCAACGATATGGCAGACAAAATGGGCTCCATGTCGGGCTCCATCGTCACCCAGCGCGCCGTGAGCTATGTACAGGACGAGTACAAGGCACAGGGCATCGACCCCGCCGACGTGCAAAACGCCTACCTGAGCCGCATGGCGACCACGATGTTTGGGCTGTGCCTGGTGTCGCTCGTCGCCACCATTCTGACCGGTGCCGTGGCGTCGCGCACCGCCTGCTCCATCGCCCGCGACCTGCGTCGCGAGACCTTCAACAAGGTTATGCACTTCTCGCCGGCCGAGGTGGGCAAGTTTAGCCAGGCCTCGCTCATCACCCGCTGCACCAACGATATTCAGCAGATCCAGATGGCCGCAACCCTGTTTATCCGCATGTGCCTGATGGCCCCCGTCATGGGCATCGTCGCCGTCATGCGCGTCCTGGCCAACCACACCGGTCTGGAGTGGACCATCGCCGTGGCCATCATCGCGGTTTCGGCCGTTGTCGGCGTGCTCATGGGCCTCACCATGCCCAAGTTCAAAAAGATGCAGAGCTTTGTGGACCGCGTGAACCTTACCGCCCGCGAGCTGCTCGACGGCCTTATGCCCATCCGCTCGTTCAACCGCGAGGAACATGAGCTCGAGCGTTTTGACAAGGCTTCGCTCGACCTGATGACCACGCAGCTCTACACCAACCGCGCCATGAGCTTTATGATGCCGCTCATGATGCTTGTCATGAACTGCATCACCGTGCTTATCGTCTGGTTTGGCGCGCAGGGCGTGTCCGACGGCGTGATGCAGGTCGGCAACATGATGGCGTTTATCTCCTATACCATGCAGATCGTCATGGCGTTTATGATCCTCACCATGGTTTCGGTTATCCTGCCCCGCGCCGAGGTCGCAGCCGAGCGTGTGGAAGAGGTCATCACTTGCCCCACGAGCATCAACGACCCTGTCTCGCCCAAACTGCCCGCGGCCAGCGCACCGCGCGGTGAGCTCACCTTCCGCGACGTGAGCTTCCAGTATCCCGATGCCCGCGCCGATGTCATCAGCGGCGTGAACTTCACCACGCATGCCGGTCAGATGCTCGGCATCATTGGCTCCACGGGCTCGGGCAAGTCCACGCTCGTGCAGTTGATTCCGCGCCTGTACGACGTCACGGGCGGCAGCATTTCGCTCGACGGCATCGATGTGCGTGACATGACACTTTCCGAGCTGCGCCGCCGCATCGGTTATATTCCGCAGCAGGGTCGTCTATTCTCGGGTACCGTCGAGAGCAACCTCAAGTTTGCCGGCGACATGGTGAGTGACGATGACATGCACCAGGCAGCACGCGTCGCCCAGGCGGAGGACTTTATCGCCGAGCGCGAGGACGGGTACGACTCCCCTATCAGCCAGGGCGGCTCCAATGTTTCGGGTGGTCAGCGCCAGCGTCTGGCCATCGCCCGCGCGTTGGCCAAAAAGCCCGAGGTCGTGGTGTTCGATGACTCGTTTAGTGCCCTCGACTACAAGACCGACGCGCGCCTACGCGAGGAGCTGGCCAAAAACGTTACCGACGCCGCGCTCGTGGTCGTGGCCCAGCGCATCGCGACCATCATGCACGCCGACCAGATCATCGTGCTCGACGACGGCCACGTAGTGGACACCGGCACGCACGAGGAGCTGCTGCGCAGCTGCCCGGCGTACCTGGAGATCGCACAGTCGCAGCTTTCCGCCGAGGAGCTGGGGCTTACCCAAGAAGAAATTGCAGCCGTCATGGAAGGAGGCGAGCGCTAATGGCAGACGAGACCAAGACTCAGATTCCCAAGCCCACCCGCCAGCGTGGTCCCATGGGCCGCATGGGCGGCATGCGTCGCGGCGAAAAGGCCAAGGACTTTAAGGGCACCATGAGGCAGCTGCTCGGCTATATCGGCCAGCACAAGATTGCCGTGTTTGCCGCCGTCGCCTTTGCCGTGTGCTCGGTCATCTTTAACATTGTGGGACCCAAGGTGCTCGGCCAGGTTACGACCAAGCTGTTCGAAGGCCTGGTCGCCAAGGTCAACGGTACCGGCGATGTCGACTTTGACTGGATCGCCAAGACGCTCGGCTTTTTGCTCTGCCTGTATCTGGCGAGCTCTGTCTGCAGCCTGGTCCAGGGCTGGCTCATGACCGGCGTCACGCAAAAGATCTGCTACCGCATGCGCAAGGAGATCGCAGCCAAGATTGCCGTCGTGCCGATGAGCTACTTCAACGGTCACAGCAAGGGCGATGTGCTCAGCCGCATCACCAACGACGTCGATACGCTGGGCCAGTCGCTCAACCAGAGCGTGACGCAGCTTATTACGTCCGTCACGCAGATTATCGGCGTGCTCGTCATGATGCTGTCGATCAGCCTGCCGCTTACCGGCGTCACCGTGCTCACGCTGCCGGCCGCCGCGATTATCTTGATGGTGATGATTCACTTCTCGCAGCCGTACTTCCGCGAGCAGCAGCAGGTCCTGGGTACCGTCAACGGCATTATCGAGGAGGACTTTGCCGGCCAGAACGTCATTCAGGTGTTCGACCGCGCCGAGGCCTCGATCGAGGAGTTCGACCGTCAAAACGACCGCCTGTTTATTAGTGGCTGGCGCTCGCAGTTCCTGTCGGGCCTGATGATGCCGCTTATGAGCCTGGTGGGCAACATGGGTTACGTGGGCGTTGTCGTAGTGGGCGCGCAGCTCGCGCTGACCGGCAATGCCACGCCCGGCGATATTCAGAGCTTCATTCAGTACGTGCGCAACTTTACGCAGCCGGTGCAGCAGCTGGGCAACGTGAGCAACACGATGCAGTCGATGGCAGCTGCCACCGAGCGCGTCTTTGAGATCCTGGCCGCGCCCGAAGAGGAGCAGAAGGCCGACGCGCAGATCCCCGAGAAGCGCCCCGGTCACGTGGAGTTTGACCATGTCAAGTTTGGCTACACGCCCGACAAGACCATCATCCACGACTTTAGCTGCGAGGCGCAGCCCGGCCAGACCATCGCCATCGTCGGTCCCACCGGCGCCGGCAAGACCACGCTCATCAAGCTGCTGCAGCGCTTCTACGATGTGGACGGCGGCTCGCTGCGCGTCGAGGGCATCGACGTGCGCGACTGGGACCGCGCGGCACTTCGCGGCGAGTTTGCCATGGTGCTGCAGGATACCTGGCTGTTTAACGGCACCATCCGCGAGAACATCCGCTACGGACGCCCCGATGCAACCGACGCCGAGGTCGAGGCCGCTGCGCGCGCCGCACGCTGCGACCACTTTATCCATACGCTCGCCGGCGGCTACGACTTTATGATCAACGAGGAGGGCACCAACCTGTCGCAGGGTCAGCGCCAGCTCGTGACCATCGCCCGCGCCATTTTGGCCGACCGCCCGGCGCTGATTCTGGACGAGGCGACTTCCAACGTCGATACCCGTACCGAGGAGCTCATTCAGCGCGCCATGGATGCGCTGATGCAGGGCCGCACCAGCTTTGTCATCGCGCACCGCCTGTCCACGATCCGCAACGCCGACGTGATCCTGGTAATTCGCGACGGCGATATCGTCGAGAAGGGCACGCACGACGAGTTGCTCGCCCAGGGCGGCTTCTACGCCGATCTGTACAACTCGCAGTTCGACGAGGCGGCGTAAATTCTGCCGCGGGGAACGAATAACGCCCGAGAACGGGGGCGCAGGACAACCTGCGCCCCCGTTTTTGCTCTGCGGCCCTCAAACCGCCTCCCCTGGGACCTGATTGACAGCCCCTTCGAGGCCCCGTGGGCAAAAAATGGCAAATATGAGTACTGTTACCCTTTTAGTAACAGCCAAAACAGCCCCAAATGCCGTTTTCACGGCTTACACGCGTCCCTAAATTGATCAAACAGCCCTATAGCGGACTTATATGTGTTTGCGTTAATGAACATATTTTGCTGTTATGTCTATTATTTTGCGAAGGCAATATGCTACTAAGCTAGCAACCGTACTCATATTTGGCATTTTTTGCCCACAGGGTGTTTCCTGGGGAACCGACAATAGCCTTAGGGTCCCGCGCGACGCCACTCCCTCCCGGTATCCGCCGACGTTCCCCCATATAAAACCTGCCAAAATAAACCTGTCCCTTTTGGCAGGTTTCGGGGTGGCAAGGGCTTGCACTTTAGCGTGCGACAGCGGATAATGCCGAGCATTCGACAATACGCTTATTGCTCTTTCTATAGATTGAGGAGACCCCTATGGCCATGGAATTCAAACGCAGGCTGCCGATCCCCATGGAGATCCGCAAGGAAATGCCACTTTCTGCCGAGCTTACCGCCAAAAAGCAGGCATTTGACGCCGAGGTCGCCAAAGTCTTTACCGGCGAGGACGCACGTAAGGTGCTCATCATCGGCCCGTGCTCTGCCGACCGCGAGGATTCGGTGCTCGAGTATATGAACCGACTGGCCAAGACCGCCGAAGAGGTCAAGGACAAGCTCATCATCATTCCGCGCGTCTACACCAACAAGCCGCGCACCAAGGGCACCGGCTACAAGGGCCTGCTGCACAACCCCAACCCCGAGGCTCCCGACGACCTGCTCGAGGGCGTCAAGGCCATCCGCCACATGCACCTGCGCGTTATTGAGGAAACGGGCTTCTTTACCGCCGATGAGATGCTCTACCCGTCCAACTACCAATACCTCGTCGACCTGCTGAGCTATGTTGCCGTGGGCGCACGCTCGGTCGAGAACCAGGAGCATCGCCTGGTGTCGAGCGGCATTTCGGTACCCGTCGGCATGAAGAATCCCACTGCCGGCTCTACCACCGTTATGCTCAACTCAATTTACGCCGCCCAGGCGCACCAGAGCTTCATCTTCCGCAACTGGGAGGTCGAGTGCGACGGCAACCCGCTCGCACACGCCGTTATGCGTGGCTACATCGGTCTCGATGGGCGCACCTACCCCAACTACCACTACGAACACCTGGAACGCCTGGCCGAACGCTATACCGAGCATGCCGGCTATGCCAATCCGGCAGCGGTCATCGACTGCAACCACGACAACTCGGGCAAGCGTCCGCTGGAGCAGTATCGCATTTGCAAGGAGGTGCTCGACAGCTGCCGCCGCAACGAGTCCATCTCCAAGCTGGTCAAGGGCTTTATGATCGAGTCCTACCTAGAAGACGGCAACCAGCCGGTCGACGGCGGCGTCTTTGGCAAGTCGATCACCGACCCGTGCCTGGGCTGGGAAAAGACCGACTACCTCATCCGCGAGATCGCGGAACGTATTTAGTTACGCGGTTTTACCAAACCGCGTAACGGCTCGACGCTGCAAACCCGCCAGGGCGGCAATCTGCCTTTCAACTTCGGCGGCATGATCAAAAGATCAATGCCGCCTCGTTTCAAGGCACCTTGCTCGCTCTGGCGGGTTTTCGCTGACGGTTTTTCGACCTGCATTGTTGCCAAGGTTGGCACCAATGACTAATGCGGTAACTAGCTACGTCGGCCCGCTTGACCGGCTGGGTTTCTGAGGTGCGGCAGATTCCCGCGAAAGAGGAGGGCATAGACCTTAAGGGTCATGCCCGACGATTGAAGGGCAAGGTGCCGTGCCTCGGGAAGACAGACAGTTACGCCGAGGGCTCCTGCTGCGTAATGCAGTGGATATTTCCACCACCGAAGACGACCTGCTCGGACTGAACGCCGACGCACTTGTAGACGCCCTCGCCCCAGACCTCGTCGTAGATCTTCTGGAGTGTGTCAACGGCAAGCTGATCGTTCTCGTCGCCGTACTGCGGGACGATAACGCCGTGGTTGGTGACCAGGTAGTTCATGTAGGAGGCAATCAGCGGCTCGTCGGCGACGCGCGGCTCGGCGTTCTCGTCGGCGTCGATGGTGTCGCAGGAAGCCTGGTCCATGAACAGCGGGTTCACGGGCATGCAGAGCTTGTAGACCTTCATCTTGCGGCCCTTGGCGTCAACGGCGTTGGAGAGGGTCTCGTAGGCAGCGTGGCACTGCTCGTAGAACGGATACTCGGGATCGTCGGTCCAGATGCAAGCCATGACGCCCGGAGCGATGAACGTAGCGACATCATCGATGTGGCCGTTGGTCTCCTCGGGGTCGATGCCCTCCTTAACCCAGATGACCTTCTCGACACCCAGGTAATCCTTGAGGTGCTCGTCCATATAGGCGCGAAGTTCCTCACTCCAGGGCTCAAACTTCCTCTTGAACTTGGGCCAGATGGACTCGGGATCCTCTTCCTCCTCCAGAACCGCAGAGCAGGTGCGGCCTGGGGAAAGCAGGCACTGGTCGGTCACGACCACAGTGCCTTCGCCGTCGACGGTAATGGAGCCGCCCTCGAGGATCATGTCATCGGGACGATAGCGACGGCAGCCGGAAAGCTCAGCCATCTTAAGGGCAATCTGCTCGTCCTTGTCCCACGGGAAATAGAGGCCGTCGACGAGGCCGCCGTAGGCGTTGAAGTGCCAGTGGTTGGCGCGCTTATCGCCCTTGCCATTGATAACAAAAGTGGCAGCGGTGTCGCGGAACCAAGCGTCGTCGGTGGTCATCTCGATAACGGTGACGTTCTCGTCTTCCTCAAAGGCGGCCTTGCAGTTGGCGTAGTCGGCCTGGTTGGCGCACATGGTGACCGGGGTGAACTCGGCGATGGCGCGAGCGATGGCGGCATACTGCTTCTGAGCCGGCTTGGCACCATGGGCCCAGGTATCGGTGCGATGGGGCCAGCCCATCCACACGCGATCCTGTGGGGCGAACTCAGCAGGCATAAAGAAGCCATCGGCCTTAGGGGTGGACTCGGACTCGGTGATCGTACGCATAAGATTTCCTCCAAATCGAACGATCGCTTGCTGCGGGCGGGTTACCCTCAGCCTAAAACCAAGAGATGGTAGGCGCCCGTTCCCTGGCAAAGGTCGGGGCGCCTGGCACCGGTTTTCACGGATGTCGCACCGGCAAGCGACGACGTAACCCGGTGCACGGAGACAAAACGCACGAAGGATACGGAAGAGAGATTGGGGCGGGCGGTGGTTACCGGAGCAATAGCTCACACCCGCCTCAGAGAAAGGTTAGCAAACCTGTTGCTTGGGCACGCCTCCGAAGAGGCTAGAACGTCCCGAGTCGGGAGCGACAAGCCCGACGAAGCGTACGTTGGTACGCGAGGAAGGTTGGAGCCCCGAATCCGGGTGCTCTAGTCCTCCTCGGACTCCTCAGCGAGGCGCTGAGCAGCCAGCTCGGGAGTGAGACCCTTGTACTCGGTCTCGCGGCCCTTAGCACTGACGACGCGGACAACCTCGCCAATAAGCAAGAGCACGATGAAGATGACGATCATCGGGACCTTATCGCCAATCTCATCGACAGAGAACGGAATCAGCGTTGCAACGATAGCCAGAATCAGCTCAATGCAGGGAATAGCCAGCATGACCTTCATCATGGCGCCCTTAAACGGGAACGTAAAGATGCGCGCACGGTTAGGGTCGTTCTTACGAAGGTTGAGGAATGCCGGGAACATCGGGATGTAGGTGAGCAGCAAGAATACAACGGAGGTACCGAAGAGCATCCAGAAGACACCGTTGGAGATGGCGTCGATGGGAACGAGCTGCAGGCACAGCACCAGGGAGGCGACGATGGCGTTGACCAGGTTGGCGCCGTTGGGCATGTCGTCATCCGAGATCATCGAGGCGAAGACCTTGGGCATGTTGCCATGCTCGGCAGCATAGCGAGCAACGGAGTTGACGCCGAAGGACCAGGCAGCCATGTTGGCGAACAGCGTGATCAGGAAGGCGATGCAGATGACCTTAAAGATCATGGAATCGCCCACAATAGTCTGGACAGCGTAAATCATGCCGTAGTCGGGATCGATGGAATCGGCCGACACAGCAGCGCCGATGCCAAAGCCAGCGAACAGATAGATCACGGCGATGGACAGGCCGCCGACGATGATAGCCTTGGGGATATCGCGAGCGGGATCGGCCATATCGTCGGTCATGGTGCAGATGACCTCGAAGCCCATGAAGTTAAAGATGATGATCGACAGGTAGCCGAGCGCGTTGGTGTTGGTGAGCTCGGGCAAGAAGGTGGCAGCGGACATATCGTTCGCAAAACCGTTCTCCATGGCGTACCAGATGCCCAAAGCGCCGACGATAACGGCAACGGCAACCTTGATGATGGCGCCGCCGTTCAGTACCCACTCGGAGTCGGCAGCCTTTGAGCGACCCATAAGATAGACGATCCACACAAAGGCAAGGTCGATACCAATCTTGGCAATCAGATTGAACTCGACGCCAAAGACCATGCCCAAAATGTCCGGGAACATAGTGGCCAGCGAGGCAATCCACAGCGGGTAGTTAACCCAGTAGTAGTACGAAATGCGGGCGCCCCACTTGTCGCCCAGGCCATCGCGTACCCAGTCGTAAATGCCACCCTCACCGTCATAGGTAGTGCCGAGCTCGGCAACGACCATGCCATAAGGGAGCAGGAAGGTCAGAATCAGGAAGATCCACCAGAAGAACTGCTGGTTGCCAATGGCAGCAGCAGGTGCGGCGGCCTCGCAAACGAAGACGACGCAGATGATGGTCGAGATGACCGTCAAGAAGGAAAGCTTTTTCTTTCCGTCGCTCATGATGAGTTCCTTCGCTCAGTCTTGGACAAATCGAGGTCCTTAAGATATTAAGGCAATTGCCGGGCCTCGGTGAGCGGGCGACAGGAGACGAGCATCCGCCGCCCGCAAGCGTGCTTCTACGATGAAGTTACGCGGTTTTACCAAACCGCGTAACGGCTCGACGCTGCAAACGCCCCTAAGCGGCAATCTGACGTTCAATCGTCGGTCGCGTACCCAAAGTACGCTTCCCTCCTCTTTAACGTCACCTTGCTCGCTTAGGGGCGCTTTCGCTGACCTATGCTCAACCTACGATAATTCCAAGCTGAACGAGTTACTCGCTGTAGCGGGTGGCAATGGCGGCTCGCACCATGCCGGTGCTCATGAGGTAGGTCACCAGGAAGTAGCCACCGTATGCTGCCAGGAAGATTGCACAGGTGAGGCTCACGGTGCCGCCGATGCTCATATTTCCGAAAATGCTCACCAGCTCGATGATCACCTTAAGTGCCACAAAGGAGTGCGCCAAGCCCACTGCCAGCGGGAACAGAAAGAATACCGCTTGCTGCGCCATCACCGAATGGCGAATCTGGCGGTCGTCGCAGCCAATCTGTGCCAGCACACGATAGCTGCGGCTGCCGTCGGCCACGTTGGAGAGTTGCTGGATCGACAGAATCGCCGCGCATGCAACGACCAATACAAAGCCGATGTAGATGGCTAGGTAGCTAATAAGACCGTTCATTTGCGCTGCTTGCGTGTACATCTCGGAGCGTGTGATGAAGGTTCCCCACGACCCCGACTCCTTGCCGTCAACGAGCAGATTGTCGAGCACAGTGTATTTAATGCTCTCGTCTGCCTCGGTCGTATCCATCCCCTGTTTGTAGTTAACGAGCAGACTACTGGAATACGGCTGCAGATTAAGTTGGGACAACAGCTCGTCGGCAACGACGACGGTACCCCCATTACTGCCCATCGCCGAGTTGGCGATGGCCGCCGTATCTTCGTCCGACTTATCGGTTGCGGGCTTGAGCGTATGCCCGCCCAAGGTAAGGGTATGGCCGCCAGCCATATACTTGGTGTACAGGTCGACCAGCTCGCCGCCCATATCACACGTGAGCAGATACTGGTCGTGACCGATGTGCACCGGCTCCTTGCCCATCATCTGGCGCAGTTTGTTGTACTGACTTGCCGGCGTCACAGACAGGCCTGTCATGTCGGCATTGCTACCCCCGAACGCCTTGGGAAGCTTTTCGCCCATGGTCTTGCACATCTCACTTGGGGTTACCGAAGGATCCGAGCCGCCAAGCGGGTAACTCAGATACGAATCGATCTGCACATGCTCACCGGCAACATCGGCGATATTGACCTTCTTGCCGGTCTCGTCGTTGTTGTCCGCCGACTTGCCTTTAATACCGTCTGCAACGTTATCGGGGTCGACACGATCGCCGTGCCATGCGGAGTACAAATCGACCGTACTATCGGCCAGCACCATGCGATCGGCCTCAGACGGATTGACATACTCTTTGTAGTAGTCGAGCGTATCGGGCGCGTAATAGATATACGTCTGCGACATGTCGGCCGGATTATAGCGCTCCAGGTTTTCGTTCATCACGTTGGCAATCGACATACCGCACGCCACCGAGGTGATGGCCAAAAACAGGAGCATCGCGATGACGCCCATCGAAAAGCACACCGTATTGACCTTGACCGCAAGCTGGCGCACGGTAAACATATTGAGGCCGCGCCAATACACGCTGCGCAGGCTCTGCAGCAGCTTGATGAGCATGCCCGAGAGTCCCCAGAACAGGGCAAAGGTGCCCACGGTAACCATAGCGGTCGTAATTCCAAACTGGTTCATGGCCTCTTGCAGCTTGCTGTCCGTCGCGGTTAGCGGGAACCCATCACGTAGCAGACGGTAATAGGCCACGCCCACAAGCACCACGCCCACGGCAAAGATGGCAATCGCAATCCAGGGGTTGCGCGTCTTGATGCTCTCGTTGCGACGCTCGGCACCCATAAGCTCGATGAGTTTGGTACGACGCACGGCGCGAAGGTTCAGCAGTAGCGTGAGCACAAACATTACGAGCATGCAGGCAAGGGTCAGATTGAACGCATGCACCGAGAAAAAGAAGTGGAAATTGGCAATCTGTGTCTTAAAAAGCGAGGCCGTAAAGAACGTCATGAGCTGGGAGAGTCCCACACCCAGCACAATGCCGGCGACAAAGGCCACGACCGATACTATCACGGTCTCAAGCGCCATGATCGTGGCGACGCGTCCGCGCCCCATGCCGAGCACCTGATACAGGCCAAACTCCTTCTTGCGGCGTTTCATGATGAAGTTATTGGCATACACCATCAAAAAGGCCATGACACCGGCCAAAAAGTACGTCAGGTCGCCGAGCATGCTGCCCATAACCTGCGCCAAGCCCTCTTCATCGATTCCGGCGATGTCGACCTGCATCGAGATGGTGTTAAAAGCATAGAAGACCGTGACGCCCAGGGTGAGCGTCAAAAGGTAGACGAGGTAGTCGCGGCCGGCGCGGCGGACGTTGCCCCAAGCGAGTTTACAGAGCATCGGAGCCCTCACCGCCCATCATGGCAACGACCTCCATAATGCGGTCGAAGAACTCTCGGCGGTCGGTGTCGCCGCGGCGCAGCTCGGTGAAAATCTTGCCGTCGCGAATGAACAGCACACGGCTCGTGTAGCTGGCGGCAAAGCTGTCGTGCGTGACCATGAGCACGGTCGCGCGCAAGCGGCGATTGAGGGCCTCCAGGCTCTCGAGCAGCAGACGGGCGCTTTTAGAATCGAGGGCGCCGGTGGGCTCGTCGGCCATGATCATGGTGGGGTCGGTGACGAGCGCGCGAGCCGCGGCAACGCGCTGCTGCTGACCGCCGGACATCTGGTAGGGATACTTGTCGAGCACCTGACTGATGGACAGGCGCGCTGCCACATCCTGCACGCGAGTCGAGATCTCTGCCGAGTTTGTGCGGGCGATGGTGAGCGGCAGGGCGATGTTCTCGCGTGCCGTGAGCGTATCGAGCAGGTTGGAGTCCTGGAAGATAAAGCCGAGCTCCTCGCGGCGGAACTGCGAAAGCTTAGCCTGCTTCATGCGCGTCACGTCCTGCCCGTTGATGCGGATCGTGCCACTTGTGGCGCTATCGATGGTCGACACGCAGTTGAGCAGGGTCGACTTGCCCGAGCCCGAAGCGCCCATGATGCCAACAAATTCGCCGCGGTTGACGGTAAAGCTGACGTCGTTGAGCGCGCGGGTCACGTTGCCCAGCGCCCCATATACCTTTTCGAGATGCGCGACCTCCAGTACCGGGGTCGCCATGTGCGTGGTTTGCATACCGAGTCCTTTCTTGCAATTAGTCTACGGCATCTATAGTCGCAAGAAGACGAGTCGGCTACCATCGATATGGCTTACGCTTGCCTTACCGTTGTGTAAGGTACGCGTAGCTACCCTGCCACGTGTTGATGTTGAGAGAGGACTCCTGTTGAAGACTGTTCATGTTGCCGCTGGGATCATTCGCAAGGAAGGATCCGATGAGCTGCTTGCCGTGCAGCGCGGCTACGGCGACATGCAGGGACTTTGGGAGTTCCCCGGTGGCAAGCTCATGCGCGGTGAGACGCCCGAGGACGCCGTACGCCGCGAGCTTATGGAGGAGCTGCAGGTAAAAGTCACCAACCTGCGCGATTTCTATACCGTTGAGTACGACTACCCCGATTTCCATCTCTCCATGGAGTGCTACTACTGCTCGCTCGCCGATGAATCCGATGAGCCCCAGAAGCACGACCGCCAGCTCGATATCCGCTGGATTCCACGCACCTCACTTGCCACGGTGGAATGGATGCCCGCCGACAAGGGGCTTATCGATGCCCTGATTGAGCTGAAGGAAGATCAGCTTGAGGCTAACGCCGCCAACGACACCGAGTCCACCACAGCCGACGAGCCCGTTACCAAACCCAAGCGCCGCAGCAAAAAGCGCCCCAAGCCCGGTCTGCTCGACGGCATCGATACCTCGGACCTCTCCGCTGACGAGCGCGAACTGGTCCGCCGTCGCGCCGCCATCAAAAAGTCCATGAAGGGCAACAAGCGCGCCAACACCAAGCCCGAGCTGCTCGTTCGCCAGCGCCTACGGGCCGCGGGCCTTACGGGCTATCGTTTGGAATGGAAGGTACCCGGCAAGCCCGACATAGCCTTCCCCGGGCGCAAGATCGCCATCTTCGTCAACGGTTGCTTTTGGCACCGCTGCCCCAAGTGCAATCCGAGCCAGCCCAAGCGCAACGTTGAGTTTTGGGAGGCAAAGTTCCGTCGCAACGTCGAGCGCGATCGCGCCGCCGTGGCAGCGCTCACTCAAATGGGCTGGACACCCATAACCATCTGGGAATGCGAGCTCAAAAAAGACCGCATCGACGCCACGATGGAAAAGGTCATCGAGCAGGTGCGCGCCGCAGAGCCGCAGCGCTAACAGCGAGCATTCACACGCTCCGCACGTCCGCGCCACATCCACGTCACAAACCTTAGAAAGCCCTTAAGCCCAAAACCTTTCAAGAGTGTTATTCGATACCTCTGACCTGCAGTTTCATCGTAACACCAAACCAGGTTAAGCCTTTCTTTAGCACTTCTTTGCAGCAGCCGCGGCATAATACTGCCAACGCACGGGACCTAGCAGCACATCCCGTGCGCAACCTTTTGGTGGACATCGAGGAGGCCGCATAAGCATGCATTCTTCCAATGACGCAGCACAGCAGCCATCCCTAAAACATGCAAACCTTTTCTCCTTCCCCCCGACACAGAGAAACGGTCTCCTCGACTCCCCCACCACAAAAACCAAGCGCTCAGCCGATCAAAGCCTCAACTTACGAGCATCCTTCGAAAAGCTCCGAGCATCCCTAGACAAGGCGTTCCCCGAACAGGCAAGAGCAATCTAAGCCCATCGCGCTTTATACTGATGCCATGCGAAACATGGATCACATAGAATTGCACTGCGGAGGACGCGAGGAAGCGTTTCCCGAGACCGCCGAAGACTGGCCCTATATTGCCGAACGCGCAGAATTCGCTCGCTATCCGGGCAATTCCGTCCCCTGGCACTGGCATTCCGAGGTTGAGCTTTTCTACATGGAGCAGGGAGCGATTGACTATCGAACGCGCGCGGCTCATGAGCACGTACGCTTTGAGGAAGGGTCCGCCGGCTTTATCAACGGCGGCGTTTTGCACAGCACGCTGCAATCAGCCAATTCGGCACCAGCCATTCAAATGTTGCATATCTTTCAGCCGTCGATGCTCGGCGATCCCGCGGGACGCCTTCAAAAGCGCTATATCAATCCTTTGCTGCAATGTCGAGGCGTCGATGTGCTCAAATGGTCGCCCACCAACCCCGACGATATGCCCTTTATCGATTTGCTAAAGAGTTCCTTTAACCACGACCTTCAACGGCCGCAGAACGAGATGGCGCTTCGGAATAGCTTGTCAGAGCTCTGGATTCAGATTTACGCCAAGGCCGAACCGCTCTTTTCCTCCGACAACGCCTCTTGGATGACCAACCGCGACGTACAGTTCAAGGCAATCCTGGACTATATCCGCGCAAACTATGCAGCCGCTATAGATGTGCCCCAGATGGCATCTGCAGCCGGCGTAAGCGAAAGAGAGTGTTACCGCATTATCGAAGCTTGCGCAGGAACGACCCCAGCGGCATATCTACGCGCATACCGCATAAACCGTGCTTGCGAACTTTTGGCACACACCACGCGAACGGTCCAGACAGTCGCGCGCCAATGCGGCTTTGCGACAGCAAGCCATCTTGGCCAGGTATTTAAAGAACAAATGGGGTGCACTCCTTCGAGCTATCGAGCAGCGAGGCAGAATCTCGATAACACCAGGCAGAAATCCCGCTAGCCTTTCTTCTGTCACCGCATCAAACTTGCAGGCAAACAACAGAGAGGAGCAACCATATGAAGCACTTTGACCATATCGTATTTGACGTTGATGGGACATTGGCAGATACAGAAGAAAGCGTTCTATCATCGCTTGTCCAGATTGTCCAAGAAGAGACCGGCAAAACGCTCCCCCGACACGAGCTTGAATTTGCCCTCGGCATACCGGGCAAGGATGCCCTTGAGAAACTTGGAATCTACTCGCAGGCAACGTTGAATCGCTGGTGCCAAGTTGCTGCCAGCTTTAAAAGCACCATCAGCGTGTTTCCCGGCTTGCACGAAGTTATCGCAACACTCTCCGACAACGGCTGCAAACTTGGCATCGTCTCCTCACGTGCGCGCAATGAATACGCAGAAGAAATTGCACCCCTTGGCTTCGATAAGTTTTTTGAACACATCATCCTTGTCGAAGACACAACCGAGCACAAGCCTTCGCCCGCACCCATGCTCGAATATCTCCGACGTACGGGCGCGAATCCTGGCAACGTCGTCTACGTTGGCGACACCGTCTACGACGAACAATGCGCAACTTCAGCAGGGGTCAGTTTTGCCAGAGCAGCATGGGGATCACACCAAGATATCCCAAACGCCACCTACAACCTCAAAACCCCCAACGACCTACTAACCCTAACAACCAAATAACCCACGCGTCCCACCCTTTCAGCCCCAACACCACAAGGGCGATTGAGCAGGACGGTTTGGGCGGGTCCCGTACTTAGTTTCCAAAATCATTCCGCAGCGCGAAGGCTTCTTATTATTTTCAGACCTAACGCCACAAGGGCGACGACCTCGAGCAGGTCAACTTGGGAGGGACGAGGGCTTAGTTCCCCAATCTTTCCGCAGGGGGCAAAAAGCCTCGCCGCACGAAGTGCGCAGCGAGGCTTTTTGCATGCCCGAGGACGATTGGGGAACTAAGCCCTCGTCCCTCCCCGGGATATGTAGCGAGCCGGAGTACCCTTGTTGTTACTCTGCTTTGCCCACAGAGTTGAGGTTGGTCATGCGGATCTTAACCAGCTCGGTGATCTCACGCATGCCCTCCTTGGCCGGCTTCTTGGGATCGAAGCAGGCAGGGTTCTCGGCCATGTAGGCCATGAAGCCCTTGGTGTAGGCCTGACGCAGCTCGGTGGCGTAGTTAACCTTGCAGATGCCGTTCTTCACAGCCTCGGCAACCTGCTCATCGGGCACACCGGAGGTGCCGTGCAGAACCAGCGGCACGTCGACGGCGTCGCGGATGGCCTTGACCACGGACTGCTCGATGTGCGGATCGCTCGTGTACACACCGTGGCTGGTGCCAACGCCAATTGCGAGGGAGGTGCAGCCGGTACGCCCGACGAACTCCTTGGCCTCGGCAGGATCGGTGTAGGGGCTCTCGCCCTCAACCGCGGGACCGTCGTCCTCCTTGCCGCCAACCTTACCGAGCTCGGCCTCGACGGGCACGCCCATGGCGCGGCCAGCGTCGGCGACGGACTTGGTCAGGGCGATGTTGTCCTCGAAGGACTCGTGCGAACCGTCAATCATGACAGAGGTGTAGCCCGTGCGGAAAGCCTGCATGCAGCGGTCATAGCCATCGCCGTGATCGAGGTGCAGAGCGACGGGCACGGAAGCGCGCTCGGCGGCAGCCTTGACCATGCCGTAGAAGTAGTCCAGACCAGCGGTCTTGATGGTGCCCGGGGTGGTCTGCATGATGACGGGGGACTTGGTCTCCTCGGCAGCGGCCAGAACGGCCATAACAAACTCGAGGTTCTCGACGTTGAACGCGCCAACGGCGTAATGACCGGCCTGAGCGTCCTTGAGCATCTTTTCGGTGGTAACAAGTGCCATGAGCGTTTGCTCCTCTCCCTCGCCCGCATCTGGACATCGGGCGTAGTTGTTCACAAGGCGTTTTACCTTGCGTTTTGCTGTGCTCATTGTATGAAATTCAGCGGCTTTACACGCGCGAGATATTGAGCCCATGCAGGTCAATACAGTCATTTTTGAAAAGCAAACGGAAGAAATTTGAGCCGAGTGAACATGTTCGATATTGAATTTTGGGCGTTCAGCGTCTTTCTTTTATAGAAAAGATAAGTAATCGAAAGGTATTTTCTTACTCAAAAAGAAAATGAACGAAAATAGAGTCAACACAATTCCTGCAAATTTAGCCGAGAATGGAGCAAGCATGGCCCAAGCCACCAACCGTGCCTTTGCCGACGAACGCCGTACCGCCATTTTGGAAATGCTCGATCATAATGCCTCGGTGCAGGTAGCAGAAATCGCCCAGACCTTTGGCGTGTCCTCCGTCACCGCCCGCGCCGACCTTGACGCGCTCGCCGAAGCAGGCAAGCTGCGCCGCACACATGGTGGTGCCGTATCGCTCCACAAACGCCTAACCGTTTCCACGCAGGATCGCCGCATCAATGTCAACGTCGCCGCCAAGCAGGCCATCGCGCAAAGCGCCATCGAGCTCGTCAATGACGGCGACACGCTGCTCGTCGACTCGGGCACCACGGCGCTCGAGTTCATCCGGCTCCTCGATCAGCGCGACGGCATCACCGTCATCACGGCAGACATTACCATTGCCGATTACATCGACGAGAGCATGCCTTCGGTCGACGTCGTCATGCTGGGCGGGGCACTGCGCAAAAGCCATCGCTATCTGTACGGCCCACTTACCATGCAGGCGCTCCAAATGGTCCATGCCGATCTGGCTGTCATGTGTCCTGGCGCTTTTGTTCCCGGCTGCGGATTTACGACCGACTTTCCGCAGATGGCCGAGACCAAAGCGGCTATGGTCGGCGCCGCCCGTCAAAGCGTCGCCCTCATGGACGCCAGCAAGGTTAACGGACGCGGCATGTACCGCTTTGCCGAACTCGCCGACGTCGACTCCATCGTGATGGACCGTGACCCCGATAATGCCGTCGCCACCTCAATCGCCGAGATCGTCGACAACGCCCGCCCAAATCTCCTCATCGCCGGCGCTTAAACAAAAACCACCACAAAGATGCCTTTGTGGTGGTTTTGCTCGTTAAAAGCGAAATATCGCTACTTGGACAGCTCGTCGGCGAGAACCTCGATCTGAGCGCGCGAGGCGTCGTTGAGCGAACCCAGCACGGTCACCTTGTTCTGCGCCAGGGTGATGTCCTTCATGCCCTCGAGCTCCTTGGTCATAACCTTGGCAGCGGTGGGCGCCCAGGAGCCGGCCTCAACGAGCGCCACCGTACGGTTCTGATAGGCGTGCTCGGCAAGCGTGTGGATAAAGGTGCTCATGAACGGGAAGATCTCGCCCTGATAGGTGATGGAGGCGAGCACCAGACGGTCATAGCGGAACGCATCCTCAACGGCCTCGGCCATGTCGTCGCGAGCCAAGTCAAAGACGGAAACCTTCTGGCCGCGGGCCTCGAGCGCAGATGCAAGCTCCTCAACGGCGGCCTTCAGATGGCCGTACACGCTCGCATAGGCAATCGTGATGCCCTCGTCCTCGGGCTGATAGCTCGACCAGGTGTTGTAGGTGTCGAGGTAATAGCCCAGATTCTCGGTAAGAACAGGACCATGGAGCGGACAGATGATCTGGATATCCAGATCGGCGGCCTTCTTGAGCACGGTCTGCACGAATTTGCCGAACTTACCGACGATGCCAAAGTAGTAGCGGCGCGCTTCGCAAGCCCAGCCTTCCGGGTCCTCGATGTCGTTGGCGCCGAACTTGCCAAAGCCGTCGGCACTAAAGAGCACCTTGTCGGTGGACTCGTAGGAGAAGATCACCTCGGGCCAGTGCACGTTGGGGGCGCCGATAAACGTTAGGCTGTGGCCACCCAGGTCGAGCACGTCGCCCTCTTTGACGACCATCTTACGCTCGGGGTAGTCGGTGCCAAAGTAGTTGACCATCATGCGGAAGGCGCCCATGCTGGCCACAATCTGTGCCTGGGGATAGCGCTCCATAAAGGCGGCGATACCGGCGGAGTGATCGGGCTCCATGTGATGGACGACCAGGTAGTCGGGCGTACGGCCGTCGAGCGCGGCCTCGAGGTTGCCGAGCCATTCGTCGACAAAGCCAGCGTCAACCGAATCGGCGACAGCGATTTTATCGCCCAAGATAACATAGCTGTTGTATGCCATGCCGTTCTCGGACACGTCGTACTGGCCCTCGAACAGGTCAATGTCGTGATCGTCGACGCCAATGTAGCGGATATCCTTGGTGATCTCCATCAGGCAAAGCCTCCTAGATAGACAAAAGAACCCGTCTATCATAACACTCGGCAGCATTCCAACTGTTATCTGCCGGCATCCTTACCGATTGTTATTGAAATACGATAAATCGCCGTTTACCTGCGCAAACTATGAGCGTGGCATCGCCGTGCTATGTCGAATAATGAGCTGGCCGGGAATACGAATGGCAACGGTTTTGCCCGCCGTACCCGCCTCGGGAACCGCATGCTCGAATACCTCGCGCCCACGTTGATGCAAGTCGAATCGAACGGTCGTAAGCTCGTTATGCGCGACAAAATCATCGAGCGAATCGTCGACACCCGCCACGCTCACGTCCTCGGGCACGCGCAGACCGCTATCGCGCAGCGCGGCAATCGCGCCATTTGCCATCTGGTCGTTTGCCGCATAGATCGCCGTCATAGTGCGGTCGTGCTCGGCCAGATACCTGCCGGCTTCGTAACCGCTGTTGGCAGACCAGTCACCCTCGAGCGGCTCTACCGGCTCGATGTGTTTACGCTCGAGTGCATCTTGCCAACCGGCGCGACGAAATTGCTCGTCGACCGAGAACGACGGGCCGCCAATATAGCGAATCTGCTCGTGCCCCAGCTCAAACAGGTGATCCATAAGCAATAGCGAGCAGCCGTAATGATCGGAGTCGACCGTAGTCACCCGTGGGTGCGCATACATGGTGACGATAACCGTGCCGATACCCGGCAACGGATCAAACGTCTCAAAATCGGGTGCCATACGACTCATGCCGATGATGATGCCGTCCACCGGCAGCGCGGCCATACGACGCGTGGCCTCGGCAAGCGAAAACTCCTCGGTCTTGGACATCTCGACCAGCGTGATGGCGCAATTATGCTCGCGAGCAGCGCTGGCAATGCCGTCGATCATTGAGAGGTTGCCAAACTTGGTGACATCGTTGATGCATAGGCCGACCGAATGGTAACGGCCGTCGCGCAGCGAGCGACCGGCATAACTCGGACGAAAGCCGAGCTCTTGCATAGCGACCTGCACGCGCTGGCGCGTCTGCTCGTTAACGTTGGGCAAGCCGTTGGCGACGCGCGAAACCGTCTGCTGCGAAACGCCAGCAGCGCGGGCGACGTCGGCCATGGAGACCGGACGCGAACTGGTATCGTTGGACGGGCGCCTTGCCACAAGATCACCTTCACCCTTGCGAGATCTGAATAGCGTGAATACCGGCCCGGGCAGAAATACATCCCGCGCCGAGGCCCGCTATCGTCGGACGCATGTTAACGTACTCTACTTTTTCTATCTGCATCTCTTCTGCTTTATAAGTCCATACGGCAATACCGTTCACGGCTGTATTTCTACCGATTACCAGATTCTCAAAAAGTGACAAACGATGTGTTATGAGTACGTTAACATAGCCCGTAACGTGCGGTATCGTGAACACTTGGTTCATGCCGCTTCAAGTTGTTAACGTACTCATAACGACGCAAAACCCACCCTGCGCGCCAAGGAAAGGACTCCCATGACCACCCCCGACGAAAAGACATTCGCCACGCTCACCAAGCTGTTCGAGGAGGAGTTTGGCCCCATCGGCGACCGCCAGGTGCTCTACGTGCACGCGCCCGGCCGTTCCGAGATCAGCGGCAACCACACCGACCACGAGGGCGGCCACGTTATCGCCGGCTCGCTCGATGTCGCCGTCGACGGCATCGCCGTGGCAACCGATTCCAACAAGGTTCGCGTAGCCGACGAGGGCTACCCCACCTTTGAGATCACACTCGATACGCTAGATGTTCAGGAGTCCGAGAAGGGCACGTCCGCAAGCCTCGTCCGCGGCATGGCCCACGAAATCGCTGCCCTGGGCGTTGAGCCCCAGGGCTTCGACTTCGCCTTCACCTGCTCCGTTCCCTCGGGCGGCGGCCTTTCCAGCTCCGCTGCCGTCGAGGCCGCATACGGCCGCGCCATGGAGACGCTCTGGGGCGCGCCTGCCATTGAGCCCGTCACGCTCGCTCAGATGAGCCAGCGCACCGAGAACAACTACTACGGCAAGCCCTGCGGTCTGATGGACCAGGCCGCTGTGTGCCTGGGCGGCCTTGCCTACATGGACTTTGAGGACCAGACTCAGCCTAAGACCCAGAAGCTCGAGCTCAACTTTGAGGATCACGGCTATGCGCTCGTGCTCGTTAAGGTCGGCGCCGACCATGTGGCGGCTACCGACGACTACGCAGCCGTTCCGCGCGAGATGCAGGACGTCGCCGCCGAGTTTGGTAAGGCACGCCTGTGCGAGGTAAACGTTGCCGACTTTGACGCCAAGCTCCCCGAGCTGCGCGCCAAGCTGGGCGACCGCGCCTGCCTGCGCGCCGTTCACTACTGGTACGAGAACGGCCTGGTCGACAAGCGCTGGGCAGCCCTGAACGCCGGCGACATTGACCGGTTCCTGGTCTTGACGCGCGAGTCCGGCGCCAGTTCTGCCATGTACCTGCAGAATGTCGTTGCCAAGCTGGGCTCCGAGCAGCCCTCCATGTACGCGCTTGCTCTCGCCGAGCATGTGCTCGACGGGCGCGGCGCCGTTCGTATTCACGGCGGCGGCTTTGGTGGCACCATCCAGGCCTTCGTGCCGCTCGACCTGGTCGACACCTTCATTGCCAAGATGAACGGCTGGCTGGGCGAGGGCTCTGCCCGTCACTACGCCATCTCTGACAAGGGGGCTTACGCGACATGGCTGTAATGACTGACGTGCGCGAGGCTGCGCAGGGCCTCATCGAATATGCTATCCACCGATCGATGATCGGACAGGACGACCGCATCTGGGCCTACAACACCATTCTGGAGTGTATCGGCGCCACGGGCCCCGCACTCGACATGGATTGGGCACTACGGACCGAGAAGATTTCGCTCTTGCACCCCGATACGCTCCCCGACTTTGACCTGGAAGGCACGCTTGCCGTGCTTTCCGATGCTGCCGTTGCCAACGGCGCTGCCGAGGACACGGCGTCGGGCCGCGACCGCATCGCCATGCGCATCATGGGCGCGCTCATGCCGAGGCCTTCGGTTGTAAACGAAGAGTTCAATGGGCGCATGGGCGTCAACGAGCCCCGCGCCGCGACCGACTGGTTCTACGGCCTGTGCTGCGACGCCGGCTACGTGCGCCGTGCCGCTATCGCGCGCAACATCAAATGGAGCACCCCCACCAACTGGGGCGATCTTGAGATCACCATCAACCTGTCCAAGCCCGAGAAGGACCCGCGCGATATTGCCGCAGCAGGTGCAGCCAAGAACACGGGCGAGAAGTATCCCGCTTGTCAGCTCTGCATCGAAAACGAGGGCTATCCCGGACGCTCCGCCGCAGCCGACGGCGGCGCCCATCCCGCCCGTCAGAACCTGCGCGTTATTCCCATTCAGCTAAATGGCGAGCGCTGGGGCTTCCAGTACAGCCCGTACGCGTACTTTAACGAGCACTGCATTGCCATGAGCTCCGAGCATCGTCCGATGCACGTCGACCGCAAGGGGCTGACCTGCCTGCTCGACTTTGTCGACCTGTTCCCGCACTACTTTATTGGCTCCAACGCCGACCTGCCCATCGTGGGCGGCTCGATCTTGTCGCACGACCACTTCCAGGGCGGCGCGCACGAGTTCCCCATGATGCATGCCGCCGAGGTCTCGCAGTTTAGCGTGCCCGGATTTGACCAGGTTAGCGGTACCGTGCTGCAGTGGCCGCTCTCGGTGCTGCGCCTGCGCTCGCACGACCGCACCCAGCTGCTCGACGCTGCCGAGAAGATTATCCTCGCCTGGCGCGAGTGGACCGATGAGTCCGCGGGCGTCATCGCGCACACAGCCGATGGCGTGGCGCACAACACCGTGACGCCCGTCATCCGCCGCGTCGACTCCCGCGGCAATGCCGGCGGCGAGATTTACGAGGCCTACCTGGCGCTTCGCTGCAATATCACGACCGACGAACATCCGCTGGGCGTATTCCACCCGCATGCCGAGTACCACCACATTAAGAAGGAGAACATCGGCCTGATCGAGGTCATGGGCCTGGCCATTTTGCCGCCGCGCTTGGTTCCCGAGCTCGGCGCTGTCCGCGAGCACCTGCTGGCGGCCAAGGCCGATGCCAGCTACGACCTCGCCGCTGCGCTCGAGGACGATGATCTTTGTCGCAGCCATGCCGCGTGGGCCGAGGACGTCTTTGCTCGCCGCGCCGACGAGCTTACGGCCGACAACGCCATCGATATCCTGCACGAGGAGGTCGGCGTGGTATTTGGCCACGTGCTCGACAACGCCGGCGTCTTTAAGTGGGACGAGACAGGACGCGCCGCCCAGCAGCGCTTTATCGACTCGCTGTAACGATCCCTTGGGGACGGAGGAAAACGGATCATTTCGTCTTCAAAACAACGGCGCCCGCCGGCAACATCGCCGACGGGCACCGTTTTTGAGTGTAGTCATTGGGGACGTTCTTAAACGACTAGTTATTAAAGAACGTCCCCAATGACTACCCCAAGGAATGTCCCAGACTGCCGGCAGAAAAGGAACGTCCCTAACTGCCGCATCCGGAGCAAGACAACGCCGCAGGCAGAGGACGGACAGCGAGCGGGTCGCATTTGAGGCAAGGTGACGTGAAACGAAAGGGCGCTGACCTTCTGGTCGCGCCCTTGAAGTTGA
>CALFDJ010000043.1 GCA_937950325.1 uncultured Collinsella sp.
AACGATATGGCACCGTGGGGACACATGTATGTCAATCCTGGTCTAACAGAGCCTTTTTTAATCCCCGTCCCAGAAAAATCATCGACGAACGCACTACTTTGCGCTGGTAAGAACACCGGTGGTGTCGAAGGCCGGGGTGAAGCTCTCGTCTACCGCGCCGCCCTCTTGCCAGAACATCGTCGTAAAGCCCAGGTCGTCGGCATGGTCGAGCACTTGCTCGTACTCCTCGCGCGTCACGGCGCGTGCCAGGTCGCCGCCCTGCTCGCGCATGAGCGCATTGGGCGTGTACTGGTTCATGACCGAGATCGGCACGTCGCCCACCGTCTGCCACACCAGGTCTAACACGCGGCACGAGTCATCCGCATGCCCCGGCAGCACCAGGTGGCGCACGATGATGCCACGCTTCATGAGCCCGCCCTCGTCCACCAGCTCTCCCCCGCGGCGCTCGATCTCGCACGCCATCTGTGCCAGGCCCGACACGGCCACGCGCGGGTAATCCTTAATATGAGAAAGCGACTGCGCAAGCCCGGCATCGGCATATTTAAAGTCAGTGAGCCACACATCGACCAGGTCGCCCAGCGCCGCCACGGCACTCGCGCGCTCATAACCGCTCGTGTTGTAGACGATTGGGATGACCAGCCCGCGCGCCCGTGCCGCGGCAATCGCGGCAGGCAACAGGTGCGCATAGTGCGTCGCCGTCACCAAATTGATGTTGTTGGCACCCTGGTCCTGCAGTTCCAGCATAATCTCGACCAGGCGCTCAGGCGAAATCTCAAGGCCAAAATTGCCGGTCGAGATCTCGTGGTTCTGACAGTAGATACATTTAAGCGAGCAGCCGCTAAAGAAGATCGTGCCCGAACCGGCCTCGCCCGAGATAGGCGGCTCCTCCCACATATGAAGCGCGGCGCGGGCCACCTTGAGCGTGTCGTTAGCACCGCAGACGCCGTGCGCGCCCTCATCGCGCGCCGCACCGCAACGGCGCGGACACAAATGGCAGGCGGGCGAAAAAAGTTCGGTCAACGACGTCGGCATAAAACCATGCTCCAAAACAACGATTCAGCAGCTCAAACGTAAAGGGATCAACCCCACAGACGGCTCGAGCCCAAGGCGCCGTAATCGTCCGACACGATTTTTGTAATGTCAAGACTGGAATCAATAAAGTGCCGCTTTATGATGTAGGTATTCCGCCCCCCGCGGAGCAACTGGGTGAACCGTCGCGTTTATTTAGGGAGCCCACACAGTCGTACCTAGTACAGGTATCCTTCGTTGTTAAGGACGCTGGAACAGTCGATGAGGGCACCCACCTGTTTTAGGTGGGTTCATTTTCGTAACGTGGGGGGTGGTTTTCTTTTGCCGAAAATCACCATTACAGTCCATATGGATCCCCGCCGGCATCCCGACAAGCCATCGACAACATCCCAATATCTGGTAAGCGCGTGATTATCGCTGCGTGCAATTCCATGCACCCCCTTGGTCGAGTATTATGGTTCGGCTATGCCCTTTGCGCATGGCGTTCTTCTGACCTTTTCCTTCGACGCTTGGCGGTTTTTAGATTCATGGCTTCATCCCCGAGCTACATACCGTACCTATGCGTGGCAGCGGCGGCCTTTATCACGACCTTCCTCGCGGTGCCCCTGGTCAAGCGCTTGGCAATTAAGCTCGATGCCGTCGACTATCCTTCTAAGCGCCGCATCAACACCAAGCCCATCCCGCGTTTGGGCGGAACGGCGGTGTTTTTGGGCCTGGTCGTTGCCTGCATTGTGCAAATCCTAGGCACCTGGCACCTAGGCTGGCCACCCGTCCTGGTGCCGCACCCGCGCCTTCACATTAGCTATCCCATGCTGGCGCTCTCCTTTACCGTCATCTTTGCGACCGGCGCGATCGACGACGTCTTCCAGCTCACGCCCAAGCAAAAACTGGCCGGACAGGTCCTCGCCGCGCTTATCGCCTGCATGGGCGGCCTGCGGATCGGCGTCATCGTCAACCCGTTTGCTCCCGGCGAGATCATGCTCGGATGGCTCGCCTACCCCATTACCGTGATCTATCTGGTGGCATTCACCAACATCATTAACCTCATCGACGGCCTCGACGGCTTGGCCACGGGCATCTGCGGCATCGCGTCGTTCACCATGTTTTCGATGGCCGTTCTCTCGGGCCGCATCGACGCCGCCGCGCTCTCCATTGCGCTCTTTGGCGCCTGTCTGGCCTTTTTGCGCTACAACTTCAACCCCGCAAGCATCTTCTTGGGCGACTCGGGGTCGCTGCTTCTGGGCTTTGCGCTGGGCTCCATCTCGCTGCTCAACGTGAGCCGCACCGCCGCACTCACCTCGCTTATCATCCCGCTCATCGTTGCCGGCGTGCCCATCATCGACACGTTTAGCGCCATTGTGCGCCGCAAGCGCGCCCACATTAGCATCGGGCAGGCCGACAAGGGCCACATCCACCACCGCCTGATCCAAGAAGGCTACAACCAAAAACAGGCCGTGCTGCTCATCTATGCCTGGTGCATCATGCTTTCGGCCGGCGCCGCCGCGATTAACCAGGTCGAGGTGCCCATGCGTGTGCTCATCTTTACCGTGCTCGCCATTGGCTCGGCGGCCTTTGCCAAGCATCTGCATCTGTTTGAGCCCGTGCTGCGCCACCATTACAACAAGCGCACGCACGAGGACGAGCTCGTCACCCCCGACGACCCCGCTTTTAAGCAGGAGGAGCAGGCAGCCGAGGAGCGCAAAGAAGAGCGCCACCACAAGCTCTAGGGCAAGCTGCCAAGGATGTGCCAAGGCACCGTTGGCCAAGCGCGGCCGCGCCGCACCCACCGCACAAGCCACCCCTCTCCCGCCCCTCGCCTACTTACGTCCCGCCCCTCCAATAAACGCGTTATCATCTTGACCCATGAACATACGTTAGGAGCAATCATGCCAAACGAGAACAGCTACGAAGTCGCGCTGCAAAAGAGCAACGCCATTCGCGAGGGCCTGGCCAATACGCCCGAGAAGTTCACCATGCTCACCGGTGACCGCCCCACCGGCCGTCTGCACCTGGGTCACTACTTTGGCACCCTCAAGGGCCGCGTGGAGCTGCAGAACATGGGCGCCAGGACCAACGTACTCATCGCCGACTACCAGGTCATCACCGACCGCGACACCACCGAGCACATCCAGGACAACGTGTACAACATGGTCATGGACTACCTTGCCTGCGGCATCGACCCCGACAAGACCATGATCTACGCGCACTCCGCCGTGCCCGCCGCCAACCAGCTCATGCTGCCGTTCCTGTCGCTGGTGTCCGAGGCCGAGCTGGCGCGCAACCCCACGGTCAAGGCCGAGATGGAGGCCTCGGGCCACGAGCTTACCGGCCTCCTGCTCACCTACCCGGTGCACCAGGCCTGCGACATCCTGTTCTGCAAGGGCAACGTGGTGCCGGTCGGTCGCGACCAGCTGCCGCACATCGAGCTCACCCGCACCATCGCCCGCCGCTTTAACAACCGCTACGGCAAGGTGTTCCCCGAGGTCGAGGCGCTGCTGTCCGAGACCCCGCTGCTGCCCGGCCTGGACGGCCGCAAGATGAGCAAGAGCTACGGCAACGCCATCAATATTTCGATGACCGCCGAGGAGACGGCCAAACGCATCAAGAAGAGCCAGACCGACTCCGAGCGCATGATCACGTTCGATCCCGAGAACCGCCCCGGCGTGTCCGGCCTGCTTTCGACCGCCGCCATCTGCACCGGTCGCTCCGAGGTCGAGATTGCCGAGGAGATCGGCATGGGCGGCTCCGGCCAGCTCAAGAAGTACGTGACCGAGGCCGTCAACGAGTACTTCGCGCCGATCCGCGAGCGCCGTCAGCGCTACGAGAACGATCTGGACTATGTAAAGGACGTCCTGCACGAGGGCAACCGTCGCGCCAACGAGATCGCCGAGCAGACCCTGGCCGAGGTTCGGGACGCCATGGGCATGATGTACTAGACCGATCTGCCGGCTTGAGCTTTCGATTGCTATAGGGCGGGCGCTACGGCGTCCGCCTTTTTTGGTGCCCGACCGGCTCGGCTCCGCCTATTGCACTCCCCCGACAAATGGGAACAGGCCCGCTGACAGAAAGTTGCCAGCGGGCCCGTTCCCGAAGTACACCGTTGAATCGCACAGAGGGGAGGAATGCGAATCAAACTCAACAGGGCAGGCTTTTTCATCGCCTATTGCCTGCTCCGTTGCTGAATACAATATAGTTCACCGTGGTTTACTTTCCGACGGCAAAGTACGTCGCCACACCTTCTCCATAAGTTAACCCAGGTAAACCTACCAAAAAGGGACAGGTTTATTTTGGTAGGTTTTATCTGGGGAAATGTCGACGATAACGACGTTCCACCACGATGGGGACAGGCACCTTTGTGGTAGTTTGGCCACGGCAGAGCTGTTAGAGTCCGGCCGGCCAGCGACAGGTGGCCAAGTCGACGTGCATGGGATCGGTAAACGTCGCGCCCTCCCCCATTAAGAGCTCGCGCTGAGCATCGGGGCCGCCAAAGGCAAAGCCCTCACAGATGCGGCCGTCGGCAAACACCACGCGATGACAGGGAATTTGGCCAGGGCGCGGGTTGCTGTGCAGCGCATAGCCCACATAGCGCGCGCTCCGCGGACGACCGGCGAGCAGCGCCACCTGACCGTACGTGGCGACCATCCCCTCGGGAATCTGCTCGACCACCTCGTACACCCGCTCAAAAAAGCCCTCAGACGCCATCGCGCGCTCCTTTCAACCGAAACCAGCATAAACCACCACAAAGGTGCCTGCCCCCTTTGTGGTGGTTTTGACCGGAAAGCTAGTTGGCGGGGCGGAAGAAGGCTACGGCTACGGCGCCGGGGCCCACGTGGGTGCCGATGGTGGCGCCAATGGTGTGGATGGGCAGCGCGCCCTCGACATGGCCGGCCCACAGCGCGGCGCTGTCCTCGATGTACTTCTTGAGCACGGCGTCCGAAAGGCCCGTATAGCCGAGCGCCAGCGGCATGGAAAAGTCGACGCCGCCCGCCTTTTCGACCTTCTGGTTGAGCAGATTGCGGCCGTTCTTGGAACCGCGCGCCTTGCCCAGCTGCACGATCAGGCCGTCCTCGGCGGCCACCACGGGCTTAACGTTGAGCAGCGTGCCCACAGCGCCCGCAGCGGCAGACAGGCGACCGCCGCGCACCAAGTACTCCAGCGTCTCGAGCAGGCCGATAACCACCACGCGGTCGCGCACGGCCTCGACGGCCGCCGCGATCTGAGACGCACTACGACCCTCGTCCACCAAGCGCAGGGCATACTCGACCAGGACACGTTCGCCCAGGGTGACGTTATTGCTGTCTACCACGAACACGTCGCCGCCCGGCGCCTCGGCAAGTGCGGTACGGGCACTCTGATTGGTGCCCGAAAGCTTGGCGCCCACGGTAATAATCACTGCCTCGTCGCCGGCCTCACGCGCCTCGGCAATCGCCTGCGAAAACGCATACGGGTTGACCTGGCCGGTCTTGGGCAGCTCATCGCGCTCCACGAGCATCTCGTAAAAGCGCTGGTGATCGATGTCGACGCCATCCATGTACACATCGGTGCCAAAGGTAACGGACAGCGGCAGAACACGCAGAGCGGGGTGCTCCACCGGCGACATATCGCTTGCGGAATCGGTAATAATGCGGACGGACATAGCGAATCCTTTCTTGCGCAGGTCCCGCGCAGGGAATTTTGGCAGCAATGCCCCGGCACGGTGTACGTGCTCAAACGGGACTATGCGGTTGTTAATGGGAAGCAAATGCCTTGGCGGCCTTAAATCTCGCGCAAGGTGTTGAGAATCGTACGCAGCGACGCATACATCTGCTCGCGCTGCTCCACGCCCATGGCCTTACCGGTGGTGTCGAGCACTTCGCGGATGATGCGGTCGGCCTCGTTCATGCTCTCGCCACCCAGCGTGGTCAGGCGAACCGGGGCGCGGTACTTGACGGCAGCATCGCCCGAGTCATCAACCTCGACAAAGCCGCCCTCCTCCAGGTGCGCCAACGTGCGCGAAACGGCAGCGCGCGTCACGCCGGCCACGCGAGCCAGGTCGGCGCCGGTCATGCCGTCCTTACTGCGTTCCAGGTAGTACAGGCACATGACGTCGGAGCCCTTGAGGCCCAGCCTTGCGCCCTCGGACGTCTTGATACGCTGAATCTCCTTGTAGAGCCCGCTAATCAGTCCGACAAAATCCTCAAAACGTGTCTCGTCGTTCTGCTGCATGGGAGACGACCGCCTTTCGCTTGCATGATGCTAACGGGTAAACATCTTAGCCGCACTCAGCGACTGTCGCCTCCACGCGACCCATTTGTTAACCCATCAACATAAAAACCACCACAAAGGGGACTGGCACCTTTGTGGTGGTTTTGCCCGGCGAGTATGATTTGCAGAAGTTACTACAGCTCCACGCGGGGATTGTCGCGAGTGATAAGCGTCTTAACGACAACCGTCGCTCCCAGATAGCGCTCGAGCAGCTCGGCTAAGCGATCGATCGCGGCCTGACAGTCCCCCATGCGCTCGGACTCTACACACTCAATCGCCAGGAACGCATCGGCCGAATCGTCGGACAGGGCCGTTCTCACGCCGTCGCGCCAGTTCCAGCAGCGGCACACGGCACCCGCATCATCGATGTAGGCGAGCTCGCCGGGCAGCGTCGGGTCATCTGCTTCCTCGCCAAGCGGCAAGAACGCATCGCCACCGTCGGTCACCTTCAAGCGAAGGTCCCCCTCGATCGCATGCAAATCCTCGCCTCCCACGGGCAGCGCGTAGGTCAGCGACACCGTGTTGTAAATATCCACCGCCGGTGTGATATGACCGACCGGCTTGCCCTTGAGCACGCGCTTGAGCAAGTTCTCGATCGAGCAGCGGGCGCCCTTTTTAGTCTTGAACAGCCGGTAAGCGTCACGCCAAGCCTTCACCGGCGCGTTCTCGCTGATGGTATCGCTTGTCAGGTGGCGCTCCGCATCGATATTGGCACGGTCGAGCAGCGCGGCGATCGCATCCACGTCCTCCTGGGGAATCTGAGCCGCGGGCTTCATGCCCTTTACGACCACGACGCCGACCGCCGCTTGTGGAAACAGCTCCCAAAACGAATTCTCGGCAACAAAGCCCTTCATACGCTCTCCCTTCATTGTGCGCGCCCGAGCGAGGGCGTCTAAACAAAAAGCGCTCTCACAGCGGCCACCTTCAAAGTCCTACGGTGCCGCCACAAGAGCGCTTGCGCTGTCCCCATCCGGAGAAGGGGACGATATGTCAGGCGTATTGTAACCTGAGTCATCCGCGCGAGCAAAACCACCACAAAGGTGCCTGTCCCCTTTGCGGTGGCTGACGATACTATAGGCGGAGTCCCAGCAGGCCGCGGCCACGATGACGGGCCTCAACGGGCACTTGGGCGTGCGGGCCGGCGGCCTTTACGGACTCGGGCAGATGCGAGTACTTCTTCTCGAAGTTCTCCTCGAACATCACCGCCAAGTTGTGCGCGGCCTCGTCGTAGCGCGCGGTGCTCTGCCAGCACTGGCGCGGCACCAAGATGCCGTCGGGCACACCGTGGCACGTAGTGGGAATGTCGACGTTAAAGATGTCGTCGTGCACGAACTCGCTATCCTCGATGGTGCCGTCGAGGGCGCGCGCGACCAGCGAGCGCGTGTAGGCCAGCTCGATACGATGGCCCACGCCGTAGCCGCCGCCAATCCAGCCGGTGTTGACCAGATAGACGCGGGCGCGACCGTCGGCGATACGCTCGCCGAGCATCTTGGCGTAGACCATAGGGTCGAGCGGCATAAATGGCTCCCCGAACAGCGAGGAGAACGTGGGCGTGGGCTCGGTGACGCCGACCTCGGTGCCGGGGATCTTGGCCGTAAAGCCCGTCACAAAGTGATACATGGCGGCGTCGGCCGTCAGGCGCGAGATGGGCGGCAGCACGCCAAAGGCATCGCAGGTCAAAAACAGCACGACACTCGGGGTGGTGCCCATGCCCTTGGTCCACGCGTTGGGGATATGCTCGACGGGATAGGCCACGCGCGTGTTGTGCGTGATCGAAATATCATCGTAATTGGGCTTGCGGCCCTCGTCGAGCACCACGTTTTCGCAGATGGCGCCAAAGCGAACGGCATTGAAGATCTCGGGCTCGTGGAACGCATCCAAGCCCTCGCACTTGGCGTAGCAGCCGCCCTCGATGTTGAAGATGCCCATGTCGGACCAGCCGTGCTCGTCATCGCCGATCAGCAGGCGCGTGGGGTTGGCCGAAAGCGTGGTCTTGCCGGTGCCCGACAGGCCAAAGAACACCGCGGTCTCGTGCGTGACGGGATCCATGCTGGCCGAGCAATGCATGGGCAGCACGTCGTCCTCGACGGGCAGCAGGTAATTCATGACGCTGAAGATGGACTTTTTGATCTCGCCGGAGTAGCCGGTACCCGCGACCAAAATCACGCGCTCCTGGAAGTTGATGGCCACGGCGGCGCTGGAGTTAAGGCCCTTGATGGCGGGATCGCACTGGTAACCGGGCGCAGCGAGCACGCAGAAGTCGGGCTCGCCGGTACGAGCGATTTCACGGGCAAGCGGGCGAGCGAGCATCTGCTTAATGAAGAGCGCCTGGCTGGCGCGCTCGCAGGCGACAAGCAGTCGGCGCGTGTGATTGCGGTCGGCGCCGGCCATGCCGCGGGTGACGAACACGTCGCGCTCGTTGAGATAGTCGACGATGCCGGCCTTGATGGCCTCGTAGCTCTCGATCGAAAGCGGTCGGTTGACGGCACCCCAGGCGATCTTGTCGTGAACATCGGGGGTGTCAACGATAAAGCGATCGTTGGGAGAACGACCAGTGCGCTCCCCCGTCTCGATTACCAGCGCGCCGTTGGATGCCATGCGGCCTTCTTCGCGGCGGATGGCATGCTCGACGAGCTCCGCGGCGGGTAGATCGACCAGCAGACGAGGCTGATTCTCGGCGGGGTCTTCGACCAGCGTAATGCCAAAGTTGGACAGAACTTCTGCAGGGGTAACACCAGGCATGGGGCCTCCTTAAAAACGCGACACTCGGACGCGGCACGCACTTTACTCACGTAAAGCCCGTTGTACCCGATATGCAAAAACGTTTTTGCGGCAACAGCGAAGTGCCCGCCCAACGGTCAAAAATCGCACGCAAGCGGCCAAGACATCGGGGGCGTTCTTAAACGACTGGTCGTTGGGAACATCCTTGAACAGGCAACAACCAAGGAGTGTCCCCAGATGCCGGCACATAAGGAACGTCCCTAAGTGCCGACTACTGAATGGCGCCGCCGAAATTATTGAACAACCTGTTCAAAAACACGAACGAACACCGCCGCATCTATACTAGAACGTAGTAAGAGAAAGGAACCGCCTTGAGTTTCACGCCCCTCGATAGCATCCGCCGCGCCATCGCCCGCCGCAATGGCGTCGCCGACCCCGCCGTAGCGAGCAACGGCACCGCAAAGGCCCAGGGCGGACGTATCGAGAACGGCCTGTTCCCCGCCTCCCACACGGCCGAAGAGCTCGCGCGCATCCAGGAGCTGAGCCAGCGCAACGCCGGCGGCCCCGATATCGGCCAGGCCACACGTCGCCGCCGTGAGCACGACCGCGAGCCCGGTCCCATCCACCGCATGGTCAACGCCTGGTGGAACCGCCTGCTCGGCGCCGTCTACGGCGGCGGCTTCTCCATGCAGGAAGCCGAATACGAGGAGCACGCCACCCGCCGCGACTATCTCTGGAATACCCTGGGCACCGCCGTGTGGGGCTTCGCGTTTCCCCTGCTCACCATCGTGTCCACGCAGCTTGTGGGCGCCGAGGAAGCCGGTAAGTTCTCCATCGCCTTTGTCACCGGCACGCTCATCATGATCGCGTGCAACTACGGCGTTCGCAATTTTCAGGTCTCGGATATCGACGAAACGACGTCCTTTGCCTCCTACCAGCTCAACCGTTGGCTTTGCGGAGCGCTCGCCCTAGGCTGCGGCCTCATGTACAGCAGTGCCCGCGGCTATGACGCGCAGATGGCGACGATCGGTCTGGGCGTCTACCTGTATAAGGTGATCGACGGCGTGGCGGACGTGTACGAGGGCCGCCTGCAGCAGGCCGATAAACTCTACCTGGCCGGCATGAGCCAAACGCTACGCTCCGTCGGCGTCATCGTGGTCTTTAGCGTGGCGCTGTTCCTTACGCGCAGCATGCCCATCGCGGCCATGGCCATGGGTGTCACCGCCATCGCCTCGCTCGTGCTGGTCACCGCGCCGCTCGCCCTGCTCGAAACCGAAAAATCGCGCCGCGTGAGCCTGCTCGAGGCCGGCCACCTGTTTGCCCAGTGCGCCCCGCTCTTTGGCGCACTGTTCCTGTTCAACCTCATCGAGAGCATGCCCAAGTTTGTGATGGAAGGCACGCTGGCCTACAAATATCAGCTGTACTTTAATGCCCTGTTTTTTCCGGCGCAGGCCATTTTGCTGAGCATTGGATTTATCTATAAACCGCAGCTCTTACGCTTGTCGAGCATTTGGGCGAACCCGCGTCAGCGTAGGCGCTTTGACTTAATTATTGTCGCCGTCATGGCGCTCATCGTGGTCATTACCGCCGCATGCGCTGCGTTTATGGCGGGCCCAGGCATTCCCCTCATGAGCTTTATGTACGGGCTCAGTTTTGAGCATTATCGCACGCTGGCGCTGCTGATGGTCGTCGCCGGAGGCATCACCGCGGCCATCGACTTTATCTACGCCATTATCACGGTGCTGCGCCACGCAGGAGACGTCACCAAGATCTACCTGATCTGCTTTGCCGTGAGCGTGGTGCTCCCGGTGATCCTAATCAACCTGCTGGGCCTGATGGGCGCCGTGGTGAGCTACATGGCAGTCATGGCCCTACTGCTGGTGTTGCTGATAATCGAGTACGCCCACATCCGTCAGCGCATCGAGCGCGACCGCAACCCATACGGCGCCTAATTAGCTGCCCCGGTCACCGGAATTTGCGATGGAATCACCCCGGCTGGGGTCTCGTTGCGAACACGCAAAACTAAGTGAGTAGACTTTTACCGAATCACCGACCACGCCAACAAAGCACAAGTCTGTGACCTGCGGTTTTGGTGAGGCAAATATGTTGGGTGTTCGGCATTTCCAAAAAAGTCTACTCACTTAACCAGCGGGCAGCCAAATGATTATTTAATCCCCGTCCCAGAAAAATCAATTAGAGGGCAGAAGGGCAAAAGTAGCCAAAAAAGCCCCGTCCCAAATTCGCTACCCTTTGCAACGATTATTCGCCCGGGTTGATGTTCGCATAGAACTCCGCCCCGTCGTCCAGGCGCAGGATTCCCACGCGGCCGAACTCGGAACCGGTGGCCGCCGCGCAATCGATATCGATGCGATCGGGCACGCCGGCGGTACCCTCGCCACCCAGGCGCACAATCTGCCCGCGGCCCGACTCCTCATCGAGCCCTGCCAGGCCGCCAACCTCGCAATAGCGCCCCAGCGACACCGTGGGCGTGTGGCCACTCACCACGACCAGACCCATGCCCTCGGCAGAAAGCAGCCCCGTCGGGGCATCCCAATAGCCATGGCGAATCCAGAGCAGGTCATCGGACGACTGCACGGCGAGCATTTGCTGCAGCAGCTCGCGATCGGCATCGACCGCTCCCCTGCCGTCGCCGCAATCGACACCATGCTCAAGCAGAAACGCACGCGCCGCCTCGGTCTGAATGCCGGCGTGCACCAGCAGATACGGACGCTCGGCAGTCTCGACCACTGCATAGAGCGGCAGGGCAGCAGCCCAGCGTACAAGCTCCTCGTATGCCTCAAACTCCATTTCGTTGAGCTGCTGGCGCGTGGTCCAACCGCCGTTGATATCCCAGGTCTCGGCATCGAGCGGATCCTGGCCAATGATCGCGTCGAGCATTATCTGCTCGTGGTTGCCCTTAAGCACGCGAGCGTTGGGCAGCGACCGCACCAAGTTGATGACACCGACCGGATCGGGACCGCGGTCGATCATGTCGCCCAGCACATACAGCGTGTCGTCGGACGTCAGCGAGATCTTGGAAAGGGCCTCGTCCAGCGCGCGCACGTGCCCGTGAGCATCAGATGTCACATAGATCGCCATGGAACGCCTTTCCCTGCATTACGGCCGAAGCCCGATGCCACGACTAAAACTTCAAGTTGAACTTAAACGTTACCCATTGTACTCCGATGCAATAAAGCTGGAAAGTGCCACCGCTGCCAACGGTCACAAGCGGCCGCCCGCACGCCCCGAAAACACCGCGCCACCAGCATCAACACCGCAAGCAGCACTGCCCGAGCCCCCGCCTCGTGTCGAAAATGCGAACACACACGGCCCAACCCCATAAACCCACCACCTTTGGGTACAAATAACCGCAGATAATTGACCGTGCCACGCCAACCACCCAGGAGCGGACACTACCCATGAACCAGATCCTTCTTTTTATCGGCCTCGTCATCATTTTGTGCCTGACCATCAAACCCGTCGGTAAAAAGCTCCCCTTCCCCACCCTGCTCATCTTTATCGCACTCGGCATGCTGCTGGGCGTCAACGGGCCAGCGCACATCGACTTTAGCGACTACGCGCTCACCGAAACCGTCTGCAGCACGGCGCTGCTGTTCATCATGTTCTACGGCGGTTTTAACACCAACATCGACCGTGCCAAGCCCGTCGCCGCACCGGCGGTGCTGCTGAGCACACTCGGCGTCGTCATCACCGCCGGCATCACCGGCGCGTTTACGCACTTCGCGCTGGGCTTCGACTGGATCGGCGGCCTGCTGCTGGGCTCGGTCGTGGCGTCGACCGATGCGGCGAGCGTCTTTAGCGTGCTGCGCGAACACAACCTATCGCTGAGGAGCGGCACCGACTCGCTGCTCGAGGTCGAATCGGGCTCCAACGACCCCGTCGCCTACATGCTCACCGCGGTGCTCGCGACCCTTGCGACGGGCGGCAGCATCGATATTCCCGTGCTGCTGGCCAAGCAGATCATCCTGGGCGTGGGGCTGGGCCTTGCCATCGGCTGGACATCCAGCCGCCTGATTGAACGCGCACACGCAACGGCCGAGGGCGCGCAGACCATCTTTTTGTTCGCCGTGGCGATCGTCGCCTACGCGCTGCCGAGTTATCTGGGTGGCAACGGCTTTTTGGCCGTATACCTGGCAGGCATTGTGCTGGGCGCGAGCGACATCACTGGCAAGGTCGAGATGGCGCACTTCTTCGACACCCTTACCGAGATGGCCGAGATGACCATCTTCTTTTTGCTCGGCCTGCTCGTCACGCCCGCACGCCTGCCGCAAATGCTGCTACCGGGCCTGGCACTCATGGCGTTTATGCTCTTTGTGAGCCGCCCCATCGCCGTGAGTCTGCTGTTGGCGCCCTTTAGGACGAACCCCCGTCAGGTCGCGCTCGTAAGCTGGGCGGGCCTGCGCGGCGCGGCTTCGGTCGTCTTTAGCCTCTTTGCCGTGGTGGCCGGTGTTCCCGGCGGTCACGCCCTGTTTGACCTGGTGTTTGTGATTGCCGTGTCGAGCATTGTGGTGCAGGGCTCGCTGCTGCCGGCGGTGGCGAAAAAGCTCGACATGATCGACACGGAAGGCGACGTCCGCCGTACGTTTAACGACTACCGCGACGAGGACGGCATGTCGTTTGTCAAGCTCAAGGTGGGCGCGGGCCATCCGTTTGCCGGGCGCTCGCTTGCCGATATTGGCAGCGTCACAGACATGCTGGTGGTCCTGGTGCTGCGCGACGGTGCACACCCGGTGCTGCCCAACGGCGATACCGTAATTGAAGAAGGCGACCTTCTGGTTATGGCCGCGCCGACGTTTGAAGAGCGTGCCGAGGTTACACTGCGCGAGGTCACCGTAACGCCCCACGGTCGTCTGGCCGGCCAGCGCCTGCGCGACGTGCCGCAGGGCAAGCACCCCTTTATCGTCGTGATGCTCAAGCGCGACGGCCAAACGATCATCCCCGACGGCAACACCCTCATATACGCCGGCGACGAAGCCGTCATCGCCACGCTAGCGTCGTAGCGGCCAGGGGGTAGACGTCCCGAATTGGCTACATTTGAGCATCAATCGCCTCGGCTGGGATCTCGTTGCGGACAATTGGCGTCTCTCAAAACTAAGTGAGTAGACTTTTGTCGAATCGCCGACCACGTCACCAAAGCACAAGTCTGTGACCTGCGGGTTTGTTGAAGCAAATTTGTCGGGTGCTCAGGATTTCCAAAAAGTCTACTCACTTAGCCAGCGTGCAGTCAAAATAGAACGGTCGCGAGCTCATTAGGCTCCATTGGGACGGCTTATCGTGCATTTTCGCGCAGCTGCGGGTGCAGACGCCCCGTCTCAAATTGGCTACCCTAGTCATCGTCGACGGCAAAGTCACGGAGGTCGAGGCCTTCGCGTTCGGCTCGGGCTAGGAGCTCTTGGGGCGACTCGTCCTCAATATCCATCACGTCGAGCATGGCAGCCGGAAAGCCCACGCCTGCCGCACTCCCTGCGCGATCGAGCAGGCTCTCGCGCAATTGGTCTACATCAACGTCGATCTTCATGATGCAACCTCCTACCTTACGCAGCATTCGCATAAGCCGCACACCCTAAAGGAGTGAAAGCAGACCGATAGGGCTTTGGCTTGCGCTTTCGCGTGCCGTACCGTACCGTTGAGCTTCGTTTTGCACAAGAGCCATGATAAAGCGGCCGAGCGGCATTGGGATTGTGACAAAGGGACCGTCCCTTTGTCACAATCATTCGCAGAGTTAGGCAAGTTTAGGAGCGTTTGCAATTACGTCGGCAATCGCCTCTATGCCCTCTCCCTGGCCCAGAATGAAGCACTTCCAGTCGATGTCTTGGGTATGCGCAAACTCATCGGCGCGCGAAGCGCTAAAGAGCATTACGCGGCTCTTCTTCCACAGCAGGGCGGGATGCAGCTTAAAGTCGGTGCTCTCAATACAGACCACCGCGTCTTTGCGAGGCATCTCTAGCTTGCTGCTCTTGACCAACTCTTTCAACTTTTGGATGTCGGTAATCTCCTTACCCGCAGAACAGCTGTTGAGCAGGTCCTTCCACACGCGGAAGTACGGCTTGCCTTCATAGGAAGCCCCTTCAGCCACGACGGATGTCGATAGGCCGGTAGGCCGCTTAGCAACTGCATGTCTAACCTTGGGAGCCGCCTTGGCAGAATCGTCCGCAGGCTTCTCATCGATGCCGAAAACCTGAGCAACGTAGTCGTCATTGCCCAGGAAGTACTCCTCGACCACGTCCCATCGCTCGGAATCGCTCATCGTGGAGCGGAAGAAGCCCCTAATAACCTTGGACGAATACTCGTGACGATCGTTAAGCTCGCGCAACACGCCGTTGGAATACCTGCTGTCCGAAGCGAGCGCCTTAACCTTCGAAGCATCGTTAAGACGAATGAAGATTTCCGGATTGTCGCCGCCCTTTACCATGTACGTGGCAAGCTTGAGAATCTCCAGGATCTCGGCCAGCGCATAGCGAGCGTCAAGCGCCTTGTTGTCCAGATAGCGTCTACAATGCTTGCTACCCTCGGGAGGCTGCAACCTTCCAAGCGTCTGGGTCAGATTGCTCATGGCCGCCTGAAGCTCGCGCCCGATTACGCCATAGCGAACATCCTGCGCGCGGCTATAGGTATTCCTCGAAGACCTATTGAATCGTTTGATGCACTTAAAGGACCGGTCGGATCCAAAGTGCCCGCCACTATCGACCGGGCGGACAAACGCATTCAACAGCGCAGACGGCTTCTTAACCTCCAGAGACGTCCCCTCAAGCTGATGGGTAAGCTCTTTCGTAAACTCCTTCTCCGAAAAATCGCCCTCACGCGCTAAGCCCATAAACGTCTTGTGCAGCGCCTCGGCAAATGCAGACAGCGTCGACGTCGCCTCATCAAACGGCATGGAGTAATTAATGTCGAGCGCCAGGCGGTTCGAAAGCGCGGGCTCCCCCGTCGGCGAACAAATCTTGCCCGTGAACAGCTGGCGCTTAAAATCGGCAAAGGTCAGGTCGCTAAACTCGTTGGCCCACATGTCGCCAACGTTGAGCTCATAGATTGCGCCCATGTCCGAGATCTTGACGGCATGCTGCCCCGCTCGATTCTCGTAGCGCGTATGGGCCTCGCTAATCTTTCGCAGGTACTTGCCGTAGGACGTGGTAAAGCTACGTTCGGCAGCCTGCTCAATGCAAACAAACTGCTTGGTATACGACACCTTGGGGCGAACGACGATAACCGGGAAGTTGAACTTATCCTCAAGGTCGCGCGAGATCATCATCAGGGCCGATTTAACGCGATTGGTCTTGCGGTCCTCATCCTTCTCGTTCGTAAACAGATAGGAGAACGTATTGGGCGATACCAGGAAGTTCTGGCTGCGGTCTTTTTGCGGCGCAGAAGCATAGACCTCGTACAGCTTGGCCATAATCTCTTTGAGCTGCCACTGGCTAAACTTCGATAACGCATACAGCGTCTCGGAATAGCGAACGTCCTGCATAAAGAAGTCGATGCAGGCCTTGGCCCCCAAGCCGCGCTTGCGACCGCCACGACCAATTTCCTGAATATAGTCGGACAGATTGCCCGTCGGGGCGTAGTGGTACACGGCATCGATGTCATCGATATCGATGCCCATGCCAAACGCCTTGGTGCTCACAAGCACCCTGCAACTGCCCGACGCAAACGCGTCTTGAACGATCTTCTTGTACGCGGCATCTTTGCCGCCGTGATAGCCCAAGACCTTGGAATTAGAAACGCTGCGTTGATCGATGATCGCATTGACATGGCTCTGATATGGGCAATAGACAATGGCATGGCGGTTGTCGCGCACGGCCTTATCAATCCACTGCTCGGCGAGGTCGGTTTTTACCTCTTCGATGGGACCGGGCAGCTCGCTTTTGCTTCTCCAGACAATGTCGAAAGAGATATCGTTACGACGAGGGTTGCCCAGGAACGTCTTGCAGTTGCCAAGCTCCAGGTCGGCAACCGTATGCGAAACGACATCATCGCGCCCGCCGTAGACAGCCGTGGCGGTAAGGCAGAAGATCGGAAAGCTCATACCGTTTTTGCGGAGCTTAGACAGATACGGTCCCAGATACCAGTAGTCCGGGCGGAAATCTTTACCCCAAGAGGTAACGGTATGGACCTCGTCAATGACGACAAGACCGAGCTCGCGGCCGTTGAGAATTGCCTGGATCGAGGACTCCAGCAAGAGTTCCGGAGACAGGTAGATGATGGAGGCCTCGCCGCTTTTAACGCGGTCGAGGGATTCAAGGCGCTCGCCATAGGGAATGTCCGAGTTAATGGCAACGACATTCTTAACGCCACGTTTCCGCAAGTTAGCGACCTGGTCGATCATTAGGGCCTTCAGCGGCTCAATAACCAGCGTGACCAGCTGATATTTCCGAGCAAGATACAGCGCCGGAATCTGGAAAAGAATGGACTTGCCCGCACCCGTGGGCGCCGTTACAAACACATTCCTGTAATCGACGGAGCCCGCATGGGCAACCTCGGCCTGCTTTACGACAAACTCAGAGATAGCACCCTGAGACACCGTTTCCATCTCGTTGTCAAAGTCGGGATTCTTGTAAAAACGAAGATTCCTAAACGAGGCGTCCTTGCCCCAGTAATGCTGAAGCACCGAAAGCAGGCGGCCCGACTCCTCGACCTTTTCCTCTTGGTCTTGCTGTGCCACAAAGGAAACGGATAGACCCAGCACATGGGTAACAGAAGCGACCGCCTCCAGAGCGGACCTATAACTCTCAAGTTCCCGAGCGTTCACCAAAACACAGGCAGGACCAGCCGTGCCATCTAGCAAGCCCAGACGGTATTCCAAAAACGCAGCCGACGAAACAGGGACGACGCCCCCAGAAATTGCCGAAGCATCACCCAGTGCAAAAGAAACACGGTCAAACAGATCGATAACTTCCCACTCAGAAAACTCATCCGGAATGATCGGCGTTACAAGATGTGCACTTCCAACCCTTAGCGACTTGGCGTAGTACTTAGAAAGTCCCGTTGTATCGGGTGTCATATCGTCAAAAGATGACTCAAAGTCATTGAGCAGATCCGGGTCAACGGGAGAAGGAACGCCCTCACCATCAAGGAACAGGTTGTTCCGCACGACAACGATCTTGCCATCGAACAGCTCGTTAATCGTCCCGCACAGCTCTAGAAGCTGCTCAAACAACATCAAAACTGGACCATCCGCCGAAAGAATCTGAGCCACGGCCGTCCTCTTTTGCCGAGCAAATTCGGACGGAGAAAAGAACGGGGCTGATTCGTCAGCAACGACGCCGGGGATTGAATACTCATTGCATGCCAGGGTTTTGGCAAGACGAGAGGTCAGTCCGCAAAAAGCATAGATGGATGGTTGCGAACAGCCCTCCAAAAGCTCGTCGATTCTATTACCAAGGGCAAACCCATTACCGTTATAGCGCTCTGCCATTATCTCCTCCTCCAACCAAATACTGCTTCAACTTAGCCCACTGACCGCTCGCATTTGTTGAGCAACAAATGCGAGCGGTCAGTATTAGGCTGTGACCGTAAAAATCGAAGGCTTGATGCCCCCGACGAGTGCCTGTTCGCCGTGACCAAGAACTTCCTGGCGCTTGGTGAGCCGGTAGACGCACCAGCGGAAGAAGAACCGCAAATGAAGGCACCCTCGGCTGTGCCAAAGACGCCTGGAACCGGCGCAAATGGCGATGCGAACATCTTCGGCATGGGACGCGGGTAGCAGCTAAAGCCCCAGCTCGCCGATGACCCGCCTCATAGTGAGTGCCCATTCAAGTTGTTGGTCGATGAAGCCGGGCCAAGCGGCCTCGTTGTCCTTGATCTTGCAGCCGTCCTTGTAGAAGCGAAGGCCCGACGCCTTCTTGGCGTCGAAGGGCGTGGCGGAAAGGCCGAGGCGTTCCTCGAACAGGACGGCATTGTCGATAGCCTTGTGGCCGATTTCCTTGTCGTCGTGCACGTAGAACTCAATGCCAATGCGGCCGTGCAGCCCGTCTACCTAACCAAAAACGGGTCGGCATCGCTTGTCGTCATGGATGCCGAGGCCTATGACGAGCAGACGAGCGCACTAACCGCCATTCAGGAGCGCGAAGAACGCATCCAGCGAGCCATCACGCGTGGCTACGACGGCTTAGTAAACGGTCGTGTGCGACCTTGGAAACAGGCCAAGGCAGATGCAGATCGCATCAGGGCAGCTCGCCATGAAATTGGATAACGCAGACGTCGAGTTCTACTCAGAGCTCGACGAACTTGATGAGCCTTTTGATGTTGTCATGACTGACGAGGCACTCTATGCCTATGCCGAGATTCCTTCGGAGCGAGTCTACGCCAGAATCGGCAACCTCATCGACTTTCTAGCCGAGCATCCTTATTTTGGAGAAGAATACGACCCCTACTATCAGGCGGCCTTTCCGCCCATTGACTGCAGGGTCTTCTTTTGCGCGCACTACGGCGTGTACTACCACGTGGATGTTGAGCAGCGAAACATCAGCATCCTGGCAATCGAGGACCATCGAAAGAACCCTTTGAGTAGATTCAAACTACTCAAGTAGCCTCCCCCATGTAACAACCCTGTAAATCATAGCGACGCACTCGAGTTTTACCGTGATGCGGTCGCGTCTGGCGCTCCACTGTGCTAAAGTATCCCGAACGTTCAAACGACTACGAGGGGGACTAGAAGATGGCACGTGTGCACAACTTCTCAGCTGGCCCGGCCGCGCTGCCTACAAGCGTGCTCGCCGAGATCGCCGACGAGATGATGGACTACCGCGGTTGCGGCATGTCCGTGCTCGAGATGAGCCATCGATCTAGCATGTACCAGCAGATCATCGACGACGCCGAGGCAACCCTGCGCCGCCTGCTGAGCATCCCCGACAACTACCGCGTCCTGTTTTTGCAGGGCGGCGCCACACTGCAGTTTGCGGCCATCCCCATGAACCTCATGCGCCGCGGCCGCGCCGGCTACATCGTGACCGGCAACTTTGCCAACAAGGCATACAAGGAGGCCGCCAAGTACGGCGAGGCCGTGCTGCTCGCGAGCTCCGAGGACACCAACTTCGACCGCATCCCCGACATGGCCGACATCAACGCGCGCATTGCCGCCGAGGCCGCGAGCGACGGGCTCGACTACGTTTACATCTGCCAGAACAACACCATCTTTGGCACCATGTACCACGAGCTGCCCGCTTGCGGCGACGTACCGCTGGTCGCCGATGTCTCGAGCTGCTTTCTGTCGCAGCCGCTCGATGTTGAGCGCTACGGGCTCATCTACGCCGGCGCGCAGAAAAACGCCGGCGCCGCGGGTGTGACCGTGGTTATCGTGCGCGACGACCTCATCGCCGACGGCCCCGCCTTTGCGCGGGCGCCGCAGTACATGGACCTTAAGACCCAGGCCGCCAAGGGCTCCATGCTCAACACGCCCAACACCTTTGGCATCTACGTGTGCGGCAAGGTGTTCCGGTGGGTCGAGGAGACCGGCGGACTTGCCGCCATGGCCGAGCGCAACTGGGCCAAGGCCAACCTGCTCTATGACCTGCTCGAGCACAGTGTGCTGTTCCATGGCACCACGCAGGCCGACAGCCGCTCCATCGCCAACGTCACCTTCCGCACCGGCGACGCCGAACTCGACGCGGCCTTTGTCGCAGGCGCGGCCGAGCACCAGATTCAAAACGTCAAGGGCCATCGTCTGGTAGGCGGCATGCGCGCCAGCGTCTACAACGCCGTAACCATGGAAGACGTGCAGGCACTGGCCTCGTACATGAAGGACTTCGAAACGCAGCGTAGTTTGAGCCCGCGATCTAACTAGCCCGCAACGCGCGGGCCGACCAGCCACTTCAAACCACCTGTTTAAACCAAACCTGCTTAGGAGTTTTTCATGCGCAAGATTAAGACCATCGACGACATCACCAAGGACGGCAAAGTCGAGTTTGGCGAGGGCTACGAATTTGTGAGCACCGCCGAGGAGGCCGACGCCATCCTGATGCGCTCGACTGACCTGCACGGCTACGAGCTGCCCGAGGGCATCCGCGCCATCGCCCGCTGCGGCGCCGGCGTCAACAACATCCCCGTCGAGGAGTACGCCAAGAAGGGCGTCGTCGTCTTTAACTCCCCCGGTGCCAACAGCAACGCCGTTAAGGAGCTCGTCCTAGGCATGCTGGTGCTCTCGAGCCGCGGCGTGGTGCAATCGATGAACTGGGTGCGCGACAACGCCGACGACCCCGAGATCCAGGTCGACGCCGAGAAGGCCAAGAAGGCCTTTGTGGGCCGCGAGCTCAAGGGCAAGCGCATCGGCGTCATCGGTCTGGGCAACGTAGGCTCCAAGGTCGCCAACGCCTGCGTCGATCTGGGCATGGACGTCTACGGCTACGATCCGTTCATTTCCGTTGAGCACGCGTGGGTGCTGAGCCGCGAGGTGCAGCGCGTGGGCACGCTCGAAGATCTCTGCCGCGGCTGTGATTACCTCACGGTGCACGTGCCCAGCAAGGCCGACACCATCGGAATGATCAGCACCGAGCAGATCAACCTGCTGGCCCCGGACGCCGTGCTCATCAACTACGCACGCGAGACCATCATTGACGAGGACGCCGTTGACGCCGCCCTGCGCGAGGGCAAGCTGAGCTGGTTTAGCTGCGATTTTGCCACGCCCAAGACCGTCAAGATGCCCAACACGTTTATCACCACGCACTCGGGCGCCGGCACTGGCGAGGCCGAGGCCAACTGCGCCGACATGGCCATCAGCGAGCTTAAGGATTACCTGGAGAACGGCAACATCGCGCACAGCGTCAACTACCCCGCCTGCAGCATGGGCAAGGCGCGCGCCGCAAGCCGCATCGCCTGCCTGCACGCCAACGTGCCCAACATGATCGGTCAGATCACGGCAATCCTGGCCAAGGACAATGCCAACGTGCAGCGTATGACCAACGAGTCTGCCGGCGAGAACGCCTACACCATGTTCGACACCGACGAGCACCTGGACAGCAGCACCATCGAGGCGCTCAAGCAGATTCCGTCGATGTATCGCGTGCGCGTGATCAAATAGCGCCGGCTGATCTGACGGGCAGTTCCCCATGTGGCCTGCCCGTTACTGACATTGAATGCCCGCGGGGGCGCCTTTCGCACGAGAGGCGCCCCCGTTTTTGTGAGCGCTCCATTAAATGCACCGAGCCGCTTCTTGACATACAATTTGTATGTTGACCTAACTATCTGTGAGGTGCCTATGGTTGATACAGATTTTGCTTGGCGGCTTACGCAAGGGCTCGTGCGGATCGACAGTTCCGACCCAGGTGCGTATGAGGGCGAGATTGAACGCCATATCAAAGCGTTGGTTGAGGAACAGTTGGCGCAGCTGAGCCATCCGGTACTCGATGCCGTGCAGATTGCAGAGCTCGAAGTACTCCCCGGGCGCCGCAACCTTATGGTCACCGTGCCGGGCCAAAGCGACGAGCCGCGACTCGTCTATATCTGCCATATGGATACCGTTACGCTGGGCGATGGCTGGGACGCGGACATTCCGCCGCTCGGGACGGTTGTGCGTAACGACAAACTCTATGGCCGTGGCGCCTGCGACATGAAGGGTGGCCTGGCCTGCGCCATTGCCGCACTGGTCCATACGCTCGAGCGCGTGGCGGCGGATGGCGCGCTACCCCGCCGCGGCTTTTCGCTCATCTGCTCGGTCGACGAAGAGGACTTTATGCGAGGCTCCGAGGCAGCCATCGATGCCGGCTGGGTCGGTTCGCGCGAATGGGTGCTGGACACCGAGCCCACCGACGGACAGATCCAGGTAGCGCACAAGGGGCGTACGTGGTTCGAGATTGAAATGGCTGGCGTGACGGCGCATGCGAGCCAGCCGTGGAAGGGCGCGGATGCCGTCGCCGCCATGGCCGAGGTCGTGTGTTCGCTCCGTCGCGCGTTTGTGGCGCTGCCCGCGCACGATGAGCTGGGGCCTTCGACCATCACGTTTGGGCAGATCGAAGGTGGCTACCGTCCCTATGTCGTACCCGACCGCGCCAAAGTCTGGGTCGACATGCGCCTGACCCCGCCGACCGATACGGCCGCCGCGACGCGCATGGTAGAGCAGGCCATCGCCGTCGCCGAAGCCGCCGTTCCCGGCTGCCATGGCAGCTACACCGTGACGGGCGACCGCCCCGCCATCGAGCGCGACCCGAACTCTCCCCTTCTAGCAGCGCTCAAGCGTGCCGCCGATGACGTGACGGACGCGGACACGACCGTCGGCTTCTTTACCGGCTACACCGACACTGCCGTCATTGCCGGCAAGACGGGTAACCGTAGCTGCATGAGCTATGGCCCAGGCTCGCTCGCACTCGCCCACAAGCCCAACGAATATGTGCCCCACGCCGATATCGTTCGTTGTCAGCAGGTGCTAATCGCGCTCGCCGATAACGTGCTCTGGGACGCGAGCGGCCAAGTTGGGGCATAATAAGCCGCGAACAAACCGACTCGTGCGTTAGGACCGCCCATGAAAGCACTTCCGTTTCCCTGCATCCGCCCGGCTCAGGACCGCGTGCTCGAGGCGCTGCCTGCAATGGGCAGCATCCTGAGCGGCAACGATGCTCTGCGCGGAGCCATTGCCGATGGCCTGATGCTCAAGGACCCGGGTGCGGCGTATTACGTGTACGAATGCTCGGGCGAGCCGGGGCGCGTAACAGGTGTCGTGGCGATCTGCCCGACGAGTGTACTTGCGGGCGGCAAGGGCGTTGCCAGCGCTGACGTGGCCGCCGCTGCGCACGCGATCGCCGAACTCAAAGTTCAGCCTCGTCCCGTGTCGCTCGCCTACGAGGCCTCGCCCGTCATGGATATCATCCTGGGCGCCGCCAAAGAGGGCGCGTCGCTCTACGCCGTCACCGACCCCGCGGGCATTACGCACCGCACGTGGGAGGTCAAGCGCGAGGACGCCGTTGGGGCCATCCGCGCTATGCTCGACCAAGCACCGGAGCCAGCACTGGTCGACGACCCTACCTACGTTGCCGCGCTGGTCAGGGCATCACAGCTCCTGACCGACGATGCCCATGCCGCCGGAACGTACACCGGCAAGGAGCCGTTCAACTTTACCGTTGCCGTGCTCTTCCCCGCCGCGCAGGTCGGCGGCGCCGCGCCGCAAGTTCCGACAGGTCTGCTCACGCACCAGGTCGCGCGGTTCTAGCAAGACCAGACCGCCCAGCACAATAATCGGCAGCTCAACAAACAGGGGGCGGAGATGCAGCAGGTACATGCATCTCCGCCCCTTTCGCGTCGAGAAGTTATGCCGGCGACCCGTGCCGCCGCGCTCGCGTTATCCGCGCTGCGGACCCGCAGTAGCCACGAGCGGTTCAAGCCCCAGCTCGCGCGCATAATCTTCCTGCGTAAAGACTTCGACCAGCTCAAACGTACCGGCCTCGTCGTCAAACACGAAATGCAGCACCGAGCAGTTGCCCGGCACGCGATCGCGCTCATCAGCCGCCGCACCCTTCACGTGGTCCATGAACTCCTTGATGGCCGATCCGTGGCTCACCGCGAGGACGCACTCGTGGTCCGGGCGACGCATAAGATCGGTCAACGTCGCCACCATGCGCTCGCGCACCTGCATCTGGCCCTCGCCGCCAAACTGGCGATAGAAGTCGCGCCACGGGCGCTCGGGCATGAGCATCACGCGCTCGGCCTCAAAGTCGCCAAAGAACCACTCACGCAGGCCGTCCAGGCGCTCGTACGCCAAGCCCGGCCACAAGTTGGCGATAGTCTGCTCGGTGCGATGAAGCGTGGAGGTGTAGGCATGATCGGGCTCAATGCCGCGCGCACGTAAAAACATGCCGGCGCGCGCCGCCTGGTCGCAACCCAACTGCGTAAGCGGCGAGTCACTCCACCCCTGAATGATACGCTTAAGGTTGAATATCGTCTGTCCATGACGGACCAGATACAGATCTTTATTCATAGGGGTCCTTTCGTTCGTTACCAATCAAGGAGCGAAAACGCCCCGTCGCAATAGCCAAAATGAAGCACGGCGCCGTTGTCGGGTAGCTCCCCCTCGCCAGTCACATACTCAAGAAACTCCTGGCAGGCTGAGCCGTGGGAAACCGCCAGCACGCAGTCGTGCTGCGGCCTGGCCATGATGCGGGACAGCGCCGCGACCATGCGCGACTGGAGCTCGCCTTCAGACTCGCCACCAAAGGCCACCGGATAATCACCCCAGGGCTGCGGCGGCATCTCGCGATTTGATGTACCCTCCAGCGAGCCCAAACGCCACTCACGCAGGTCATCGACCAGCTCTATGGAACGGCCCTCGCCAACGATAAGCTCGGCCGTATGCCGCGCCCGGCCCAACGGCGAGGAATACACATGATCAAAGGCCACGCCACGCGCCGCAAACGCCGTACGCGCCGTCAGCGCCTGCTCGCGCCCGCGCGCCGTAAGCGACGAATCGTGCCAGCCCTGCAAAATGCTCTGCACATTGAGCTCAGTCTGCCCATGCCGCACCAAATACAGATCTGCCACACACCCTCCCCTCGTACCACCACAAAGGGGACAGGCACCTTTGTGGTGGTTTACCGCTGGATCACACCGCGGTGACACTCAACTACACCAACACGTCGGCGAGCGAACGCTTGGGTACGTGGTGCACCTGCGCCTCGTCGCGCCAATAATTGATGGAGCCGTCGGGGTTGGAATCGATCGCATCGATCACCTGTGTCTCGGCCGGAACGCCAAACGCCATGATCAGCTTGAGCTCATATTTGTCGTTATCGAGCCCCATGGCATCGATCGCGCGGGGCGTAAAGGCCTTGAACATACAGGCTGCCACCTCAGGCGTGGCGCTGCGGGCGGCGAGCATCATCGTCTGCGCGGCAATGCCCGTGTCGACCTCGGTAATGGGAGCGGCTGGCTTGCCCGGAACGGCGCGCTCAGCCAAAATCGCGATGTAGCCGGTCGGGCGCTCGCCCTCATCGGGACCCGGCCAATCCTTGAGCGCACCGGCCCATGCAAGCTCGTCAAATACACGCGCGCAGTCCTCTGCACCGCTTACCACATGAAAACGCAGACGCTGAGCATTGGCACCACAGGGAGTCAGGTGCGCCAGCTCCGCCAGCTCAAGCAAAAGCTCACGCGGCACGCGCATGGACTCGTCAAAGCGACGGCACGTGCGGGCGCAGCGAACCAACGCATCAAACGCGTCCAAGCCGAGCTTTTCGCAACCCTGCTTTGCCATCGACTCCGCGCTCGACGGCGCCGCGGGAACTGTTTCGTTCATAGGGACCCCCAATTTCGGGCAATTGTTCTTAGGAGAATCTAACCTAAAACCTAGGCAATTACATACAGCGGCGTAATGTTCTACAATTGTTGATTAATCCTCACTGGAGCGGGAACAAAAGTAACAATTCGGGAATGTGGGGCGGCAATTCGTCCTTCCCGCCCCATGCATCGGCGCCCTTGGGCGATACTTGTTGCAGCACTTTTGGCGTACGCCGCACGGAGAGCAATGAACGCGACGTGCACCGCACGGAAAGGAGACATTATGGGCATCTTTAAGAACGATGACCAAAAATCGAGCCAGTTTGGATTTGACGAGAAAAGCATGGCAGGCAAGGCCGTCAAGGCCGTGCGCTGGATTTACGCCATCACGGGCGTCTTGGCGCTCGTCGCCGGCATCGCACTGCTGTTTGCGCCCGCCAAGTCCCTCGTCTTCCTAACGACCGTCTTGGGCTTCTACTTTGTGATCACGGCCGCGATCAGGCTGTTTACCGCTGTTTTCGAGCCACTGCTCCCCACCGGCTGGCGCGTGACGAGCATCATCTCCAACCTACTCATTATCTTGGGCGGCGTCATAATCCTGCGCAACCAGGCCTTCTCGACCGCGACGCTCACCACGATGGTGGTTATCGTGGCCGGCTTTGGCTGGATCGTCGAAGGTGTCATGTCCATTCTGGAGTCCGAGCTTTCGTCCAACCGTGCCCTCGCCATCCTGAGCGGCGCGCTCTCCATCATCGCCGGCATGTTCGTGTTTATCTATCCGCTGTGGTCGGCCAAGATGCTCGTCATCTTTAGCGGCACCGCACTGCTGGTGTTTGGCGTAACGCTGATTGTTCGCGCTATTCAATTTGGCAAACTGGTGCACTAGATGCCGCGAACGCTCTTTATTGATGCAGACGCCTGCCCGGTCACGCGCGAGTCGATTGACTGCGCGCGGCGGGCGGGCGTCGCCGTCGTTATCGCCGGCAACAGCACACAGAACCTGGAACGCCACATTCGCCGCGACGATCCGCGCGACGTCGAGCATGCGCGACGCGGATTTTGGGTCACGACGCTCGATGTGAGCGTGGGCGCCGACAGCGCCGACTTTGCCATTGTCGAACGCCTGCGGGCGGGCGACGTAGTCGTGACGCAGGACATTGGCTTGGCGAGCATGGTGCTCGGGCGCGATGCCGCCGCCATCGGCGTGCGCGGGCGCGTCTACGATAAGGCGACCATCGACATGCAACTGTTTATTCGCCACGAGGAAAAGAAGGTGCGCCGCGCCGGCGGTCGCACTCGCGGTCCGGCGGCATTTACCAGCGAAGACCGGGCCCGCTTTAAGCGCAGCCTCACCGAGCTGCTGCGCTAACCAAGGTAGATTTTTGGGCTTAGAGACCAAAGGCAGAGAGAACGATTCCCCAACCGGCGCCGATGACGTACATCATGACCAGGAACATGACGTTCTCGCGGGCACTGCGGTTGGTGCGGAACAACACCAGGTAGCCCACGCCGGCGGAGATAAGCGTGCCGGCGAGCATCGGTGCCAGCTGTAGCGCGCCCTCCAGGTACAGCTGCGTAATGACCACGCTCGCCGAGCAGTTGGGGATCAGGCCGACAAGCGCCGAACCCAGGACGGCGAGCGTCTCGTTGCCACGCAGGAACTGCTCGATCGCGGACTCGCCGAAGGTCTCGAGCACGGCGACCAGAATCAGCGTCACCAGAAAAATGAATACCGATACCTGCACGGTGTGCGAGATGGCGCTGCGAATAATCGACAGGAGGGGCGCGCTCTCGTGAGAGTGGGAGTGACCGTGGCCATCATGGTGTTCATGCTCGCCCCCATGACCGTGATCGTGTCCATGTCCGTGTTCGTACTCGTCCTCGTCTTCATCGCAACCGCAATGGTCGCGCTCGCACAGCTCATGGATGTGATCGGCGCTCACGCCCGCCTCGGCCACTTCATCAATGATGTCGCCCCCGGTATGGTCGTCGTGCGCGCAGTTCACATGAGCCGGATTGGAAGCGGTCCCCAGCACGGTACGGCGAATCGCCGCATGCGCGCGAGCGTTACGACGAAGGCCGCGGATAGCCGCGTCCACGATAAAGCCCGTGACCAGCGCGATCAGTGCCTTCGAAGCCAAAAGCATCGCCATGGTCTGCACGGGAACCTGCTCGGCAAGTAGCAGCGGCAGCATCTCGTCGGAGGTCGAAAGGAACACCGCCACCAACGTGCCCAAGGTCACGACGCGACCGGCGTACAGCGTTGCCGCCATGGCCGAAAAGCCGCACTGCGGCACCATACCCAGCAACGAGCCAACCACGGGACCCGCGGCGCCGGCGCGCTTGATGGCCCCGTTAACGCGGTCGCCCGCGACGTGCTCCAAGGTCTCGAGGGCCAGATACGTCACCAACAAAAACGGCACAAGCGAGAGCGTGTCCTTGCCGGCGTCGAGCAGAATATCAATCAGCAAATCCATGACGGATGGAACCTTTCGTGTCTTTCGGCAGCATTGTAAAAGTCCTAGCGGTCAACTAGGGTATTGTAGTTGTCCTAGGCGCGATGCCAATAGTTGCCCATGGTAAACTATCATCTCGCCACATCTCAATGAACCCGAGCCGCGCGCTGCGGCCCGTCCAAGGAGCAGTTATATGAACGTTTCACAAGCACTCGAATACGAGCGCCAGCCGTTTATTCCCATGTTTATCTATGGCGATCACGGCGCCATGGAGTCCGAGCGCCAGAAGGGCGAGGAGGCCCTTAAGGTGCTCGAAACCGAGTACTTTACCGCCGAGGGCGACCCCAGCTTCGACTTTGCCACCGTGCGCGACCTGGCTGACCGCAACCGCGACCTGTGCGACCAGATTGGCGAGGCACGCCTGCGCAACGTGACGCCCGCGACGCTTTCGCGCGGCCTGTCCGATGCCGACACCTGCGCCGCCATCGGTAAGATGCAAAAGCGCACCGCCGCGTCGGTCATGCGCGAGATCCGCGGCGACCGCGACGCGCTCGGCGTGGCCTACGCCCGCAAGCCCATCCAGGGCACCGTGCTCGGTATCGACATCGAGACCACCGGCCGTGCACCCGAGCGCGGCTATATCATCAACGTGGGCTGGGAGATCATGGATCTCACCAGCGACGCCGTGCCGCATGACGCCGAGGCACACTACTGTGGCCTGCCCGACATCTACCGCGGCGAGGATGTGCCGTTGTCGAATATCCACCACATCACCTGGGACGACATTGACAGCAAAAAGCCGTTCCGCGAGAACAAGGAATTGCAGAAGCAGCTGCTCAAGCTTATGAAGAAATACCCGTACATGGCGCATAACGCCGCGTTCGAGGACAGCTGGTTCAAAATTCATCTGGACGGTTACGCCGAGGCACGCCGCGCCGGCAAGATTATCGTCATCGACTCGCGCCAGATCTGCCGCAGCCTGGATGCCGACGTCCGCTCGCTCCCCCGCGAGTCCGCGCCCGCCGCGCTCGAGAACTGGGCCCGCCGCCGCGGCACCCTCGCCGCCGACGCCAACGAGCAGCACCTGGGCCTCGACGACACCGACCTCATGCTCCGCACCGTCCAAGCCGAGTTCAACCTCAAGAACCTGTTTGCCAAGTAGAAACGTCTACGACAAACTCCGACGTAGATCACGAGCGGCCTCGCAGCGGGAAACCCCGCAGCGGGGCCGCCCTACGTTCCACAGATAGATCTGCCATCACAAATTCTGAACCCTCATTTTGAACGATTTCGACCAATTCCCAACACGCAATTCGTTGTCGGATGGTGATACATCGATATCAAATGTGCAGCAATTGAGTATTTATATGCTATAGCTAAGCTGCGAAAACTTTTATTTAGGGCATACCAACTCATAATTGCGTCAAGCTTTTGGACAGCATTTGGTTAGACCTCTAAAACGGCTTTTCCACTCAGTGCCATCAACACGGCATTAGCTGACACGATATATACCATGAGTATCGTATTGTCACATACCACTGCAAAAGCGGTCTACCAGGCCGCGCATTCGGTGTCTGCGAAAGGCATCGAATCCTGTAGTCTTGCCGCGATTTACGGATCATGTCCCACCGGAACGCTCCTTGACGCAGCCACAGAATGGCTCACCAAACATGATGTTTCCCTCGACGCAAATGATTCCCTCGAGGTGATGGTGTTTGATCGCAGGAATGCGCGCTATGCAATGAACTGTCAGTGCCACGTTTCTTCAAAACGATTCTCGAACTCACGCTTTATAGAGCTCAAAGATGGCATCTTCATTGTTGGCGTTGAGCTTTGCGCACTTCAGGCCGCCACCTATCTTTCTTTTCGCGAACTAGTGGAGTACTACTTTGAACTGTGCGGCGCTTATTCCCTTGGAACCGACTCTTCCACCTCCTATACCGAGCGTTTCGCGCTCACCTCGACCGAAAGGTTAAAGCAGTTCTTTAATTCCATTACCAGATGCGACGGTTTGGCCCTTGCCCGAAAGGCGATCCAATGTGTACGCGATGGATGCCGGTCTCCTATGGAAACGGCCTTTGTCATGATGCTAACGCTGCCTAAAAGCGAAGGAGGACTTGGTATTAAGGGAATTGAGACCGATTACGAGGTGCAGGTCACCGCTGCCGCAAAGAATCTCACGAGACGCAAAAAGTTCTTTATGGATGCATATCTAAAGAAATCTCGCACAGACATTGAATACAACGGTTTTTATCATGACGCGGAAGAAGACCGCGCCATCGATGAGGAGCGCAAGAATGCGCTTGCGTCCATGGGATACGGAATCATCACCGTCAGTCGTTATTCCTTTATGCATGCCAGCGCTTTTGTTAGGGTCATGGAAGCAATCCAGCGGAAAGAGGGCGTACGCCCCTCGCGTCTGCCAAAAGACTTTCAAATCATGCAAGAGGACCTGAGACAGTTTGTACTCAGAAGGCTTATAGAAGAGAAAAAGCGAATTCAGAAGCAGCTCCGCCAGGATTCCGAAGATCGTCAACGAATCGACCTCGAAAAAGCAACACTCGAAGGCATCACGCTGGATGACCCGACAATTAATGAAGTTCCGGCAATCGATGACATGCAGACAGTCGAATCCGACAGCCCATCATTTGCCCAAACAAGCAGCCTCGCGCCCGAGGGCAGGATCTTCGGGGCCGGAAGCTAGACCGGCTAACAAGGTGGGCACCTTAGCGACGTGCAAAATTGCGAGTATTCAGCAGAGCCGGGTGTCTATCACCCTCGAGTGGATCCAAATGTGAAGCGAAATCACTCTTGCGTGAGAGCGTTAGGCAGCATTTGAGGAAGAACTCATCGGATTAACACCCTAAGATAACTCTTGAACTGCATTATATGGCCTGCAATAAATTAACAGACCCCCAATCGTTGCAGAATACTCCAATTTTTGCACGGCTCAGGGGCACCCACCCCGGCATCGGCTATCAAAACCGCTCAGTCCGGAATCTCGTCCACTATTCCCCATCATTTTGTGCAACGAATTACCTGAACGTCATTGACATATGAACATACACTCATATAATCGGAAGCAAGTTATATGAGCGCATGTTCATATGAAAGGATATTGCAATGAGCATCCGCGTTGATGAAACGAAACCCGACACCGAGGCCACCGAGCCCGTGATCCCCACCACCTGCTCACCCGAGGACCTTCCCGACGAGGAGCTTCTCTACGACCTCGCTGACCTGTTCAAGGTCTTCAGCGACACCACGCGCATCAAGATTCTCTATGCCCTCATGGGCCGCGAGCTCTGCGTGGCCGACATCGCCGAGGCGACCGCAACCTCGCAGTCGGCAGTGTCGCACCAGCTGCGCACACTCAAGCAGTCGCACCTGGTTAAATTCCGGCGCGACGGGCGCAATATCCTATACTCGCTCGCCGACGACCACGTCTACACCATGCTCAACCAGGGCATGAGCCATATCTGCGAATAGCAACCAACCACGGTACCAGCGCGGCCTGCACCCAAGCCGCAAAAACGGGAAAGGAACCCACCATGAAAAAGCAGTACAAGCTCGATGAGATCGATTGCGCCAACTGTGCGCGCGAGCTTCAGGACGAGCTGGCCAAGCTCGAGGGCGTCAAATCCGTGTCCGTCAACTTTATGACCCAGAAGCTGACGCTCGAGGCCGATGATGCTGAGTTCGACGAGGTGCTCAACCGCGTTGTTGAGTTTACGGCCGACGCCGAGCCGGACTGCGAGATCATTCTCTAGCCCAGGTTTACGCCAACCTGCAAGGCCGCGCTTGCCGCGGCCTTTGCTCGCGAAATTATATGAGCGAGTGTTCATTCATTCAAATGGGAGGATACGAGTCATGGCCACCGCCGACCCCAAAAAGAAAAAGAAGAAGCGCAAGAAAAAAGAATCACTCGAACATAAGCGCAACCGCATCCTGGTAGCGCTGGGCATTTTTGCCGTGGTGTACGTCCTCGATGAGCTCGGCACCCTCACTGCCGCATTCGGCACCCCGGGCGACATCTACGCCAGCTTTGTGCTGTTCCTCGTGCCGTTTTTGATTGCCGGCTACGACGTACTGCAAAAGGCATTCAATAACATCCGCCGCGGCAAGGCCTTCGACGAGAGCTTCCTCATGGCCGTCGCGACCATCGGCGCGTTTGCCATGGTGCTCTTCCCCGATACCGACCCGCACATGGCCGAAGGCGCCGCCGTCATGCTGTTCTACCAGGTCGGCGAGCTGTTTCAGGCGTACGCCGTGGGCAAGAGCCGCAAGTCGATCAGTGCCATGATGGACATCGCGCCCGACTACGCTAACGTCGAGCAGCCCGACGGCACACTCGAGCAGGTCTTCCCCGATGACATCGCCGTCGGCACCGTGATCGTGGTCAAGCCCGGTGAGCGCGTGCCTATCGACGGCGTCATCGTCGAGGGCGAAACCCAGCTCGACACCGCCGCTCTCACGGGCGAGTCAATCCCCCGCCCCGCCAAGTCCGGCGACGACATCATCAGCGGCTGCATCAACATGACGGGCCTCATCCACGTGCGCACCACCAAGCCCTTTGGCGAGTCCACCGTCGCACGCGTCCTGGAGCTCGTGGAAAATGCCAGCGAAAAGAAGGCGCGCACCGAGAACTTTATCACGCGCTTCGCCCGCGTCTACACGCCCGCCGTCACCGGCGCTGCCGCGGTACTCGCGCTCGGCGGCGGCTTGGTCACCGGCGCCTGGTCCGACTGGATCCTGCGCGGCCTGACCTTCCTGGTCGTCAGCTGCCCGTGCGCGCTCGTGATTAGCGTCCCGCTCAGCTTCTTTGGCGGCATTGGCGGTGCATCCAAGCTGGGCGTCCTCATCAAGGGCTCCAACTACCTCGAGACGCTCGCCGATGTGGACACCGTCGTCTTTGACAAGACCGGCACGCTCACCAACGGCACGTTTTCGGTCGTGGCGGTACACCCCGAAGCCGGCTATACCGAGCAGTCGTTGCTCGAGGTCGCCGCCCTTGCCGAGTCGTTCTCCGACCATCCCATCGCGCAGTCCGTGCGTGTCGCCTACCAGGGCGAGGTCGACCCCAAGCGCGTTAGCGACTCCGCCAACGACGCGGGCCACGGCGTGACGGCAACCATCGACGGCAAGCACGTCGTCGTTGGCAACGCAAAGATGCTCGCCGCGGCCGGAGTCGAAGCGCCCGATTGCGAGGTCGTCGGAACAATTCTGCATGTGCTCGTTGACGGCGTGTACGCCGGCCACATCGTGATTGCAGACACCGTCAAGGCCGATGCTGAGCAAACGATTCGCGACCTGCACGCCGCCGGCGTCAAGCGCACCGTCATGCTCACGGGCGACCGCGAGGAGGTTGCGGCGTCTGTGGCTAAGCAGCTGGGGCTCGACGAGTTCCACGCACAGCTGCTGCCGGGCGACAAGGTCGAGCGCGTCGAGGCATTGCTCGCGGGCGAAAGCGGCAAGGGCAAGCTCGCTTTTGTCGGCGACGGTATCAACGACGCACCCGTGCTTACCCGCGCAGACGTTGGCATCGCCATGGGCGCTATGGGCTCAGACGCCGCAATTGAGGCGGCGGACGTCGTGCTCATGGATGACAAGCCGTCCAACATCTCCCGCGCGATCCGCGTGGCACGCAAGACCATGGCGATTGTCTGGCAGAACATCATCTTTGCGCTGGGTATTAAGTTGCTGATTCTGGTGCTTGCGGCACTGGGCATCGCCAACATGTGGCTTGCCGTGTTCGGCGACGTAGGCGTGGCGATTATCGCCATCCTGAATGCCATGCGCGCGATGGGTGTCAAGAACCTGTAGCGTTCGTGGGCTGTCCGGCCGGGACCGGGCTTGGTTTTGAAAACGTCCTCGCGCATGAGGCCCGTCTTTCCTGCTCCTGCGGAGCAACGGAAAGGCGGGCCTCGCGCTGTGGAGTGTTTTCAAAACCAAACCCGGCCCCGGCCTGCGGTGACGTAGGTGGCAGCTCTTGGGCATCGCTTGCTGGCGGGGTTCCTTTGCTGAAATGGACTTGGCCGAAAGGACCGCTGGTCCCGGTCGCTGGTTCGCGCTTTGCGTGAACTCCGCGCTACTGTGGGACAGTTAGGCTTCTGTTGTTGGACCCGCTGCATCTTCCCGACCCAACATCGCCCGTAGCTTCTCAAAGCTCTCCTCGCTCAGGCAGTGCTCCATGTGGCAGCCCTCTTGCGACGCGACCTCAGCCGAAACACCCGCATCCTCCAGCAGCCCCACGAAAAAGCAGTGACGCTCCCACATTTGGCGAGCGACCTCCAGACCACGCTCCGTCAGATGAACGTCGCGCTTGCCCATTTCGACATAGCCGTTGCTTTCCAGCGTCGCCATGGCCTTGGAAACGCTCGCCTTGGTTACGCCGAGGTACTCCGCAACGTCGATCGAGCGCACGATGCCCTGGCGTTCCGACAGAACGTAGATCGATTCGAGATAGTCTTCTCCGGATTCACGTAGGGCCATGGGCCGCCTTTCGCGATGATTGCTAGTTAGCCTTTGGATACTTTCCACGGCTAACTTTACCGCAAAAGTTGCCCATGTCTTACTACTTTGCCTAAAAGTTAGCCGTGTTTCACAAAACGTGCGGGACGAAAACAAAATGGGGACGCCCCGCAAGGAGTGTCCCCAGGTGCCAGGTGCCGGCCCGCAGCTACACGAGTCCAAAGTGCTTCGCAGCGTTGTAGATGCCGTCGTCGTCCACGGCAGTCGTCACATAGGTCGCCGCAGCTTTCACCGTGTCCTGCGCGTTGCCCATGGCCACGCTCGTGCCCACGGCGGAAAACATCGACAGGTCGTTCTCGCCGTCGCCAAAAGCGATCGCCTCGCTCGCGTCGACACCCAAGCGCTCCAGCGTCGCTGCCACGCCCAGGTCCTTACCGCCGTTGGCGGGAATAATGTCGCAGAACAAATCACACCAGCGCGTAGTGAGCGAATGCGACACCGCGTCGGTCACGATATGCTCGTCAGCCGGATCCACAAAGGCGCAAAACTGGTAGACCGGCGCGTCAAAGGCGTGCTCAAACGGCTCCTCGTGGTAGACGATTCCCGCGTTGCCGCCGGCCGTCACCACGCGCTCGGACAGGCGGTTCACAAACGAGTTCTCGCCCTGCATACACAGCGAGTCATAACGCCCCTGCGCTATCTGGTCCACAATCACCGCGACGTCGTCCGGATCGATCGGGCAGCTGCGGTAAACGCCCTTGGCATCAAAGCAGTGCTGGCCCGAAAGCGTAATGTACGCATCCCAACCCAAGTCGAGCAGCCAATCGGGCATCTGGTAGGTCGGGCGACCCGTGGCGATCACGCACGCAATCCCCTGCTCGTGAAAGCTATCGAGCACCTGCTGCGCCGACGCCGGAATCCGGTGCGTCTTAAAGCTCAGCAGCGTGCCGTCGATATCGAAAAATGCGGCCTTGATCATCCTCGTCTACTCCTCGCCCTCGAGCTTTTCGCTCGCCTCGAGCCACGCCATCTCCAGCTCGTCCATGGCGGCGTGAGCCTCGTCGATCTTTGCCTGCTGCTCGCCGAGCGCCGTGTAGTTGGTGGGATCGACCTGGGCCATCGCGGCCTCGGCCTCCTCAACGCGAGCGCGCTGCGTCTCCATCTTGCGCTCGAGCGAGCTCACCTCGCGGCGGAGCTTCTGACGTTCGGCGTTGGACAGGCCGTTGGGCTGACCGCTCGACTTGGGCTTGTCGGCAGCAGCCGCCATACCGGTGTCGAACGTGCCGGTCTTGGCGCTCGGCGCACCCACGGGCTCGCCCTCGGCGGTGGCGTTGCACAGGCGCAGATACTGGTCCACGCCGCCGGGCATATGCGTCAGGTGGCCGTCGAGCAGCGCCCACTGCTGGTCGGTCACGCGCTCCATCAAGAAGCGGTCGTGCGTCACCAGGATCAGCGTGCCGGGCCAGCCGTCCAGCAGGTCCTCGACAATCGCGAGCATGTCGGTATCCAGGTCGTTGCCCGGCTCGTCCAGGATGAGCACGTTGGGCTCGTCCAGAATCGTCAGCAGCAGCGACAGGCGACGGCGCTGGCCGCCCGAAAGATCGCCGATACGGCTCCAGAGCTGCTGAGTCGTAAAGCCCAGACGCTCGCAGAGCTTCTCGGGCGAGGTCTCCTTGCCATCGATGACGTAGTACTTTTTATAGTTGCCGAGCACCTCGCGGATCGTGTCGCCCATGTAGGGCTCGAGCTCCTCGAGCTGCTGCGACAGCACGCCAAAGCGCACCGTCTGGCCAATCTTCACGCGGCCGCGCAGGGGCGCGATCTTGCCCTGAATCACGTCAAGCAGTGTAGACTTGCCGGCGCCGTTCTCGCCCAAAAGACCATAGCGGTCGCCCGCACCAATGAGCCAGGTCACATCGGTGAGCACCTGCTTGGGCACGCCATCGGTATCCGCATAGCCGGCGTCCACGTCGACCACATCGATGACCTGCTTGCCCAGGCGGCTCACGGCTAGGCGCTTGAGCTCCAGCTCGTCACGTACAGGCGGCACGTCGGCGATGAGTTCGCGAGCGGCATCCACACGAAACTTGGGTTTGGTGGAACGAGCCTGGGCGCCGCGGCTCAGCCACGCGAGCTCCTTGCGCGCCATGTTGCGACGGCGCTCCTCGGTAACGGCGGCCATGCGGTCGCGCTCCACGCGCTGCAGGATATATGCGGAGTAACCGCCCTCGAAGGGATCGACCTGGCCGTCGTGGACCTCCCACATACTGGTGCAGACCTCGTCCAAGAACCAGCGGTCATGCGTGACCACGAGCATGGCGCCCTGACCGCGCTGCCAGCGGGCCTTTAAGTGACGCGCGAGCCAGTTGATGGTGCGCATGTCCAGGTGGTTGGTGGGCTCGTCGAGCATGAGCACGTCGTAGTCGCCGATCAGCAGGCGCGCGAGGTCCACGCGACGGCGCTGACCGCCCGAGAGCTCGCCCACCGTGCCCTCCCAGGACACATCGCTAATAAGGCCGGCCAGGATCTGACGCGTACGCGGGCTCGAGGCCCACTCGTACTCGGGCGTGTCACCGACGACGGCATGGTGCACGGTGTCGGTATCGACCAGGTTGTCCTTTTGGCCGAGCAGGCCGATCGTGGTGCCGCGGCGGTGCGTCACGCGGCCGTCGTCGGGCTCCAGCGTGCCGGCGAGCACGCTCAGCAGCGTCGACTTGCCGTCGCCGTTTTTACCGACGATACCAATACGGTCGCCCTCGCCCACGCCGAGCGTCACGTTATCGAAAATATGCTTGGTGGGAAACTCTAGGCTGACGGAATCGCATCCCAAAAGAATCGCCATATGCCTTGCTCCTTCGTAGAAATTCAACGTTGTCCATGATAGCAGCGAAAAGGCGGGCCGCACACGACACAAAAAGGCGGGCCATCTCGCAAAAGAGATGACCCGCCTCTCCAATCAGTCCCGTGGCAACCGTGGCCGCCGCGGGCCTCAAGCATGTCCCGGACTAGGAGAACATGCCGGTGAGGTAATCATTCAGCCGCTTATCCTTGGGCCGTTGGAAAATCTCGTCAGTCTCGTCGTACTCGACCATATCGCCCATGTAGAAGAACGCCGTGCGGTTGGACACACGCGACGCCTGCTCCATGTTGTGCGTCACGATGACGATGGCGCGGTCGGCAACGATCGACGACATGAGGTCCTCGATCGCCAGCGTCGAGATGGGGTCGAGCGCCGAGCAGGGCTCGTCGAACAAGATCACGTCGGGGTTGAGCGCCAGCGTGCGCGCGATGCACAGGCGCTGCTGTTGACCACCCGAAAGCGCATAGGCGCTCTTGTCGAGCTTGTCCTTGACCTCGTCCCACAGTGCCGCACCGCGCAGGCTTTCCTCGACCATGCGGTCGAGCTCGTCACGGTCGGTAATGCCGTGACGCCTGGGTGCAAACGTGATGTTGTCGCGAATGGACTTGCGGAAGGGGTTGGGCTGCTGGAACACCATGCCAATGGAACGGCGCAGCTCGTAGGTGTTTTCGGTCTTGGTATTCACGTTGCGACCGCGGTAGTTGATCTCGCCCTCCACGCGGCAGCCGCGAATCTCGCGATTCATGAGGTTGAGGCTACGCAAGAAGGTCGACTTACCGCAGCCCGAAGGCCCAATGAGCGCCGTGATCTCGCCCTTGTGGAAGTCGAGCGACGTATTGTGCAGTGCATGGTGGTCGCCATAGTACACGTTGACGTCCTTGGTGGAGAGCACGACCTCGTCGCTCACGGCCTTGCCGCTCACGCGCACGCGCTTCTCGCTCTCCCCCACGCTCGACAGGAAGTCCTGGGTCTCGGACGATGCCGCTTCGGTTGCGGGCGTTGCATTCATCTCGCTCATTCGGCCGTCATCCTTCTTGCCAGTTGCTTGCCCACGATACGGGCGACTACGTTAAACAGCAGCACGCAAATCATCAGCAGCGCCGCGGTGCCCCAAACAATCTGCTGGGCCTCGGGGCTGCCCTCGCCATAGATCTTGTAGATGTGCACGGCGAGCGACTCGCCGGGACGGAACACGTTCCAAGCGCAGGTGGGGCTCGACAGGTTAAAGCTCAAGAAGTTCAGGCGAACCGGCGAGCTCATACCCGAGGTAAAAAGCAGTGCTGCGGCCTCGCCAAACACGCGACCGGCCGAAAGCACGATGCCCGTCACAATGGCAGGCATGGCCTCGGGGATCAGGATGTGCAGCGTGGCCTCCCAGCGAGTGAGGCCCATGGCCAGGCACGCATCGCGCTGGGCCTGCGGCACGTCCTCGAGCGCCTGCTGGATCACGCGCACCAGGATGGGGATGTTGAACATGGTGAGCGCGACGGCGCCGGAGATGATGGAGTACTTCCAGCCCAGCTGCACCGAGAACACCAGAAAACCGAACATGCCGACGACGATGGAAGGCAGCGAGGACAACGTCTCGATGGCGGTGGAGGCGATGTCGCGGATGGGTCCGTCCGGCGCGTACTCAACCAAAAAGACCGCTCCGCCCAGGCTGATGGGCACCGAGATGATCAGGGTGATCAGCAGCAGGTAGAACGAGTCGAACAGCTGGTAGAGCACGCCGCCCTGCGTTCCGTTGGCGCGCGACGGCTCCGTGAGAAAGCCCGGCTGGAACAGCGTCGAGATGCCCTCGAACAGGATATAGGCCACCATGGAGACGACGATGAGCATGACGATGGCGACGATCGCCGTCAACACGCCCGTGGCGAAGCGGTCCTGCTTTTGGACACGCCCGAGCCTCGCCTCGTCGATGTGGATACGCGTGCTAGCCACGAGCCTTCGCCCCCTTGCGGCCGATAAGGTGGATGATCAGGATGAAGATGAGACTCATGCCCATCAGCAGCAGGCCGAGCGCCCACAGAACATCGTCTTGGGCCGAGCCCTCGGCATAGACTGCCATGGACGTGGTGAGCGTGGTGGTGATGGTCGAAGCCGGCGACAGCAGCGACGTCGGCATGGCCTCGATGCCGCCGATGACCATGCGCACGGCGAGCGTCTCGCCAAAGGCGCGGGTCATGCCCAAGATAACCGCGGTCATGAGCGACGGCATGGCGGACTTGAGCACCACGTGCCAGATGGTCTGCCAGCGGGTGTAGCCCAGCGCGAGCGAGCCCTGGCGGTAGCCGTCGGGCACGGCACGCAGGCCATCGACCGAAAGCGTGGTCATCGTCGGCAGAATCATGACCGCCAGCACGATGGCGCCGGGCAAGATGCCCAGGCCCGTGCTCACGTGGAAAACGCTCTTCATAAGACCGACGACCACGTGAAAACCGATCAGGCCAAAGACGACCGAGGGGATGCCGGTCAAAAGCTCAATGAGCGGCTGAAAGATCTTAGAGCCAAACTTAGGGCTAATCTCGACCGCAAAGATGGCAGAGCCGATGGCGATGGGCAGCGCGATAAGCGTGGAGAGCACCATGACCGCAAACGAGGCGACGATCAGGGGCAGGGCGCCGGTATAGGGCAGGCCGTTTTCGGCTGTGTTGGCCAGGTCCCACTTGGTGCCGGTGAAAAACTCGACGACCGAGACGCCGTCCTTGACAAAAGCCGAGAGGCCCTTTTGGGCGACCATAAAGATGAGCGCGGCAACGACAAGCGTCACGAGCGCTACGCACGCGCCCGTGACGCCCAGGCCCACGTTCTCAAGGTCGCGCTTTGGCAGCTGTTTTGCCATTGCAAACCTTTCCGGGGCGATTACTTATTTAGCAGAGACCTTGCCGCTGGCGTCCTTGACGACCTTCATGGCAGAGACGGGGATGAAGCCCTGCTCCTCGACGAGCTTGCCCTGGACGTCGTCGGAAAGCATGAACTCCAGGAAGGCCTTGGTGGCCTCGTCGGCGTCCTTGGAGCAGTACATGTGCTCGGTAGCCCAGATCTTGAAGGAGTCATCAGTGACATTCTTGCTCTTGGGCTCGACGCCCTCGACCTTGATGGCGTTGAACTTGGAGTCATCGAAGTGCGAGAAGTCGAGGTAGGAGATGGCGTTATCGGTGCTGCCCATCTGAGTCTGGACGTCGCCGGACTTGTCGAGCTCGGCGTCGCCCTTAAAGTCGACGGCCTCGTCGCCAAAGACGGCGGCCTCGAAGGTGGCGCGGGTGCCGGAGCCGGCCTTGCGGTTGAGGACGACGATGGTGGCGTCGTCGCCGCCGACCTCCTTCCAGTTGGTGATCTGGCCAGAGAAGATGCCCTTGAGCTGCTCGAGGGACAGGTCGTCGACCGTCACGTTCTTGGAGACGACGGGACCCATGCCCACGACGGCGACCTCATGGTCGACGAGGTTCTTGACCTGGTCGGCCTCGAGCTTGGTCTCGGCGAAGACGTCGGAGTTGCCGATGGTGACGGTGCCGGCGGCAACAGCGGTCAGGCCCTTGCCCGAACCGTTACCCGAGCCGGAGACGGAGACGTCCGGGTTGGCATCCATGAACTTCTCGGCAGCGGCCTCGACGAGAGCCTGGAACGAAGAGGCACCGTCGTAAGTCACCTCGCCGGAGACGGACTCGGCAGCAGCGGCGCTACCCTTGTCGGCGGCATCGGATGCGCCGGAGCCGCCGCAACCAACGAGACCGAGACCGACGATGCTGGCAAGACCACCAGCGAGGCCGAGGAACTGACGACGAGAATAAGCCTGATCGAGCATGATCTTCCTTTCATACATGCGACTCGCGGGCACCCTGCCCGCTTTGCTGTTTGGAAAGATACGACCCCGACCGGGCAGCACCAGCGCCAACTGCGGTTTCTTACGGTCATTTGATAGACCCTTACCGCAAGCGCAGCACGGCCTTTACAAACGAATAACAAACCCGCCGCCAAACATGGCCAGCCTTTTACACCATTAAAAACAAAGTTGCGATGAAATAGTTCCTGCTTGGCCATCAAATGGCCCATTCTAGGAACTATTCCACCGCAACTTAGATTGGGAAACCGCGAGACCTTAAAGCTCTAATTCATTCAAACGGAGGATCGCAACAATATAGATCTTGAGCGCCTGTTTAAGCTGTTCCTCGTTGGCGCACTCGTTGGGGCCGTGCATCTGGCCGCCCCATGCGGGCAGCTCCAGGCCGGTCTCCTCGGGGCCAAACGAGACGGCGCGGGCAAAGTTGCGCGCGTACGTGCCGCCGCCCATGGCAAAGGGCTTGGCATGCTTGCCCGTAAACTCGTTATAGGTATCGATAAGCGCCTTCACGGCCGGATCGTCGGCAGACACCGAGAACGGCACCTTAGCGCGACCCAGCTGGCACGTCACGCCAAAACGGCCCACGAGCGGGTCGAGCTGCTCGCGGATGGTATCGGCACTCGTGCTGTCGGGGAAGCGCACGTCGATGACCTGCTCAATATGGCCATCCGCCACGCGGATGACGCCAGCGTTGCAGGTAAGCGGGCCAAACGCCGAGCTCGTCGCATCGATACCCAGGCCGCGGCCATAGGCGTCTGCATGTACAAAGGCCAGGAACTTGACGAACTCGTGCTCGGCAGGCGTCAGCAGGCGCTCGTCACGGGCACCAAACGCGTCCTCGGCCTCGCGCAGGTACGTCACGATCAGGCCGACGGCGTTGATCGTCCCCTCGGGCATCGAAGCATGGCCACCGATACCGTGCGCGAAAATCTGGGCATGGCCGTTCTCGAGCGCCGTGATCTCCAGGCGGTCGGCGTTCTCAATGGGCGCCGGCAGTTCATCGGCGGCAATCGCAAGCTCGCAGATAGACTGCGACGGAATGGCGTTGCTCGCCTCGGCACCGCTCCAGGACACAATGCGCCCGCCGTCGATCTTGGGGCTCACAAACGTCGCCCCAAACTGGCCCTTCTCGGCATTACAGACCGGGAACTCGGCATCGGGCGTAAATAGAAAGTCGGGGTCTGCGTGGTTCTCCAGATAATGGTGAACGTCGGACATGCCCACTTCCTCATCGCAGCCCAGCAGCGCACGGAAGGTATAGCGCGGCACAATGCCGTGCTTGAGCAGGTAGGCGCCGGCATAGAGCGACAACACCGCCGGACCCTTGTCGTCGATCACGCCACGGCCGAGCAGCCAGCCCTCGCGGCGCTCCATCGCAAACGGGTCGGTGTTCCAACCGGGGCCAGCGGGTACCACGTCCACATGGCAGATGGTCGCGAGCTGCTTATCGCCGCGGCCCGGAATATCGGCGATGCCCACAAAGCCCTCGTCGTCGCTCGTCTGGTAGCCGAGCTTTTGCGCGATGCCGAGCGCGCAATCGAGTGCGTCACGGACCGGGCGGCCAAACGGCGCGCCGGGCTCCGCATCAGCAGAAACTGCCACGGACGGATAACTCACCAGCTGCTCGATATCGGCGACGACATCCTCCCAGACCTCGTCGACATACTCGGCAACGCTCTGCTCCACCTGATTCATGGACGACCTCCTTAGCAATGAGCGGCGAGCGTGCCCGCCCCTCACATTACGTCATTAGATAGCGAAAAGTTTAGCAAGCTCGGCCACCGAGTGCACCACCGCATCGGCGCCCGCGGCCTCGTGCTCCCCCGGCGCCGCCGCGCCCGAATAGATGCCGATGCACGGCACGCCCATCGCGTGCGCACCCTCCACATCGTTGAAGCGATCGCCGATCATCACGGCCTCGTCCGCGGTCGCACCCAGGGCCGCCAGGGCATCGCGGACCGAATCGGCCTTGGTCTCGCGCCCCTGCGGCGGATTCATGCCAACCACCGCCTCAAACTGAGAAAGCCCGAGCTCACGTACCATATCGATGCACTTTGCCTCCATGCGCGACGTCGCCACGGCCATACGCTTGCCCCGGGCGGCCAGCCCATCCAGAAACTCGGGGACCCCGTCGAACACGGGATACTCCTCCGGTCCCAGCTCATCAAAAAAAGCACGGTACTCGTCGGCCACCACAAGCGACTCCTCGCGGGAAAAGCCGTAAAAGTCGTGAAAGCTCTTCCACAGGGGCGGCCCGATCATGCGGCGCAGATCACCCATCTGCGCCTCCGAAAACCCGCGCGCAGCCAGCGTCTTGCACGTCGAGGTCATCACCGCCCGGCCCGTATCTGCCACCGTGCCGTCAAAATCGAACAGCACGACCGGCCGTTTGCCTATCTCCAACGCCTCCATCGGCATTCCTCTTCCCCAGTTGACGATTTCCACACCGACACTTCAAACTGTTGACTATTCAACAATTGAACCTAGTAATGTGGAACGACTCAACTATACTTGTCGCACTTTGCTCTCAGAAGGCGGCGCGCAAGCGCCCCAACGAAAGGTGCAATTATGTCTTTTGCCATCATAACCGACTCCACGTCGGACATCTCCCCCGCCCGCGCCCAAGAGCTCGGCATTTACGTGATTCCGCTGCATGTGATTATCGAGGGCGAGGACCTGCTCGACCAGGTGCAAATTACCGCCCAGGAGTACGTCGCGCGCATGGCCGGCTCCGAGCAGCTGCCGCACACCTCGCAGCCAAGCGCCGGCGAGTTCAAGGCGCTCTTTGATCGCGTGCTCGCCGACGGCCACGACAGCGCCATCTTTATCTCGCTGTGCAGCGAGTGGTCTGCCTGCTACGCCAACGCGTGCCAGGTTGCCGATACCCACGAGCTCGACGTGCGCTGCATCGACTCGCGCACCGGCTCGGCTGCCGAGGGCCTGCTGGTGGAGTACGCGCTGGCCATGCGCGAGGACGGCCGCAGCCTGGACGAGACCGAGGCGCAGATCCGAGCGACGCTGCCCGACGCCCACCTGCTGCTGATTCCCCGCACGCTCGAGAACCTCGTTAAGAACGGCCGCGCGCCCAAACTCGCCGGCCAGCTCACGCAGATGCTCAACATTCGCCTGGCCGTTTCGCCGGAGTGGAAATCGGGCGAGATCAAGGCCATCAAAAAGGGCCGCGGCGCCAAGCGCATCGTTGCCAACACCATGGCCGATTGCCTCGCATTTTTGACCGAGCATCCGGGCTCCAGCGTGCGTGTGCTCACGACCGGCGCCGCCGAGGAGCAGGAGCTCGTCAGCCATGCACTCGCAGGCCAAGATTACGTAGACGCCGGCACCGGCCCCATCGGCTGCACCATCGCCACCCACGTAGGCGTCGACGCCATCGCCATCAGCTACTGCCCCCGCTACCGGCCCATCCACTAGGGGCACCTTTACCACTTGCGGTGGAATAGGGACTGTTTTTGGCTTATCAGCCGCAAATCAATCCCTATTCCACCGCAACTTAGAAATCGGCAATCAGCCCTGCGGGCCCCGGAACAGCTCCTCATGCGAGCCCATTCTGACCAGTCGGATCACAGGATTAGTCTTATGCGGCAAGTAGAGAACGACCACATCGACCAAGCCATCGGATAGATGGAAATCGATGTGACCGTTGTAATTGCCGCCCGGGTTTGAAAGCTCATGGGCGCCATATTCCGCGGGAAGCGAGCCGCGAGCTGCAAGCTCTGCGACTGCCGCCTTAAACTCGGTTTTTAGCTGCGGATGGATGCGCATCGTCCGTTTGTAATCCGCCTTAAACTGAGCCTCGACTTTAATCTCAAACATCGCTAGTCCTCATCGAGGAACGATATAAGCTCATCAGCGTTATTGAATGACGGGCTGTCGTCTGGCAGAATCCCCAACTCATGAGCCTCGGCAATCACCATGGCGCGCCTCGTCGCCTCGTTGGGAACTTCGGATCGACCAACGATCTCAAAAGGAATCTTTCGCTGATTTACCAGCTGCCGAACAGCAAGGTTCAGATACGAATTGAGACTCAGACCAACCGTATCCAAGAACTCAGTCGCCTGTTCCTTGAGCCCCTCTTCGATGCGGACCGTCGTAGGCTTAACCGTTGCAGTAGACATACGCGACCTCCTCGCCTTCGTCTTTTGCATCAGTATACCCAGTTTAGAAGGCAGACTGATGTTAAATAGCATCAGTCTGCCTTCTCATCACTACAACGACAAGCACGCTCGCCCTACATAAGCCCGCTCAGGGCGATATCGACGGCCTCGTTGAGGTCGTCGGTAATGTGCACCAGCTCTGGATCGAGCGGACTGATCATGCCGGCATCCATCACCGGGCCGTTGAGCCAGTCGAATAGGCCCTGCCAGTACTCGCTGCCCACCAAAACGAGCGGCATGCGCTTGACCTTGTGCGTCTGCACCAGCGTAAGCACCTCGAACATCTCGTCGAGCGTGCCAAAACCACCGGGAAACACGATGGCGCCCGAGCTGTATTTGACGAACATGGTCTTGCGCACAAAGAAGTAGCGGAAGTCCATACCGAGGTTTACATATTTGTTGAGCCCCTGCTCGTGCGGCAGCTCAATGCCCAAACCAACTGACTTGCCGTTGACACTCGCCGCTCCCCTGTTGGCCGCCTCCATGATGCCAGGGCCGCCACCGGTGATAACCGCCACGCCGCGCTGGGCGATCTTGCGACCGACCGTGCGCGCCGCCTTGTAGAGCGGATCGGTCTTGGGCGTGCGGGCGCTGCCGAAGATGGTCACCGCAGGTCCGAGCTCGGCAAGCGCGCCAAAGCCATCGACAAACTCTGCCTGAATGCGCAGCACGCGCCAGGGGTCGGCATGCAGCCAGTCGGTCGACTCCTCAGGCGCCAGCAGGTTGGCGTAGGTGTTGTCCTTAGGAATCATGGGGCCGCGCATGACCACGGGACCGCGGCGGTACGTCTCGTCGTAGGCAGGCTCGCCCTCGACATTCTCGTTCTTAATCATGGGTACTCCTATCGAGAAAAAGAAAAACGGGCGGGGTCGACGCCATGCGCCAAACACCCGCCCGAACATCAACCATTCGGTATGGTACCCACGATGCATCAAGCGCTTGCAAGCTATCGGTCAGCGGTCGCGCAGACCGTGTTAGCGAACGCGACGGCCGATCGCCGCTTGGCCTTTGCCGTTGCTCTCGCCTCGCAAGCGCCCGCGCCGTCCTTAGTAGTCCACCGCCGCAGGACTGTTCATCCAGTCGCTCACAAACGCGCCGTAGCGGCCCTCGATAATGGCCTGGCGGGCACGCTGCATAAGGTTGAGCAGGTAGTAGATGTTGTGCATCGAAAGCAGGATGCCGCCGAGCATCTCCTTCTGCGTGACCATGTGGCGAATGAGCGCGCGGCTGTAGCCGCCCGTGCACACCGGGCAGGTGCAGGTGGGGTCGATGGGGCCGTCGTCGTGCGCAAAACGCGCGTTGCGGAAGTTAAGGCGACCTTCACTGGAGAATGCCGTGCCCATGCGGCCGGTGCGCGTCGGCAGCACGCAGTCGAACATATCGATGCCCACGCCCACGCCGCGCACGAGCGTCGTCGGGTTGCCGACGCCCATCAGGTAGCGCGGCTTGTGCTTGGGCATGTACTCGCTCACAAGCGGCGCCAGGGTCTCGAACATGGTCTCGTGGTCCTCGCCCACCGAGTAGCCGCCGATGCCGTAACCGGGGAAGTCGCCGCACTCCTCCAGATGGCGCAGAGAGCGCAGGCGCAGATCCAGATGCATGCCGCCCTGGACGATGCCAAAGAGCGCCTGGTCATCGCGGGTGTGAGCCTTGTAGCAGCGCTCGGCCCACATGCTCGACAGCTCCACCGCGCGCTCAACGTAGGCGCGCGTGGCGGGATAGCCCGGGCACTGGTCCAGCTGCATGCAGATGTCGGAGCCGAGCTTCATGGCGATCTCCATGTTGTCCTCGGGTGTCCAGAACACGTGGCGGCCGTCGTAATCGTTGACGATAAAGCGCACGCCCTCGTCGGTGAGCTTGACGGCGTCGTTGTGGCTGAACACCTGGAAACCGCCCGAGTCGGTGAGGATAGGACCGTGCCAGTTCATAAACTTGTGCAGGCCGCCCAGCTCGGCGATAGTGTCCTCGCCGGGACGCATGGACAGATGATAGGTGTTGGCAAGCACGATCTGGGCGCCGAGCTGTTTGACGGTCTCGGTGGGGATGCCCTTGACGTTTGCCTTGGTGCCCACGGGCATAAAGATCGGCGTCTCGATGTCGCCGTGCGGGGTGTGCAGCACGCCGGCACGCGCATGCGTCGTCGGATCCTCGGCGATCAGGTCGAATTTAAAAAGGCTCTGGTCCATAAACTGGAACTCCTTGGTTGCGGTTCATACGCAAACCATTATACGGGCAACCCGCAAACCGCACCGACTCGACAGAAACTGGCGCATTAAACGACTAGTCGTTGGGGACAATCTTCAGCGCCATCTTGCAAAGGAATGTCCCAATCTGCCGGCACTTAGGGACCGTCCCCAGGTGCCGGCAAGAGCGTCCCTTTCGACTAGTCATTTAAGAACGTCCTCAACGACTACGGGATCATCTCCAACAGCCAAGGCAACGCCGATGCTCTGGCGACGTCAGCGAGCGGTCGCCAGGGCGAACAAATTGGCATGAAAAGAGGGCGGCATAGACCTTCTGGTCATGCCGCCCTCTTTGAATGACAAGTTGTCGCCCTGGTGACCGCGCAGCGTCGAGCCGTTACGCGGTTTGGAAAAACCGCGTAACCCCTACGGCCGCTGGCCCATGCCACCCTCGAGGGTGACGGTCTCGCCGTTCATGTACTTAAAGTCGGGACCGCAGAGCTGAACGACCACGCGGCCGATCTCCTTCTCGACGTCGCCGTAGTGACCAGCCGGCGGCATGTGGACGTTGGCCTTAAACGCCTCGGGATAGGCATCCTGGAAGTTCTCGAGCGCAGCGGTCCAAGCAAGCGGGCAAACGATATTGACGTTGATGCCGTCCTTGCCCCACTCGTTGGCGGCAACGCGGGTCAGGCCGCGGATGCCCTCCTTGGCGGCAGCATAGCTGCACTGGCCATAGTTGCCAAACAGGCCGGCACCCGAGGCAAAGTTGACCACGGAGCCCTTGGTCTCCTTCAGGTGCGGATAGGCCTTCTGCATGTACAGATAGGTAGCATACAGACCGGAGTAAATGGCCAGATTAAACTGATCCATGGTGTGATCGGCGATGGTCACGCCCGAGGCGCTGGCCTGAGCATTGTTGACGACGGCGTCGATGCGGCCAAACTCCTCAATGGCCTTGTCGATGACGTTCTGGACGACGGCTTCGTTGTCCTGACCGGCTGAAACATCGGCCTGAACAGGCAGAACCTTGACACCGTACTCGGCCTCGAGAGACTCCTTGGCGGCCTCGAGCTTAGCGACGTTGCGGCCGGTGATGACGAGGTTCGCGCCCTCCTTGGCAAATGCGATATCGATGCCGTAGCCGATGGAACCAGCGGAGCCGTCCTTAAGCGTGGCTTTGCCGCCGCCGGTGACGATCACGGTCTTACCAGTGAAAAGTCCCATAAAAAGTCCTTTCAAATCGCGACGGGCACGCCCGCCGACTGCGCGTATCCAACTTCACGCGCCAAAAGCTGAGATGCAACTTTAGCGTGTTCAAGCAAAAATAAAAGACCGCGGTAGGCGAACGGCACCACGTCGTTCGGCGAAGGGATTGTCAAGTACAAACTGGATAAAGCGGCCGAGTTATTGTTATCAGATCGAGCCATCGAACACGTTTTGAAACTTTGCTGCGGCGCGCGGGATGTCGGCGCGAAACTTTATCATAGGGTGACAAACAACGATGAGGAGCACATGCCTATGACAGACGAGCTGGACCCCCAGACTCAAGAGCATATTGATGATCCCGCAGACGTCACCACAGATACTGACGCTGTGACCTGCGATGGTACCGACGTCGACGGCCCCATCTTGGACGAAAGCGCTACGGCGGAAACCCCCGAATCAGAAAACGCCGATGAGCAAAACGACGATGTGCCCGCTCAGGACGACGCCTCCGAAAAGGACGCCGCCCCACAAGCAGCAGGCCCCATCGAGGTGTCTTCGGAAGAAGAGCTCGACGCCGTCATGGACTCCATGATGGATGCTGTCAAAGCGATGAAAGACGCCGTCGCCGATGCCGATATTGATGCCGAGGAAGAGGAGGCCGCCGAGGCGGCCTCGACCTTTGTACCCGGCGAGACTCCGGTTGCCGACCAGGGCAGCACCATGCCCTCGTTTCTGCAGCTCGAGCACCCCACGATTGGCGCCGATGCGGTCGATCCGCACGCAGCAGGCTTTTCTGTGGTCGAGGGCGGTACCGGCAATATCGCCGCGCCGCAGGCTGCCAATGCGGATGCTGCCGACACCGCTCGCCCGACCGCCCCGCACTCCCCCGCCGCGAGCCGCGATCTGGGTACCGCCGTCTCGAACACTGCGAACGCCGTGGGCACCTTTATCGCCCAGGGTGCCTCGGCCATGCGCGAGATGAACGCCGCGAAAAAGGCACTTGCCGATGCCCGCGCCCACCTGGCCGAACTTGAGCAGCGCATTGCCGATCAGGCCGAGGAACTCGAGACGCGCCAGGATATCGCAGGCCGCTACGAGCAGATCGTCGCCGACCAGCGTCAGGCGATCGCCACAGCGCAAAAGACCGCTGCGGCAGCCGAAATCGATCGCGATGTCCATGCTTCCAAAGTAGCAGAGCTCAAGGGTCAGCTCGAACAAATGAAGACAGAGGATGACGCGACCGAGCTCCGTCTGAAGGCCGCGCTCGATGCCGTGGAGGCCCGCGAGGCGAGCTCGCGCGAGACCGGCAACCGCCTCGTTCGCCGTCTTGAGGATTCCAAGCGCATCCGCGACAAGGTGCAGGCCGAGCGAGACGCCGGCATTGCCGCCGCACAACAAACCGTCGACGCCACGCGCGCCCAGCTCGAGACACTGCGTCATGAGTATGCCGAGCTGCAACGCAATCCCTCGGCAAATCCCGCCAACTATACGGTGCGCACCAGCGAGCTCTCGATGCAGATCTCCGACACGGCAGATGCCCTGCGTAAAGCCGAAGAAGATGTCCCGCGTATCACCGCCGACCTTGAACACTCGCTTGCCGCAGCCGAGCAGGCCGTCGAACAGGCGCAGGCCCCCATTGCCGAAGCCAAACGCGCGCACCAAGCCGTGACGGCAGAGGCCGATGCCGCGCGCGACGAGCTGCAGACCGCAAAAACCGCCGCTGCAACGCGCCAGCGCGAACTGCGCGAGAAGATCGCCGCCGAGGACAAGGCACGCCGCGACCAAGAGCAGAGCATCGCCAACGCCCAAGCAGATGCCGCACATGCGCAGTCGATCATCGAACAGGCGAACGAAGTACACGACCACCCAGAGATTACTGAGTCGCTTGCAGGATCCTTGGCCCGAGACAAAGCCGAACACGCCGAGACCGAGCGAGAGGTTACCCAGCTCGAAGCCACCGAGGACGCGGTGCGCGAGCGTACCCGCGACTCACGCATCAAATTCACCGGCGCCATCGTCTGCATCGTCGCCGCAATCCTGGTGATCATCGCAATCTGGCTGTTCGCAAGCAAGTAGTCGTTTAAGAACGTCCATTACAGTCGAAATTGTCAGCCCGGGACCGTCTCG